>QGON01000053.1 GCA_003660235.1 bacterium endosymbiont of Escarpia laminata | reverse complement strand
CAACGCTTTGCTACCGAAGGAGACTTGCTAGGCAGCGTCTTAAGACATGGTCTGTGTGATGATATCACTATCGACAGTGATGATGACGGGCAGTTCGACATCTTATTACATGCCTTATGCTGGGTGCATACCGAACGACTCATCCATAAAATGCTGCCACTCAACGAGACACACCGACAGGAAATAGCTCAGATTAGAGATCAGATATGGCGCTTTTATGCACAACTGAAGCGATATAAAAGCAAGCCCGATAAAAGTCAGCAAAAAATACTCCGTCATCGATTCGATGAGATATTTACCCAGAAAACCAGCTACGCCACCTTAAACCAGACATTAAAGCGAATCCATAATAATAAAGCTGAACTATTAGTGGTTCTTGATCGACCTGAAATCCCTTTGCACACCAATGGCAGTGAAACGGATATCCGTGATTTTGTGAAGAAACGAAAAATCAGTGGTGGAACCCGCAGTGATGAGGGCAGGCGTTGCCGAGATACTTTTGCCAGCTTGAAAAAAACCTGTCGTAAGCTGGATATCTCGTTTTGGCATTACTTAACAGATCGTTTGGGTATTGGTGAACAGACCATTGCTCCATTACCCGATATCATCACCGAGCGGGCTGCTCTTGCCACGGGTTTTTGAGAAGTTACTTTATTGGTAGGCAAAACCACCTAAGTCTTGGTATTATTTAGTGAATAACGCAAGACTGCAGCGATTCTCTTACCCTCAATTTTCAAGGGATAAAACAGGTGCTTTATTAGCACGATCTAAACAACGTGATAAGGTCGAAAAAATCGGGTAACCTCGCCTCACAATTCTTGTGATTCACCCCTCGTATCAGGTATGGTTGCGCCTTATTGAAATTAACGGCTTGCGGTACTCTGAACTGCTGATATAGATAGTGTGATCACCTCCAGGACCACACCCAAAATATAAAACGTGACTTCACCTCTTTCCGATACAACAATATTTGAAGCCAAGGACCTTGAGTGCATCCGTGACGACCGGGTGCTCTTTTCGGGCCTGTGTTTCACCGTGAACCCCGGCGAGGCACTTGTGCTCGAGGGGCGCAACGGCAGCGGCAAAACATCCCTGCTGCGAATCTTGTGCGGTATCCGGCTGCCGGAATCGGGACAACTGCTCTGGAATGGTGAAGATATCTTCCGGCTGGGTCCTGAATATCACGAACATACCGCCTACCTCGGGCACAAGGACGGCAGCAAACTTGACCTGACCCCCTTGGAAAACCTGCGGGTGGCCCGTGGGTTCGGTAAGGCAAAAGCGGGGATCACCCTGGAAGAGGCGCTGGATCAGGTGGGACTCTACGGCTTCGAGGACGTGCCGACCCGCAACATGTCAGCAGGACAGCAGCGGCGTCTGGCAATTGCCCGGCTTTTGGTCACCGATGCAAAGCTCTGGATCCTGGATGAACCCTTTACCTCACTGGACAGAAAAGGCATAGAACACATGGAACGGCTCTTTGAAGCACACCTGCAGTCAGGTGGCATGGCGGCCATGACGACTCACCACCGTATTGGCTTCAAGGAAGCTGTCAAACTGGTACGGATCAATCTGTCGGAACGATGAGCACACTCTCTCTTACCAGCGCATTCACCCTGCTCCTCAAAAGGGATCTGGTCCTGGCCTACCGGCGCCGAGCCGAACTGGTCAACCCGGTGCTGTTTTTTGTGCTGGTCACCGCCATGTTCCCACTAGGTATCGGCAACGATGCCAAGCTGATTCAGGCGGTAGGCCCCGGCGTCATCTGGGTCGCGGCCCGACTCGCCGCCCTGCTCTCCCTCGACACCATGTTTCGCTCCGATTTTGATGATGGCACCCTGGAGCAGTTCATGCTCAGTGCCCATCCGATCTCGGTGCTGGTCCTGGCAAAGATTCTGGCGCACTGGATGATCACCGGATTGCCGCTTTTCATCGCCGCCCCCCTGCTGGCGATGATGCTGAATGTCCCCAGTGACGCCATACCCACCCTGATGCTGACCCTTGTGCTTGGCACACCGACTTTAAGCCTGATCGGTTCGGTCGGCGTGGCATTGACGGTCGGCCTGCGCCGTGGTGGCGTCATTCTTTCACTGCTGGTGCTACCACTCTATGTCCCGGTATTGATCTTTGCCACCGACGCCGTAAAGACCTCAATCGTGGGGATTCCCACCAGCGCGCAGATTTCTATCCTTGCCGCAATGCTGATAGGTTCCCTGGTTCTGGCCCCTCTGGCCACCGCCGCTTCTCTGAGAATTAGTTTAAGTTGATATGATAGTTCGATTTTTCCATCAGATGGGTTCGCCCCGTTACTTTTACCATGTCGCGGGCAAGATGATTCCCTGGTTCGCGATCTCTTTTCTACTCACCCTGATCGCCGGTGTCTACTACGGGCTGTTCGTTGCCCCACCCGACTATCAACAGGGTGAAAGCTACCGCATCATGTACATTCATGTGCCTGCGGCCTGGATGTCGATGTTCATCTATATTGTGATGGCGGTCGCCGGCGTGATCAGCTTGGTCTGGCGCATCAAAATCACGGAGATCACGATTATCAGCAGTGCCTCGGTCGGGGCATCCTTTACTTTTCTGGCACTGGTGACCGGCTCATTGTGGGGCAAACCCATGTGGGGGGCCTGGTGGGTCTGGGATGCACGCCTTACATCTGAGCTATTGTTGCTGTTCCTCTACCTCGGCATCATCTCCCTCTACAGCGCCATAGAGGACAAACGCGTGGCTGCACGGGCCATCTCCATTCTGGCGTTGGTGGGCGTGGTCAATATTCCGATCATCCACTACTCGGTTGAGTGGTGGAATACCCTGCATCAGACCTCATCCGTGACCATAACCGGAAAGCAAGCCATGCCGACCAGCATGCTAATCCCACTTTTGTTGATGGGCATCTCTTTTAAACTTTATTACGGTGCCGTGGTCTTAATGCGGGCACGAGCTGAAGTACTGGAACGTGACCGCAATACACGCTGGGTGCGCGAGCTGGTTGAAGGGGAGATAAAATGAGCGAATTTTTGGATATGGGCGGTTATGCGATGTATGTATGGCCGTCTTACGGACTGGCTTTCGTCATCCTCGTTGCCAACTGGGTCAGCCCGCTTTTACAGCGCCGCCGAGTCCTAACTGACATCGCCCGCAAACTGCGTCGCGAGAAGAGAGAGCAAAAATGAATCCTATCCGTAAAAAACGTCTTTATCTGATCGGTATGATGGTTGCCGGTATCGGCGTCGCTGCCTGGCTCGCTCTGAACGCCTTTGATGAAAACCTGATGTTTTTCTTTTCGCCTTCCGAAATAGCAGAGGGCAAGGCGCCCACCGGCCATCCTTTCCGCGTCGGTGGACTGGTGAGCAATGGTAGCGTCAAACGCAAGCCCAACGGACTCACTACGGCCTTCGATGTCACGGATAATGCTGAGACTGTTACCGTGGAATACACCGGCATCCTGCCTGACCTGTTCCGCGAGGGACAGGGTATCGTCGTGCTGGGGCAGTTGAACGAAAGCGGTATTTTCGTCGCCAGTGAAGTACTGGCCAAACATGATGAGAACTACATGCCGCCGGAAGTGGCTGACTCACTGAAAACGGCTCATGATGACGGCGTCAACCAAATGCAGCAGCAGGTGAGTGCCCAATGATCCCGGAAATCGGACATTATGCACTCATCCTGGCACTCAGCCTTGCCATCATCCAGGCAATCGTCCCGCTGGCGGGTTCCTACACGAACACCCACAGCTGGATGGCCCTGTCACGGCCATTGGTCTGGGGCCAACTGCTCTTCCTGACCCTCTCAACCGCAGTCCTGGCAAATGCCTTTTTGGCCAACGACTTCTCGGTCATCTATGTCGCTCAGCATGGCAACACCAAACTGCCGGATCTCTACAAGATCTCCGCTGTATGGGGCGCTCACGAGGGATCACTGTTGTTGTGGGCCTTTCTGCTTGCCGCCTGGAGCGCAGCCATCGCCCTTTTCAGCCGTAACCTGCCGCTACCTGTGGTTGCCCGGGTGCTGTCGGTAATGGGCATGATCAGCATCGGCTTCCTGCTGTTCCTGCTGTTGACCTCCAACCCTTTCGACCGCACTTTTCCGGTGCCGTTTGAGGGCCGTGAGCTCAACCCCATGCTGCAGGATCCGGGATTGGCCATTCACCCCCCGCTGCTCTACATGGGTTATGTCGGCTTCTCGGTTGCGTTTGCCTTCTCCATTGCCGCCCTTCTCGGCGGCAAGCTGGACGCGTCCTGGGCGCGCTGGTCACGCCCCTGGACCACGGTGGCCTGGGTCTTTCTGACCGTGGGTATCGCACTGGGCAGTTGGTGGGCCTACTATGAACTGGGCTGGGGTGGCTGGTGGTTCTGGGATCCGGTGGAAAATGCCTCATTGATGCCATGGCTGATAGGCACTGCCCTGATGCACTCACTGGCGGTGACCGAGAAACGGGGCGCCTTCAAGAGCTGGACCGTGCTGTTGGCCCTGTTTGCCTTCTCTCTGAGCCTGCTCGGCACCTTCCTCGTCCGGTCCGGTGTGCTGACCTCCGTCCACTCCTTCGCGTCGGATCCGGAACGCGGCGTTTTCATCCTGGCCTTTCTGCTGATTGCGATCGGTGGCTCCCTCCTGCTCTACGCGTGGCGTGCCCCCTATATCTCCGGCGGCGGCCGCTTCGATCTGATCTCCCGTGAAACCTTTCTGTTGGGCAACAACCTGCTGTTATCGGTACTGGCCGGTCTGATCCTGCTTGGCACCCTGGCGCCGCTGATCTACGATGCCATGGAGTGGGGCAAGATCTCCGTCGGATTTCCCTGGTTCAACAAGATGTTCGTCCTGCTGACGCCTTTTCTGGCGCTATTGATGGGCGTGGGATCGATCTCCCGTTGGAAACACACCGATGCCTCTTTCCTGGTCAAACAGTTGAAAGTCGCGTTTATCATCAGCATGGTCTTCGGCCTGCTCACCCTGTTGCCCATGTTTTCCGGTGGAAACCTGATGGTGGGCCTCGGCATGGGACTGGCGATGTGGGTGGTGACCTCCCATCTGGTCAACGTCAAAGAAAGGCTCAAGCATAAAGCAGGATTCAACGGCTTCCTGCGTGATCTCTCAGGTGGTGGCCGCAGCTACTACGGCATGATTCTCGCCCATATGGGCGTGGCCATGTTTATCGTCGGCGTTACCATGGTTTCCAACTACGGCATCGAGCAGGACATCCGCATGTCTCCCGGTGATACCGCAGACATTGCCGGCTATGAGTTCAAGTTCGAGGGCGTCAGTGAGTTTCCCGGACCGAACTACAATGCCCATCGTGGACGTTTTCTGATTTCCAAAGATGGCAAACAGATCGCCATCCTGCTGCCGGAAAAACGCACCTATTTTGTGCAGACACGTCCCATGACTGAAGCTGGAATCGATTGGGGACTGACCCGTGATCTCTATGTCTCTCTTGGTGAATCACTGGGTGGCGGGGATTGGAGCATGCGTCTCTACTACAAACCCTATATTCGCTGGATCTGGATAGCCGCGATCTTTATGGGCCTCGGTGGGCTGCTTGCCATCTCGGACAGACGCTATCGCACCGCCCGCAAACGAGCCAGTTCCACTTCCACCCTGGCGGCAGGGAGTTCGACCCCAGCCGCCGCGGAGAGTCATTCATGAGTCGTTACCTGCGTTTCCTCGTACCTCTGGCGATCTTTGCAGTGATTGCCGCCTTTCTATTCAAGGGATTAGACGAAAATTACAACCCTAGAGCAATCCCCTCCCCGCTGATCGGCAAGCCGGTACCCGAGTTCTCTCTGCCCTTGTTGGAACAACCCGATACTCAGATCACCAATAAGGATCTGCTGGGCAAGGTCTATCTGCTCAACGTCTGGGCGACTTGGTGTGTCTCCTGCCGGGCGGAACATGAAACCCTGGTTCAACTCGGCCGCATGAACAAGGTCGATATCTACGGACTCAACTGGAAGGATGACCGTGTCGCAGCACAGGCCTGGCTCAGGCAACTGGGCAACCCCTATGCCGCCAATATCTTCGACAAGAAGGGCCGTACAGCCATCGATTTGGGGGTTTACGGCGCACCGGAGACCTTCCTGGTCGACGCCCAAGGCATCATCCGCTACAAACATGCCGGTCCGGTCAGCCCGGATCTGATTCGTGACAAGATCCTGCCGATGGTGGCGGAACTCAAGAAGAAGGGATGATGTTCGTGCGTATTTTTCTATTGAGCCTGTTTTTTCTCATATCCGTCACCCCCCTCTCTGCCGCCACATTGGCAGATTACACGTTCGAGGATGCGCAAAAGGCAGCTGATTTTCGCAACGTCATCGAGGAGATGCGCTGTCTCGTCTGCCAGAATGAATCCCTCGCGGGTTCCAATGCTGAACTGGCGGTGGATCTGCGCAACGAGATTTTCGATATGATGACGGCGGGACAGGATAAGGACGACGTCATCCAATTCATGGTTGCCCGATATGGTGATTTTGTCCTCTACGATCCGCCGATGAAACCCTCGACCTATCCGCTCTGGTTCGGCCCGCTGTTTCTGCTGCTGATCGGTGCTGTTTTACTCATCCGGGCGTTACGAAAAAAGAGCGTGGCGCAGGAGACTGAACTCTCCGACAACGAGCAGCAACGGCTCGATACCCTTCTTAAACAACCGTCTGATTCCAAGGACGCAAAAAAATGACCTTTTTCTGGATTATTGCGGCCGGGCTGACCCTCCTGGCCATGGCCTTTATTGTTCTGCCTTTACTAAGAGGCTTTAAGAATACAGGCATCAGTTCCGATGAACTCAATCTTGAGGTTTTCCAGCAACAGCTTGAAGAACTGGATAACGATCTCGACAGCGGCATTCTCGATCAGACCCGTTATGATGCTGCACGCAAGGATCTTGAAAAAGAACTCTTGACCGATGTCTCGGGCGACAAGGTGGCGCCTGCAGCGATGAACAGCAGCAGCGGAAGGTGGGCAATGGGCACAGCAGTGCTTATCCCTGTCAGCGCCGTGATCCTCTATCAGATACTGGGCACCCCTGAAATCATTCCACGTCTGGCGGGCCAGGTACCTGACAATACTGTGAACAGCGCCCAGGCAAAAGCCAAAGACCTGCCCCCAATGGAAGAGCTGGTGCAAAAACTGGCGGATAAACTGGTGGATCAACCCGAGAACATAGACGGCTGGTTGATGCTGGCCCGCAGCTACATGTCCATGAGTAGGGTTCAAGAGGGACTTGAGGCCTATGGACAGGCGATGAAACTCGCCCCGGAAAACACCGCCGTTTTGCTGGCCTACGCAGAGGGCCTGGCTAAAACAGAGGGCAACAACTTCACCGGCAAGGCTGCATCCCTCGTCGAGAAGGCCGTCAAACTGGATGGGGATAACCCCAATTCACGCTGGATGATGGGAATAGTCTCCTACCAGCGCGGAAACTACCCCGCTGCCATCGAGCATTGGGAGAGAGCGCAGATTCTGCTCGGCCCGGATAACAAGGATGCGGCCACCATCACGAACGCACTTGAGGATGCGCGCAGAGAGATGGGCGAGGTACCAAAGCTGCCCAGTATCGTACAGCAGCAGCCTGCTGCCGAACCTGCACCCAAAGCAGCTGCAGCGAACAAATCCAGGATAACCCTGGAGATTGCGTTATCCGAAGAGATGAAGGCCAGGACCAATCCTACCGATTTGGTGTTTATCTACGCCAAGGCGATGAAGGGACCGCCGATGCCTCTGGCGGCAGCGCGCAAGCAGGTGCGGGATCTGCCCCTGACAATAGAACTGGATGACGGCATGGCGATGATGCCGCAGTTCAAGCTCTCCAACTTTCCTGAAGTTGTGGTGGGCGCACGCATCTCGCTCTCCGGCAACCCCATTGCTCAGAGCGGTGACCCGGAGGGCGAGGTCAAACCCGTCACACCCGGCCAGGCAGGCACAGTAAAAGTTATCATCAACGGGCTGCATCCCTGATCCGCTATGCGGCGTTTCCCGGATGAGTGTGCCGCAAAAGTTTCTATGTAGGTCGGGTTAGCGATAGCGTAACCCGACAAGTTTTTGATTCCTGTTGGGTTACGCTACGCCAACCTACATCTTGACTCTAAATAATTTCCATCCATAAACATTAAGATTTCTCTCGCAAAAGCGCAAAGAATGCCAAGAAACAATTATTATACGTTAAGTTATAACTTTGCGATCTTAGCGTCTTAGCGAGAGTCGCTGTTTATGGATGGACACTAAATAACCTCCAGCCCGCCCATATAGGGGTGCAGAACCTCCGGCACTGTGATGTTGCCGTCCCGATCCTGGTAGTTCTCCATTACCGCAACCAGTGTCCGTCCCACAGCCAACCCTGAGCCATTGACGGTATGCACCAGTTCGGGTTTGCCTGTTTCCGGGTTGCGCCAGCGCGCCTGTAACCGACGAGCCTGAAAAGCCTCGAAATTGGAGCAGGAGGAGATCTCTCGATACTTACCCTGCCCCGGTAGCCATACCTCAAGATCGTAGGTCTTGGCAGATGAGAAACCAATGTCACCGGTACAGAGGGTTACGACACGATAGGGCAGCCCCAGTTTTTGCAGGATCGCCTCTGCATGAGCAGTGAGCGCTTCCAGTGCATCGTAGGAGTCTGATGGCCGCACGATCTGCACCATCTCGATCTTTTCAAACTGGTGTTGACGGATAATACCCCGGGTATCCCGCCCATAGGATCCAGCCTCACTTCGAAAACAGGGGGTTTGCGCAACCCAGCGTCGCGGCATCTCCTTGTCGTCGATGATCACGTCCCGCACCAGGTTGGTGATCGGCACTTCGGCGGTGGGGATCAGGTAGTATTGATGTTCCCCCTTGAGGGCGAACAGATCCTCCTCGAATTTCGGCAGTTGCCCGGTACCACGCAAACTGTCACGGTTCACCAGGAACGGTACATAGGTTTCAGTATAACCGTGTTCATCTGTGTGGGTATCCAGCATGAACTGGGCCAACGCACGCTGGAGTCTGGCCAGCGGTCCATGCAGCGTGACGAAACGGGAACCGGTCAGCTTGGAGGCTGCATCGAAATCCATCAACCCCTTGGCCTCCCCAAGATCGACATGATCCTTGGGTTCAAAATCGAATGCCTGCGGCTCTCCCCAGCGGCGCTCTTCCCGATTGTCGTCTTCACTTTTGCCGTCCGGCACGGAATCATGGGGAATATTTGGAATGACCAGGGAGATATCGCGCAACTCAGTCTGAACCTTGTTCAAGACCTCCTGCAGTTGCTTCAGCTTGTCACCGAGATCCGCCACTTCTGCCAGTAGAGGCTGAATATCCTCTCCAGCGGCCTTGGCCTTGCCGATCGACTTGGAACGGCTGTTACGTTCGCTCTGCAGCTCCTGTGCCTGAACCTGCAGTTCCTTGCGGCGTGTCTCGAGAGACAAAATCCGCTCTTTATCCAGCTTAAAACCCCGGCGTTCGAGTAACGCCGCGATGTTGTCCAGATCATTTCTCAGCAGTCGGGGGTCCAGCATCTCTTTTTTCCTAGTTCAGTCTGGCGGACCAACTCACGACATGGCCCGGTTCAATCAATTTGTTCAGATCCTGTAGCACCTGCTCTACCTTTTCAGGCAAGTCAAAGAACTCTATCACCAACGGCAGGTCCAGCGAGATATCCAGCAGAGATGACTCATGAGCCTTGCCTGACTTGCCGAAACCGGCAATCCCGCGAAAGGCCGTTACGCCACGCACCTGCTCCTGCTGATGCAGGAAATCCAACAGCTGTCTTAACTGGTGGTCCCCTTCGGTCAGGTAGATCCGGACCATGGTGACTTCGGTCTGATTCATAGCTGTCTCCCAAGTAAGACGCCAAACCAGCAGGCCAGCAAACAAGCGGTGACACTGAAAACAATGTTCAGGCCCGCTTTCAAAAAATCCGCCTGCTCGATCAGGTTCAAAGTTTCAATGGAGAATGTTGAGAAAGTGGTAAACGCCCCCAGAAAACCCACCAACAGTGCGGCACGCATCTCCGACGCAACGGTCATCCTCTCCAGCAGCATAATGTAGAGAAAACCCATCAGTAGTGAGCCCACAACATTGACCACAAGGGTGCCAAACGGGAAGCTACGGCCAAACAGACCGTAAATACCGCTGGAAACCCAGAAGCGGAAAACCGCCCCTGCGGCGCCGCCTGCCGCGATGGCAAATAGCTGCGTCAAACCTACTATCCTCTGAGCATGCTGAAACGGGGCATTCTACCTATGCTGTTATGGGATGGGTAGTGTGCTAATTACGAAGACTCAACATCCAGTTTTTTCAGGTAGGCCAGCTTCTCGGCAATCTTGATCTCCAACCCCCTGTCCACGGGAAGATAGAATTCACGACCGGCGAGCTGTTCGGGCAGATAGTTTTCCCCGGCGGCATAGCCATGGGGTTCATCGTGAGCATAACGGTAGGCCTTGCCGTAGTCGAGTTCCTTCATCAGTTTGGTCGGCGCATTGCGAAGATGCAAAGGTACCTCAAGAGAACCAGACTGCCTTACCTCGGCAAGTGCACTTTTCCAGGCGCTATAGACTGCGTTGCTTTTTGGCGCACAGGCCAGATAGGTCACCGCCTGGGCAATGGCCAACTCCCCTTCCGGGCTGCCGAGACGCTCTTGGGTATCCCAGGCATTGAGTGTTATCTCCAGTGCCCGTGGGTCGGCATTGCCGATATCCTCGGATGCCATTCGCACCACACGGCGGGCAATATAGAGGGGATCGCAACCCCCATCGATCATACGGGCAAGCCAGTAGAGCGCCGCTTGTGGGGCCGAACCCCGTACCGATTTATGCAGAGCGGAGATTTGATCGTAAAATGCCTCTCCGCCTTTATCGAAGCGCCGCAATGTACCGGTCGCAACCTCTTCGATAACCTGTTTTCCAATCACGCTGTTTTCACTCAGGTCGGAGGCAATCTCCAGCAGATTCAAGGCCCGGCGGGCATCGCCATCCGCCGCTTCCGCCAGCATCCCGCAAACATCATCGTCCATCTGTAGTTCACGCTCTCCCAACCCCCGCTCCTTTTCGCTCAATGCCTGTCGAATGATGCGTTTTATATCTTCCTCGGTCAGGGACTTGAGTACATAGGTACGCGCGCGGGAGAGGAGTGCATTGTTGAGTTCAAACGAAGGGTTCTCTGTAGTGGCGCCGATAAAGACGACGGTGCCATCCTCCACATGGGGAAGAAACGCATCCTGCTGGGACTTGTTGAAACGGTGCACCTCATCGATGAACAGCACGGTTGCCCGATTCTCCTGCTGCCGGGAGAGACGCGCCTGCTCAACTGCAGCTCGGATGTCCTTTACACCGGACAACACCGCCGAGAGGCTGAGAAAGTTGGCACCGGAGTGCCTGGCAATAAGACTGGCGAGGGTGGTCTTGCCGGTTCCCGGCGGCCCCCAGAAGATCATCGAGTGCAGCCGATCCTCCTCGATTGCCCGCCTCAGTGGTTTACCCGGAGCAATGATGTGCGTCTGCCCGATAAACTCATCCAAAGTGCGGGGGCGAATGCGATCCGCCAGCGGGCGCATCCCACTATCGGGCTTGCGGCTGAACAGGTCGGCTTCGGTCATAGATCGCCGATCAGATCAAGGCCTGATGGGGGATCGAAGATAAACAGTTCGTCTCGCAGTTCTGTGTTGCGCGCTATGTTGGAAAAGACGAAACGGGTTACCTGTCCAAAGCTGTCGGACATCTCCATACGCCGCAGTTCATGATCAGCCAATCCAAGGCGCAGACTGTTGAACTGCACATCCTTCTGCTTGGGCAGGAGCTCCACCCAGATCAACCCCTCTTTTTCCCCCAGCTCCCGTATTTCGAAATGGCGCTCAACCGGGCTGGTATCGCTCAGCAGCAGTGCCGGCGACCCCTTTAACGTCTCATGCTGACTGCGGTGGGAAACCTGTTCCAACTCGACGTCATGGAGCCAGACACGGTTGCCATCGGCGACAATGACCTGTTCATTCGGTGGCGCATATTCCCAGCGAAAACGCCCGGGGCGGTTGAGATAGAAGGTGCCGTTGGTAATATAGACGCCTTCAAGCTCCGGGGTCGTCAGTGTCTGCTGAAAATCCGCCTGCAAGGTGTTCAGATTGTGCAGAAAAAGTTGCAGCTGTTTGGCCCCCTCATCCGCCTGAACGGCGATTGAGGTCCAAAGCAGTGCCAGCAACAGCAATAATCTGGGGTTCATTGTAGATACCAAACCATCAAAAACTATTAAAATCAATAAGTTTGCATCCACCAGCTTTGCCGGGGATACTAACTCCAGAACTACGGATACGCCCTGAATTTGCAGATCCGACCCATAGTATCATCACGACTTGAAATCGGTTAACCAGTAAAAATTGTACGGTGGTATTACCAGCTGATCCTTGAACAGGCGTGGTGATGCACCCGAGTAAAGATCCTGCAGCTGTGCGTATTCGAACAGGCCGCGGTTGCCAAGATCACTGAGCGTGAGTGACTGGGGTGAACCGTCAAAGTTACCCACCACAAGCACGTTATCATTGAGCTGCAGGGGATTGTTGCGCATGAATATAAACAGGTGCTCATTGCCTGTATCCAGCAACTCGCGGTTGTTAAAATCGGCAAAGGCGGGAATGCTCTTGCGCACCGCAATCATCTTTTTCAGACCATCGAAGATCTTCTGTTCAGGACTGCCACGGTGGTGTCGCAGTTCGGCCTTTTCCCAGTCGATTCTGGGGCGGTGCATCCAACGATTGTCGTGAGCCTTGTTTTCATCTTCCAGGAAGGTGCGGTCATTAAGTGTGCCGATTTCGTCACCGTAATACAGCAAGGGGATACCACCGTACGACATGATCATGCTATGCAGCAGCAGGATAAGGTCGATACTTTGCTGAATCGCTTTTGGGTCATTGACTTCCAGTGCCGTCTCGAGCCCTGCCAGTGAGGCCAGTGCGCCGGAGATGCGGGCATCACCTGTCTTATCGTTGCGGCCGAAGGGTTGCCCACGGGCGGGAGAGTCGTCATAGACTCCGGTTAAGTAATCGAGCAGGAATTTCCGATGTGCATGAGGCTCATAATTTATCTGCTTGATATCGGTATCATCAAAACCCAGGCCGATGTCATCGTGACAGCGTACATAGTTGAGCCAGGTAGCCCGGTTCAGCTTGTCCGGCAGGTTGCGTATTCCCTGGTTTAGCAGTTTGGTGTTGCGGGTTGCCACTGCATCCCACAGCAGGGCCATGAAGGTGGCGTTATAGGCGATCTCGCATTCCTTGGCAATGATTGCGTCTTCACCGAAATACTTGGTGATCTCTACCGGGGCAACGATGGCCTCGGCAATAAATAAAACGCCTGGCGCAGTGACGTGGCAGCAGTCCTTCATCAACTGCAAGATCAGGTGGGCTTCACGCTCATTCTGGGAAGCCGTGCCGATCTTTTTCCACAGGAAGGCCACCGCATCCAGCCGCACGATGTCCGCACCCTGGTTGGCCCAGAACAGGATGATGTCCAGCATTTCGATGAAGACCGCCGGGTTGCTATAGTTCAGGTCCCACTGGTAGTTGTTGAAGACCGTCATCACCCACTTGTTCATCGTCTCATCGAAGGTGAAATTGCCCGGCGCATTTTGCGGGAAGATTTCGGGCAAGGTCTCCTCGAACATATCCGGAATGTCGCGATTGTCGAAGATGTAATAATAATCCTGATATTTTTTGTCGCCCTGGCGTGCCTTCCGTGCCCATGCGTGTTGGTCCGATGTGTGGTTTACCACGACGTCCAGTGTCAAAAGCATATCGCGCCGACGCAGGTCCTTTGCCAGAGACATCACATCACTCAAGGTGCCGGCACGCTTGTTCACGTCACGAAAATTGCTGACCGCATAGCCACCGTCACTGGCGCCCGCAGGGCACTCCAGAATGGGCATCACATGGATCATGTTGACGCCCAATTCCTGTAAATAAGCGATTTTTTTCCGCAGCCCCTTGATGTCGCCGGCGAAGCCATCTGAATAGAGCGCCATGCCGACCCATTCCTGGCTGAGGAACCAGTTGTGATCGCGTTCACGTTTGATGTCGAGTGTTTTCAGTGCACTGTCGCGCTGGATGTACTGGGCGGCCATCACCTCCACCAGTTGGACCATCTGCCGCTCAAAGTCTTCCCTGCCGCCGTACAGCAGGTGAAATAGCGAATAAACGGCGTAGAAGTTGGCGCCGAGGCGCGTGTAGAAGTGACGCAGGTTGCGATTGCGGATCTCCGGCCTGATTTCGTCAAGAATTCTGTTCAGCAGTGAGTGGGATACCTGTTCGTACATTATGTTGCTGTCTCGTCAGACGACTATGTCCCAGTCATCGATATAAGTTTGATAGAAGGTCCGGTCGCTCACTGTAGCACCACGACGACCAACCAGTCCGGACGCAAATGCCTGTGCCCGTTGTGCCGTGATCTTCAGCGGCCAGTCGTTGACCAGTCCCAGGATCATCACCGAGGTAAACGCATCGCCCGCACCCACCGTGTCCACCACGGCAGCATCTGTCGTCGGTTGCACCCTGATATGACTACCGTCAGCCGTGATGATTTCCGCACCCGCCGCACCATGGGTGAGTACCAGGCCATGAAGCCTGTATTCGGCCATGAATGCTGCCCCATCGGCAGAAGCAGAGAGCAGACTCAACTCATCCGTATTGAGCTTGACCCAGTCAGCTCCACGCAGCATGTCCAGAACCTGATCATGCTGCCACCAGGGTGGCCGCAGGTTGACATCGACGAATACGATGTCGGAATCATGTGCTTTTATATGCTCTGCCGTCTGGCGCGATGTATCTGCACGCAAAGCCAGGCTGCCATGGTAAAACAGGTGGCAACCGGCGTTCACGCCCGCTTGCTCGATTGCATCATAGGCAACGGGTTCCGCGATGTCATAGGATGGCTCGTCCGCTGCCAGCCATGGAGAGCGAAGCGAAGGCTGGTAGTCCCCGGTAGCCGCGAGGCCGCACTGCTTACCCGGCGTGCCTTGCGCCAGAGGGGAAGCAAAGTAGGCATCCGAGCGCGGCGTCCAGTCATCGGGAGCTGGCAACGGAGCGGCAACGAGCTTGCGAGGTTGTCGCGTAGTGCCAGTGACCGGGACGGCCGGGGCACAAACAGGTTGTCGAAGGCCGAGTCGATTTTGGGGACTGGGATGTCCCAAAATCTATCACGAGGTCGAAGACTCACTTGGTCTTCTATGCTTACGCTGACCTGGCCCGTCGGCAAGTGGTCGTCTGTCTGCAGCGTATCTATACGCATGCCCCATGCTGTCATTGCAGTCTTTACCTTTGCCCCCTCCGCATCCCTGCCCACCCGGCTAATAAAGCATGGCGACTGGCCGAAGGCCTGAAGGTGCCAGGCCACGTTGAAGGGGGCACCACCCAGCACACGAGCACCATCCGGTAAGTGGTCGAACAATACCTCGCCGAAAACACACAGGCGCTTATCGCTCATGGCTATATCCCATCCATTTGATGGACTGGGGATGATAGTGGGCGATACCTTCCAGCATGCCGGCGCTATAGTTGCCATTCAACCCCATGAAATTACCCTTCGCAATATACAGTTGTGCAGCCTGGCCCATGTCATCTGCTAGCCTGCGCGCCAGGTCCTGTACGTCGGGTTCGCTGTTGGCAACCAGTACTGCCGGAACAGGACTGGCCAGCACCTCGATGTCGTTGCCGCTGTCGCCACAGAAAACCGTATTACCATAATCAAAACCATGCAGCGACATGAGCGCCTCCAGTGCATGGTATTTTGAAGCACGGGCCGGCAGTACGTCCAACAGGCCGACGCAAGCTGCTTCATCCGTACTCCAGATTAGCCTGGCTTTAACGCCTTTTGACGCCAGCCGCTGGTTTATCAGCACAGACAGGGTATCCCGATCCTGTTGCAGAGCCACGTAGTAACTAAGCTTGTAACTATTCTGCTTGGCGCTTTCCTGTAACTCAAGCGCCGGCAGATCTGCCAACAGCACCTCGAGACCGGCATGGTTCATACCTTGCCAGTCCCGGGCGATCTCCTCCTCCCATGCTGCCTGCCGTTGCCACTCCTGCTGCGGACTGACGTAATAGATAGTCGTGCCGACATCCCCCACGACAAAGTCCGGCAGCGGCAGCGGAGTATCGGCGATGGCCTGTTCCACTAGGGCGCGGTGGCGCCCGCTGACGTAGGCGAGTGTGACCTCGGGCCGTGCAACCAGCAGAGCGAAATGCTCTCGTACATCAGGTGACTCGGGCTGCGGACCATTCGGTATCAGCGTACGGTCCAGGTCAGTGCAGATGAGCAGTCGATCAGACATCATCCCAGAATCATACCGTCGGGACGACACAGGCATTGAAAAAGTCATAGTGGTTGATGGCCTCGAGGATACCCGCCGCTTGTGGCTGGTCAGCGAAATAGATGCTTTCCTGATCTTCCAGCTGAGACAACTCCTCATGATGGCGATTACCGACAACGACGGCCAGCATGTTGCCCCGCATCATGTCCTCGTCCGCACCGGAGCCGCCTGCCACCAGGATCTGTTCGAGGGGGATGTCGAGCCGCTGTGCAACATAACGCAGTGCCTGTCCCTTGGAAGCGCGCGACGGCACAATATCAATGAACTGACCAAAAGAGACCAGCACATTGGCTGTCAATTCCTTTTGCCGGATCAGGGCAACGATCTCATCAAACGATGGCGCTTTTTGTGGATCGTAGAAATACGAAACCTTGAACCGACTCTGCTCTTTTTTCGGTTGTAGTAGCAGACCTGGGAGTTCAGACAGCACCCTTCGTATACGGTCTGGTTTCCAGTCGTTATCGATATGCTCTGCCCAATGGTCGTCTTCGGTCAGCGCCTTGCCATAATGGATGCGCGTCCCGAGGCTACTGATCAGCACGTCGGGATGCGCAATTTTATTTTTCTTGATGATAGCCAGCGCAGAATCCAGACGGCGGCCGGTGGCAATACCAAAGGTCACACACTTGCGGTTATCGCTCATTACCTCTGAGAAATCCTGGAGGGCCTTTTGATTGCCCAGCAGGTTCTGATCCAGGTCGGTAAAGATGGCGCGATCACGGTAGCGTACCGAGCGAAGCGCGAGTTGTTCGCTGGGCAGAGGCTGATACTTGCCCTGCAGTTTGCTGACCCGGGCCATATAACTTTCTGCATGTGACTGCCAGGTATAATGTCGCTTCACGCCTTCAATCCCGTTTCGCGACGCCTGAGACCAGGCTTTAGCATCATCAAGAAGACTCAACAAGGCTTCGGTGATGGCTTCTGTATCCAGCGGATCAACCAGCCTTCCATTTTTACAGTTGGCGAGTATGTCGACGGGGCCGCCATTTTCCGTTGCCACCACGGGCAACCCTGTGGCGGCCGCTTCCAGCAGGGTCAGGCCGAAGGGTTCGGTGAGTGCTGGATTGATAAACACCCCCTTGCCTGCCGCAGCCAGTCGATAGATTTGCGCGACTTCATCGGGGCGATGATATTTGGGAACCGCAACTTTGCCATACAGATCATAGCAGTCTATGAGCAACAGGATGTTGGTCAATACAGCTCGGGGGCCGGTATCCAAGTCACGAATATCATCACGAGTACCGGCGATGATGAGCAGGTTGGCCAGCTGTTGCAGTTCGCTCGACTCACCAAAGGCCTCCAGTAAGGTAAGGATGTTCTTGCGCTCATCGGGCCGGGACAGTGCCAGTATGATGGGCTTTTGTGGTTGCTTCAGGAATGGATCCAGCTGTGCAGCAAAAGAGATCTGTTGGTCACCTGAAGGGGGATGAAACTGCTGCAAGTCGGTGCCTGGCGGAATCACTGACATGCGGCTCGGATCGTAGTAATTATACAGTCCGTACTGTTCTTCTATTTCATTCTGAGTACTGGTAATCACCAGGTCTGCATTGGCCAGCACTTCTTCTTCGGCATCGATGCGGCGCTCAATGTTGTAGCTACGTTCGATCTCATCCCGTGACAAACCTCTGGCCAGCAATCTCTTGCGCTTGTCACGGCCAAGCGAATGCCCGGTATGGATGAGTGGAACACCCAGCAGATTCGACAACCGTACGCCGACATAACCGGCATCGGCGTAGTGACTGTGAACCAGGTCAGGCATGCGCGGTTGATCGTTGAGCCAGTTGACGAGGTTGTCCGTGAAGCTGTCAAGGTGATCCCACAACTGCTCCTTCGCAACGTATTCGTCCGCGCCAGCATCGATGCGAATGATGCGCGCCCTGTTTGACTTGTCTGATAATGGCTCGATGAGCTTGGCATAGTCATCACTGACTGCTGGATCGACCACTCTGCGTGTCACCAGGTCTACCTGATCGACTCCAGCACATCCGGCAAGACTGCGGGCCAGATCAAGCACATACTTGGTCTGCCCGCCTGTATCAGCATCACGGCCGAGCTCTAGATCATGGCTGCGGATCAGGCCGTGAACACTGATCATCAGAATATAACGTTTGTTTTCTTTTTGACTCATGGATACCTCAATCCTCTGGCGGCGGCGGGGCCAATACCTCGCGGCTGCCGTTCGATTCCACCGGCGTAACTATGCCGGTACGTTCCATCTCTTCGATCATTCTGGCAGCCCGGTTGTAGCCGATCTTCAGCCTGCGCTGTACGCCGGAAATCGAGGCGCGACGCGTCTGGGTCACAATCTGCACCGCTTCGTCATAGAGCGGATCCGCATCCTCCAGGTCGCCGGATTCTACCGGAAAACCGGGGACCGACTCGGTAGGCTCCTGCACGATCTCTTGCAGATAATCCGGGCCAGCGTTTGCTTTCAGATGCTTCACTACCCGGTGAACCTCATTGTCATCCACAAAGGCGCCATGCATACGCTGAGGGATATTTCCCCCAGGGCCGAGATAGAGCATGTCGCCATGCCCCAGCAGATGTTCGGCGCCCATCTGATCAAGAATGGTTCTGGAGTCGATACGGGAAGAGACCTGAAAGGCGATCCGGGTCGGTATGTTGGCTTTGATCAGGCCGGTAATTACATCCACGGAGGGCCTTTGCGTGGCAAGAATCAGGTGGATGCCGGAAGCGCGGGCCTTCTGCGCCAATCTGGCGATCAACTCTTCCACCTTCTTGCGGGCCACCATCATCAAGTCCGCCAGCTCATCGATAATGACCACGATATGGGGCAGAGGTTCCAGCGTCGGGTGGGCCATCGCCTCGATGATTTCAGTCGGCTCCGGCTGAAACAGCGGATCCTTGATCGGTTCGCCCGCTTTTATAGCGTCTTTTACCTTACGATTGAAACCGGTGATATTCCGCACACCCAGGTTTGCCATCAGTCTGTAGCGCCGTTCCATCTCACCGACGCACCAGCGCAGGGCATTACCTGCCTCCTGCATATCGGTTACTACCGGTGTCAACAGATGGGGAATACCCTCGTAGACCGACAGCTCCAGCATCTTCGGGTCAACCATGATCATGCGGACTTCAGTGGGCTTGGCCTTGTAGAGCAGGCTTAGAATCATGGCGTTGATCGCCACTGATTTACCGGAACCGGTGGTACCGGCAATCAGCGCATGGGGCATGCGTCCCAGATCCGCCACCATGGGATTGCCGGCAATATCTTTTCCCAGCGCCAGAGTAAGGGATGATTTCGCCGAATCATAGACTTCAGACTTGAGCACCTCGCTGAGATAGACCATCTCACGATTTTCGTTGGGTATCTCCAGACCAATCACAGACTTGCCCGGAATCACCTCCACCACGCGTACCGCCACCGTGGAGAGCGCCCGGGCCAGATCTTTGGACAGGCTGGTTATCTTGCTCACCTTGGTGCCTGGAGCCAGTTGCAACTCGTAGAGAGTGACCACGGGGCCGGGGTGTACTGCCACGACCTCCAGCTCGATATCGAAGTCGCTGAATTTCAACTCCACCAGGCGTGACATGGCCTGCAGAGACTCATCAGAGAACTGGGGGCCGGAGTGCTTTGCGGGTTCCAACAGCGCCAGCGGGGGAAGTTCACTGTTGGGATCGGCATCGAAGAGCGGCACTTGGCGCTCTCTCTCCTCCCGCATGCTGGGCTTCAGTGCCTTGATGACCGGCTCAATCCTCGGCGGTTTACGTTTGCTGACCCGCTTGTTCTCTCTCTGCACCGTCTCTGCCCGGCTTTTACGTGCCTGATTGGCAACACGTCTTTCTCGCAGATCGCTGATCTTGAGCAGCATCCACCTCTGTACGTTCAGCACAGCTCCACCAATTCCATCCATCACGGTGAACCAGGAGACACCGGTAAACAGGGTAAAGCCACTGAGAAAAAGCGCCAGCAGCAGCAGGCTGCTGCCTGAGCGGCTGAATATCGCCTCAAAATAGCCGCCCAGAGAGGCACCGAGTATGCCACCCGTGCCGGTGGGTAATCCGATCTTCAAATGTGCAGTATGCAGCGCCGCCAGCGCACTGCCGGCAGCCAGGGTGATGAAGAAACCGATCCAGCGAACGACGACGAGATTGACGTTGACGGTATCGTCCGGATTGCGGCGCCTGAAAACCAGTACGGCACTCCAACTCAACATGATGGGAAAGAGGTAGGCAAAAATACCAAACAGGTAGAAAAACACATCGGCAAACCAGGCACCCGCAGGACCACCTGAATTGAGCACTTGAGCCGAGGGTCCCGTGTAGGACCAGCCCGGGTCATTACCCGAATAGGTAAGGAGTGCAAGCAGGAGATAACCACTGAGACAGAACAGACTCCACATGGCGCCCTCCCGCAATGCGTGACTGACATGCGCCGCAAAGGGTGTCTGATCAACCGAATCCTTTGATTTTGCCTGCAATTGATTATCCCGAATTAAGCAAAAAAAATGTTCTGATATGTAGGCCGGTTCAAGCGTAGCTGAACCGGCAACCCCATGTACGCCGGCAACCCAGGAACGCCTGATCCGCTACCCTTGATCAGGCCTATACCGGAAGCAGGTGCCTATCTATGTTTCGACATCGCACTGACGAATAACCCAAATAATTATTGAGTTAGCGCGCATTCCTATTCTAGTTTCACATGTACTGGTTGCGCAAGGTTGGATACACAATTTCCCCGCCTGAAACATTAACCGCAGACGACAACACTTCGTCCTCTGCCAGCTTTCCGGCAGCCAGACGTTGCAGATAGGGAAGCATTGCAGCGGAGAGGGTTTGCGAGGCACTACGGGGTACGGCGCCCGGCATATTCGTCACCCCGAAATGGATGATGCCGTCCACCAGAAAAGTGGGTGACTCGTAGGTCGTCGGGCGGGTTGTCTCAATACATCCTCCCTGATCCACCGAGATATCTATGACCACACTACCTGCCTGCATGCTCGCCACTTGGGCTTTGGAGACCAGGTGCGGCGCTTTGGCACCGGGAATCAACACCGCACCGATGAGAAGATCGGCTCCCGCAACCGCAGCAGAGATACTTGTCGAATAGGGATAGAGCGCCGTGACATTATCACCGACGGCGCGCATTGCAGCCATGCGTTCCCGCTGCCGGTCAAACACTGTCACCTCGGCACCCATGGCAGCGGCCATGCGCACAGCGTTGCCTCCGGCCTGCCCCGCGCCGAGCACAACCACCCTGCCCCGCTCAGCAGCGGGAAGTCCGCCCAGCAGGATTCCCTTTCCACCTGCCGGTTGATGCAGCAGCCCTGTACCTATCTGCACGGCCAGGCGGCCAGCGATATCGCTCATCGGCGCCAACACCGGTAACCCACCTCGATCCGAGAGCGTCTCAAAAGCCACGGCGGTGACGCCGGAATCCAACAGTTGATGGGTCAGTTGGGCATTGGCTGCAAGATGCAGAAAGCAGAACAGCAGGTGATCCCGCCGCAGCATCTCCGGTTCCCCGGCAAAAGGCTCCTTCACCTTGACAATTATTTCAGCCTGACCAAAAATCGCCTCAGCATCCGGCAAAAGCGTGACACCCAGCTGGGTATAAGACTCATCAGGATAGCTGCTTGCAACACCAGCACCCGCCTCAAGAAAGAGTTCATGGCCCGCACGAACCAGTTCGGCACAAGCCTCCGGAACCAGCCCGACACGGGACTCCAGTGGTTTGATCTCTTTCGGTATGCCTATCCGCATCTTCTCATTTTAACCTTTGAGAAATCTTCTGAAACAGTAAAACGACCCATCTACCCATTCAAAACAGGGTGAGTCACCTTTACCCGAGGCAGATCATTTCGTAAAATTCATCGATTGAGTCCGGGACTTGAAACCTCTGTTTCCATCCCCACATTTTACTGTTATCAAGCTTAAAGATTGTTAACCCGTTTTGGAAAGTTCCAGTGCGCTGGAACCCCATCAGATCTGGAGTAAGTATACATGAGCGAAACCAAGCATTGCCGCCTGTTAATCCTGGGTTCCGGCCCTGCTGGCTATACCGCTGCAGTTTACGCCGCGCGCGCCAACCTCAATCCTGTTCTGGTCACCGGCATGGAACAGGGCGGCCAATTGATGACCACGACCGAGGTCGATAATTGGCCTGGTGACAACGCAGGTGTACAGGGGCCCGATCTGATGGAGCGGATGCGCTTGCACGCCGAGCGTTTCAACACTGAAATCATCTTCGATCACATCAACAAGGCGGAGCTGGGAGAACGTCCCTTCAAACTGACCGGCGATCAGGCAACCTACACCTGTGATGCCCTTATCATCTGCACCGGCGCCTCTGCACGCTATCTCGGCATGGAATCAGAACAGACCTTCCGCGGACGCGGCGTCTCCGCCTGTGCCACCTGTGATGGGTTCTTCTATAAAAATCAGAAGGTTGCCGTCATCGGTGGCGGCAACACAGCAGTCGAAGAGGCGCTCTATCTCTCTCATATCGCTTCCGAAGTAATTGTCGTTCATCGGCGTGATGAGTTCCGCTCGGAAAAGATCCTCTCGGACCAACTCAGAAAGAAAGCGGCGGAAGGCAATATCACCCTGGAACTGGGTCAGGTACTCGACGAGGTGCTTGGCGACCAGACCGGTGTTACCGGCATGCGCATTAAAAATGTGGCAGACGGCTCCACCAGGGATATTGACCTGCAGGGTGTCTTCATCGCTATCGGTCACAGCCCCAACACAGGACTGTTCGATGGGCAACTGGAAATGACCAATGGTTATCTCGATGTACAGGGCGGACTGGAAGGAAATGCGACCCAGACCAGCACCCCGGGCATCTTTGCTGCCGGTGACGTACAGGACTATGTCTATCGTCAGGCAATTACTTCAGCCGGAACAGGCTGCCAGGCCGCATTGGACGCGGAGCGTTTTCTGGATGCCCTGGGGTCTGAAGAGTAATTAGCGCCCGAGAGTACAGATCATGGCCATGCAGCGATTGGTGCAGTATGGCCTTGATCGGCTCTTCTACATCTCGTTCTCGTGCACCATCTGGCCCAACACAAAGGCGCAGAGCAGAACCTGCTGAAAACGGTTCAGCCCGCTGAACTCCAGACCGTGAATATAGCGAGTCTCTCTCTCAAGTGTCTCAACTTCGCGGATACTGCGTATGATGCCCAGCAGCTGGAGCACATCATCACCATCGCAACTATTAATCGCTAACTGCAGTTGCAGCGTCTCGCCGACCTCTCCCAACGGCTTTTCACCGGAAAGACGGGCACCGGTCCGGCTCAAGTCGATAACTTTGGCACGATTGACATGTTTTGAATCATCCGGATCCTTTGTATTGCGACAGACAGATTGAAGTGAAGTGTGTACCCGTGGCGCATTCCTCACCACCGCACTTTCAACCTCTTCCGGGTATGCCAGGTGCAGATGAGGGTAGGGTTTTGATGAGATCTGCAACACTTTTGCCACGAACCCAAAAATATTGCTGCCTTGAAGCACACGAACAGTGAACATTTGCCCCTCCCTGGCCAGGATTGCCTTGCCTTGCTTTCTGGGAGTGGTGATAACCAGGCTCTCGTTGGGAAGATATCCGATCAATTTGACCGCATACCGATCCTGATTTTCACTGGGAGGGGCATACTGCAGCTGCAATACCTCTCCTATCTGCAAATTCGTTACAATATCTGACAAGGGATTTTCCTGGATTGCCCCATAGTTGAGGGCGTAACGTTGTCACAATGCTGACAAGTTCCATTATCGGCAGTTCTCCCTGGAACTATAATTCCTGCTACGAAAAATGCGAATTATTTTCTCTGGAGATAAGGATCCAATTCGCTGCACAACAACGATCGCATGGTGCTGGTTTCTATTCAGATTTAATCTTGGACTATGATCTTCCTACTGGAAAATGATCCCCGCGCCCCATTTCCCGCAGTCAAGTTTGCTGAGCAGGAACCCAACGGATTGCTGGCAGTGGGCGGAGATCTCTCCCCGGAACGGCTGGTTAACGCATACAGACACGGTGTTTTTCCCTGGTACAGCGATAGTGAACCGATCCTCTGGTGGTCGCCGGATCCTCGAGCCGTTCTCTATCCCGAGAGAGTCAAGATCTCCCGCTCGCTGGGAAAGACGCTGCGCAAAGAGAAGTTTCATGTCACTCTGGACACGGCATTCAGCGAGATTATCCATGCATGTGCCGAGCCCCGGCCGAAGTCACCCGGTACTTGGCTGATGCCCGAGATGAAAGCGGCTTATGCCGAACTGCACGAGCAGGGAGTCGCGCACTCCGTAGAGGTATGGCAAGAGAAGCAACTGGTCGGTGGGCTATATGGTGTCGCTATCGGCGGCGTCTTTTTTGGTGAATCGATGTTCAGCCGCGTATCGGACAGTTCCAAGGTGGCCTTTGTTTTTCTCTGTCGATATCTGCACAGGTGGGGTTACCGTTTAATCGACTGTCAGGTCTATACAGAGCAT
Organism: bacterium endosymbiont of Escarpia laminata; assembly: GCA_003660235.1. Lineage (GTDB taxonomy): Bacteria > Pseudomonadota > Gammaproteobacteria > Chromatiales > Chromatiaceae > QGON01. Next base: position 55,405 of record QGON01000053.1, on the reverse strand, counting down.
TTGGCAAGCCTTGGCGCAGAGGAGATCCCCCGCAGCGATTTCTGTCATTCCCTGGATGTCTGGTGTAACCTCGCGACAGACCCCGACTCCTGGAAAAACACTCAATCAACGCATGAATAACGACCAGGTTTTCACCAATAATCCAACACTCGCGCTCTATCTGAGCCAGGAACACGACTGTTCCTATCTCCCTGGCCAACAAGCCAGGACGCTTTTTCTGGATCCCTCCACTTCAGTCGACGCGCTGCTCTACCAATTTCTGATCGACCAGGGATTTCGTCGCAGTGGCGCCCATCTCTACCGGCCTGCCTGCAATTCATGCAACGCCTGTACTTCACTGCGCCTGCCCGTTGCCGAATTCAGACCAAATCGCAGTCAACGACGCTGCTGGAAGCGGAATTTTGGCCATTTCTCCATCACGCCATGTCCGGCTGAATTCGATGAGGAGCATTACGCACTCTATGTAAAATACCTGCAACAGCGTCACCCCGAAGGATCGATGAGCAACACTGATCCCCAGCAGTATCTGAGTTTCCTCACCACGCCATGGGCAGAAACAGTGTTTTATGAATTTCGATATAAAGGCAGACTGGCGGCCGTTGCAGCCACCGACCTCCTTCCGGAAGGGATCTCTTCCGTCTACACATTCTTTGACCCCGGCATGCAGACCGAGGGCATTGGTGTGTTTGCGTTGCTCTGGCAGATTCAACATGCTGAAAAGCTTGGGCGGCACTGGCTCTATCCCGGATACTGGATCCGCAACTGCAGCAAAATGAATTATAAATCCCGCTATCGTCCACTGGAGGCCTGGAATGGCCAGGAGTGGCTACGCTTTGGGAGCGGAGAGACACTGCTCTTGCCATAAACCCTACCCTTCTTTCCCGCTATTTCTCGGAGCGAACAGGGAAAATAGTGGATATCAGGCTTGCTTTACGCTGAATTATGCTGATAATGGCGTTCTTGATTTTCGGGTTCAGCGAACTCGCACCCCGAACTTCCATAATTGTTCAGGTAACAGCATGGCGAAAGAAGATTTTATCGAAATGGAAGGCACCGTTACCGAAACGTTGCCGAACACCATGTTCCGTGTGGAACTGGAGAACGGTCACGTAGTAACAGCCCACATCTCAGGTAAGATGCGCAAACACTACATCCGCATTCTCACCGGTGACAAGGTTACGGTCCAGCTTACCCCATACGATCTGTCGAAGGGGCGCATTACCTATCGCGCACGCTGATCTTCGGCGACCTCCCAGCTTCAAGTAGAGAGTGGGCGGATCAGTGGACGGGTTCACCCTGAATCCCAAACTGCAGTTTGCCGTCCACCACATCCACTGCAACCGATCCTCCCTCAGCCAGCCGACCGAACAGTAGCTCCTCTGCCAATGGCTTCTTGATCTCTTCCTGGATCAACCGGGCCATCGGACGGGCACCCATCTTTGGATCATAGCCCTTCTCAGCCAGCCAGACCCGCGTCTCTGCATTGATCAGCAGCGTTACTCCCTTCTCCTGTAATTGCCCTTCCAGTTCAAAAATGAACTTATCCACCACTTTGGCAATGTGTTCAGCGGAGAGTGCGGAAAACTGGATGACCGCATCCAGACGATTTCGGAATTCAGGGGTGAAGATTTTCTTGATCGCCTCCATGCCGTCAGAGGCATGGTCCTGTAAGGTAAAACCAATGGATGCCCGACTCATCTCCTGGGCACCGGCATTCGTGGTCATCACCAGGACCACATTCCGAAAATCGGCTTTGCGGCCATTGTTGTCGGTCAGTGTGCCGTGATCCATCACCTGCAACAGCAGGTTGAAAACATCCGGATGAGCCTTTTCGATCTCGTCGAGCAGCAGCACAGCGTGTGGATGTTTATTGATCTCCTCAGTGAGCAGGCCTCCCTGATCGAAGCCCACATAACCTGGTGGGGCGCCGATCAGACGCGAAACCGTATGCCGCTCCATGTACTCCGACATGTCGAATCGAATCAGCTCCATGTCCATGATTCTGGCCAGCTGACGAGTCACCTCAGTCTTGCCGACACCCGTGGGACCGGCAAACAGAAAGGAGCCCACGGGACGCCCTTCGCTTATCAGACCGGATCGGTTCATGCGGATGGCACTGGTCAGCGCTTCGATCGCAGGATCCTGCCCATATACCACCATCTTCAGATCGCGGGGGAGGTTACGCAATGATTCAGTATCCGACGAAGAGACCCTACGCGGCGGGATTCGTGCAATCTTTGCAACAATCGCTTCGATCTCCTCCACACCGATCAGTTTTTTGCGCTCATCTTTCGGTTGCAGCTGCACATTGGCACCCGCCTCATCGATCACATCGATAGCCTTATCCGGCAGGTGCCGATCGTTGATATACTTATCGGAAAGTTCCGCCGCACTCAGCAGGGCATCCAGGGTGTACTCAATCTCGTGGTGTTCTTCGAAACGGGTTTTAAGTCCCTTCAGAATATCCACCGTCTCTTCCACCGTGGGTTCTTCCACGTCGATCTTCTGAAAACGCCGGGCCAGTGCGCGGTCCTTTTCAAAGATACCGCGAAACTCCTGATAGGTGGTTGATCCGATACAGCGCAACTCACCTGAAGCAAGAACGGGCTTGATCAGGTTAGAGGCATCCATCACCCCGCCGGAAGCCGCTCCGGCGCCAATGATGGTGTGAATTTCGTCAATAAACAGCACCGCTTCAGGGGTTTTATTCAGCTGGGCAAGAACCGCTTTCAGACGTTTTTCGAAGTCGCCGCGATACTTTGTTCCCGCTACCAGACTGCCAAGATCCAATGAATAGATCGTTGCGCCGGCCAGGACCTCCGGCACTTCACCATCGACGATCATCTTCGCAAGTCCCTCGGCAATGGCTGTTTTGCCGACACCTGCCTCACCGACAAGCAGAGGGTTGTTTTTGCGCCTGCGACAGAGGATCTGAATGGTTCGCTCGATCTCGGATCGCCGACCGATCAGTGGATCAATTTTTCCCGCTGCCGCCTGTTCATTCAGATTACTGGCATAACTCTCAAGCGGGCTGGGTTGGCTCTCCGGCTTGGGTTCACCAGTGAAATCAACGGCATCATCACCCTCTTCCTGTTCCTCATCAAACTTGGAAATGCCATGGGAGATGTAGTTGACAACGTCCAGTCTGGCCACATCCTGCTGATCCAAAAAGTAGACAGCCTGGGAATCCTGTTCATTGAAAATAGCCACCAGCACGTTGGCACCGGTCACCTCTTTTCGTCCAGATGACTGGACATGAAAAACCGCACGCTGAAGCACACGTTGAAAACCCAGAGTCGGCTGTATCTCACGTTCATCTTCTTCCGAAATTGTCGGTGTGGTCTCATCGACAAAACGGGTGACCTCCTGCCTGAGCTGTTGTATGTCAGCGCCACAGACGGTCAAAACCTCAGCCGCCACACTGTTATCCAACAGCGCCATCAGCAGGTGATCCACTGTCATAAACTCGTGACGTTTCTCTGTTGCGCGTTTAAACGCTTGGTTCAGGGTAAATCCCAGCTCTTTACTCAACATCTGTCTACTCTTTCCTCAAGCCTTTTCCATATCGCATAACAGAGGGTGTTGATTGTTTCTCGAGTAATCATTGACCTGTGAAACCTTGGTTTCCGCAATGTCCCGACTGAAGACACCACAAACTCCAACCCCACGGGTGTGGACATGCAGCATGATCCTCGTCGCCTTCTCCCTGTCCATTCGGAAAAAGGTCTCCAGAATTTGGATAACAAACTCCATCGGCGTGTAGTCATCATTCAGGAGTATCACTTTATACATTGGAGGCTTTTTCAGCTTCGGCGGTTTTTCCTGAACTGCAAGGCTACCATCGTGCGAATTTTCTTTTCTCTCTGTCATAGTAAGGAATATTAGCAGGCTGTTACTGTTAGCACGACCAAATTGAAGAGAACAAAATTCACTATTTCTCTCCGGTTTTGCGATATACGGGGCCTAACAGGGTGACGAAATCCGTAAACAGGAACGCCTCGACTTGTTTGAGTCGTTCCATTCGGTTCAGTTCAGTTGATAAGTATATCCTACTATTTTACTTGGGCAATAGTTGACCAAATCGATTGGTTCACTATACTTAGCTATCAGCGGTTTGGTTTCCTGCTGCCGAAATCAAAGCCGTCGGTTTAGCCGGTGAATCGCTGGCGCGGGTTTTAACGAGGCAAAGACCATCGAAAAACCCTGACAATAACAGGGCGGGTTCCGGTACATTCGGATCGTTCCTAATAATGAAATCTATAAATTTTTCACCAATTCGGGGCATTGAACGCGAGGAGTATCAAGTTATGGCCACTGGAGTTGTAAAATGGTTTAACAATGCGAAGGGTTACGGCTTCGTGACCCCGGATTCAGGAGAGCAGGACGTATTCGTCCATTTCTCATCCATTGAGATGGACGGTTACAAGACCCTCAAAGAGGGGCAACAGGTGCAATTTGAGATCAATCAAGGTCCAAAAGGCCTTCACGCGGTCAACATACAGCGGGGTGCCAATGAATAGCTGAGTTTCCGCTCATAATGACCTTCCTGAGGGGCCGATGAGTTCAATTCATCGGCCCTTTTGCTGCCCTGTTGAGCTGCACAGACTTTCTTGTCCCAGGAGTTTATTTCGTCTGCGTTAAAAAATCATTGAATCCGCAAATAACCCTCAGCCCGCAAAGTCACTGCCATATAGAAAAAAGCTCTATCGACAGACATAGAACGATATAATCCCCCCTCGTTTCACAATTAATCCTTTCATGCTGATCCTGTTCAACAAACCCTACGGCGTCCTGACCCAGTTTACCGATAATGAGGGTCGCGCCACGCTGGCCGATTTCATCCCCGTAAAAAAGATCTACGCCGCCGGGAGACTCGACCGCGACAGCGAGGGTCTGGTGATATTGACCGATGATGGAAAACTTCAACATCAATTGACCAATCCGCGAAAAAAAACCTGGAAAACCTACTGGGTACAGGTGGATGGAATACCCAATGCCGAAGCGATCGAACAGTTACGACAGGGGGTCCAGCTCAAGGATGGCCCCACTCTGCCGGCGCAGGCAACACTGCTGGAAGAACCGAACCTCTGGCCACGCGATCCACCGGTACGTTATCGAGCGAAGATTCCCACCCAATGGCTGGAGATCAAGATTCGCGAAGGCCGCAACCGGCAAGTCCGGCGCATGACTGCCGCAGTTGGACACCCCACCCTACGGCTCGTACGCACGACAGTCGGGCACTGGGACCTGGGCGATCTGCAACCTGGAAAATGGCGTCAATTGGATACTCGGCACAGCAGTGCACAAAAAGGGGATCAAACATGAGTGGTGACCGGGGCCTGGTCGTTGTCGGCCTGTCCGGTGGCGTCGATTCATCCGTCGCGGCCCTGTTTCTGCAAGAACAGGGTTACCGGGTCGAAGGCCTGTTCATGAAAAATTGGGAGGAGGATGACGACGCTGAGTACTGCTCCGCGGCAGAAGACCTCAAGGATGCCCGGGATGTGGCAGCCATACTTGGCATTCCGTTGCACAGCGTAAATTTCTCTGCTGAATATTGGGATCGGGTATTCGCCTATTTTCTCGATGAGTACCGTGCAGGACGAACACCCAACCCCGACGTGCTCTGCAACCGGGAGATAAAGTTCAAGGCCTTTCTCGACTATGCACTGGAGTCTCTGGGCGCGGAACGCATCGCTACGGGGCACTATGCACGCCTCGGTGATCGCGGCGGTGAATATCGACTTCAGCGAGCGGCAGACGAAGGCAAGGATCAGACCTACTTCCTCTATATGCTGGGTCAGGTACAACTCTCCCGCACCCTCTTCCCACTGGGTGACCTGCAGAAGGAGGAAGTGAGAAGAGTTGCCGAGAAAGCCGGTTTTCCCAATCATAAAAAAAAGGACAGCACCGGCATCTGTTTCATCGGGGAGCGAAAATTTCGCGAGTTTCTCAGTCGATATCTGCCGGCCAATCCGGGTCGTATAGAAGATCCTGAAGGTGTTACCCTCGGAAATCATCAGGGATTGATGTACTACACCCTGGGACAAAGACAAGGTCTGGGTATCGGCGGCCGGAAGCATAGCGCCGAGGCCCCCTGGTTCGTGGTGGCAAAGGATCTGCAACGAAACATATTGATAGCAGCACAGGGCCACAACCATCCCCTGCTGATGAGTGGAGGAGTCCTCGCAACCCAGCTGCACTGGGTCTCCGGCAAGTCACCCCAATTTCCCTTGTCATGCGAAGCGCGCCTGCGGCACCGTCAGTCCCTGCAAGCGTGTGAAGTCCTTCTGCGACCGGGCAACACCTGTGCAGCCATATTCGACGAACCCCAACGGGCCGCGACACCCGGCCAATCCATCGTATTCTATCGGGATGGCGACTGCCTCGGCGGCGGCATTATCGAATCCTCATACCCCTCTGGAGAGACTTACCCATCGTGAAATACAGCATAGAGGACCGTACCCTGGCACTGGCCGGCATCTTCCAGGCAGCTATACTGGTGCAGCAGATTGGACGGCGGGGAATGGCGGATTCGGAGATCATGACCCGCAGTATTCACAGTCTGTTCGAGACAGATGCTGGAACTGTTTCCGATGTTTTCGGTGGCATCAATGGCGTTGCCTTCGGCCTGCGCGAAGTTTACCGTCAACTGAGTGGTGAAGCCAAACGGGATGCGGAAGTCACCGGGTATCTTCTCGCTTTGATTCAACTCGAACGCAAACTCTCAAAGCTGCCGGAGCGATTGACGAAAATCCGCAAGGGCATCGATTTGACCACAACCCGCCTGGCACATTTCCCTGAGATGCACTCCAATATTCTCGCCTCCCTGGCAGAGATATATGCCGAGAACGTCAGCACCCTGCAACCAAGAATCATGGTTCAGGGGGAGCCTGTCTATCTGCAGAATTCTGACAATGTGAACCGGATTCGCACCCTGTTGCTCGCAGGCATCCGCTCCGCCATGTTGTGGCATCAAACCGGCGGACGCAGGGTGCAAATCGTGTTCGGCAGGAAAAATTATCTGGCCACCGCAAAAAAACTGTTGGATCAGTCCACATGAGTATTTGAACAATTGTTAAATGCGACAGTGTCGCCGGTCTCACAATCAGGGCCTGTAGTACCCTGAAAATCGAAATTTCAAACGATCAGGATATTTTATTATGAAACTGCTCCATTCAGCTTTGCCCCTCGTCATCGCTTTGACCCTCACCGCCTGCGGCGAGTCCAACACCCCCGCGCCTGTGGCCACACCTGCACCGGAACAGACAGCCGTCAGCACATCAAATGAAGCGGCATCTGTGGCTGACCCGTCACTGACCGATCAAGCCAAAATGATGGGGAAAGAGACTTGGGAAAAAACCAAGGAAGTCTCTGCTGACACCTATGATGCTGTAACAGAGAAAAGCAAGGAAATTTACGAATCGACAAAAGACACTGCCGGCGAAGTCGGTGGCGCCATTAAAGAAAAATCGGGTGAATACTATGACGCTGCCAAAGAGACCGCCGGTGATATCGGTAGCTCAATCGGCGAGAAATCGAGCGAGTACTACGATGCCGCCAAGGCCAAAGGCATGGAGATGATGGGCGGAGCGGAAGAGAAAGCGGAGTAAATCTGCACTATCCACCCTCTCACGAGGGGAGTCGAGCAGGCAACTGCGAAAACAGCTATGGGCCTCATCGACTCCGCCTCCTGCCTTTTTTGGGACTGCATGAAATAGCGCAGAGGACTCTCACCATCAGAGTGAACATGCGGTTATAATTCTCGTCTTCGATTTACCTAGACGAGTTGACAATCATGGATCTCTCCACACTTACCGCAGTTTCACCGGTGGACGGGCGTTATGGCAGCAAGAGCGCCGATTTGCGTCCAATCTTCAGCGAATTCGGCCTGATCAGGCATAGAGTGCTGGTGGAGGTCCGCTGGCTGCAGGCGTTGGCAAACCACGACGCTATTGCCGAAGTCCCCCCGCTCAGCGAACACGCCAGCAATATTCTCGATGGGATCGTTGAAAGGTTCAGCGAAGAGGATGCCCAGCGGGTCAAAAATATCGAGCGCACCACCAACCACGACGTCAAGGCGGTGGAGTATTTCCTGAAGGAGAAGATTGCCGGCAACAATGAGTTGGAGGCGATCAGCGAGTTTATCCATTTCGCCTGCACCTCCGAGGATATCAACAACCTCTCTCACGCCCTGATGCTGCGTGAGGGCCGTGGGCAGGTCCTGCTACCTCAGATGGATGAGGTAATCAGCGCAATCCGTACCATTGCCCATGAACTGGCGGATCAACCGATGCTCTGCCGCACCCACGGTCAGCCTGCATCTCCCTCCACCATGGGCAAAGAGATGGCCAACGTGGTCTACCGCCTGCATCGCCAGCGCGAACAGATCGCCAATCTGCAGATGCTGGGCAAGATCAATGGGGCTGTGGGCAACTACAACGCCCACATCTCTGCCTATCCAGAGGTCGACTGGCCCGGTTTTGCCAAAGACTTCATTGAATCCCTGGGATTGGACTGGAACCCCTATACCATCCAGATCGAACCCCACGACTATATCGCGGAACTGTTCGATGCCACCGCCCGATTCAACACTATCCTGATCGATTTTTGCCGGGACATCTGGAGTTACATCTCGCTGGGTTATTTCAAACAGAAAACCATCGCCGGTGAGGTGGGTTCCTCCACCATGCCGCACAAGGTCAATCCCATCGATTTTGAAAACGGCGAGGGTAACCTGGGCATCGCCAATGCGCTTTTCGGCCACCTGGCCGCCAAACTGCCGATCTCCCGCTGGCAGCGCGACCTTACGGACTCCACCGTGTTGCGCAATCTGGGGGTCGGCATTGCCCACACCAGCATCGCCCTGCAATCCATCATGCGTGGTATCAGCAAGCTCGAAGCCAACGGCGATGCCATGCTGCGGGACCTGGAGGGCAACTGGGAGGTGCTTGCGGAGCCGATACAGACCGTAATGCGCCGCTACGGCATCGAACAGCCTTATGAAAAGCTCAAGAAACTGACCCGTGGACAGCGTATTACACCAGAGGATCTACAGCGCTTTATCGAGGGGCTTGAGATTCCCGAGGAGGCCAAGGTCTCACTGAAAAACATGACTCCGATGAGCTATATCGGAAATGCCGCTCAGCAGGCAGAAAAAATATGACGCAGATCGCAAATTTGCCCTGAAACGTGATCTCCAGCACAGTTTTGCATAAGGAATTTAGTTCATACTAACTCTGTACGCACGAACCTGAATTGGCTTGTCCTCCCGTTCGTGTCCGCAAACACAGGGTCTTCAGTTGTGCGTGCAATTTAAAACCCGGCATACCTCCCCCAACTTGGTGTGCCGGGTTTTCTTTTGCCCGTTTTATATGCCTCTCGTTAATCCGGATCGCTCAATCATCATCCCGATGTTTGCCGACACGGATAACGACCCGGGCAACAGGATTCAGCCAGCGATGGACACGGCTGTCGAGATCGCTGTTTCCACCGATCAAATCCTGGTCACCCACCACGCCCTTGTGGATATGAACGCGGGCATTCTGTTCTGCGTCAAATACACCGGTGGCGCCACTACCGTTGTAGCCACCCGGATCGGCGGGGATACCGGGCGCACCTGGAGCACCAGCGCCATTGACAATCTCATCATTGGCCTCGGTTCCAGCATCGTAGCCGTTGAGTAAATAGGTATAGATACCTTTCCGTTTGGGGATTTTGATGGCATCCAATCCAACAAAGCCATCATTGGTGGGCAGCAGCATGCCAATAATTGACAGACGTGAGGTGGAGTGGCCATGAATATCCAGTTCAGCATCCGTAGTCTCACCAGGGCCCAGTAGCCCGGCAGCTGGATTAGCCACATACTCACCACCGGCCGCCTCAACATCGCCAATCAGGCCAGAAATGTCCCCGCCTTCAGCTGCAGCCTGCAGACTCACTGTCGCTTCAGTGCCGACTTCAAACAGATGGGTGTACCGATCATGGGCAGCAAGCAACAATGGGGTAAAATAGATGCCACTGGTAAGGTTGGTGACCTCTACATTGATATCCCTTGCCAGTAATGGTGATGAAGCCAGGATGCCACCTGCCAGTAGAAGGGTAGCGATGTGTCTTTTCATAATGATCTCCTCAAAACAGTGTTGTTACAGGATCTCCTGCACAATCAAGTCTGAGTCCTGGTAATCTCGCAACCGTCCCGAAATTGTCACAATTCACTAACTTTCAGTAGAAAAAACCATTTATCAGCCCCCGCCCTGACGGAAGGGTTGGTTTATACTTTGAGGAATCATTAACCCACTGTCTTTTTGAGCAATGACAAATCGGCAGGAAATCTCACCTTACGTCGCGATGACAATGAGGCAATTAATCAGACCTGTCCGAATCGCAGTGACCACACAGATCAGACTATGCAGACATTGAATTTTCCCAACGGGTTGACTGCGGAGCAGTTCCTCGCCGTTTACTGGCAGCAGAAACCCCTGCTCTTTCGTCAGGCGCTGCCTGATTTCAGATGCCATCTTGAACCTGACGAACTGGCAGGACTTGCCTGTGAGGAGGATGTCGAATCCCGTCTGGTATTGGAAAAACACGGGTCAACACCCTGGGAAGCCCGCCACGGCCCCTTCGATGACGAGACATTTTCCAAACTGCCTGAGAGTCACTGGACGCTCCTGGTACAGGATGTGGACAAACATCTGCCTGAAGTTGCCAGACTGACGGAATATTTTCGTTTCCTGCCCGATTGGCGGTTCGATGATGTCATGGTCAGTTATGCTGTTGACCAGGGTTCGGTAGGCCCCCACATCGACGATTACGATGTCTTTCTGTTCCAGGCAAAGGGACGCCGCCGCTGGAAGATCCACTATCAGAGAGTCACCGAGAATGATTACATCCCCGGTCTCGACCTGCGTATCCTGCCGGAATTCAATGCTGAAGATGAGTGGCTGCTGGAACCCGGAGATATGCTCTATCTGCCCCCCAATGTTGCCCACTGGGGCGTCGCTGCGGGTGAATGCTTGAGTTGTTCGATAGGGTTTCAGGCACCTGCATTCAGAGAGATGGCCGCCGCCTGGTGTGAGGAGCTGGTGCAACATCGTATCGCATCAGGTCGTTTACGCGACAAACCGCTCAAACCCCAGTCTGCCAGTGCCGAGATCAAACCCCAGGCGCTTGAACAAATAAGGACGCTGCTCGGTGAACTGCTCACTGAAGATAGCGATCACCAGCGCCGCTGGTTCGGACGTTTTATCACTGAAGGAAAACTGAATCTTCAGGTGGAGGCACAGGATCAGCCACTCGATCCCAATATCTTCCATAATCGATTCAGGGAGGTAGCGGTCATCCACCGCAATCCCTACACGCGTTTGGCATTCAGCCGTGGCGACCAGGGTAACGACTCACTCTTTGCCAACGGCAAAGAGTATCTGCTCCCCTCAGATGAGGGGGATTTCCTCCCGGTCATCACCCACTACCAGGCACTGCACTACGGCTATCTTGAAGTCTGGCTGGAACAGCCCGACTATCTGCAGCTGGTCTGTGACCTCTACAACGACGGCCATTTTGGGTTTCCTGATGATTAAGCCGGCCTTTCAGATACGTATTGCCCACTGGTCTGAAGACCAGGTTTTGCTGAAACAGGTCAGAGAGATCGTCTTTGTTCATGAGCAGCATGTACCACCAGCACTAGAGTGGGATGGTCTGGATGAAGATGCACTGCACCTGCTCGCCGTGGAGCGGGAGACAGGAGAGCCGATCGGTACCTCACGCCTGCTGCAAACTGGCCAGATTGGGCGTATGGCAGTCATTCGCTCCTGGCGTGGACGCGGCGTCGGCCAAGCCCTTTTGCAAAAAATGCTGGTCATCGCGGATCAGAACAGTTACCCCGGCCTGTTCATGAATGCCCAATCAACAGCGCTCTCCTTCTATGCACAGCGTGGCTTCGTTGCAGAGGGTGATGAGTTCATGGATGCCGGCATCCCACACCGCCGTATGACAAAGGAGCCTCTGAACAATGCCTGATCAAGCGTCCACTTTTCAGAACGCAATCCTTGGTGTTACCAGCGACACTTTTTACCTGCATGATCCCGCCGAAAACCTTGCCGTTGCATCACGACTTGTCGAACAGGCAAATCGAGAGTTGCAGATATTCACCCGCAATCTCGATCCACTGGTATTTGACAAAACAGCGTTCCTCGAACCCTTTAAGCGATTGGCGCTCAACTCCCGTTTTGCCAGAATACGGATACTGCTGCAGGACAACAGTACGATACAAAAAACGGGGCATCGTCTGGCCACACTGGCACAACGTTTGACCTCCACCGTTGAGATCAGAAAATCTGGCGAGACCTACCAACAATTTCCAGAGAATTTCATCCTGGTGGATGGTTGCGGTTATCTGCACCGGTCACAGCCGACCCGCTACGATGCCGTTGCCGCCTTCAATGCCCGACCCAGGGTTCATCAACTGACAGAGATATTCGATGAAGCCTGGGAGACTGGGGAACCGGATGCAGAACTCTGGCGGCTACACTTGTAGTGGAACTCATAGCCTGCTGCCGCAATCTATCGTTGGAAAACTCCATGGCCCAATCCATCTGCCTGATTTTCATCCTCATGTTTCTTCCACTCCAGGCCCAGGCAGAGAGTTTGGAAATCTTCGAACTCAAGGGCAGGACACCCCAGGAGATGATCCCTCTGCTCAAACCCTTCGTGGGTCCTGAGGGCACGATAGAGGGGATGCACAACAAGCTGATTATTCGCACCTCGCCAGAACGCATGGTTGAGATAAAAAAGATCATCAACGAGTTCGACCATACGCCAAGGCGGATGTTGATCCATGTTCGCGAACATGCACCATCACAACGGCAGAGACAACAGCTCGAAATTCACGCCGGGAATGACAGCATCAGAATCGGCACTCAATCGGAAAGAGGCCGTATTAAACGCTATACAACCCAAAGCCACACTGATGCCAGCCGGACGATACAGATCCTGGAGGGTCAATCCGCCTTCATAAAAACGGGTATCATCCGGCCTGTTGAAACCGGAACCGGGGTAATAGCTGGCCCCATTGCCGGATATCAGAGCACTACGGAGTATCAGGATATCAGCTCCGGTTTCCATGTAACGCCTCAAATCATCGGTGATCGCATCAGGTTGGAGATCACCAACCGCCACGCACAACCCGGACGTCATCAGGAAACAGTCAGGCACACCGAAAGCACAACGGTGGTCAGTGTCAAACCTGGAGAATGGATTCCCCTCAGCAGCATAAGCCGAGCCGGTTCGAACAGAACATCCAATATCGGCATGCAGGCGGGAACCCGCGCCAGCGACGAGCTCTCGACCTGGATCAAGGTGGAACTACTGGACAGATAAATCAGAGGTTCCGGGCGTTTCCTCCTCATCCTGTTCAGACAGCAGACCAAAGTCGTTCAGTATGCTGAACAGCGCCGGCACCACCAGTAACACCAGCATAGTGGTCGCCAACAGGCCAAAAACGATACTGGTAGCCAGAGGTATCAGAATTTGCGCCTGCATGCTCTTTTCAAGCAGCAGCGGGATAAGCCCGGCAATGGTGGTAATGGAGGTCAACAATACTGCGCGGAACCGCTCCCGACTCGCCATCTTTGCCGCCTCGACAATTGCATGTCCCTCCCGTACCCGCAGCTTCAAAAACTCAACCAGCAGAATAGAGTCGTTCACCACAATTCCCGAGAGAGAGGCGAAACCGATGACACCCGGCATGGTGAGGTTGAGCCCCATCAACAGATGGCCCCAAACAACACCAATCAAAGCCAGTGGTATCACTGTCATTACGACAACCGGCTCGATATAACTGCGAAACTGAAAGCTGAGCAGGATAAAAATACCGACAAGACCGATACCGAATGCCCGCAGCATGGAGGCTGCTGTCTTGGCGGTCCTCTTTGACTCGCCTTCGATCCCGGCACTGATACCGGGATAGCGCTCCAGCAATTGTGGCAGATAGTGTTTTTTTGTATGGCCGACAATCTCGGCTGCGTTGGCGATTCGGCTATCGATATCGCCCTGAACCGTTATGGTGCGCCTCCCGTTTACGCGCTGGATACTGGCGTAACCGCGATCATGTTCAATGTACGCAACGGCGCTGAGGGGAACCTGGTCACCGGCCGCGGTGGTGATTCTGAACATCTCGATATCGGTCAGATCGGAACGATCCTGATCCATGAGCCGGACATCGATTTCATAGGACTCAGGCCCGACCTGGATCTCTGTTGCAGTGGTTCCATGGAAGGCGGCCCGCAACTGATTGGCAATGGTAAAGGCATCCAGGCCCAGAGAGAGTGCCCCCTCTTTCAGACTCAGGCGCAACTCCGGTTTGCCGGGACGCAGATTGTCGCTAACATCGAATACCCCTCGATAGCGTGACAGCCAGGATTGAAGCTCCCGTGATGCCTGCTTGAGCTGATCCAGATCATCGCCCACCAGACGAATCTCCATAGGAATTCCGCCCGGACCGATTACCGGCTCCTTGAAGCTCAAGGCATCAAGATCAGGGATATCGCCCACCTCACTACGCCACTGATTGATCACATCGTCCAATGAGCCGCTACGTTCTTCAGCCGTCAACAGATCGACAGTCACCGTGGCGACATGGGGACCTGCCTCGTTGGCATCCATGTTGGAGTTGAAACGGATCTGGACATTCTTCAGCAGATGTTGGCCGCCTGGCTGTAACGGCGTGAACGTCTCATCCACTTTTTTCAGCCCATCAGTCACCTGCTCCACCACGGCTTCCGTACGCCATAGGGGGGTGCCCTGAGGCAGCAGGATACGCGCCTCGATGGTGTCACCCTCGATATCAAGTGAGTCTTCGACCTCGTGATAGATTTTGGGACATCCCAGTCCCCAAAATCGACTCGGCCTTCGACAACCTGTTTGTGCCCCGGCCGTCCCGGTCACTGGCACTACGCGACAACCTCGCAAGCTCGTTGCCGCTCCGTTGCCAGCTCCCGATGACTGGACGCCGCGCTCGGATGCCTACTTTGCTTCCCCTCTGGCGCAAGGCACGCCGGGTAAGCAGTGCGGCCTCGCGGCTACCGGGGACTACCAGCCTTCGCTTCGCTCTCCATGGCTGGCAGCGCGGGAAAGGCCTGGAATTTGAGTTTGCCTCCCGCCATCATACCGATACTGATCAGGAACAAGGCGATTACACCACCGACAAACCAGTAGCGTTGATGAATAACACTATCGACGATACGCCCCAGAGTGACATCCCTGAAACGTTGCAGGCGATCGTCAAAGGCTTGCCGGAAGCGTCCAGTCTCCTTCTCATGGTGTTTCAATGAGTGCGCCAGATGGTGCGGCAGGATAAGAAAGGCCTCGATCAGACTGACTGCAATCACCAGGATCAGCACCATCGGTATGAACTGCAATACCTTGCCCAGATGTCCCGAGAGAAACGCCAAGGGTCCAAATACGGCGATGGTGGTCAGAAATGATGAGCGCACACCGGGCGCTACCTGCCGGGTTCCCTCGATTGCCGCCTGCATGGCGGTCTTTCCCCGTTTCAGGTGCGTGGCGATGTTTTCTGCAATAACGATCGCGTCATCCATCAGCAGGCCAATCGCAATCAACAGCGCCACCATGGTGATCATATTGATGGTTAGCCCAAACACGCTCATGAAGAAGAGCGCCCCCAGAAATGAGATCGGCAGCCCCATTGCCACCCAGAAGGCAAAGCGTCCCTGAAAGAAGAGCCACATGGTCAGGAACACCAGCAGCAGACCTTGGGCGCCATTTTTCAGCAGCAAAGAGAGGCGATCCCGCACCACCGATGAGCGATCCTCGGTGAGCGCAAAGGTCACACCGGAGGGTGCAGTCAAGCGCAATTCATCCAGATAGTTGGAGACCGCATCTATAACCACCAGCGTATCCTGCTGCTTGGTCTTGTTGATCTGGAGAATTGCCGCACGCTTGCCATTGAAGAGAATTTTGTCCTCGTCCAGTTCAAAGCGGTCACTGATATGGGCGATATCCCCCAGACGTATCTCAGAGCCGGAACTGGCGCTGACCACAATCAAATCCGCCAACTCCTCCGGTGTCCTCCGCAGATCGGTAAAGCGGAGAAGAATGTCCCGTTCCCTTGTTTCCAGGGATCCGGCTGGCAGATCCACACCCTGACGGGCAATGACATTGGCAATATCAGACATGCTTACGCCGTATTGACGCAGTGCTGAAGCAGGAACCTCGATACGCAGTTGGTGATCTGAAAAACCTTTGACATCGACTTGCGAAACTTCGGGAAGCACCTGCAATCGATCCTTTACCTGTTCAGCATAGGCTTTCAGATGACTCACCGACATAGGACCGGTAACCGCAATGGAGACGACTCTGTTAGTACGCCCCAGTTCCCGGATGACCGGTGGTTCCACCTGCTCAGGAAAATTGTCGATGGCATCGATCTCAGTCTTGATGTCATCCTTGAAACGAAGCAGGTCTCCCCCCTCCTCCATCTCCACCACAGCAACGCTGAAACCCTCTTTGGCATCACAACGCATCTCAGCGACATCACTGATACCGTCGACGGCATCTTCGATGCGCTGGCATAGCGCCTCTTCCACGTCCTCAGCACTGGCGCCCGGATAGACGACCCGTATCTCAATCTCATCACTGGCAAAGTCAGGAAAAGTCTCCCGCTGCAAACCTGGCAGTGCAGTTAATCCAAGGATGGCCAGAAACAGCATCAGCAGATTTCCGGCAGTGGGGTGTCGGGCAAAGAACTCGATCATGGTTGGACGCCCTCTGCAGCAGCCTGTTGGCCCAGCATGGTTTGAGCCGCCTCATCTGTCTGCGGCGATAACAACATGCCTTCAATGGCGGGAACCAGGTCAGAGATGACAACCTGCTCACCAGACCCCACGCCGCTGCGAATCACTGCATATTCCGGCTGCAGTAGTTCAATCTCCACTCTGCGGATCTCCAAACGGTCTTGCGCGTTAACCAGATAGACCGTATCGTCATGCAAGGCCAGACGAGGTATCACAAGGCTGTTGGTGCGTACACTTCCCATCAGCGTGACCTCAACAAAAAGCCCCTTGAGCAGAGGTGGACGCACACCAGGTCGCACGTTGGCATAAGGTTCGTCCACCTCCACTATCACACCAACCGTTCTTGTCTTGGGATCCAGGGTGTCACTCATGCGGGCAACCCGCCCCTGCCAAACAGCTTTGAGCAGTCCCTGATTCAATTTCACCTCGGCTGTGATGCCAAACAAATGATGAGAATCGGATTGCACTGCATTTAATATATTCACGTTTTTTTCAGAGCGCATTAGTGGTGCTATCTGCTCAATCGGGATCTGCACCTCTATTTCGGCACGTTGCAGATCGTCTGCCTCGAGCAGAATCTCACCCACCCTGACATACTGCTCCTCTTCAAAATTGACTTCGGCAATACGTCCGGTAAATGGCATTTGTACTTTAGTGTGCTGAAGATCCCGCTCAGCGGTAGCCAGCTTCGCCTGGTGGCGTGCCAACTGCGCCTCCACCAGTGCTTTTTGACTGGGGAGCAGATTAAGTGTGTTCTCCTGCGACTGCAGTTTCTGTTTCTGCGCCAACAGGGTTTGTTCCTGACTCTCCAGATCAGAGCGGCTGACGCCCCCCTTCCCAATCAGTTTTTTCTTGCGCTGCAGTTCTGATTCATTCAGATGCAGGGCTCGCTCTTCGATGGCCAGGGCAGCACGAGTATTGGTTGCTTTGGCTTCGAGTTCCTGAAGTTGTGCCTGACTGGCCTGGATGTCGGCTTTGATCTGAGTGATAACCAGCTCGAAATCCGTGGGGTCGATCCGAAGCAACGGTTGACCAACCGGAATAATGGCCCCTTTTTTCAGCTTCGGATGTTTTTCAAGGATCTTGCCGCTGACCTGTGCTACAGCGTCCCAGGTAAAACCCGGACGTACTGTGCCGTGGCCGACGGCCTTGGGGACAACATCGAGACTGGGAATCGAGATACTCCTGACGAGCTTGGGAATCTCTGCGGGTTCCTGTTGCACTGGGGGTGCCTTGCCCTGCTTCAGGAATATGAATATCGCGACACCCAAAAGGATCGGCAACAGGATCACCCATTTTCTCGATATGGTCGACATTCATTTACTCCTGAAAAAACGTGGGGGGATTAAGGCTGAGCAGATTTGACGTAGTGTAGACAGGAAATAGAGCGATGGGTTTCACTAAGATCAAAGAGATAACCATCGAGCACGCAGGGTTTCACGCTCTTTTGCCAACCACTGTACGGCAATAATGATGCTGGTGGAGTTGACGCGGCCGCCATAGAGTTCAGAAATGATTTGCTCCGCATCCATGACCACCACCCGGATATCCTCTCCCTCGTGATCCAGGCCAAAGACGCCACCTGCCTGCGAGGCATCCACCCGGCCACAAAAGAGAAAAATCTGATCCACGGAGTGGCCAGGACTCACCATCAGGGTGCATATCGATTCCAACTCGGTGATTTTGCAGTTGGCCTCCTCCTCCGCCTCCCTGCGTGCCACCTCCTCCGGGGATTCATTTTCACCGATGTAACCGCCCACCGTCTCCAGCACCCATGGAAGGTCCTGATGATCCAATGCACCGATACGAAACTGTTCCACCAGAACGACCTGGTCCAGATTTGGGTCATAGAGTAAAACCGAGGCAGCCTGCAACCCCTCCAGTCTCTCCCGGATAAGTTCCCGACTGCTGCCACCTTCGTAGAGATCGTGCTTTAACCGGTAGCGGTTCAATTTTAGAAAGCCATCGTAAACGCGTTCTGAATTTATTATTTCATAACAATATTTCATCTCTTAGGACTAAGTTCCCCGCAGTTTCCTGCAAAAAGTCATCAGTGTCGGCATTGTCGCCGACGCCAGCGCCTGATCGATATCGGCGAGAATATCATCGATATGCTTCAGACCAACAGAGAGACGTACCAGATCCGCTGAAACACCTGCTCTTTCCATCTCCTCAGGATTGAGCTGCCGATGGGTGGTGGTGGCTGGGTGGCAGGCAAGCGTCTTGGCATCACCGATATTCACCAGACGCACCGCTAGTTGCAAGGCATCGATGATTTTTGTATCGGCTGCGATTCCCCCCTGGATGCCGAAACTGAATATGCTGGAGGCACGTCCGTTCATATATTTATCCACCAGCGCCTTGTCCGGGCTCTCATCCAAACAGTTATTATCATTATCAATGACTCCCCGAAATGAACCGAAGGAGTCAACCCGGTTGAGTAAAAATGGGATGTATTCCAATGAATTTACTTCACAATTATCTTTATCGGGTCCTCAGTACGTCATATCTCATTGATCTATCTACATAAACTTTGACTTCCTTTGCAGAAAAAGAGTTGACTTCCCATAAAGCAACAGCTACATTAGTATTTAATTATTTAACGTTATGGTGACTACCATGAAAGACACACTTACAGTCAGTTGCGCAGAATTACGCGAACTCGCAGAGACTAATCCGGATGAGATTGAAGTCATCGTCGAAATGATGATTGAAGCGGATGTTGACATCTGCAGATAGCTCGCCGAGTCTCCATTACATAGACTATTGTTTTTAATGAAGGATGAACCTCATATCATAGGTTCGTCCTTCCGCTTTGCTTTGAACGACCAGCAGGCATTCTCTCCCTGAGAAGTCGCTTGCGCAAGGTACGCGCAGTCATTTTGTCCAACCTCCCCCTCGTCAAAATAACGGAACGCTGCGGTTGAAATCTCCCAATGGAAAAATTGAGGATGATCAGCCAGGGTCTGCAAAAACTTGACGGCTTGAGTTGTGCGTATAGCTGCCGTCCATCTGAAAATGTCAGTTTCCAGCTACCTTCCGGTTCCCACACCAATCGACTAATCGATGCGCTTTTAATACTCCCCTTTATCAGGGCAATCTTCCAGATAAAATGTGCGAGCACGCACAGAGTCAACACGGTTTTTAGTCCGGAAGACAACTCAGTCGATAGGAGCGCCAACAAACCAGCAGCATAAATAGCGGACAAGACCACCTGCTGCACTGGGGACCTGGCGGGTTGTAGAATTATCGGTTCAGCGTTCCGCCTCATGATCCCGGCCTCCCTGCCGAATAATCCGCACAATTTCGAACATTTGCTTATCAGCAATCTTGCTGTCTGAGATAAGCCAGGACTGTAGCGTTTGGTCCGGATATTCCAGTAATGTCGAAAAATCCTTTCGTGTCTCCCTGTCGAGGGAGGAGTACTCATTTTCAAGAAAGGCAAACAACAGCAAATCGAGTTCCAGCATACCCCGGCGGCACTGCCAGCGTAAGCGGTTAATTTCCGCAGTTCCACTCATAGGCATTCACTGAACCTCAACAGGTATGACTCAGTATGTCCCAACACTGCCATATGGTGCAATGCGCTCAGTTATTGAGTCCTATCCTGCAACTGGTGTGAATACATAGCCCGGTAACCCGTTATTCCGATTGCTATCCAAACCACAGAACGCAAGGTCATGGCAGCCACAGTGCGCAGTTCATATTCACCACCAAAAAGGATATGGATTCCAAAGGCGACGAAGACCGACAACGTCAATATGGCAATGGTGATTGCTACCGCTGGAGCCCAAGCTTTTTCCAACCAAATGCCAATTCCGGTAGCGATATAGACAAACCCTGCAGAAAAGTTGAACCAAAGAACAAAATCCACGGTGTTTCCAGCAGCGCGTCTGGCTTCACCATCGATGAAAAGTACGCTGCCACCTGATTTAATAGTCATTACGCCAAAGACCACTGCGATGATGGCGGCGATCCAGACCCATGCGGGCCGTTTAGTCATCATTAGGATATTCCTTATATCAAAGGGAAAAGCCAGAGTTTATGTAGAGGGCAATCTGCCATATCTCCTTATCAGTGAGCTGATTACCAAATGCAGGCATAGCTGTACCGAACGGTTCACCACCTTCCGACAAGGTCCAGAAAATGAAGGCATCTGTAGCTACAGGTAACCTACGGGTAATCGAAAGGTTGGCCGGACTGGGAACCAGCAGCTTACCTGCCGGGCCATTCCCTTCACCAGATGCACCATGACACACCGGGCATTGCGCTTGATAGAGATTTTTTCCATCAGAGATATTTTCTGAAGAAGCGGGCAAAGGGTTGCTTAAATCAGCATACTGATCTGGTATGTTTCCCAGCACATATTGTGTATAGCGGCCAACAAAGAAGGAATTTGACTCGTTTATACCGAGACTCTGACAACCAGCAGTGGCCAGGGCCACTACTGGTAATGAGAGCATATATGGTATGCGTAACGACCGCATTAACGGCCACGTCCCCTGCCGCCACCGGAGCCGCCGCCGTTGCGTGAGCCGTAACCACTCCCATAAGCCTGACTGGAACCTTGGCTGGAGCCTTGACCATAGCGATATTTATTACCGGAGCCGTTGCCGCCACCCTGACCATAGCGATTCATCTTTCCACTACCCTCTCCTTGTCCGCCCATTTCATTCATCTGACGAAACAGAGTGCGCTCTTCACTGTCCATTGACTGCATTCTGTTCTGCATCTCTGTACGATAACCTTCACGATCTTCATACGACTGTTCCCGAACCTGTGAACGCATCTTTACCAATTCTTCATTGCTGATGTCTGCATAATCTGCCGCTTCAACACTGATAGATCCTATCGTCAAAGCCGCAATCCCTGCCACAGCCTTCAAACTTTTTTTCATCTAAATTCTCCTCATATGGATTCGCATGATGGCTTGATACTGTGTAGAGACGCTAATTGCTACACACTCAATCCACGCTGTGTAGTATGAGAGCTAGCTGTTTCGCAATTATTTCTGCGCACAGGAAAACTGTTTAGATTGTTACAGTTGCAGATGAGGGCGGGTCATAACAACTCAGCATCGCGGGCCTGGTCGTTGAAGACGATCCGGGGATGCACTGAAGAATATAGAATGGGTAATAGTGCCTAAATCGATTTTTTTAACATCAGGTCACGAATATGCCCAATGGCACGAGTTGGATTCAATCCCTTGGGACAGACATCGACACAGTTCATAACGGTATGACAGCGAAACAGCCGGTATGGGCCATCCAGTGCATCGAGTCGATCATTCTCTGCCTGATCTCTGGAGTCAGCCAGGAAACGCCAAGCCTGCAATAAGGCAGCCGGGCCAAGAAATTTATCGGGATTCCACCAGAAAGAGGGACAGGATGTTGTGCAGCAACCACACAAAATACACTCATAAAGCCCGTCAAGCCTGTCCCGCTCATCTGGCGTTTGTAGAGTTTCAACCTCTGGCTCTGGATCTTGACGGATCAGATAGGGTTTTACGGAACGATACTGTTTATAAAACCCCTGCATGTCCACTATAAGGTCCCGAATAACCGGAACTCCTGGGAATGGCCTGACTTCAACCGGTTCTTTCAACTCGGCCAGTGGTGTAATGCAAGCAAGTCCATTACGGCCGTTGATATTCATCCCGTCTGAACCACAAACCCCTTCTCCGCAGGAGTGTCGGAAACTGAGCGTCTCATCCTGTGCTTTAAGCGCAAGCAGGGCATCACGCAACATCATGCCCGAAGGGGTCTCAGCAAGCTCAAAATCCTGCATATAGGGTTCCCTGTCTTGATCCGGGTCATAGCGGTAGATGCGGAAACGCATACGCTTACCCGGTCGCTGCAAACAAAATGATCAATAGACGCGCTCCTTTGGCGGAAAACTCTCAACTGATAACGGGCGGGTTCGGACGGGCTTGAAATCCAGGCGGTCCTCTGCAAGATAGTAGAGACTGTGCTTCATCCAATTGATGTCATCGCGATCAGGGTAGTCAACACGCGAATGTGCCCCACGACTCTCTTTTCGTGCTGCTGCAGACATCATGGTGGCCATAGCTATGTCCATCAGATTTTCCAGTTCCATCGCTTCGATCCTGGCAGTATTGAATATCATGCTGGTATCACGCAGCCGCACATCGGGAAGACGTTCGCGCAGACGCTTCAATTCAGCAACACCTTGTTGCATCACATCCTCATTTCTGAAGACACCGCAGTGCTCCTCCATCACCCACTTCAGGTCTGTACGCAGATTGTCGACCGTTTCACCTTCGCCAGGCAAATTCCAGCGCTGCAGTCGTGCCATCGCTTTCTCCACGCCTGCATCATTCATCTGCCGGTGATAGCGATTCTCGCGCAGATACTCGATGATGCGGTTACCGGCAGAGCGTCCAAAGACCAGAATATCCAACAGTGAGTTTCCACCCAGCCGGTTAGCTCCATGAATGGAAACGCAGGCGCATTCACCGGCAGCGTAAAGCCCAGGGATAACCTCCTCGGGACCGTTACGTACCGGCACCACCACCTGTCCATATCGGTCGGAGGGAATCCCACCCATGACGTAGTGCGCAGTAGGAAAGACCGGAATCGGTGCCTTGGCCGGGTCAATATGGAGAAAGGTCCGGCTCAGATCCCGGATACCCGGTAACCGCTTATGAACAACCTCCTCTCCCAGGTGATCCACCTTGAGCAGCACATGATCCTTGTCAGGCCCACATCCCCGCCCTTCTCGTATCTCTGTGGAGATGGCACGGCTGACCACATCACGGCTGGCAAGATCCTTGGCATTGGGTGCATACCGTTCCATAAACCGCTCACCCTCACCATTGATCAGATAGCCTCCCTCGCCCCGCGCAGCCTCTGTGATCAACATTCCCTTACCGGCAATACCGGTGGGGTGAAACTAAAAAAACTCCATGTCCTGCAATGGGATGCCGGCCCGCAGCGCCATCGCCATGCCATCTCCGGTATTGATGTGTGCATTGGTGTTGGTGCGAAACAATTGCCCACAACCACCCGTGGCAATCAGTGTGGTCTTGGCCTCGATGAGCAGCGGCTCTCCCGTTGAGATCTCCAGCACCAGGGCGCCAAGAATGACCCCTTCATCATCTTTTATCAGGTCGATCGCAAAGAACTCGTCAAAGAAATGGGTCTTGGCCCGAATGTTCTGTTGATAGAGTGAATGAAGTATGGCGTGCCCCGTCCGGTCAGCCGCCGCACAGGTTCTGGAAGCCTGTCCCTCACCGAAATTCTGACTCTGTCCGCCGAAGGCCCGCTGATAGATACGGCCATTTTCCAGACGGGAGAATGGGACTCCGAAGTGTTCCAGCTCATAAACAACCCTGGAGGCAGATCGGCACATATACTCGATAGCATCCTGATCACCCAGGTAATCACTGCCTTTGACCGTGTCATACATATGCCAATGCCAGTTGTCTGGAGAGACATTGGCCAAGGCTGCATTGACACCCCCCTGCGCAGCGACGGTGTGGGAGCGCGTGGGAAAAACCTTCGTCACGACGGCAACTCTCGCCTCAGCCTCTGCGAGTTGAAGTGAAGCCCGCAGACCGGCGCCCCCGGCACCCAGAATCAAGGTGTCAAATCTTCTGCGGGAAAGTTTCATACCACACCTTTTACGTTAAACAGGATACGTGCAGCCCAGACCCCACAGGCAACCAGTCCCAGCCCAACCAGAACCAACAGCAGCATCCGAGCTGAGAACGCTTGAACGTAGTCAATCACCACATCCCTGATACCGATCCACCCATGCAGCAGGATTGCGAAAACGAACAGTAAGAGAGAAGTATTTACCCAGGGAGAACTGAGAAGTTCGACCCATGGCTGATAGCTCGTTACTGGGTAAAAAAGCAAATATCCCAATGCTATCGGCACAAAGACCGCCAGATAGATGGCAGTAATGCGTTGGAAGATCCAGGCGCGAAGCCCCGAGATGCTTCGGCTCACAAAAGCGCTCCCAAGAGGGAAGCCGAAGCAAATCCACTGAAAATCACCAGCCAGGCACTCTTACGGGCGACAATTCTATCCACACCAAGGTCCATATCAATCAAGAGATAACGAATGCCAGCCAGCAGATGATGCAGCAGAATCCAAAGCATCAGAAACAGCAGTATTTGAAAAGGCAAACTGTCGATCATTGCCAAAACCCGTTGAAAGCCTGTTTCATCGGATACGGACATCTCAAGCAGATAGATGCAAAAAGGAATCAGCAGAAACATCACAATGCCTGTAGCCCGATGGGCAACGGACAAGAGAGCCGCAGCAGGCAGTTTGATCTGAAGCAGATTGAGAAATACGGGACGTTTAGTTTGCCGGGCCATTGCCTACTTCCGTGAGGAAACTTATAGAAGCGTTTCCCGCAGTATAGCCAAGTGTGGGCAGGTTGGAATGAGGAATTAGATACTACCCATATGACGGGTAGAGGAATGGTGCCCGGAGCCGGAATCGAACCGGCACGACCCAAAGGTCGAGAGATTTTAAGTTCCTTGTTGATAGCTAACTTATTGATTTTATTGGCACTCAATGCGCCTAAACTGCGTCTTTTTGACCCCTTTGCGTAGTTTTTGCGTAGCTCGAATGGGCACAGCGAAATCCACAGCCCAACCACCCACAAACCCGCCCAGATTTCACGTAGGGACGCGTCATAATCCAATCTCGGACGACTTTTCACATGACTCAGTCAGCGTATCAACCCAGACCGGACACCATTTCTCAGGATCTTTGAACCCGTTCGAATGGAAGTGCGCGCCCTCTTTGTTAACTATGCGCGGATCTTTCGATAGAGGCCCGGTAGCTCCCATGGCGCCCCAAATATGCCTACCCCAGACCAGACGCCCAGGGCTGAATACACGGAGCAGGAAGGCGCTCCAGGTTGCATAATCACTCCACCGACTGAAGACGGCCACCTGTTCGATGGGATGATCCAACGGCGGAGACCAGAACGACTGGAGTGCCGGGTGGATCATCACTCCACGAGCAAATGGCGCACCCGCTTCGATGGCCATTGCTGCGATAGCACAACCATTCGAATGACCTATGAATACGTCTCCAGGCCTGATCATTTGCACCAGCCTGGATCCAACATCATCATTGTTAACCCGGACATCAATCAAATTGAAATGCCCGTAATCAATACAAACAGGATCGAAACCAGCAGCGGCAATATAGGGAACTAATTTTTCTACAGTTTCAGCCCCACCATTATCTACATTATACCCATGGAGAAGAAAACAGCGCCGTTTGTTCATTTGACAACCCACCAAAATTTCACGCAGGAGCGCGATAAATCAAGCAAACTGCACCACGTTCACACCATCACACACCAAAACTGCATTATTGCCCTGGGTGACGGTGATGCCGGTTCCCGCTGCGGTTTTTACCTCGACAGTGAAAGCCCCGGTCGTGGCGTTCATGACGTGGTAGATCTTGCTGTCGTCCGGCACCACCAGGATAGCGTTTGCGGTTAGCGTTCCCGTGAGGTTGAATATCGCGTGATTGAACTCCGCATCAGTCATGTTGATGCTGCCACCGGCTGACAGGTCGATGGTGACCAGACCCATGGTCAGCCCGTTGATCGTTACGTCAGGGCTCTGCTGCCCGTCTACATATCCTCTACTCATCGCCTATCTACCTCAAAATGGATTCAATCGAGCAGCCTCTGCTGCGGTCATTACCTGGTTTTCCCACACGGCGACGTGCTGCATGCCTCCGCGATAGCATTCGTTTGCGACCTCTACATCCATATCGCAGGCCAGGGCTGATTTGGTGTTTGGCCCGACGTAGGTGCCGTTCGTCGTTGAGCTCGCAATGATTGCGGCTCCGCCGTCGATGTAGGTACGGCACTCTCCAGTGGTGCCGTCACGGGTGATAGAGATATGCTGCGGCCCGGCAAAATCGATGGCGCCACTTGACGCGAGAGTGATGCTGCTCCAGGTGTTTGTCGAGTCACCCATTGAATAGGTCACTCGGATAGCCCCGCCCGATTACGGCTGATATCTGGTACCCCCGGCAGCCGAAATCAACGACGTTATCAATAGCCCGATCAGCCCCATCGTATAGCGCTAATTGACTGCCAGGCGTGACGACTGATCCGTTTGCTGTCGGCGTATCTGTGATCGTCCGAACCACCGTGTCACCGTCATAGATATCGATCTCGTATCGCTCAGACTCCTCAACCAGCGGCGGTGTCCCTAGTGGGGCCGCCGGCATCCGCCCGCGCCGCAGCCAGCTGATCGCCAGATCGCCACCACCGCCCTCTGATACAGCGAGGTGCGCCGGTCCCCAGGGTTTGATTCCATGCCCGGCATGAGAAAACTGCTTTGTCACGACAGTCGGGGCATTGATCGACTCGCCGAACGTCACCCCGCGATAGTCAAACGTGCTGCCGATCTCGGTGGTGTCGCCCTTCACCCTGCGGACGTTCGACGTGCTCAAGGGGATAAACACATCGCCCACCACATGTTGACCCATGGCCCAGTCTGTACCACGGCGACCTCGCAGGAGACGTGATACGGTAAATGTGCCGTCCGGTTGCTCGGTCACCGCGCCATACTGGACGATCTCCCACCGGCCAGGCGCGCCCCAGGCTGCGGCATTGCTGCCGGCCAACAGGTTTGCGTCTGATGCGGAAAAAAGATCCCCGGAGAGCAGA
This sequence comes from bacterium endosymbiont of Escarpia laminata, assembly GCA_003660235.1. Lineage (GTDB taxonomy): Bacteria > Pseudomonadota > Gammaproteobacteria > Chromatiales > Chromatiaceae > QGON01. The sequence goes on along the minus strand of QGON01000053.1, from coordinate 27,917 downwards.
GTGATAGTCAATGTGTTTGTGGTGTCCCATCGGTTCGGGTAAACATCGGCGGGCACCGTTTCGCAGAACCCGACAACGGAAACCGGCAGCGGGATCAGGGAGTAGAAATCACTCCCGCTCAACGAGCGGAACAGCTCACCACCGCGCCAGCCAACGCTGTAGGACGATGCGGCAACGTAAACACCCGGATCGTGATCCTGATATCTGAGTGCAGGGATATCCAGCACCCAGGCCAGGGCCACGCCGCCCGCAGCAATCGTGGTGGTGACCACTGGAGCGCTGCCGCCCTGGGCGTAGGATGTACGGGCGTCGCTGTCGTGGCGGACGCCCTGCACTTTGATATAGCCACCCTCGAATGTGATCTGCCCGGCCCGGACAATATGGTTTCTGCTACCCTTCGGCACGTTCAGGATATCGCCGCCGTTGATGCCGAGTCGTGACGGCAGCAGGGACAGTGAATAGGCCACGGCCTCGATGTGCGCCAGGTGCAGCAGGGAATCAACGATTTTCGCGGCCTGGTCATCGGTCAACACCAGCGGAATAACGACCTGTTTGGTGTTGCGGTTTGTCGAGGCGAGGCGGCGCTGTGACTGAACCCCGTTCTCGTAGAATCGATCAGGGTTGATATAGGTCAAGGACAATTCAGAGGGCAGCTCTTCAATCGGTGTTCTGACCGGGGTCAGTTTTTCAGGGGGTTGAGTTCCATAAGCGTGCGCACCGAGCTCATCTTCCGTGAGATTAATCACAGTGCCGGAACCGTGCGGTTGAAACAGCAGTTGGCCGCCGAGGTCAACAATGTCAAACAGAAACGCCTGTCGCAGCGGGTTGATGATCGACCGCGCTGGCATCCGCCCGGATCTGCGGTAACCGGTTACGTTGTAACTCACCAGCTGCGCTGCATCGATCTCTGCTATTTCAAGATCAGTCTCTGAGCAGATATCCTCAACGACGGATTGCAACGATACAGGGTTACTGGTTAGCGCATTGGTCCGCGTTGAACTCACGGACGCATTACGAGAGTCCACCCACAGCATCTGCACAAATGAGTAAATTTTATCTGTTTGGTGATGGTAGATGATCTGATCAGGGAAATACCCCCCTGAATATTCATCGGGTGCAGCCATCGTTGTCGTATTCCATGCAAGTATTTTCGCTTCGCCATAACCGAAATAGATACACCCTGTGGAATCGTCAAAATCGGCATGATTTTGTCTCCCACTGATAATTTCTGTTAGCCCATAGTCAGTAAAAAAATCCACAACATCAACGATGGTGCCGGAGGCGTTGATCGATATGAGCACAGGACTAGCTGCCCCGTGAGTTGTTGTTGCACAGATAGCCCATGTCAAAGCTCTGACGCTGTCAAAAACAAAGTTCTGTGGCGCACTGATACCAGAATCAAGTGAGGTGAGTTCTACGTAGCTGTATGTATTCGCGCCCTTGCGACGAATGGCTATGGCCTCGTCAGCACCAAACTGTATCGGAATATAAAGGTCTTCTGTATCGGGTCTGACTGCGCCCATATACTCGCTGTTCAGCCAGCCAGTCCTAAACCACATAACCCCCACTCTGACGTACTCACTACCCTGCAGCTCTAATATAGACGTTTGGGCGAGATGAATAGAGAATAGATCAAAACCACTTGGGCTTGCAGAATAAATATGCTTCACATACGTTAATGAGCCGCCTGCAATCGTCGTCATGTCCACCAGAGCGCCGGAAATAGCATCAAAAACGCCCACTCGATAATTTGATCCGCCGCCAATTTTTCCAACAATATGAGAACCATATCCACTGCCATCATATGAGCAGAGAGAAATTACATTCATAGCGCCAAAATATCCATACGCCTCACTATATGGCGCGGCAATCTCAAACTGTGGGAGCTGCGTGTCCAGAGACATCGCAACAGCGATATTTCCAGAAGATGCCAGCGGTCTGTTATACGCATAGATAGCCAAGCCCGACGGCATCTTCAGCGCTTTCCCGAGAGCCCCGAGCGTGTGATTTTGTTCTGACAACCGAGTATTGGTGATTGGATGCGAAAGTGCAGCACTACGGGCGACAACGAACCTGAATGATGGGTTTTGCCCATGATTTGCTAGATAATAGCGACTGAAAACGACATAGGCTTCACCGCGATAGGCCGGGGTATCTGTGGCGCCATGCAGCGCTTGGAGTGTTGGGTCTGGCTCCTGGGTTTCAGAACCCAGGTAGACTTTCATCCGCAGCCAGTCCGGGCGCACTACGGTTGCGTCTGGCGTAGCGTCATAGATCAGGTCTTCGTTTGCCCAGATCTGCAGAATGCCACCGATTGGCCCCTCTCCCAGTCCGACGGCAATATCCCGCTCATAGGTCCATGTGGTGTTAGTGACTGAGCCACCACCACCGCCTTTGCCTGCCTCGAAGGTCTCTGTATGCTCGATCTCGTAGAGACTGGATTGATCAAACACATTACCCGCAGTCGGGTATGTGCCGTAGCCCTTTACCCGACCGACGCCGTAGGATGAGTTCGTCACTTTGTCGTCGGTGACTCTTGGACCCTGCTGGTTTACATCAGGCATCTCTGGCGCAAACAGGTAGTTGCCGATGATCGAGCCGGCTGCCCAACCGATTGCGGCACCGGACATGCCCAGTATGCCTGCGGGAATCAATGTGCCACCGATACCGGCGCCGATGGCTGCAATCGCTAGAATCGCCATCAGTAATCGACCTTTTTGAATTGAAATGCCGCGCGGATCTTTGTTCTCAGTTGAGAATCCATCCGGTGTTCAACGCATTTTTCAGCCATTGAATAGGCGTGAATCAGATTGGTTCCGGTATAGATGGCGACGTGCTGCGGATCGGCATCGAACGCCATCCAAAACACACAACCTGGTTCTGCATCGATGACCGGGATTTCGATCAGTTCACTGCGCAAGATGGCGCCCATGCGCTCGGGATTCGGGGAGCGGCCATAGTCACGGGAATCGAATTGACTCAAACCCAGCGCACGGGCCACGCCGATAATCACCCCGGCACAATCGACCCGGCGACCTTTGATGCGGCCCTGGTGACCGAAGGGTGTGCCGACCCAGGTGCGGGCCTCTGCGATGACCTGATCAGGTGTCACGCTCATGATACCCCCCGCAAAACCTCAGACATGCCGGGGATAAACGGGAACCCCCGGTAGTTGATGATGTTATTGAACCGATCGCGGCAGGTGTCCTTGGTTTTGTCGCAACCCTCTTGAATCAACGCGGTATCGCCGAGGTAGATGTCGTAAGCTGCCGGTTCATAGAGTTCAATCGAACCACCGGCCAGGAACCGTTTCACGTCCGCTTTGAATCCGGCATTGCCGCCGGTCTGCCAGGTCAGCAGGCCGGTAGTGAAATGATCGTCTGCCTGTCCCAGGGTTGAGTCCTCGAACAGTCGCAGGCTGGTGGTGGCGGTTACGGTTACAGCCACCGGCGTGACGGTGACACCACAGCGGGCATCTCCCAGGTCAGCGTCACAGGTCGGCAGGTAGGAGCGGCCGATGGTCTGTTGCAGCAACTTTGTCAGCCCGAGCAACTCGGCCTTGAAAGCATCGTCGCCGTGGGTGACTTTGCCCAGGCGCCCTTCGAGCAGGATATATTGCGGCTGACCGTCCGGGTCGATCCAATCGACCAGGCGGATCTTGACCTTGGCGGCGTCGTACAGACCCGCCCGCAGGTCGTCCTCATCCACGCCGTTGATATTGATCGGGCCGGAGGTCTCCATGTTGTCCGTGCTGGCATCGACGCCCTTCTGGATCGCGCTCGGGATATAGCCGTAGGCGCTCTGGTAGGTCTGGCCACCGACGGTGAGATCACGATCAAACTCAGTGAATCGCTTCACCTCACTGTTGAGCAGGGTGAAATCCCAGATCGTTGTCCGGGTGGTTACGCTCATTGGCTCTTGTCCAGAATGATCGGCAACGGCGGCAGGTAGTAGGCGGCTTCACTGTCGCTGGCCCGCAGGGCATCAAATCGCATGGGCAGGTGGTCGGTATTGAACCTGACCGGCAGGTCGTACTCACAGGAGCAGCGGATATCTGTCAGGTCAGGCGGAGGGGTGGTGAATGTGATGATGCCGGTGGTAGTGTCGACGGTCCAGCCGCTCATCTGTTGAGTGGTGCCGAAATAGACGTTGACGGTTCCGGCAACCGGCTTGCGGATGCGCCGGACGTAATCGGTGCCCAGCCCGTCGCTTTCGGTTTTGGTGATCTGGAAATCGGTCAGGATGCCGTCGGCGGTGGCGATGGTCTGGGTATCCAGAATATAGTCTGCCCAGTTTTTCCAGCGGAACCCCACTGCGCGGCCCCGGCGTTTGCGGAAGAAGCCGATGATGTATCTAAGCGTTGAGCGCAACATCTGACGGTCACCGAGTTCCCAGGCGCCACCCTCTTCACTCCAGTTGATGTTGCGGTCTTCGCGGCCTGATGCGGCGGGAATGATGGTGGTACGGAACACCGGACCACCGTCGGTGCCATAAAGAATGCCCAGATCGAGCCTGTCTTCGACGAATGCTTCCATGTCAGGTGTTCCTCATGCGCCAGTTGTCGAGCTGGCGGACGGCTTCACGGCCAAGCTGGTTCTCGTTCTGCATAAAACTCTGGGCGTCTTTTGGGTTGTTGATGTTCAGCGTCAGATTGACTGTGCCACCCCCGCCGTTGTTGCGGTGGCGCGGGTCGTTTTTGGTCAGGACCTCTTCGCCCCGCTCCAGGATGGCGGGGACTTCGTTACTTCTGAGTCCTGCAATAGCGCCTGTGTGATAGCGGGGAGCACCAGCAAATGCGAGTGCAGGCACTGCACGGGTCTGGCTGCCGGTCCCGGCGATACCGCCGGTGTGGAACAGAGACGAGATCAAGCTGCCGAACACTCCTCCCATCTCCCCCGTGGTTCCGAAGCTGCCCATCAGGTATTCCAGCAGTTGAGAGGCCAGCAGGTCGGCAACCATACGGTCGATGGTCGATTTGAAGTTACTCCCCATGTCGTCGAAATTGCCCTGCATAATGTCGAAGAACCCATCGGCAAAAACATTTTCCATGTTGCGGGCCGCCTGGACGGCGAACTCGCTCATCTTGTCTGCCGTTTCCTCGCTCTTCTCGCCGACGGCGTCCATCTCATCGGTGACCTGGAGCATGGCTTCGCTGTAGGTCTCCCAGGAGATCTTGCCTTTCTCCAGCAGCAGGTCGAGTTCTTCCATCTGGCGCTGTAGCGAGTTGACGGGATTTATCTGATCGCGCCAGGTCTGGGCCTGTGATTCGAGTGTTCTGTTGTAGTCTGCTGCGGCTTTTGCGGCATCTTCCATCGCGACCTGTTCGGCGACGTTGGCATCAGCAGCGGCTCTCTTTTGCGCCGTGAGTGCGTCGATCTCCTGCTTGCGCTGGTCAGCGGCCTTTGCGGCATCGAGCAGGGCTTGTTTTTGTTGGTCGCTCAGGTCTTTGAACCGGCCATTCTGGACTTCCCATAGGGTCTGTTCGTGTTTGGTGGTGGCATCGAGCAGGGCGATCTGGCGATGCATGCCTGAGAGGGCAGATTCAAAGCGTTTTTTCAGTTTGTCTTGTGAGCCGTCCGGTTTGTCATCCCCAGTGTCACCGGCTGACGGGGCAGGCTTTTTGCCGGTGAGTTCATCAATTCGATTTTGCAGCTTTGCGGCTTCATCCTGTGCGCTTTTCAGTCCCTTTTCCAGCGCAGCGATTGCAGGGGTCAACGCGTCGTTATCCAGCGCCTTGAGTTCATCGATTCGAGTCTGATAGACGGCTATTCCGTCATTCAGGTCATCGAGTTTGTTTTTCAGTCCACCGACCTGGGATTCCAGCTTGGTGATATCACTGATGCCGCCGATGAATGAGATCGTATTCAGTACGGCTGTCTGCAGGCTGGTTCCAATCGTTGAGACCAACGTATCCCAGCGGTCGTTGATGCGCTCGGCTTTTCTGATCAGGCTCTCTTCGAGTACGACACCGGCATCCTGTGCCTGCCGGCTGAATTCATCCAGTCCGGCACTGCCATCCCGCAGCATGTTGACCATGCCGATACCCGACCGGCTGAATGCTGCGTTTGCGATGGCGGCGCGTTCGGTTGCGCTGTCGGCTTTTTTGATTGCATCGGCGATGAGGTTTAACGCCTCCTCCTGGGATTTTGAATTTTTGATCGATTCGAGTAGCTGCTGGTCGTATTTTTTCAGGAACGTGACCAGGGCGCCGGTCCCCTGCTTGGCTTCGCCCACCCGCTTGACGAATGCGGTCATGTTGTTGTTGAGCAGTTCGGTACTCATGCCGGAGCGTTCAGCGGCGAACTGATACTCTTGCAATGAGTCAGTCGACAGCCCTGTTTTGTCCGCCATCTTGCCGATGGCATCGGCAGCGCGGAATGACTGACTGACCAACCCGGTGAGTGCGGCACCTGATCCCAGGACCGCCAGGGGGCCGATCATTTTGGTGATGGATGAGCCAAAACTCTTGAAGTTACGCTCGGCCTTTTTCAGCGCCAGCTTGGTGCGGTCTTCCGCTTCAAGGATATATTTTGCTTTACGATCAGGCATTTTTAATGAACCACTTCAATTCATGGTCGAGGTTTTTACGCCAGATGGAATCGGCTTCGGTGTCCATGACTCGTTGGATGTGGGACTGGATGAATACATGGGGGATCGATGGGCCGAACAGTTCCTGGATCGGCAGACGCTTTTTGCTCAGCCGCTTGAAAACGCCTACATGACCGCTGCGCAGGGTGGTGATAAATGCGCCGGTGATCAGCTTACGACCGCTGCCCTTGCCCCTGTATGTCACACCAGGTTTTGTCTGTTTCGCGGCGAACGCCGAGACCGGCAATCGTCGTCCCGTCACCTGGACCTCTGCCCGCAGGTTTGACCAGGTGGCGCGGCGCAGTCTGATGGCCTTTCGCACGCTCTTCTGGGTGATGCGCAGGTCCTCTGCCATGTTGCGCACGGCTACCCGCTCAACCGGTTTGATGGTTTTGTTAAGCGCCCTGGTGATGACCTTTGAAGCCCCCCCGCGATAGTGTTTGAGCATACGCTCCACCTCGCGGGTGTCTTCACGGATTAATAGGGAAATTGCCGCCATGGGTCAGAACCTGGTTACCTCAAGATAATAGCCATTCGATCTTTTCGTTTGCACTGTCACCGGCGACCACCCCGGCGTTGGTATCCACGATGTTTTCTGCCCGCTTGCGCCGGTCGATTTTGATTGCCGTGTTGTATAGCAACCTCATCTGCCGTTTTGTGAGTCGCCCGATCTCTTGCGGAGAGCGGGCAACACCGTGAGCCATCAGCGTCAGGTAGACTTCACTGAGCGCAGGTCCCTGACCGCCTTTTCCCCGGCCTTCTTTTGCATCCGACGGGAAGCCAGCCGTCTCGTAAAAAAAGGGGCGTTGACGCTCCAGAACAACATCACGAGCATGTCGCCGTCTTCTGCGGTCAGCCCGTCGATCCAGGCCTTGTCTTTGCCGGTGGCCATGATGAGCATCTGTTCCAGGGCGTCCGGGTGCTGATAGAGCACATCGAGCAGGCCGGAAAGGTCGGAGCCATCGCCCACGACCGCATCCAGTTGCGGCAGCAGGCCAGCGATCACCGGCCCGAGATCCAACCCTTCACGGAAACTGAACTCATGCACGGTGATGGTTTCACCGTTAATGATCAGCTCATGCTCCGGGTGGAGGATCTCGGTTTCATCTACGGGCTGGCTCATGCGGCCTGACCTTCAATGTAAACCTGGGCATAGCCGGTCTTGGTCTGTACGTTGATGTCGAACGTCATCTCCTGGGCGTTGTCGCGGCTCTTGAACGACAGGTCACCGGACGGGGCCATCTCACAACGCGGGATGTAGAGATCCCGGTTCGCGCCAGCGGTGTTGTCTGCGACGAATCGCAGTGCGCCTGTTTTGGCGCCGCTGGTATTGGATACGACCTGTTCGCGGGTGTTGGCCGCCGGAGTGTAGTCCACCAGGATGCCGGTTCCATCTGTGATCGCACCACCTGGGACGATATAGATCCGGCCCTCTACCGCATTGACCACATAGTCACTGGTGACGGTATAGGTCGGGGTGCCACCAGTGCCGGTTACAACTACCGATGAGACGTTGCGCACCCCCGTAGGGTTGGACACAGAAGCGCCGAGCTGATAATAGCGGTCTGTGTCTACCGTGTGCGCCTCATCGACGACCGGGGTGCTGGTCTGGGTTTTGGTGCTCTTGTCACCCAGCACGAATGCAGCGAGGTTGTCACCCTCGACATCACGCACGCCAACAGAGCCTCCGCGCTTCACCTTTTTCGTGATCGAAACCAGCTCCTCTGCGACGGGACCATCTGAGCTGTCGATATCCACTTTCTCTGTTGCAATAGAGAGGGAGAATCCCGGCGTGTCGCCGATGTAGCGTTCACCGGTCAGGTTGCCGCTGGCATCCTCTTCGTCAAAATAGAGATAGCCTGCACCCAGTACGATATTGGCGGCTTTGGTTTGTGGTGTGCTCACTGGTTACCCTCCTCTGCTTTTTTTGCGTCCATCTCGGCTTCATGGGCCTTGATGCGTGCTGCCTGATCTTCACGGAGAGAGACCATCTCCCCCGCTGCGATATCTTCGCCACCCTGGATAATGGGGTAGCGCAGTTTGTAGTTTTGCCGTTTGATGTCTGGCATTACTGCGTCCTCATATCCCGGTGATAATAAAACCCGTCTCGAACAGCGCCGGGAACTCGCCGTATCCAGGTTCGTAATTAGGGTCTGGTCGCCCGCGATAGGCGAACGGTTGTAATCCTGTTGCCGGTGCCCAGCCGACCAGTGCGCGGATTGTCTGCGCGAGTATTTCGCCGGCCTTTTTGACCGTTGTGTCGATGTCAGGTCCGAGGGCATCCTCCTGGTGTTCAACCAACACAGACACCAGCCAGAACTGAGACTCTTTTTGAAAACCACCGTCGTGCGGGTCGCCGGTAATCACGGAATCCGCAGGCATGACGAACACGCCAGGCAGCATCAAACCGAGTTCCTGAAACCCCGCCAGGGCGGAGACTGACCCGACCTTGGTCAAGCCCGTCACGTTGTCGGTGATGCGCTGAATGATCGGCTGTTCTGCGGCAAACAGGTTGGTGATGCTCATGACGATTTCCGCAGGATGAGGGTTGTCATGCCGGTATCGTCAGGGTCGATTGAGACCACGCTATAGCAGACCTCCCGTGTTTCGATTTTTGAACCGTGTTTCAGACACAACGGCGCCAGGTCGGTGGTTTTCGCCAATAGGGTTTCATTGGGTCGCATCGATACGGTATTGCCGATGGTTACGTCCTGCGCCTCTTTGCCAAAGACCGCCGTCATCTCAACAATCAGATCGCCGGATTTAACGGAGACGGTCTCCCCGAAAACCCGGAGAACTGAATTGTTCATGCGGTCATAGTTCACAGGTTCAGGTTCCTGACGTAGTAGTCGTAGGCCTCGACATGATCTTTTGCCGCGCCATAGCCTGCGGTGACGATCACGCGGCGATGTTCCCGCGTGTTTATCGCATTGACGATGGCGTTTTCTGCTGCGGTGATTTCGATCTCTTCAACCGGACCGGTGGGTGTGATCGACCCAGTTGCATTGATAACCGTACCCGTCGTCAGACAGATGATTTTGTAATCAACAGTCGCAGGCGTCGCGGGCAAACCGTCTTTGTCGAAAAACGAGACGGTCAGCCAGGATACGTTGCCGGCGGGTACGGTTAGGATGCAGCTCATCGAGGTGGCCTTAGCTGAAGGTCAGCGCCAGTTGCAGCGTCCAGGTACCGGTTGCCTTGGTGCCGAGGTCCTGGACTTTGCGGTTCAGGTTCACACCAGAGCCATCGGCAGCATTGGAGAGGGTGACCTCTGCCCATGCGTGGTTTGCCTCTGCATCGGCAAACACTGACTGCCAGGTGATAGTCTGAGCGGCGCGGGACGGGTAACCGGTGTCCATCGCCTTATAGGTTTTGCTCGTACCCTGCAGGTCGGTCTGGGTCGCCACCTCTGCTGCGCTGGAATCACCCACGCCCAAGCGGGCATTGGCGTTGTTGTAGGCAGTGCCCCCGGCGCCGATGAGCAAGTCTTCCAGCAGTTGAATGCCTTCATTCAGCAGCAGGTTGCCTTCCTCTTCGATGACCTCATAGGGTTTGCCGCCCGCCTCGTAGACGCCGGGTGCGAATTTCTGGACTGTCCATTTGCGGTGAATGCGCCCGGATTCGCCGGCCTTGATAATTGTGTTGTTCATTTGCATGCTCCTCAGTGCTGGGTAAAGGTCATCGACCGGGTTTTTAATACGAATGTGATGCTGGCTATGTGGCTCTCGCCAGGCACCTGCTTGAGTACCACTTCTGTTGCGCCTGCTGCCTCGATGACGGCTATCATTGCCTGGATCGATGCGCTCTCTGCTGCGGTTCCTGCATCGGTAACCGGCACATTGACAGACAGGGAAAGGCCCTCTGTAGCCGTGCCAATATCGGAGACCGCCTTCAGGATTGTTTGCAGGGTGGTGACCAGCTCAACGGCTGATCCGGTGTCCTGAAGTGTCAATGACACCTGGACAGTCGGGGTATCGGTTCCGATGCCGGTATCGGCTATCTGCAACTGCCCGTTGGCGCTTAGTGTTTCAGACGCGGTGCCGATATCGGTGACAATTTTGATAACGCCTGTTGCCAGCAGCAGCGCCTCAACAGCGCTGGCTGCATCGGTAACATTGACGGCAACGGTGATCAGCGGTTGCTCTGTTGCCGTTGCGCTGTCGATCACTGCGAATGAGGTGTTGAGCGTGAGGGTTTCTGCACCGGTGCCGGTGTCCTGCACCAGTTTGATTGTGCTGCCCAGTACGGTTGCCAGATCCGCCCCGATACCGGAATCGCCGATCAACAGGGAGACCGTCAGGGAGAGGGCTTCAGTACCGGCACCGGCTTCCTGAATCGTCAGTGTTGCCGACAGGCCGGCAGTCTCAAGCGCCGATCCCACATCGGCCAACTGCATTACGGTACTCGGTGTGGCAGTCTCGTTACTGGCACCAACATCAATAACACCGACTGTGACATTGGGGCCGATTATTGTTTCAACAGCAGAACCTGAGTCGGCGACGGTTTTTACAATCGCGCCGCTTGTTGTATCCCAATATTCAAAATCATCCGCGAGAAAAGCATAGCCTGTAGAGCCTGTCCCGCAACCCACGCCAAGAGTTCCTTTCGCGGTAAACACAGATGTTGTGTCTGTGTGCGAAACTGTTGCTTCGTTCGCGCCACCCACATCGAATGTAAACGTCAGATCAACATTTGCACCGTTCGCTATTGCTTTGCATGTGCAATCATAAAGCGTCGATCCACTTGCGGTGATACTGGAACTGGCCATTGGCGACCAGCCACCATTAATTCTTTTGTAAATATAAGCTATGTTGCTTTTCAGGAAATAGCAGTAGGCGTTGGTATCGTTTGTGCTGTACTGGACTGCGCGTAAAACGACACCACAAAAGCCAGCGTTATTAGATAATTTAATCCTGACTTCTTCGTCTGCGTCAGTAATCAAGGCGGGATCGATTCCCGTCATCGAAACATTGTTGCTACTGTCTGCCGTAAAACCATCTAACTGGTTGCCGACTAACTGAGCGCGTGAGCCTGACCCACCGATAAACTCAGTCCACAGCGATCCTGAATCACCCAGATCCTCATTAGCGCGTGTAAAATTGTCGGATTCCTGGAGGGTACTCATTGAACATCTTTCAGATAAAAATCAGACATAACGCCTTTCATCCACCGAACCAGGTCACGGACGGTCGCTTTGGATGACGGGTGAAAAACCTCAAACATTGTTCGAGTATCAAACCCTGATAGGGATAGGAATTTATCAATCCGGGTTCTTTGTTCTGGGCTGAGAGTTACCAGCAGATCATCCAGTTTCATCGGATCAATCAGGATAATATCGACATCGGCAGAGACCGCTGCTATATCTCTGTCATCAATCTCAATATCAGTTAATGCAAACCCACGCGCATTGATTCCTGAATGCTGGGTTGTAACGGTATACCGACCCGTAGCCGCCTCATCAGCAAGACTATCCATCGGTACCAGTTTTGAAAATGCGTAGAGTCTCATTGAGCCGACTGCTGGTCAGGGATTGGAATCGGGATAATCTCGAAAGTCCCGTCGTTGAAAACTTTGATCCGCCATAGCTCCACGCGCTCAGGCGGGCCGGGAATGGAAGGCTGCCCTGGGATATCCACCATCAATGACGCATCAACAATCAAAGGGCTGGCCGTTGCTTTCGGGCTTTGTGCACCTGCGGCCCATACAGAAACCAGACAATCATAGGTTCCAGGGCCTGCCGTCAGGATGCTGCCAATTGCGACAGCAAAGGCCTGACCCGTTGCGGATCGCTGAACAAGCGGCGCCTGCTGTAGCATGAACTGCTGGGCACCGTCTGTGCATTCCACGCTGACGGATTCGTGCGGAACCGCATCATAAACAAATGCCATTTCGGCGGCGGGTTGAGGTGCTGCAGTTGCCTCATGCGTAAACCACATGGCAGCCAGAACCACAACAACAATCAGTGTCATTTTCAGCATCCGGCAGATGCTGGTTTCACAAACCGGAACGATCTTTATGAGTGATTCCAACATATTAATGCAGCCTTTCGTGTTGTTCCATCCAGTGCTGAATCAGACGTACATCTGATTTCAGCATGTGCTTTTCGTTATCGAGAACCTCAATTTTCCTGCGGTTACCATGACACACGGCCTTGACGTGATCTTTTATGTTGCCGAGATCAGAACGGCAGAGGCTAAGGCCGTCCCGATTGTCAAAGACAAAACCAATTCCAGCCGAGAATGCACCGACCAACAGCAATACAATTGCTGTAGCGGTTGCGGTAATCGCAATTCGAGGTATAGAAACTCCCGGCCTTCCTTCTTGATTGTTTGCCATCTTTTTTGCGGCCGTTTCATTTTGTGATCACCGGCACCATAAGCATGCCTCTCTGCTGTAATGCGCGTTTTAGTTCGTTGTAGGCGTTCGTCAGTTCAGGGTCTGTGCCGTAACGGCGATCAACCGCGCCCTGGCTTGGCAGTCGAAACATTCCCAGCTCTGCGTCCTGCAAAACCCTGTCGTTGGCTTCAGTGATCGTTTGAATTGCCCCTGAGCGATATTGATCGAGTGATGAACAACCCGTCAAAACCAACAGGAGCAACAAACAGATAACGCCCTTTTTCACGACTACCGCCTTTTGATGGAGCCCCGTCCCTGGGGCTGGCTGCTGGGTGTTATCAGGTACGTCGCGCACGCTGCAGCATGCCGGGGCGTGTGCAGATCGGCAGCGGATAGCTGTAAACCTCTGGACGAACCCACGCTTCACGCTCTTTGTCGGGAACGATCATGGCGTAGAAGTTTTGTCCAGGTGTGTTGACGAAAGGCATGAACTCGGCGGGTGAGAATGCCTCCTGGAACACACCAGGCGCATCGACCGGAAAAAACTTGCACTGGTCGATTCCGACAGCGATAGACGTACCATCGTCGGTGCCACGATAGTTAACGAACAAGATGCCTCCATAGCGGACAGACTCGTAGGCGTTGCCGACATCATTACGGAGCTGACCGGCTTCCTGCTGATTCAGGTAGGTTTTGCGTATCTCTTCATGTGCCACAAGGTCGTCGAAGAAGTTGTCACCGCAAATCGCCATTGCGTAGGTCATTCCGTCAATCCAGGCGCCCGCTGCCGCCTTTTTCATCGCGCGCATCACCTGGTTGCATTTCTTGCGTACCGCACCGGATGCGGGAGTGGCATTATCGAGATCGAAATCAATCTCTGTCGCCTGGGTAATGCCAAACTCGGTGTACCAGTTCACAAGAGATGTGGTGCCGTCTGCATCGAGAACGATGCCCTGAACGGCGCCCAGCATCAGGTTTTCGCGGGTGAGAGCAATCTCACTCAGCAAACCGGTAGGACCTGAAAGACGATCCGTGACGATATCTGAAATCTGCGCGAGCTCAGACTCAGACCCGAATGCCCGCACGCTCTGGATCTCATCCGCATAGATCGTGCTGCCCTTTGCGAGCCGCAGCGTATTGAAATTCCGCAGGTTGCGCTTATCCGCCTTCTTCTCATTGAGAGGAGCGCCGCGATCAGAGGCCGCGATCAGGTTAAGTACGCCGTTTTTCTCTTCAACGGAGACGCTGGTGGTGCGCACTCTGTTGGGCGTAAAAATTCCCATTCCACCCAACAGGTGAGGACGGTAGGGCATTTTGTTGACCGCAGCGGTGAGCGATACCATCTGGAACGCCCGCTGGTTGAATACATCGATATGTGCCATTTTCTCAGTTCTCCTTAGCGGACGATGATGCCGACACCGGCAAGTGAGGCGATGCCGTCGGTTTTGTCACCGGCGATAATCCCAGTAATCCAGACGAGATCGTTGCCGTCTACCTCTGCATCGCGGGATACAACCACACAACTTGCATCGGCAAGGGTGGCGTCGGTCGGCGCGTAGAGAATCGCGACGGCATTTTCTGTACCGTCAACGGCGGCAGGGTCGTGCTCTGCATATTTTCCGCTGGCGGTGATTTTGCCGAGCACAGTGCCGGCATCCAGGTTGTTACCCGTCGCCAACACTGCTGCATCCCGTGAACGCGTTCCGCGAGACTCGGAAATGATGAACTCGGCGGGGTAGATCCCTTCGGTTAGGTTTGCCATGATTTGCCCTCCGGCTTACTGTTGAGTGGAGCCGTGAACACGGCCGATTGACTGAGACCAGATCAGATCTGTGTTCTCTTCTTCACTGGCATCAGCACCATCACCGTCCGCATGGATTGCGGAATTGGCGTTCTGCTCCATGTGCTTCTCGAACTCGGTTTTTTCTTTCCCGGTCTGAGTAGCAGCCACTTTGGGAGATGCTGCCAGCACCTTCGCAGCCGCTTCGGCGTCGAGATCGGTTTCCAGCGCCAGGGTCTGCGCCTGCGCAGTTCGATCAACGGCAGACTCATGGGTGAGGATGGTGTTGATACGTTCACGTTCAGCCTTGCGGCCTTCGGTCTTCGCATTCGCAACGGCGGTTTCGGTTTCCGCCGCTGCCACTTTCTCTTTGTCTTGTTCAGACATAGTGGATTGCTCCTTTGGGTTACGGGCAGAAACCCGATGGGTAGATGCCTGCCGGTGTTGACCCGACAGACGTTGAATGAGTTGATCCGGGGTCTCTACGCGATCAGCCAGGCGTTGTTCAACGGCCCGATCACCCATGAAGACCTGGGCTTCTGTGCCCCGAACAGCCTCTTCTGAGATGTTGCGGTACCTGGAGACAGCACCGGTAAACATTCCATAGAGTTTGTCAATTTCGGCCTGATACTGTCCGCGAACATCTTCAGGAAGCGCCGCGAAGGGGTGGCCGTCGACCTTATGTGAACCTGCGTAGATATGCGTGATTGACAGCCCCTCTTTTTCGAGGGCTGCCGACATATCCACATGGCGCATGACAACACCGATGGAACCGGCCCAGCCGGTGCTTGTGATTGATATTTCGCTGGCTGCTGAAGAGAGCAGGTAGGATGCGGAAGCAGAGAGGTTGCCCGCTACGGCATGAATGGGTTTGATGCCACGGGCAGAGTAGATCTGGTCCGCCAGATCGAATACGCCACCGACCTCACCACCGGGGCTGTCCATGTTCAATACGATTGCCTGAACATCTGCATCCGCCAGGGCAGCCTCGAACATGCGGGCGATTTGCTGGTAACCGAGTATCCAGGACGAATCGGCTTTCATGCCGCCCCGATGGGCCAGCACACCGAACACATCGATGACACCCACGTCGTCTACCACGCGATAGCCAGGCTGTTTACGCTCGCCGACATAGGTGGTGTATGCGCCGATGTCTTTCGCTGCCTGGTCGACCGGCAGACCCAAACCCGCAGCGAGACCGCCAAGGTCAGGATTAGAGATACCGAATCGTGGAGAGAGACCCGCGATTATGGCGTCCAGCTTTGCCGGCATAACCAGCAACGGGGTATTGAATATGCGCTCTGCAATATGCGGATAGCGGAGAATGTCGGTCATGCTGTCGCCTCAGTGGGGAATGCGATGTTGTTTATCTCTTCGAGGCGCTTTCTGCCGATACCGTCCACCGCCAGCAGCTGAGAACCCGTCATGGACAGGAGATCACCAACGGTCGAAACGCCGGCGGAAGAAAGCGCTTTGTAGGTCCCCATCGACAGATCCAGCTCTTCAATCTCGATTTCTGCCGAAACGGATGCGGATTCCTGCCGATCGGCCTTGTCGGGGTCTTCCTCATCAACTTCATCCGCAACAGCCAAAGCCCCGCCGCCCTCTTCCTGACTGATGGGCAGGCCCAGCTCCTGTCGCTTGCGAAGCACTCGGGCCTTGCCTTCAAGCACTTCTTCCCAGTCATACCCTTGCTCGGCACCCTCAATTTCAAGGTTGGTGATTTCAGATTCCATTCGACCCTGGGCGGCCTTGATCTCTTTCAGCGGATCAACCCAACCACGACCGGCAAAGATGAATTTGCAGCGCAGATAGGCGTATTTGTTTTGGTAGAAATCCGGCGCGACGATGCGGCCTTTATCTATCGCCTCTTCAAACCAGAGCTCATAGATCGGGCGCAGCCAGTGGTCAACCAGCCAGCGGCGGCGACCCAGGAAATAGCGCCATGCTTCAAGCAATGCTGCCCGCGCACTGGAGTAGTTGGTTTTGGAGAAATCCTTGGCCAACAATTCGTAGGGGATATTCAGACCGGCAGCGATGTTGCGCTGCACGGCCAGCATGAATTGTTCAAACGCCTGATTGGGCCGACCGGGGATGAAGGGCGTGACCTTTGCCCCCAGGGGCAACGGAATCATGGCGCCACCCCGTAGCTGTACCCGGTTCTCTCTGAACTGGTTCATCCAGTTCTGGCTCATCGACTGGGGATCAGTCGCCCCTTGACTGGAAAACAGCTCCATGAGGGAGGCCTGGTCGAGACTGCTCTCGATAAATCCTGCGGTCAGGGCGTTGACGATGGTGCCCTTCAACTCTTCCTGTGTGTACCGCCCGATCTGTTTGAACTCTTTCATCACCGCAGAAAGGACCGTTCTCCCGCGTGACTGCCCGCTTCTCTCGGCGTCATACAGGTGGATGGCCTGACGGCGGCCCGCAGTGGTGAAAGCCGGAATCCGCTCCCACTCATTGATGCCCGTCTGGTTGCCGGTCCATAGCGTCGCATCCCCAGGGTGACGCTTTCTCACCCAATAGGCGATGGTCTCACCGTTGGCGTTTTTCTCTTTACCGCCCTGAATATCCGGCCGGTGCTTAAGGTGCGGCGGCGTGTCCATGCGGTCCGCTTCGATCAGCATCAGACGGGTATTCCAACGGGAACCTGGGCGGTTCGACCATTTTGGAATGCAGAGCGCCTCGCCGTTATACATGGCGGCGCCAAGCGCCTGCGCAGTCAGGCCCAAGAGCGTCATCTCGCGGGTGGCGTCACATTCAGTGGTCTCTGACCAGGTGGTAAACTCAGACTCGACCTGTTTTGCCCAATCAACGCCCTGGTCTGAATCCCAACCCAGCAGCCGGGTAATCGGCTTGGCCGACAGCTTCAGTACATGACCGACAATGTTGTCTTTGGCAGTTTGAATGTAACCGGCAGCCAGCCCGTTATTCCGCACCAAGTCGCGGGCACGGGGAACCATGACCCCCCATGTCATCGATCAGGTCTGCATCTGGAGATCCAATGGGGGGCATCCAGTTTGCGAAGTGCGGATCTGTAACGTCTGCCGCGTCATGGGCCGTCAGGGCCATCGATGACCCGGCGAGTGAGGAATATCCGTCGGCGCGCTTCGGATTCATACCGGCACCACATGGATGGGTTTACGCCCCATGCCACCATTTTTGATGGTGATGGCGTTTTGCAGACTGGAGATGTAAGCGGCAAGCTGGCGGGAGGTAGTCTGGTTGTATTTGACTTTGCGGGAGCCGGAGATTTCGACCTCGACCTCTATTGAACCGGTCGCCAACAGATGAGCCGCCCCGATCGCGTCGGAGAGATAGCCCTCAAGAACTGAGAGCTCTAGTGTTGCAAGAGCAGATTCCATGCAGACGACGATAGAGCGTCACCCGCGCCAAAACTACCGGAGGTTTGTCACCAATTTGGGAGACTCATTTCAAACAAGCGCTCATTTTGGCACGGGCTATAAGCCCTGATATGCAAATTACAACAATAACTTTCGCCAAAACCTGTTCAGCGCAATATCCGGCGCGCCCTCCAGCTGAAAATCATCTGCGTGGTTTTCTGACATGTAGAGCAGGTACTGTTTGACGGCTTCGCGTTGCTCTTGCGAAAAAGAGGCTGCCCAAGCTATAAACTGCTTGAAATCTTCACTGCCGGCTTCTGGTGGCGTCAACGTCCGAACCACGGTATCGGCAAAAAATTCGGCGTCGTCGAACTCATCGAGCGTTATGACCATATAAGCCGGCAGATAATACCGGAGCGCTTCGGTCGTCATGAAATAGAGACAAACCGACCCTTCTCCCTGATATCCGCTGTCAATACTCTGAAAAGACAGGTCCTCCCACCGCTTCCTTTTGAAAAACTCCATGATCCTCTGTCGCTCCAGATCACGGTCGAAGTGAGGCACCAAGGCATCATCACCGGGATACACTGAACCTGAAAAGGCATTTGTGATCATTTTCACAAGGTCTTCATGGTTAAGGTTTTTCATGGATTTTCCCCAACATCAGTTTTTTGATCGTCTAAATCTGAATGCGGACATAACCCGCACCTTTTTTTCACCCGTATATCGATGCAGCGCCAAGCTGATTGTCTTGCATCACCAAGGGCCTGCTTATGCGCATTATCACCGCCATCAAAACAAGTCGAATTGAGGATTTCGCGGGCTTTCGCACAGTCCAGATTTTTGCGCAGGTTAGATAAAAGCGCGTCACAGCTTTGGTCATGTTTACAGCGACGCAGGATTTTGCATTTCTCATCCACGGCATCTTGAAGGACCTCATGCACTTCAGGGGTGCAGCCCCCAGGGTCTGCCCGTATGCTGGGCAATTCCTCCCGAGACACCTTTGGCGGCGGCCCGTCTACCGCGAATACGTGATCTGAGACGATGACCCCTGCCAGCATGACAACGACTATCACCACAAAATACAATACGAAGAATAAGGTCTTTTTCATCCCGCGATGGTAACGCAGAAGTTATTGGTAACCCAAAATTTTACTGGCGCTGACGCTGAGGCTCATGTTCTGAGTCACCACCCGGGTTAGGATTAATTTCGTTTATGATTTGCAGCTAACAGCCAGTCTAATCTCCGGCGGGGGTCTGCTGATTCCCAACCCATTGGGCATATATGCGCGGGTATTCTTCGTGCAACCAGAGCAAGAGCCGGAGCAGCTCTGCTGCCTGGGCTGTCTGATGTCGCTTCCCCGTCTCCCACTTACTGACGGTCATCGCGCTGGTGTTCCCCATCAACCTAGCCAGCTGCGATTGGGTTAGGCCCAGCTCTTGACGAGACTCTGCGGGAGTCATTTGTCGACCTCGACTAAACGGCGTTCGTACAACGCTTTGATAAAAGCATCAAGCGCTTCTCGCGGCATTTCTCTATACCCCGATGTGGGCCGACCTGTTTTTGTGTCCCACGCTTTGATTTTAGATCTTGATATTTCGATGTTCTGTGATTCAAACAACTCAATAATCAGATCCTTGTCTTTATGGAGCTGGAGTATATTTAGTAAATGAAAAAAAACATCATTTGTTGGCATGAATTGCATAGGGCTATACCTCTGGTAGTAACATCTCTGAACTGCTGAACAGCAGCTCAGAAATGATATATCGTAGTTTTTGGCGCTATTTACTGCCGAATAGACAGATCAAATATTATTGTAGTATTTGTCGAAAAACGCATCATACGTCATCCCTGAGTCAAGAATTTCTGGATCTGTATTAAACTCCTGCTCATTTGTGAATTTACTAGACAGCTCGCTATAAATCTCCGGCGTTATCTGTTTTGTTTCACAAAAGGGCGGGGCAATAAAAAACCCGCTTTCTTGGTTGTACAAACTGATGTAGCCGGGGTGGGTATCTGTAAATAGAATCTTCACAACCGTCTCGCCAGTAAGTTGGCGTTTAATTTGTCTATCTGCAATGCTCATTTCTACACCTCAACTCCACAATGATTGAAAGCCCATCGTGCTTCTCTTTTCTCTTTTCCCGCTGCGGGACGATTTGCATATTCTTCTAGCGTAATAAATGCGCGCTTCAAGCCGACTTCTTTTTCCTTCGTGTTCAAGATCCGGATCTCTATTTTTCCTTTTTGTGGGCCTGCTTTGATTGCTCTGTATTCCGGCTTCATCCCGTAATACTGCTCACCACCCTGGCCCATTTCGTAGGTTTCTTTTTCTTCAACGTCTGCTGCATATGCCTTGTATAGTTCTTTTTCGTTCTGAGTTAAGTTCATTTTTTTCTCCGTTTCTGGTTGGCTTTATTGCCTTCCCTTAACTATAAGTATAACCCAGCGGGTTATAATGTCAAGGATTTTAGCGGGAAAAAACGGATTTTATCTGGATGAATGATGCAATTTGATACACTCTCGTAGACAAAATAGACTGAAAGGAGAACACACATGGCCGAAACAGGAACAGCGCTTTATATTTTTCTCGTCGTATTTTTATTTTTTGCCGGAATCCTCTGGATTCTGCTGCCTTTTGCCGTTTTCGGCATCAAGCCGCGATTGGATCACCAGGCGAAAACAGCCAACGAGAAAATGGACTTGATTGCGGAACTGCTGAAGGCGCAGACCGAGGAGGCGAAGGCGACCAACGCCAGACTGATTCGGCTGGAGAAGATTGGGCTGCATGCGGCTGGGAAGAAGCGGATAGCGGCGGGCGATAAAAACGCTTCTGAAAAAGTGGATAACCATGAAAGATGACCGAATAACCAGGCTCAATCTAGCGATTGAAACAGGAGAGGTTATACAAATCATCTACCACGGAGGCAGCCAACCCGGCACATCACGCCAGATAGCGCCAATGAGTATTAAAAACGGCAAAGTGAGGGCACGATGTTACAACTCGAACGCCATCAAGCAATTCATGATCGAAAAGGTTGAACTGGTTAACGAGGAAACTCCACCAAAAACGACCAACTGGAATCGTGATGTAGCAGCTATCCCACACTACAAGTCCATTGAATCACTGCTTGAAAAAACAGCAGATACACTCACAGCACTCGGATGGCATATTGAACGTAATCTTGACCGCATATCCCTACACGGCAGATTCAAGAACGGAAAACCAAAAAAAGGCGCCGATATCTCGCTTGCTTTTGAAGAATATACATGGATTGATTTTGTTGACGAGGACGGTAATGAATTCAAAGAAGCCACCGGGAAAAAAAAGAGACCGTGGTGTGTGAGATCAACAGAAACCACAAAATCATTCGGCAGCTTAGACAAAGCGGCGGCGGCTTTCATGAAATATGCCGAGTTGTCAGCACCGACCCCATAAGTTGGTATGCGTTATTGCCCGCGCCATAACGGCGCGGGCTTTGTATAGCTGACCTCATGGCCTCCAGACAGGTATCTCCACGTACTCGTCGTCATGACTGGTCGCTTCTTCAGGCCGACCATACCAGTTCCTGCCTGTTTCATTCTCCAGAACTCTGACCATGGCGATGTCGTGATCGTGCATCGCCTTCGCGGCAGCCAGACCTGCCGTGATGCTCCACAATGTCTCTGCGTTGACGAAGACCATTTCACCTGCCTGCCCGTCGAAGGTTTCGAGCTTTTCCAGCGCATGCGCCTCACTGCCTGATTTCGCCCACATCTTTACCCAGGTTTCCAGCTTGGCCCGGATTGCATCGTAACCCCGCAGGCTCAGGGCGTGGGCCTTGCGGTTGATGGCGGCTCGCAGGTCTCGGGTGAGGACATCCGCCGGCGCTGGCAGGGCTTTGGCCGCTTCCTGCTCATGGCGCTCGTGGAGCTGGCGTTCGCAGTCGATGAAGTAGCGCCGAACCTGGTCACCTTTGTCGTTATGTTCGAGCATGCCGAGCATCTTGGCCATGTCGATGGTCAGCCAATAATCCTTTGATCTGCGATCGCCACCGCGTTTTTTGATTCCCCCGTTTTGGTGAATCAAAATAAAGTCCTGATTTTCAACAAATCTTCCGCGCTTGATACGATTTTTTATCCAGGATGAGAAGTCCCGGCGAACGCCGAGAAATTCATGCAGTTTGCGGGCGGAAACGGTGTGGGTGGATTCGCCAGCGATGAAGCGGGAATAGACGGGGATGAGTCCGGTCATAGTGGTGTCCTCGTGCGAAGTAAGAGAACCGCCACCGTTGATGCCAATCAAGATGGTGGCGGATGCCACGGAGTTGGCATTACCGGGCACGAGTACCGGCGCTCCCGAAGGAGCCTCCATGACACCCGCCATAAAGCGGGCACAAAAAAAGCGCCTATCGAGTGAGCGCTTGTGCGCTCGTGCTTGCAGGATGCCAATCCCGGCCACGGATTTTGCCGTGACGGGAGAAGCATAGACCCGATAATCAGCGCCTGTCAAACCTTGGGGTATCATTGGCGTGGACCCCAGACACAAAAGGAGCTGATCATGGCCATCCCCCTTCTCAGCGAGATTGAGCGCCTCATCAACGAACATGGCTCCGCCACCGTCCTCAAAGAACACCTGTCACTGCTTAACACTAAGCTTGGCCTGCTCAGAGAGAACATGGAAAATCTTCAGAAAGAAAACGCCGGCCTGGTGGAAAGATGCGCAGAACTTGAAGAGCAGGTTTCGCGGCAAAACCAAGGCGGCGAGTTTGTAGAGCACTATGGCGCGCTTTTCAAACGCAGGAGCGGGGGCGGTTACAGCAAAACTCCCTATTGTCCGGTTTGTGGTCGGTCGATGTGGTGTTTTCAACGTGTCTTCCCCTACGAAGGCTCAGATGATAGTTGTGGACATAAAGCCGATTTCAAAGGAGGCGATCTTGAACGGGTGTTCGCTGAACTGCCTGCCTAACCTGTTCAAACGATGGGAGATCATTGGCGCATGGCCTGGAGCCAGTCGCAGGCTGTTGAATAGAACCCCATCCACTCAAACAGGACCCCTGAAAGTATCCCGAGGATAAACATGGAAGCGAATATGATGAAAGGCAATTCCTGGAAAAAAGAATATTTACGCATTTTGAACTCCGGTTACTCCCCAATGCCTGATGACACGGTCAGCAGTCTGTAAAAACCACACTGATTATCAACTGTCGCAATGTGTCGCCACTGGCGACGTATTCACTGTTTCTGTCATGCAGATACCAGCGTGATTCCTGCCGGGTGATTTCACAGCCAGCAAGCAGGCGATCTTCCAGTCGGTCAATGCCAGGGACCACACTCTCCACTGCGTCACATAGCGACGAGACATCCCGCATCTGTATAGCAGGCCAACCATCAGGCTCATGGTCTATCTCGTATTCCCGACAACTGCTTACAAGGCGCTCAACGTCTGACGATTTGTCGCGGCCCGCCTCGCTTTGTTCTGGTGTTGGTGTTTTAGTCGTCATTATCTAGCCCCATAAGAATCTGCCACGATCCGCTGTAGTGTGCGCCGACTGATACCCCACTTCAGGCAGACCTGATCATGGTTGTTGCCGCTGAAGTCGGCAAAGATCAACTGGTTGCGCGCCCCTTTTTTCATGGCGTGGATGTACATTTCGTGTCCACCAAAGGTCTGGCGGATTCGCGCCTCGACCACTGAGGCCGTATCCAGGGCGTTCTTGGGGTCGAGCCCTCTCCTCATGCCCTCCTGATAGATCTCTTCGCGGATAAATTCGACAAGCGCGTCACTCATAGCAGCATCGGGTCATCCGGCATCATCGGCGCTATTGTGGTGGGCAGATGCGGCGTTTCGTTTTGCGTTTTTGCCGGTTTTACTCTGACCATGCGCCGGGCGGCCAGGGCATAGTTGAGACAGTCTAGCGTTTCGTTTCTGGATCGGGTCTGCACCCATTCCTGGTAGGGACGGGTTCCCCTGACCTTTGTCACGAGTTTTTCGGCGGCAAGCTGGGCGAAATACTCGGTGTCGAATGCGGGTGTGTTGGGAAAATGGATGTATCCAGGTCCCGGCTTTGGTAGTTTTACCCTGGCATATATGAGGGCTTTGCCCTGGTCTACGCCGATGGGTTCGATGGGGATGCCCCGGCGCCGACGGTTGCGCAGACGCTGGCGGCGGACGCCTTCGTCGTCGACCAGTGGGCGGGATATGCCGGGCATGCCTTTGATGGCGATGGTCCAGGCGCGTTTGGCGACGAACTCTTTGACCATGCTGGTGTTGTAGCCGGAATCGATGGCGGCAAGATCAACTTTTGCATCTCGCAGGCTTTGGTCAAGTTCATTCCAGACGTGTTGCTGGGTAGTTTCGCCAGGGATGATGAGATGGTCCATGACCCAGGCTTCCTCATCTGCCTGCCAGCCGACGATTGTTGCTTCTAGCCGGTCTTTTTGTACGTCGACTCCGGCGGTGGTGGTTTCAAATTCGAGTTCTTTGGGGTAGATCTCCAGGCGGGCGATGAGGGCGTAGTCGTCGATGCTGTCGCCCTGCTCTGTCCAGACTTCGCCCAGGTAGGTATTGATGAAGCCTTTCATCTCGCTGGTGTCGTTCTGGCTGTTTAGCCACTTTTGCGCAACCGCTTTCCAGCCCAGGCCGAGGCCGATGGGGGCATAGAGGGCGTTGAGGTGGTAGCCGCGATGAAGTTTGATCGCTGGCCGCTCTGCTATCCAGCGGCCGGCGGCGAGCATGCCGGTTTTGTGGCCTTCTTCGATGACGCAGCCGTTGACTTTGCAAGCGTACCAGACCTTTTCGACCTGGGAGAGTTGTTCATGCTCTGGTATGTCTGCGGCCGGCAGTGTTTTTTTCCATTGGAGTTGTTTGAATTCCAGTGGCTGGTATTCGCCGCAGTGTGGGCAGGGTACGTGGTAGCGGCGACGGTCTGAGCGCCGATACATCATGTCGATGCGACTGGTGTGCTCTATGGTCGGGGTGCTGACGAGGTAGGTTTTTGCCCGGCTGTAGGTGCGTTGGCGGTTTTCGATGAGGGTCATGGGGTCACCCTCCCCGCCTACGTCCCAGGGGAATGCGTCGATTTCGTCGCAGATAACATAGGGCAGGTGGTCTGCGCGCAGGCTGTCTGGGCTGTTGGCGCCTGCTTTGATGATGCGCGCACGGGCGCCGTATTCGAGCAGGTTTTCCCGGTTGGTGCGGTTGCGGGTGGAGGTGTTGACCAGCTCTTTGAGCGCTGGGGTTTCGTCGATCATTTTGGCGAGGCGCGGGTTGAATGAGCGGTCGCGCAGATCGAGGGTTGGCACGACCAGCAGCAGGTCTTTGTTCTGCAGGTGGTGCATGATGTAGCCGATCCAGTTGTAGAGGGCCTCTGTTCCTCCCACGCCGGCGGATTTTATGAATGTGATCTGCCGAACGGGTGAGTGTTCGGAGAGGTTGTCCATGATTTCGCGCATGTAGGGCGTGAGGTTGGTGTCCCATTTGCCGGGGGCGTTGGTGCCGGATTTTAGCCAGCGGTATTTGTCGGCCCATTTACTGACGCTG
Source organism: bacterium endosymbiont of Escarpia laminata (assembly GCA_003660235.1). Lineage (GTDB taxonomy): Bacteria > Pseudomonadota > Gammaproteobacteria > Chromatiales > Chromatiaceae > QGON01. The sequence goes on along the minus strand of QGON01000053.1, from coordinate 2,346 downwards.
ATGATTTCACGCGGGGTGGCGCCCATTTTGATGCGCCGTCCGATGAGCGGCAGTGCTTGGGTGTCTTTTTCTACGGTTTCGCCGAACTGACTGAGCAGGTCATGAACGGTGTCGCTCATGTGGTAGTGGACGCGGGTTTCGTCGTGCTGGCCGTCGATGGCTTCGACCAAGCGATTGGTGAGCTTATCCAGCATGTCGAGCATGGCTTTGCGGGATCTGATGCCTGCGGTGGTGAGCGCATTTTTGGTGCAGGTGCGAACCTGGTACTCTTCGAAATCTTCTTTTGCCCGGGCGGCGCGGAGTTTTTCGCGTTCTTCCTGGAGGCTGGCTAGGGTGGCGGTGCTCATGGTGGGTTACTCGCAAACCTCCAATTCTTTTTTACCGGAGAGGAATTGCTTGATGTCGGCCATCCATCGGCAGGTGAATTCGTACATGCCCTGGTCGTTGTCGATGACGTATTGTTCGACGCGGCTGTTGTAGGCCATGTTGCCGGATCCTTCGAGGGTGTAGAAGTTGCCTTGTGTGGTGCGGCAGGAGAACGCTTTGGCGTGGGATGAGCAGAAGAATATTTTGATGCGCGGGTGGTCCATGAACATTTTTTTCATGATGACCTCTTTTTCGCGGTGGGCCTTGTTGCGCAGGTTGCTCATGAGTATTTCGACGTTTTTTATTTTTCCGGCATCGATGAGTTCCATGAGTTTGGTGGCGGCGTGGAAATTGATGGAGAATATGACGATCTTTAGGTCGGTGATGGCCTCCTGATTGGCGATGTATTCCAGCACCTGGATGGCATTGAAGGTGCGACGGGTGACCAGGCGGAATTGTTCACCCGGTTTTGGTAAACCGACATCCTGCATTTTTTCGATGAGCGCGTAGTGCTTTTTGCAATAGCGGTGATAGGCACTATCCGGCATTCTCTCCAACTCGGATTCAAGCGGGTCTGCATCACCTGTGCAGATCTCTTTATTTTTGCGGTATTGCTCAGGATCGAACTCGGTCAGTGTGAGGTCGATGTTCAGTGGGTCAGTGTTCAGTTTTTCCATTCGGTTCGGCTCCTCATACGGCGTAGTGCGATGGCGAATTCGCTTTTCATCATGCTTTTGATTTTTTTGACTTCTTTTTGCAGCAGGATGGCGCGCTCTTCGTCGCTGCGGATGATGGAGAGCCTGGGGGCGGTCTGGTCGATGAGACGTTCGATACCGGCACGCAGGGTGGCTCCCAGTCCGTGGGATTCCCGGCTGACATCGGCAAGAAGGAAGCGCTGGCCGCGCCGGAGACCCATTTCCAGCTTTATCTGTTGGTTTTCGTAGTGCAGGAGCATGGCTTTGTACTGGGTGCGGTCTGCGGGCGCTCCTGTGGGCTCTGAGACGAGCTGGTCTTGTGTTGTTGGGACTGTTGCACCGCGTTGTTCAGCATGAATGGCATCCAGGTCTGTTCTGCCTGCCTTGGTGGCGTGCCAGCGAGCGAGGCTTTGCTCTATTTCGACCCTCTTGCCTTCCATGACCAAGCGCCCGGCCTGTTTGGCACGGGTGATAGTTGCCCGGTTGACACCGAGACGGCGGGCGAATGCGGCCTGTGTTTCGGTGGTCATGCCTGTTTTTCCTGGAAAAATCCGGTGTAACAGGCTTGTAACAGGCCTGTAACAGGCAATAATTCTAAAAAACCCTTATAAATCAATTCTGTAACAGATGTAACAGTAACTTCTCAAAAACCCGTGGCAAGAGCAGCCCGCTCGGTGATGATATCGGGTAATGGAGCAATGGTCTGTTCACCAATACCCAAACGATCTGTTAAGTAATGCCAAAACGAGATATCCAGCTTACGACAGGTTTTTTTCAAGCTGGCAAAAGTATCTCGGCAACGCCTGCCCTCATCACTGCGGGTTCCACCACTGATTTTTCGTTTCTTCACAAAATCACGGATATCCGTTTCACTGCCATTGGTGTGCAAAGGGATTTCAGGTCGATCAAGAACCACTAATAGTTCAGCTTTATTATTATGGATTCGCTTTAATGTCTGGTTTAAGGTGGCGTAGCTGGTTTTCTGGGTAAATATCTCATCGAATCGATGACGGAGTATTTTTTGCTGACTTTTATCGGGCTTGCTTTTATATCGCTTCAGTTGTGCATAAAAGCGCCATATCTGATCTCTAATCTGAGCTATTTCCTGGCGGTGTGTCTCGTTGAGTGGCAGCATTTTATGGATGAGTCGTTCGGTGTGCACCCAGCATCACGCATGTCATCAGACGTCGAACTGCCCGGCATCATCACTGACGATGGTGAGATCATCACACAGACCATGTCGTAAGACGCTGCCGAGCAAGGCTCCTTCGGTAGCAAAGCGTTG
>QGON01000054.1 GCA_003660235.1 bacterium endosymbiont of Escarpia laminata | reverse complement strand
ATCTATAAAACATGAATATTTGCTGTAAATACTTCATTCATGAGCAAATGTTGCTGCAATGGCAACATGGTCTGCATCTACCCAAGGTTCATCGGCCAAATGAGCCTTGGGTGCAGCAGAAAGTCAAAAAGCTATTTTCTTAAAGAGCGGTTCTGCTTAACTGCTGTGGGCTTGTCCAACAAACGGTTCAGATCGCGGCTTCGCGCGATCTAACCTTATTCGTTAGCTGAAAAGAATACACCATTTTGTGACTCCCTATCCAAGTGCTTTCCGTTATTTGATCAGTGTTAATCACTTTCCAGTTACTGCCACACCAAAGACTTCCCAATGCTACGGTGCCTATTCTGTGGGGACCACTCACCTAAAAGCAATTACGAACGGGATGCGATTGGCCGTCGTTCTACCTTTATAACAGAACCCGCATCGCCGACTAGAACTTCTAAGTTAGCACTCATGTGCATTCTGTGGAACGCGCCAAACATTCAAACCACCACCTTCAGTTCTACCTCGATCAGATCGACGAAGTGAGTTTTCAAAGGTACCTACAGCTAACAGTGAAATAGGCGGCACAGCCTATCTCGATAAACACTGCGGCAGTGTTCGGGGTGATAGGCCGTGGCGTCATATTGTATTTTACATGACGATAGGTTAGCGTTATTTCAACGAGAAATAGCGACATTTAGGGTCAGAGTAAAAACTCTTAATTCTTTCCTGGAGTTTTTACTCTGACCCCAAACGCTGAGTGGAGTGGAGTGGAGTGGATGGAACAGTGCGGGCAGGTTACCCGTCAGATGAGAGAGTGAGTGCTTCATTTATTGTTCCTTGTTATCAGCAGAATCCATGATTTCAGGCGGGACGCTTTCGAGATGGCGATTTCTCGCTGCGCTCGAAATGACATTGTTTTCTTTGCGCGGTTCCCGATGGAATTTAACATCGGTAAAAGTGACTGCAAAAAGTGTCTTGTCCCTTGTCCTGCGAATCCTGTGCGTTGGTTTTGCTTGGTATTGTTTACAACTCGACAGAAATCCAAGGCAATAATCAGACCAACACCACTAACCCCTACTGTAACAATGGGTTACATACCCCAGCTTAATGTTCGGGTATTTTCTTGCGCGAAAAGTGTAAATATTGTCGACATCACAGGCTGCCGCATAGGGAACAGCATTCCCTTAACGTCATACTGCCATTCGGATTAATTGTGAAAATCACCGAGAAAACAGCACCCTATGTCTACTTCACAGTTGTTTAATCCATTTGCGATACTGTAAAGTTTTTCGACAACATGAACTCCAGGTACCTGAATTGACCACCCCGCTGCAAGCAGACGGGGTATTAAATTGTAGGAACGGCGCTTCGCTGCAAGCCGCCAGACATTAAATCCAACGCGAAGGTGAGGGGCAGGTCTCGCAATCCCACCATCAATAATCCCAGAAAAGAAACCATAAGGTCTTATCGGGTACTTCAATACATTGATTGACGTCAACTAATAAGCATCCAGATGCGCCAAGAAGCAGGCCCTGTTGCTAAAATGAAGGATGCCAGCAGCGGCCTTGTATGATGAACCAGCAGACGCCTACAAACAACATCCCGCTCTCCTCTCTCTTTAGCCCTGATGAGATCATTTGCGGTTCGATGGATCTTGATGAAGAAGAGCTACTTCATGCGCTAATCGAACGGATTGGAAACAGCGGCAAATTGAGCGATATCGAGCAGGCATTTTCTATTATCATTCAACGAAAATGCTGCTCGCTTACTTACCTGCTTCCGAAAGTCGCCGTATTTCATGCACGTATACCCAGCATGAAGCGCTTGGGCATCGCACTGGCTGTTATTCCCAATGGCATTGAATGTTGCTGGACTACGGAAGAGACTAAAACTATCAAGCTTGTTGTCCTGGTATTAACCTCCCATGAGGAACCGGGCGGTTACATGCGAACCATCACAGCAATCTCCAGGATCTGCCAGAAAAAAGGTTTTCTGACAAATTTATATAAGACGGCTGAGCCGGAAAAGATCTGGGACTATTTCGATCAAGCAGATATGCAGTTGCCGGAATTTGTTACGGCCGGCGATATCATGCGAACGACATTTCACTCCCTGCGTGACACGGATTCCCTCCAAGTGAGTCTTCGACCTCGTGATAGATTTTGGGACATCCCAGTCCCCAAAATCGACTCGGCCTTCGACAACCTGTTTGTGCCCCGGCCGTCCCGGTCACTGGCACTACGCGACAACCTCGCAAGCTCGTTGCCGCTCCGTTGCCAGCTCCCGATGACTGGACGCCGCGCTCGGATGCCTACTTTGCTTCCCCTCTGGCGCAAGGCACGCCGGGTAAGCAGTGCGGCCTCGCGGCTACCGGGGACTACCAGCCTTCGCTTCGCTCTCCATGGCTGGCAGCGAGCGAGGCGATCGATGCCTTCTGCCGCTACGGTATCAGTGAACTGCCTATTCTGGATATTGACGGCGATCTGGTTGGCGTCGTCAGCGAAGATGAGTTGATCCGTATCTGCCTGCCCGAATACATCACCTGGATGGAGGATCTTTCCGCCATACTCGACTTCCAGCCTTTTGCCGAAATTCTTCTGCGTGAGAAGGATATGCCGGTAGTTGAAATCAGCATACTTGCCGACCGTTACGCCACTGTCGAGGAGACGACCCCTGCCATTCAGGTCGCAAAGGTAATGATGCGGCGGGATGTACAACGAGTACTGGTGGTTCGCGAAAACCGGCTGCTGGGCATTATTACGATTCAGGATTTCATCAATAAGGTTATGAGGGCCTGAGAGTTGACCGGGGCACACACAGAATCTGCAATGTCGAGCAAGGCCCTGCTTATCCGGTTCGCCCTGCTTATGCTCATTAGCCTGGTGGTCGGGGCACTCACTCATTTCTCCTGGGGACTCAACGGGCAGCAGACAATTTCGGTCACTATCTTTCTGATCATTATCCTCGCTACGCTCTTTTTCTGGAATTTTCGTCTTGCCATCGCCTTCATTGGCCTGCCGGTACTGATTCTGACCGATGCCCTGAAACTCGAAGGCTTTAAAACACACTGTTCGCTGGAGGTGATACTTTTCCTGGTTGGCATGATGGTCGTCGTGGGCGGACTGAGGGATCTGGGATTCTTTACCTGGATCATTCAGAACATACTGAAAATGAAGGGAATGACGGGCCGTCGCTTCGTTCTTATTATCTCGGTTGTCTCTGCGTTGAGTGCCTCTGCGGTGGATGAAGTCACCAGCATCCTTTTCATGGCGGCCCTGGTCTTCCAGGTTTGTGACGTGCTCAAGGTGCGGCCCATCCCTTTTCTGATTATCTGTGTAATGGCCACCAATGTGGGCAGCGCCGGCACCATGCTGGGCAACCCAGTGGGAATCCTGATCGGCAGTAAGGCGGGGTTGACCTTTGAGGATTTCATGCTGTGGTCATTCCCAGTCATGCTGCTCGCTCTGGCCGCCACCATCGCGCTATTGATGATCTGGTACCGGGATGAAATCACCCAACTCGATCAACGTCTGGCCCAGCGTCGTGGTCACGATTTCCCACTGGGACCGACAGTGAAAGTACCCTACATGCGCGGCCTGATGCTTATCGTCGGCACCATCGGTATGGTTTCTCTGCACCACCGGATCGAGTTACTACTGGAGCTGGAGACCAATACCGTGCTCTACATGGCGCCGCTGATTTCAGCCGGGATCGTCATGATCTGGCGCCGGGAGCGGGCCCGTTATTACATTGAGCATGATGTCGAGTGGTGGACACTGATATTCTTTCTTATGCTCTTTGGCGTGGCCAGTACGCTGCAATATACCGGGGTGACAACGGAGATCGCCACTAGCTTCAGCTCTCTGTTCGAGGGGCAGAGTGAACTGCTGATGCCCGCCGTGATAGTGCTCTCGGCCCTGGGTTCCGCCTTTGTCGACAACGTAATCTTCGTCTCGGCGTTTATTCCCGTGGTACAGGAGTTGACCGGTGGTGTCAGTGTGCATCCACTCTGGTGGGCCCTGCTGTTTGGCGCCTGCTTTGGCGGCAACATCACCATGATCGGCAGCACAGCCAATATCGTCGCCCTGGGAATGCTGGAGAAACGCTACCGTACCCGTATTGTCTTCATGGAGTGGTTTCGTGTGGGTCTCGCCGCCGGCTTTACTGCCAGCCTGGTCGCCTGGCTCTCCCTGCTTGTCACCAGCTCAATGATGATCGGCAGCTGAGAAAAGGGGACATGAGAAAAGGGGACAGATTTATTATTGGAAATAATCTTTCCCTTTTCCCCGCACGAATCAAACCAATCGAATGAAATAGGCGCGCCGAAGCTCCACCAGTTTCTCTTCGAATTCGCGGATATCGTCTTCCACGAGTTCCAGGATCATCTGCTTGGATTGCAGCTCCTCCCTCAGCCGCGCCTTCTGCGACAACATGGCTTTGAGCACTCTCTTTTTGCGCAGGCTGTCGAAGGCGATTACGGCACGATTTTTCTGCGCCGCCATCTCATCTTTCTGTACAGCAATCCGCTGTTCAAGCCCTGCCAGATCATGCTCTGTCTGACCGATCATCTCCTTGTAGTCCCGGCAGATCTGAAACAGGCTGTCGACACCCTGCTCCGTCCACTCCTGGATCTCCATAAATGTCTTCCGGTTCGACAAGGCAAGCGCATCGATGGATTCCGGTAGTGACAGGAGGTGTTCATAGACCATCATCCAACTGCCCTTCCTGTTCCTGAATAGCTGACTCATGTAGTAGAGCAACTGCCCCATGACCTCTCTGTAGTCAAAGGCTGGATACTCCTGGCTGATCGCCTCGATCACGTCCGCATAGTCGACAGAGGTGATAATGAAGGGGCACTGCATCTCTTCCGCCAGCCCCTTGGCATAGATGCCGGTCAAGTGACTGATGATCTTGCGGTAGTCTTCCGTAGAGACGACCGCCCTTCCAGAGCGGATAATCTGTGAAACCTCCAGCAGCATCTCCTGGATCTGACTGACATCGATACTCCTGCCCTGTCCCGACAGCGCCGTATCGAGATAGTCGATGTAGTCATCCAGCAGTTCGCGGAGACGATGAGGATCAGCGCCTCTCCCTTCCCGGGAACAGAGACTCATCAGCTCGACACGCAGATCCCGGATATCCGAGCGCGCTTTCGATACCGAGCGTCCATTGAGATTGTGCAACTTCGCCATGATCTTTCCAGTGCCAATAATCTGCTTTTCTTGATTAGGGTGGCGGCCATACAGCCCAATTCTGGAGGACTGAGGAGGAAAAACATGAACTGGGTTCGTAAGTTACATCGGATGAGGGCTTGCCTCTACCGATTTCCGTCCATACACCGAGTCCTAGGAGACTGTCGGGTTTAACACTGTTTGGCTGCAAATCCCTGGATGACGATCAACTCAGCTTATCGAACTCGTTAAATAGGTCCACTATTCGCCTCGCTCGATAAACTGATTTGATTCGCCCCCAGTGATTTTCGCTCCAAACGGATAAACCCGACAGCCTCCCAGCCTACAAAAATCTCAGTCGATGCTGTTTGGCGATTGCTGTAATGGTCGCCTTTTCAACCCCGGCAATGCTGGCAAATTCCGGCCACCGCTGCACGGCCTCTACAACCTCATCGACCCTCTCCGGAATGTTCGGCAGGCTGATCGACTCACCCACTGCGAGCAGATCGGCCATGGAGAAACCATCCCGCTTGCCGTTGATTGTCATCTGGTGCTGATGGGTCCATCTGCCCGCTGGGTTGTGGGCGTAGGTTACATCGAAGGCAGGAGAGAGACGCCAGACTCCCTCCTCCCCCATTAGAAAGGCGATGTTTTTGGTATGGTCGTCCTGATTCCGCGCCACCACGTTGAACAGCATGCGGCGAAACTGCTGCGCCGCCTCGGCTTTAGACAGCCTGAGCCGACGCATCACAGCGAAGGCCTGCTCGTAGCCATACTCCCCCGGCAGATTAAAATCGTAATGACCCACACCGCATAGTGACTGCATATGCAGTTTTTTGCCCTGTGTCCGGTCGAAGCGACGAGTAAGGAAGTGCGCCCTGCCCCCCTCTTCCAGGAGCCGACACTCGGTCATCCTGACGCCTGCAGCTTTCGCCATCAGATAGTAGGCGTATTCGATGCGCCCGTAACCCTTTGGTTTGCCGAGTTCCAGATCATCGACCCCATCGAACTTCAACAGCCAGTAGTCGTAACCCGCAGGCGCCTCGACCTGCCCTGAGCGCACCTTGCCCGCCCCGTTCATGGCGATTACCGCCTTCGGCCGGGCGCCACCCGCGGAGGTGCCGACCCGCAGAATATCGAGAATCCCCTCCTCCCCTTCACGGCCAAAACCATTCAGCTCCACATCCAGCCGCCCCCGCTCTGTAGTGATCCGCTGCGCCAAGGTGACCAGCTCGGCAATCTCAACCGGCACCGATGTTTCAGTCTGCCGGGTGACCGGCGGCAGAAACTCCAGCGCCCCCATACCGCGCCGACCTGTGTAACAGAGGCGCTCCACCGGCGAGAAACTCTTTTCATCCCGTCCGTTGCGCGCCAGCCATGCATCGATAATCCGGTTACCGAACTTATCCGGCAATGCATCTGCCAGCAGGCCGGGCAGGCCTCTGAAGGTCTCGCGATTCAGGGCGGGGAATGTGTAGATGCCATCCCCCTCTCGCGCCTCCTGCAGCCCCATGTGGACCGGCGAAAGATCGAGTCCGAGCCTGAGAAACTCCCGGTCGAATTCGAATACCGCATGTTCCTGCGCCTCTCGCCAGGAGACGGCCCCCACCCGGTGGCCCCATAGCATCACCAGCGCAGTATCGACCCTCACTACCATTCGACTTCCTTATCATCCGGCCTGCCGCGGCTGCCGGTGGCGCGCTGGCGTTTATGCCCACCCATTTCAAGCAGTTGCAGCGGGCTGATACCCGGGTCGGGAATGAAGTCACCGATACTCTCCAGCGCCCCCAACTCCCGCAGCACGGCAACAAGGGTGCTTAGCTTCGCCTTGCCAGCCTCCAGGGCCTTGATGGTGGAGAGGGAGAGCAGGGTTCGATCCGCAAGCTGTTGTTGAGTGAGATTTTTTCTCAGCCGCAACTCCCGGAAGCGTTTTCCAAGCTCGAACAGAACGGCCTTGTCGGTCAGTGTATAATAATCCATAACAGTTTTAATATGTGCTTTTATTTGTTGAAATTGCCATTAATAGGCTATTTATAAACTATAAATAGGAAATATTACACGGAAAGTCAACTTTTCAATATAAAGGCTGTTAAATAATCTATTAATGGCATATATACTTATTAATAGATTATTTTTAGGCTGTTATACGGCGATTTGCAGAAGCGGTGCCTCGCCGCAAATAGGCGTGAAACCAAGCACTCGCGGCAAGGCGCCGCCGCTCCTACGCAATGCCCAGGGTTTTCATGTGGCGCCAAAGTTAGATAATCTGACAAAGTAGAACCAAGCCATTCCCTGAACCAGCCAAACCCCCGGTAGGAACCATGCCAACAACAATTCCCCCTATAAAAACAACCTTCGGCCTGCTACTTCTCTTTTTTGTCAGCGGCAATGCCGTCGCACTGGAAGTCAACATCACCAACACCGTCGATCAGTTTCAGGTGCGCCATGGCGAACATGACATCTCCATCCTGCGCAACCAGGACACCGACGCGGTGATTGAATTCAACTTCGCCCGCACCTCCCGGCCCTGCCCCCCCTTCTGCGCCCAACCCATGCAGCTGGACAAGAATGTGGAGACCATCGGCGAGGTCGAGCTGGTGGCATTTATGCAGGGACCGCTGGCCGACGACTCAGGTCTGCTGATCGACGCGAGGACAGAGGAGTGGCACGAACGCGGTACCATTCCCGGCTCCATCAACATCCCTTTCAATCAATTGAATCCGGAACAGGGCGCCGACGACCTGACCCTGGAGGACTCCCTCGCCCGCATGGCTGTGACAGCAACGGATAAAGGTTGGGACTTCTCAAAAGCGAAGCACTTGGTACTCTGGTGCAACGGACCCTGGTGCGGTCAGTCGCCGACCGCCATCAAGGGACTACTGAGCATTGGTTATCCCGCAGGCAAGATCAAATACTATCGGGGCGGCATGCAGCTGTGGCGAATCTTCGGCCTGCCTGTCGTTTCACCCGACGGCAAGCTGCTCGACAACTGACCCCGACTGCGGAGCTTCCTGCGACCCAACCCCTAACGCTCATCCAGCGGCACATACTGCCGCCGTTGATAGCCGTTATAGAGCTGCCTGGGACGGCCGATCCGCTGTAGCGGGTCGTCCATCATCTCCAGCCAGTGAGCCACCCAACCCACGGTGCGGGCGATGGAGAACATCACCGTGAACATGTTGTTGGGAATGCCCAGAGCCCGGTAGATGATACCGGAGTAGAAGTCGATGTTGGGGTAGAGCTTGCGTTCGATGAAATAGTCGTCACTGAGCGCAATCTCCTCCAGACGCATCGCCAGCTCGAACATTGGATTGTTCTGATCCGCCAGGGCCTGCAGACACTCGTGACTGACCTTGCGGGTGAGGGTCGCCCGCGGATCGCGGTTTTTATAGACCCGATGACCAAAACCCATGAGGCGGAACTTGTCATTCTTATCCTTGGCGCGGGCGATATATTTGTCGATATTCGAGACATCGCCGATCTCAGTGAGCATATCCAACACCGCCTCATTGGCCCCACCGTGGGCAGGCCCCCAAAGCGATGCGATACCCGCTGCGATACAGGCAAAAGGGTTGGCCTGGGAACTGCCGGCCAGACGCACCGTGGAGGTGCTTGCATTCTGCTCATGGTCGGCATGCAGGATAAAAAGCAGGTTCAACGCCTTCACTGCCACCGGATCCGGCTCATAATCCTCACAAGGGGTGGCATACATCATGTGCAGCAGGTTCGCGCAGTAGGAGAGACTATTCTGCGGATACATGATCGGTTCGCCGATGCTGTGTTTGTAGCTGGCGGCAGCGATGGTGGGCATCTTGGAGATCAGCCGATGGGCGGAGATCTCCCGGTGACGCGGGTCGTTGATATCGAGGGAGTCGTGATAGAAGGCCGACAGCGATCCGACCACGCCGACCATGACCGCCATCGGATGGGCATTATTTTGAAACCCATTGAAAAAACTCTTCAGGCTCTCGTTGATCATCGTGTGGTGGGTGATGACTCCGTCAAACTGTTCCAACTCATCCTTATTGGGCAGTTCGCCGTAGAGCAGCAGGTAGGCCACTTCGATAAAGTTGCCACTCTCCGCCAGCTGTTCGATGGGATAACCCCGGTATTCGAGTATCCCCTCTTCGCCGTCGATATAGGTGATGCCGCTGTTACAGCTGGCTGTGGACATAAAACCCGGATCGTAGGTAAAGACCCCCATCTGCCGGTAGAGACTGGTGACATCGACCGCCGGAGGACCCTGCACCGACTCACGCACCATCAGCTTGATCGCATCACCCGTCTCATCGTTGGTAAGGGTAAAGGTCTTGTCAGCCATCTTGAACTCCTCGGCACCAACCTTTTCAGGCAGGGCCATTGACCGTTGTTGTTAACTGGCGTTGCACAATAATCCCAAAGGGATCGAGAGATCCGCCCCGAACACTTGCAGGAGCCGTCCTCGCGGCGAATGCTCTAACCCTTGCCCATTCTCGGTGAGACGCCGCTCCTGTGCAATGTTCGGAACCTTTATGCAGCGCCATCTATTGTCATGGGTACTCAACTGCCGCAGTGCTGGATGCACACTGCTGCAAACAGAATTTTTCTGCCCTTCAAAATATAGACCAGATTTTTTACCACCACCCCAGGTTACGCTATGATTAGCCATTAACAAATCGGGCAGACAGGCTGAAATTTGCCTGGATGTGCGCAAACAGCGCAAAAAATATACAATAACCGATTGATTTAAAAAGAATTGGCGACTTTAGTCTTATGGGGCCAAAGTCGGGCTCTGATTTCCTCAAAAGCACCGCACATACATAACGCCGCAGATGTCTGCACGGCGTCCTGATAATCGATGTATTGAACAACAACTTTTTCCAGAATTTATGAGTGAGACAAGCGAACAACCCGTTAACCTGACCATCAACAGCAAGTCCATCACCGCTCCCGGGTCCCTTTCGGTCATACAGGCGCTGTGGCATGCAGGTTATCCACGGGTAAAAAGCGTCGGCTGCCTTGAAGGCGTCTGCGGCTCCTGCCGGATCATGGTGCGCCGCGCCGACAGCCACGAGCTCAAAATGGAGCTGGGTTGTCAGCTGCTGGTGGAGGAGGGGATGGAGGTCATCTTTCTTGTCTTCCCCAACCCAACCCACCACACATACCAACTGGAAGAGATCAAGAACTCCTGGGAGGTGCAGGACAAGTTCCATCAGATCTTCCCGGAAGCCGATCACTGCCGGCACTGTGGCGGCTGCGACAAGTCCTGCCCCAAAGGGATTGAGGTCGAACGCGGCGTTGAACTTGCCAGCAAGGGGCGCTTCGGCGAAGCAGGGGAGCTGTTCGTCGAATGCGTAATGTGCAACTTCTGCATGACCGCCTGCCCGGAGCTTATCGCCCCCAACCATGTGGGACTCTTCTCCCGCCGCGTCACCGCCTATTTCCACATCCGTCCGTCAAACCTGATCAACCGCCTGGAAATGCTCCGCAAAGGCGACCTGCAGATCACACAGTAACCCGACTGCCCTACAATCCCAAAACAGACTGGTAACCATGACCAACGGAATCCCCTACAGCGATGCACTCGGCAACTACACGCCACAGCGCTTTCGCGAGCCCAGCAACGACCAAACAAAAACCCGGGATCTGCTTGAGCAGTTCCACCCCGATTACATGCCGGACTCCATGACCACCCTCAGAGTCGGCCCCAACCAGGGCGATGTCTGTCACAAACAACTGGCCGACGTCCTGCAATCGGATGCCCGTATTGAAGAGGCCGATCTGGCCGGGGCCAACACCGTGGAGACCGACATTCTGGTGGTGGGCGGCGGCGGTGCCGGATGCACCGCTGCACTGACTGCCGCCCGCAATGGCGCGAAGGTGATCCTGGCCACCAAGCTGCGGCTGGGTGACAGCAACACCGTGATGGCCGAAGGGGGCATCCAGACCTCAGTGGAGAAGGGGGACACCCCCCAGATGCACTATGACGACACCATCAAGGGCGGCCACCACTATGTGGACAAACCACTGGCGGCGCAGATGGTAATGGACGGCCCGAACGTCATCCGCTGGCTGATCCAACAGGGCATGCAGTTCGACGTGGACAAATACGGCGATCTGCTGACACGCCGCGCAGGCGGCACCTCCGCCCCCCGCGTCGTCTATTATCGGGACTACACCGGCCTGGAGATGATGCGGGTACTGCGCGAGGCGCTGACTAACACCGGCATCGAGGTCTGGGACTACAACCCGACGGTGGAACTGCTCTCCAACGATCAGGGCCACTGCGCAGGTGCCGTTGTCTCTTCACTGAAAAACTGCTCTTACACCCTGGTAAAAGCAAAGGCAGTGATACTCGCCACCGGCGGCATCGGCCGCATGCACCTTAATGGTTTTCCCACATCGAACCACTTCGGCGCCACCGGCGACGGCCTGGTGATGGCCTACCGGATGGGGGCAAAACTACGTGATCTCGACTCCTTCCAGTATCACCCCTCGGGCCTGGCCTATCCGCAACACCTTGCCGGAACCCTGATCACCGAAGGGGTACGCTCTGCCGGAGCCTATCTGCTGAATGGCCACGGCGACCGGTTCGTCGACGAACTCGGGCCACGGGATCACGTCGCCGCCGCAATCCTGCGGGAGTGCGAAGAGGGCAGGGGCGTCCAGGTCAATGAAACGACCCGCGGCGTCTGGCTCGACACCCCTGGCGTGGAGTTGCGAAACCCCGGCATCCTGAAGAGCCGTTTCCCCAAGCTGCTGCAGCTCGGCCGCAAATGCGGTATCGATCCGGCTCAGAAGCCACTGTTGATCTTTCCGACGCTGCACTATCAGAACGGCGGCGTGGTGATCGACGGCAACGGCTGCTCCACCGTGCGCGGACTCTACTGTATTGGTGAGGTCTGTGGCGGCATCCACGGCAAAAACCGGCTGATGGGCAACTCCCTGCTCGACATCATCAGCTTCGGCCGCAGGGCCGGGGAGCATGCAGCCACAGAGGTTCACGGCCGCCCACACAGCAACGTCTCCACCGAGCACCTGAGCGAACTGCGCCGTCAGCTGACCCTCGCCGATATGCCGATGGAGAATCAGGGACCGATGCTGTTTCCCGACTATGCCAAGTTCGAGACCGACTCGGACTACGACGGCCTGCACAAAGCCAAATAGGATCTCATGGATAATCTCAATCAAGTACTGCTCAACGAGAACCAAAGGGTCGGCGCCGATTTTAAGGCGTGGAAAGCCGTTGCCGGCAGCGAAGGACTGCAGTTGGCCCTGCTCGAAGAGCCGGAAGACCTGATAGAAACCATCCGGCAAGCGGGCCTGCGGGGGCTGGGGGGCAGCGGCTTTCCAACCTATAAAAAGTGGCAGTACATGGCCGCCCAAGAGGACGCCACGGAAAAATATCTGATCGTCAACGGCAACGAAGATGAACCCGGCACCTTCAAGGATCGTATCCTGCTGGAGGAGACGCCGCATCAGGTGATTGAAGGGGCCTGTATCTGCGCCCTGGCCTGCGGCATCAACCGCATCATCTTCTACATCAACCCGGAACAGAAGGCATCTCTGGAGAACATGCGGGCCGCCGTGGCCCAGTGGGAAGAGTCGGAACTCTATTTCTCGCTATCGAAAAAGACCGGCCAGCCGGTGGAGTTCGAGGTAATGGCCACCTCCGGACACTACATCGGCGGCGAAGAGACCGCCGCCATCGAATCGGTGGAGGGCAACTTTCCCTTTCCCCGGGGCAAGCCGCCGTTTCCCGCAGAATCGGGAGTACACGGCCATCCCACACTCATCAACAACACCGAAACCATCGCCAATGTGGGCCACATCATCAAACATGGCGCGGCCTGGTACCGGGACCAGGGAGTCGGTGAAGCCAGCGGCACCAAGATCTACTGCCTCAGTGGCGATGTCCTCAAACCCGGCGCCTACGAACTGCCGATGGGCACACCACTGGCGGATCTGATCTTCGACTACGGCGGCGGTATGCTGGTGGGTAAACTGTTGAAGGCAGTGTTCACCGGCGGCCCCTCAAACACCATCCTGACCCCGATGGACCTGGACGTGCCTCTCGACTTCGATTCAGTGGCTGCACGCCGCTCGGCGCTGGGCACCGGCGCCATGATCATCGTCTCGGAGGGCACCGGCATCGTCAAGCGGGTCACCGAGTACGTCAACTTCTTTGCCGATTCCTCCTGCGGCCAATGTCCTCCATGTAAGACCGGCACCTACTACATCTCCCGCCTGTTGAGCAAAATAGACACGGGGCAGGGCAGTCAGGCCGACCTGGATTCACTCTACAGTCTGTGCGAAATGTTGCCTGGTACCGGTCGCTGCCATCTGCTGGACGGCGCGGTGAAGGTACTGGAGAGTTCCCTCTACCACTTCAAGGAGGAGTATGAGGAGGCGATCATGCCCGCCAGCCGTTTTGGAATGGGGAATTTTGGCGGCACCGACTAATGGGACGCAGGCGCGATCAAGCGCAGCGGATCGGGCATTTTCGAATCACCGGGACATATGGATTGCCGATTCTGCCATGCTTGAACCCGCCTACGCGTAACATGTCAGATCAAGAGGAAAAAGGCCACAGCCGCTGCCGTTACCAGGCTCACGGTGGTCAGCGGCGTCACCAGCATCACCCCGGTAACGAGCATGAGGTAGGTGGCCTCGACCACCAAAATCATCATCGCCAGCCCCAATCCCCGCGGCGCGCTCATCCACTGGGTGATACTTGCCAGAGAGATCAGTGCCAGACCGAGCAACGCCCCACCCATCATGCCGGCGAATGCATGATTTACCGGTTCATTGCTGAACATGTGGGTGATCTCTCCTGGAACGATGATCAGGATCACACCCCAGACGCCCAGCATGATGATCGCCAACCCCAAGGCAAAATTTCTAAAGATATCCTTTGGCATGCCAACTCAAACCTTCATTAAAATTATTGATGTCACGCCAAGCCTAGCAGAGAAGCTTCTTCAGAAAAAATCACGACCGCATGGACAATTGATTCTGGCAGCCTGATTATTGGAACATCACCATATGCCCATCTTTTGACAGAAGCGTCATACATGGAATAAGCACATGAATATTAAAGAGTTGTCAGGAAAGCCCATGATTTAACAGGACAAAAACATTGACCCAAACCGTTGGTTTTGAGATATTTTCCCCTTTTGAAATTGCGCTCTCCTGTCCGTTGGGACTTGAGGCTCCACAGGTTTCCAGGCGCTGGTTGGCGTTCCATACCGGACAGGCGATAGAAACTTCGTGGCAGGCCCCATCCCAAGCAGATCCTAGATCTGCCGGTACACAAACCCCAGGAAAGTCGACAGACTTGAACCGCTCGCGCCTTTTCAGCTGGGCCTCCGGCCCACGGCAACACGCAGCATAAAACAGGTGGTATATGACGCAACAGGCTGACAACGGCGATAGTGCCGTGCAGATTGGCGGGAACAAAACCGCCGCAAAGGTAGATGAATATATTGTCGAGATCGTCTCCGATTCGGGTGAAGGCGCGCAGAAGTGCGGCCAGACCTTCGGCAATATCAGCGGTAAGATGGGCAACGGCGTCTGGACCGTTGAGATCATTCCGGCGGAGATCCAACCCCCGGCCCGCTCTCCCGCAGGCGCATCCGGCATCCGTATTCGCATCGGCTCAAAGTACATTACGAATATGGGCAACGAAGCCGAACTGGTTGTCGCCTTCAATGAGCAGGTACTCTTCTCCCGCATCGCCAACGGCGCCTATAAAGAAGGCACCATCGTTCTGCTGGAAAACAAGTGGGAGACCGATCCCGACGAGAAGATCCGCAATCAATACAGCGCAGCGGTAAAAGAGTTTGCCGAGCACGGACTGATCGTGCACGAACTGCCGATGGAAGAGGCGTGCCTGAAAATCGTCTCCAATGCCCGCAAGGGCAAGAACATGTTCGTGCTCGGCATGATCAGTTATATCTTCAGCCGCGAACCTGATCTGGGGCGTAAGGAGATCGCCAACACCTTCGCGCACAAGGGTGACAAGGTAATCCAGCCCAACATCGATCTGTTTGACTCCGGCTACGCCTTTGCCGCTGAACACCTCGACTATCTGTGGGAAATTCCACCCTACACCACAGACACCACCAAACCGACCATCATCACCAATGGCAACCAGGCGGTTGGCCTGGGGGTCATGGCGGCGGGCATGGAGCTGATCTCCATGTACCCGATTACACCGGCCACCTCTGCCTCTCACTATGTTGCGGATGTCTTTGGCAATGTCGGTGGCTTCGTACATCAGGCCGAGGATGAGATCGCCGCGATGGGCTTTGCCCTCGGCGCCTCTTACGCCGGCAAGACTGCCTGTACTATCACTTCGGGTCCCGGCATGGCGCTGAAGACCGAACTGATCGGCCTTGCGGTAATGGCCGAGGTACCGCTTGTCATCGTCGACGTGCAGCGTGGCGGTCCCTCCACCGGCCTGCCCACCAAGGTGGAGCAGGCTGATCTGCTCTCCTCCATATACGGCGAGCCGGGGGATGCACCGAAGGTGGTCATCGCCGCCGCCACCATCGAGGAGTGTTTTCATTTCGTGGTTTTGGCGCGCAAACTGGCGGAGGCCTTCCGTACCCCTGTCATTCTGCTCACCGATGCCAATCTGGCTACCGGCGTACAGCCCTACACCCGCCCTGAGATTCAGGAGGAGTGGCTCTCCGCGCCGGTCGATCAGTCCCCCTGGGATGACGCCGTACCGGCCTTCGACTGGGATGAAGGCACTGGTCTCTCCCAGCGTCCGATCCCGGGACAGCGCAATGGAGAATATGTCTTGACCGGTCTCTCCCACACCGATCGCAGTAAGGTCGCCTACGACTCAGACACCAACCAGACCAGCATGGCCCATCGCAGCCGCAAACTCGCGGCCCTGCAGAAGACCCTCAAACCACCGAAGGTCCATGGCGATGAAGAGGGCGGCGATCTGCTCATCGTCGGTTGGGGCTCAACCCTGGGTGCCATCGAAGAGTCGGTCGACATTCTGCGCGGGGAGGGCAAGAGCATCTCCGCCCTCCACTTGCGATTCCTCTCGCCACTGGAACCGGGATTGAAGGAGATCTTCAGCAAATTCAAGATGGTCATGACGGTGGAGATCAACTACAGCGATGATCCTAACGGCCCGCTGATCACCGAAGAGAACCGCCGCTATGCGCAACTCGCCATGATGTTGCGGGCGCAGACCCTGATCGACATAGACTGCTGGTCTGTGGTCTATGGCCATCCGCTGCAACCAGGTATGCTGCAGGAAGAATTCAACCAGCGGCTCGATGCCCTGAACAACTGAGGAGATTAGCCAAATGTTTGGATTGAAAGCTGACTGGTCCGTCGACGTTTTTGAACGCTACTTCACCCTCGGTAACTACGCCGGCGGTGAAGCCCGCTGGTGTCCCGGTTGCGGCGACTTTGCCGTACTCAACACCGTTCACCGCGTCCTGCGCGATGCCCAGATGCCACCGGAGAAGAGTGTCGTCGTCTCTGGTATCGGCTGCTCCAGCCGCCTGCCCCACTATGTCGGCACCTACGGTCTGCACGGTCTGCACGGCCGCGCCCTGCCGCTGGCCAACGGCGTCAAGGCGCGCCGCCCCGACCTGGATGTCTGGGTCGGCACCGGCGACGGCGACTGCTTCTCCATCGGTGGAGGTCACTGGCTCCATGCCATGCGCTACAACATGGATATGGTCATATTGATCTTCGATAATGGCATCTACGGCCTGACCAAGAAGCAGACCTCGCCCACCACCCCCACTGGAGAGCGTACCAACACCCATCCGGAGGGTGCGTTGCTGCCGGCAATGAATCCGCTCACGGTGACCCTGGGTATTACCAACGTCTCTTTCGTGGCGCAGGTGCCCGACTGGAACCCGCCGCTGCTCTACGAAACGATCAAGGCCGCCCATAAACACCGGGGCACCAGCTTCGTGCGCATCATACAGCGCTGCCCCGTCTTCTCGGACAGCTTCTGCAAGCCTTATCAGGACCACCCTGAGAATATGCTGCTGCTGACCCACGAAAACGGCATCCCGGCCGCCGACAACGTGAAGCGGTTGTTCCAGGAGCAGATTGAACACGATCCTGCAGACTGGATGGAGGCGATGAAGGTCGCCCGTGACGAGTCGAAACTGCCGGTGGGTCTGCTCTTTCGTGATCCAGACGCCGTCGTATATGAGGATTTCTCCGCGAAAGGCCTCAATAAAACCAACGAAGAGAAGCTGGCTGCAATCAACACCGCTCTCGACGCCTTCGCGATCTAAGTCAGACAAAGCCGGGAAATTCCTACGATGACAGCAGTACAGACAGGCGAAGCCACGCCGGCCATGCCCTCCGCCATCAAGGATGCGGAGGCCACCAAGACGATTTTGCACACCCTGCGCCATTTCCACCTTGGAAATCCCAGCGTCAGGGGTCAACTGGAGCCTCTTGGTGACGACTTTCTGCCCGCACTGATGGCCCCCTATCGGGACGCCTCCCGGCTGCGTTACGACTACCCGCTGTTTCTCTATCCCGCCGAGGGCGGCGACGAAGAGCGCCGGGGCGCCGAGCTGGCCAAACCTCTGAGCACCTTTCTGACGGAAGCCACCGAAGCCGTCGCACCGGGGGAGGGCAGCGCCCGCATCCTGAAAGACAACCTGCCGCGTCTGGAGCAGGCTCTGCGGCTTGCCCTGCAGGAGAGCCAGGCACCCGTACCCGCCAAGCCGCTGCTCAGTGAACTCTCCACCAAAATGGTGGAACAGTTGGGGCTCGACCGCGTCAGTACAGAAAAACTGCAAAGTGATCTGCACAGCCTGCTGGAGTCGATCCCCGAGAGTGGTAAGTTCCTGGCCTACGGACAACACCCGGCACTGCATCTGATGATCCACGTCATCCGCAGTCAGGTGATCCCCCGTCATGCGCATTTCCAACGGGAGATCGAGAAGTATATCCGCGGGCTCAAGCTGTTGCTGGCGGTTGAAAAGGGAAAATCTGCGGAGGCCAAGGCGCCGGCCGCACTGGAAGAGGCAGTGGGGCACTCCTCCCACATGTTCGATGCCAACGCGCTCGCGGATGTGATGGATCACTCCCACGGCTCCATCGGCATGACGACGGTTCGCCGTGAGCGGGTGGAAGAGGCGCTGAAGACGCTGGAGTCCTATCATCGGGAATCTATTCTGGTACGCTTTGTCCACACCGACGGACTGGACGAGACACTGCTGGGCGACATCCCCGGCTTCGAGAGCGTCGTCTCCGACAATCCCTGTATTCGCGCCAAAGAGATCTTCGACGAACAGGCTGCACGCCTTGCCAAAATCTTTGCCGCAGCGCGTATTGCCAAATTGGAGATCGACGATCTCTATGACGAATCGATCCATGACCCCTGGTTTGAGACCTTCAACTGGGAAGCCTTCTCCCATGATGAGCTGCTGCTGGTACCAGCGGTCATTGCCCTGGAGAGCGCCCTGCGCGTAGCCGGTGAAGCGATGCCCGACTTCTCCCGTCTGCTCAATTCCGGTCGTCCCGTGCAGATCCTGGTACGGGTTCTGGGACACGCCAATCCCGGCAGGGACTCCGACAAAGACCCCTTCGCCCACTTCCGCACCGAACTGGGTTACCTCGGCATCAGCCACCGCCAGGCTTTCGTCTCCCAGACCTCGGCGGCAAGACACGAGCACCTCCTGGATCAGTTCTCCACCGCACTCGACGCGACCCGCACCGGGCTGCATGTAATCAACGTCGGCCTGCGCCCCACCGGACAGGATGTGGGACTCAATGGCTGGCTGGTGGCCGGTGCCGCACTCGAAGGGCGGGTTCACCCCTTCTTCCAGATCAATCCCTCCGCCGGCGACAGCTTTGCGGACCGGGTCGACTTCAGCGGCAACCCACAACCGGAGAGGGATTGGGCGGTTCACGAATTCAGCTACCGGGATGAAAACGGCGAGGCCATGACCATCGAACAGGCCTTCACCTTTGCCGACTATGCACTGCTGATCCCCCGCCTGCACGGGCACTTCACCCCAGTGCCCCTAATCTGTGAGACCGACTCTCTGCTGCCCGTCGCCGACTATCTGGCCATGCAGGAAGAGGAGTCGGCCCAGCACATTCCCTACATCCTGGCCCTCAACAGCAAGGGCGAGCTGCGCCAATTGGCAGTGAGCCGCACCCTGATCCAGGCCTGCCGTGACCGTCTCAATTTCTGGCACGCCCTGCAGGAGATGGCGGGCGTGCGCAGCCGTTACCTTGAGATAGGCATTGCCGAGGCCCGAGAAGAGATCAACAGCGCTGCCGAGGCAAGGATTGAGGCCCTGACCGCAGAACAGGAGCAGAAGCTGGGCGAGGCACGCAGCGAAGCTGCCGGTGAGGTCATGTCCCGCCTCACCGAAGTGCTGTTGGGCATGGACTTCACCAGTGGCGCACCACGAATGCCAGCCGCATCAACGGCTGACGCAACCACGACACCGGCAGAAACCACAGCGGAAGAGCCTGCGGCGCCTGTCGAAGAAGAGGAAGATCTCGGCAGCGAAGAGCCCTGGATCGACAGCGATCTCTGCACCACCTGCAACGACTGTCTGGCGATCAATCCCCAGGTATTCGTCTACAACGACGAGAACCAGGCCTACATCGCTGACGCCAGCGCCGGCACCTATGCCCAAATGGTGGAAGCGGCGGAGATCTGCCCATCCGATTGTATTCATCCGGGGAAACCCCTCAACGACTCCGAAGCGGGGCTGGGTGAGTTGATTGAAAGGGCGGCGAAATATAATTGAGGTGAAAGGCTAAAGGTTAAAGGTGAAAGGAGCGAGGCCAAGGGAATGGCTGACAGGTTTGAGGATCTAGACGTTTGGAAGCGTGCCGCACGATTAAGTGCTGAGTTGTACAAAGAAACGCGTACGTGCCGGGACTTTGGCTTTAGGGATCAAATCACCCGTTCTAGCCTATCTGTCCCAAGTAATATTGCTGAAGGGTACGAAAGAGAGTCGTTGAAAGAGTGCGTACAGTTTCTTTCCTATGCGAAAGGCTCTTGCGGAGAACTACGAACTCAAATCTACATTGGCTTGGAAATCGGCTATTTCGATCGGAAAACAGGTAAAAAGTGGTTAACAGAGTCAAAAGCAATCTCATCCATGCTGGCCGGTTTGATAAAAGCCAGGCGGAAGTTTGTCCCAAAATCCCCTCAGATCGCTCCATAATCCTTTCACCTTTCACCTTTCACCTTTCACCTTTCACCTTTCACCTTTCACCTTTTACCTTTTACCTTTGGCCTTCTCCGTGTCTGACACCTTATCCAACTTCCTCATCGCCCCAGCCATCATGACCGGCATCGCCCTGTTTTTCGGCGTGGTGCTGGCGGTCGCTTACAAGTTTCTCAAGGTGGAGGAGGATCCCCGCATCGCCACCACGGAAGATCTGCTGCCCGGCACCAACTGCGGCGCCTGCGGCGAACCGGGCTGCCTGCCTTTTGCCGAGGCCCTGGTGGATGGCAGTGTGCAGCCGAGCGGCTGCACCGTGGCCGATGAGAACACCATCGATGCCATTGCCGATTTTCTTGGGGTCGATGCCGGTCAGGCCGACAAGCAGGTCGCCCGGCTTAAATGCGCCGGCGGGAAGTCACAGGCCTTTCAAATCGCCGAATATGACGGCTTCGAAAGCTGCCGCGCCGCCGCCACAGTCTCGGGGGGCGGTAAAGGCTGCTCCTGGGGCTGTCTCGGATTGGCTGACTGCGAGGTCTCCTGTGATTTCGATGCCATCCACATGAACGCCAACGGCCTGCCCACCGTCGATGTCGACAAGTGCACCGCCTGCGAAGATTGCGTCGAGGCCTGCCCCAAGGATCTCTTCGAGATCATGCCTTTGAGCCAGAAACTCTACGTCCAGTGCAATAACCCGTTGGAGGGCGAGGCGGTAACCGTACTCTGCTCCGTGGGTTGTGATGCCTGCGGTAAATGTGCGGCTGATGCATCCCCAGGCCTGATCGAGATGCGTAACAACCTGCCGGCCATCGATCCCGACTCCGGCGCCCCCATGACCGAGATCGCCATCAAACGCTGCCCCACCAACGCTATCCAATGGCTGGAGGAGGGACAGTTTACCCGCCAGCCGTCTGAGCAAGCTGAGAGTGAAAAACGCTATGCCCAGCTCCATTGAGGCCTCCTATGTCCGCTAATATCGCAATCCGCCTCTATCGCCGACTCTTCGGCACACCGGCTGGACTTGGACCAAAGGACACAGGAATCCATACCCTGCTTGACGGCAACAGCGCCGTCGCTGTAACCGAGGCCTGTATCGCCGGGAACGCTGCACTCGCCAGCGCCTTTCCGGCCGGTGGTGCAGACCTTGCGTGGCAGTCTGAGCAGACCCGTCAACAGCACAACGTCTTCGGCGAACTGCTTGGCACTCATCCGGCGGAGAGTCCCCGAGGCGCCATCGCGGCCGCCAGCGGCCTCGCAATGGCCGGACGGCGCGCCACCGCTTTCCTCTCCACGCCGGATCTGACCGCCGCACTGGACCTGCTCAACAGCGCCGCTGCCAAGCAACTGCCGCTGGTGCTGCATGCCAACAACGGGGCACTGGGGGGCAGTGCCGGCACCTGTCACCAAGCCCTGCACCAGATCTGCGATGCCGGTTTTTTTGTGCTGTTCGCCAGTAACGTCCAGCAAGCGGTCGACTTCACCCTGATTGCCCGGCGCGTCGCTGAAGAGACCCTGACCCCCGGACTGGTGATTATCGATCAGGACGAAACCGCCGCTGCGATACAAAACGTCCATCTGCTTTCACCTGGCCTGATCCAGCGCTACCTCGGCAGGGCCGATGAGCAGATTGAATGCACCAGCGCCGCTGAAAAACTGCTGTATGGCGAGACCCGGCGCCGTCTGCCACGGCGGCACAATCTTGATCGGCCGGTACTGCAGGAACCCCTCATGGACCGGCGCAGCCACGGTCTGAGCCGTGCCGCCCGCACACCGTTCTTCGACGGCCATATCAGTGCCACCCTGCAGAACGCCTGCGATACCTTTGCAGAGCAGACTGGCCGCAGCCAGCAGCTCATCACCACACTGAACACAGAAAAAGCCAAACAGCTGATTCTTGTTCAGGGCGCGGCCATAGAGACCCTGCTCGCACTCTCCGCTCACCTGAAGAAGCACGACAAGCAACGGATTGGCATCGTCGGTATCCACGCCTTGCGCCCCTTCCCCTCCGCAGAACTGCTGAATCTGTTGAAGGGTAAAACCTCCGTCACCGTTCTTGAGCGTACAGAAACACCGTTGGCGGGAGACCCACCCCTGCTGCGGGAACTGCGCATGGCGTTGGGCCAGGCGCTGGAAAACGGCCGCTTCGGGGAAGAGACACATCCCGCTCTGCCGACACTGCGGGAGAGTGAACAGCCACGCCTGCGCCCGGTCATCTACGGCCTGGGCGGTATGGCGCTGAACAGCGCCGACATCGTCACCCTCATCGACCAGACTGAACCAAAAGGGCGCTATCTGGGCATCGACTTCACCCGTGCCAATGAAAAGCATCCCAAACGACAGGTACTGCTCGACGCACTGCGCCGCGACTACCCTGAGATCAACGATCTCGGCATCTGCGCCAAAACCCCCGCGCGGGACCTGCGTCCAGACGCATCCCTGAGTTTCGCAGTACAACGTCTCAGCGGGGAAGGGGATCGAGGACTTGCCGCCGAAACCGCAAGCTTTATCTACCAGCTGGTGGAAGGTGAGGCACGCATCCGCTGCGGCGAAAGCTGGAACGCCTGGGGTGATTGGCTGACCGACCGGGTGGTAATGGCCCCCGAGGGTTTGCGAGACTGCGGTAGTGAAATGCCCCTGGATCTGATCCTGCTCGACGGCCCGTTGAACCATCCGCAACTGCTCCCTGCAACCCAACTCCCCCGGGGCGGCTGCCTGTTGATGGCAGCAGATGCAGAGGGAGCCGAAGCGCCACTTTCGCCCGCACTGCGCCAGGCTATCCAGAGCCGGGGACTCAAGTGCTATCGCATGCCCTCCACCAGCGGAATGGATGAATCAACCCGCCGTGAGACCTGCCTCGGTGCACTCTGCAGCGTTCTGATTGCCGAAGAAAAATTGCCCCTGCAGCCCCGCAAGCTCATCAGCACGCGTGAACAGCAACTTCAACCGGGAATTCTGACCGAGGCCTTCAAAACGGGCCTGGAACAGACCACTGCCACCGACCTCAGCGCGGCAGCCGGCACCCAGGAAGCAGCGGCCCCTCCCAGGCCGACACCTATGGCCGTCCGTCATCTGGCAGGCAACAACGACAGTTACGACAGTCTGCCCCGTTTCTGGGACCAGACAGGCATACTCTTTCGGGACGGCGACCTCGACAGCCTCACACCCGACCCCTATCTGGCGTCCGGTTTGGTGCCGCCACTCTCCGCCACCTTCAAGGACCACAGCGGCAGCCGCACCCTGCTGCCGGTGTTCGACCCACAGACCTGCACCGCCTGCGGCGATTGCTGGAACGCATGCCCTGACGGCGCCATCGGCGTCACCGCGCTCTCACCCACCACGCTGATCAATGCCGGTATCGGCCTTGCAGGAGCCAGCGCCCTGCGCCCCCTGGCCTCCAAACTTGGTGGACGAATCAGCGCCCTCGGTCGGCAGAGCGTCATTCAAGGCGGCAGCGCGGCGGATCTGATCCGGGAGGCATACGACTGGCTGCAGGAGAAAGCGCCTCTGGCCGAAGATCGCAGGAGCGCGGCAGAGAGCGGTATCAAAGATCTGGAAAAACTCTACGGCGCACTGCCTCTGGCCGTCACCGAGCCACTCTTCCAGGCCGGTGAACAGGCGAAGAAAGATGGCGGAGAGCTGCTAACCCTGGCCATCAATCCCGACGCCTGCAAGGCCTGCGGGCTCTGTATCGCTGCCTGCCAACCGCAATCACTGAGCATCGCCCCACAGACGCCGGAGCTGTTACAGCAGAGCCACCAGATCTGGGCCGCCTGGGAAGTCACGCCTGACACGGCCTCCGCAACCATCGAGCGGGTTGCCACCCATCCCGATATGACACCCATGGCGGCGCAACTGCTCTCCCGCTATAGCCTGCTCTCGCTGGCCAGCGGCGACAGCGCCGAGCCCGGTTCCGGCGAGAAGATCGCGGTACGGCTGACCCTGGCTACCATCGAATATCGTCAGCAGCCTTTACTGCACCGATTTGCCGGAGAAGTCGGACAACTCAAGCAGCGGCTGAATGATGCCATCAAGGAGACCCTGGTGGACGCGCTGCCCACCGAGGACCTCGAACGTCTCGCAGGCAGACTGGCAGAGTTCGACGACCGTCAGATCGACATCAATGAGTTGACCCGGCAGCCCGAAGGCAGCCTGGAGAACAGCGGTGTCGATGCCGATCGTCTGCGCCGTCTCATCACCCTGGCACAGCAGCTGTCAGAGCAGCACTGGCGACTGACAGAGGGTCAACAGGGTCTCGGACGCGCCCGCTACGGACTCGCGCTGGCGCCCGGTGTTATGGCCACCTGGGCGGCGTCATTTCCGCATAACCCCTTCCAGGTTCCCGTTGCGCTGGACAGCAGCGGCGAAACCGCCCAGCTCGCTGCCGGCCTGCTGGAAGGGCAGATAGCGGAGGCTCTCACCTCGATTCGGCTGGTCCGCAAGGCAAAGATCGAACTGGGGGAGGGTGGGCGTAATGCCATCGACCCCGACCTGCTCAGCTGGCAGGATCTCACTGATGAAGAGAAGGCACTCTGCCCGCCACTACTGCTGGTGGGTAACGAAGAGACCCTCGGGGGGCGCAACTTCAGCCAGATCGCATGGCTGCTTAATTCCGGCCTGCCGATCAAGGTACTCACCCTCACAGAGCTCGATTTCGGACTCGACAACCGGGGTCTCGAAGACGCACCCCTGCAACGTCTCAGCGACCCCAAGGGCAACCTCGGACTGCTCGCCCTCTCCCAGCGCAATGCTTATGTGGCGCAGACCAGCATTGCCGACCCCGCCCATCTGCGGGAGAGCGTCTCTGCTGCGCTGGCCTGCCAGGGTCCAGCGCTGCTGCGCATCCACACACCCAGCCCGGCGCGTCATGGCTTCGCCACCGACCGGACCCTGGAGCAGGCGAGATTGGCAGTGCGCAGCCGTGCCTTTCCGCTATTCCAGTACGATCCCCGTGGGGAAGGCGTGTTCGGCTCCCGCCTGAATCTTGCAGGCAATCCGGCGCGGGGCGCCCTGCTGCACAACAGCAACGATCAGCAGGTCATCACTCTCGCTCACTGGGCACTGACCGAAGACCGCTTCGCCAGCCGCTTCCGGCCCCTGGCTGACGATGATTCAGCGCCCACCGCCCTGGAAGACTGGCTCGCCCTGGATGCGGCCAGCCGCGCTAAAAAGACCCCGATCATCTCTGTACTCCGTAACGAGGAGAGTGCAGAGGTTTACCGTGTCGATCCGCAGCTGGGCCAAGTCGTGGTGGAACAACTCGACGCCTGGCGCACCCTGCAGGAACTAGCCGGGATAGTCACACCCTTCACCGCCCGCGTGGAGCAGGCGGCAGAGGCGCGTGTGGCAGCAGAACATGAGACAGAGATCAACGCCCTCCGGTCCGACTACGAGAAGCAGCTCAGCGCTACTCGTGCAGGCGCGGAGGAGGAGATAGCGGGACACATTCGCGAGCGGCTGATGGTGCTTGCGGGGTATAAATGAAGGTTACAGGTTGCAGGTTACAGGTGGTGGGCTAAAAGCCTGCAACCTGTTACCTGTCACCTGTAGCCTGTAACCTTTTCCGAAGGAAAACAGATGAATCTACACGAATACCAGGCCAAGGCTCTCTTTTCCGAGTACGGTATCCCTGTCCCCGAGGGCAAGGCGGTCTCTACACCGAGTGATGCACGGGCGGCAGCCCAGGCGCTTGGCGGCGGGATCTGGGTGGTCAAGGCCCAGGCCCACACCGGCGGCCGGGGCAAGGCGGGCGGCGTGATACTGGCCAAGAGTCTGGATGAGGTTGAAGCCGCTGCGGAGGAGATCCTCGGCATGACCCTGGTCACCAAGCAGACCGGTCCCGACGGGCTTCCGGTGAACCTGGTGTTGGTGGAGCAGGGCAGCAATATCGCCCGTGAACTCTACCTCGGCGCATTGCTGGATCGAGCCTGTTCCCGCATTACCTTCATGGCTTCTACAGAAGGTGGCATGAACATCGAAGAGGTCGCTGAGGAGACGCCGGAGAAGATTCTCACCACTGTGATAGACCCGGCCGCCGGTCTGCAACCCTATCAGTGCCGCAATCTCGCCTTCGGCCTGGGACTTGAAGGCGACCAGATCAAACAGTTCAGCAAGATCATGATGGGCCTCTACCGGTTCTACATGGAGAAGGATGTCAGCCTGATCGAGATCAACCCGCTGATCGTCACCGGCGAGGGTGACCTGATGGCGCTGGACGCCAAGATCAACATCGACAGCAACGCCCTCTACCGGCACCAGGATATCGTTGCCCTGCGCGACCCGAGCCAGGAGGATGAGAAGGAGGCAGCGGCTGCCAAGCACGATCTCAACTACATCACCCTCGACGGCAGCATCGGCTGCATGGTCAACGGCGCAGGTCTGGCGATGGCCACCATGGACATGGTCAAACTGCACGGTGGCGACCCGGCCAACTTCCTCGACGTGGGCGGTGGTGCCACTGCCGAACGGGTCACAGAGGCCTTCAAGCTGATCCTCTCCGACAGCAAGGTGAAGACCGTGCTGGTCAACATCTTCGGCGGCATCGTGCGTTGCGATCTGATCGCCGAGGGCGTCATCACCGCCGCTAAGAATGTCGGCGTGCAGGTGCCGGTTGTGGTGCGTTTGGAAGGCACCAATGCCGAGCAGGGGCTGAAGATGCTGGAGGAGAGCGGACTCGATTTCATCACCGCCGCCGACTTCACCGAAGCCGCCAAAAAGGCTGTCGCAGCCGCTGCTTGAGGCTAAAGGCCAAGGGTTAAAGGTAAAAGGTTTTAATCTTTTACTATCTTCAAGATTACAGAGGTAGGCGGAAGAGAAGAGAAAAAGCACAGGGGTTTAATCCCCTTTGACCTTTAACCTTTAACCTTTCACCTAAAATAATATATGAGCATACTCGTAGACAAGAACACCAAGGTCATCTGCCAGGGCTTCACCGGCAAACAAGGCACCTTCCACTCCGAACAGGCTATCGCCTACGGCACCCGACTGGTTGGCGGCGTGACCCCAGGCAAGGGCGGTCAATCCCACCTGAATCGCCCGGTATTCAATACCGTGCATGACGCTGTCGCCGAGACCGGCGCCGACGCCACCATGATCTATGTGCCGCCACCCTTCGCCGCCGATGCGATCCTGGAAGCAGCCGATGCCGGTATCAAGATCATCGCCTGCATCACCGAGGGCATCCCGGTACTGGATATGCTGAAGGTAAAGCAGGCGCTGAAATCCACCGGCTCCCGCCTCATCGGTCCCAACTGTCCCGGCATCATCACCCCCGGTGAGTGCAAGATCGGCATCATGCCCGGCATGATCCATCAGCCCGGCAAGATTGGCGTCATGTCCCGCTCTGGCACTTTGACCTACGAAGCGGTTCACCAGACCACCCAGACGGGCCTGGGCCAGAGCACCTGCGTCGGACTGGGAGGCGACCCCATCAACGGCACCAGCTTCATCGACTGCCTGGAACTGTTCGAGAAGGATGAGCAAACCGAGGGCATCATCATGGTGGGCGAAATCGGCGGTTCCGCCGAGGAGGAGGCCGCCGACTACATCAAAGCACACGTCTCCAAACCGGTGGTCGCCTACATAGCCGGTGTCACCGCACCCCCCGGCAAACGCATGGGTCATGCGGGAGCCATCATCAGTGGCGGCAAGGGTACCGCCGAAGCCAAGTTCGAGGCATTGGAGGGCGCTGGCGCCCATGTGGTCCGCTCCCCTGCTGAAATGGGCAAGCGTATGGCGGAATTGTTGGGTTAGATTCACTACCAGTTAATTCCCTGCCGGCCCCTGAAAATGTCGACCTTTCGCTTTCAACAGTTTTCCGTGCGCCAGGAAAAGTCGGCCATGAAGGTCTGTACCGACGCCACGCTTTTCGGTGCCATGGCGCCAGTCAAAGGAGGCGAGCAGGTCTTGGATATCGGTACCGGCACCGGTTTACTGGCCTTGATGGCCGCTCAGCTTGGCGCCTTCCACATCACTGGAGTTGAGCTGACTGAAGCGGCTTTTGATGAAGCCCAATTCAACTTCCACAACAGCCCCTGGAATGGCCGGATGGAAGCCGTTCACTGCCCCATCCAGCACTTCTCGGTCAACACCCCGGACCGCTATGATCTCATTATCAGCAATCCACCCTTCTTTCATAACCACAGCAAAACTTCAGACCCTCTCAAAAGGCAGGCCCGCCACACAGATCTGCTGCCATTTCCTGATCTGCTAGCCAGCGTGGATAGACTGCTCGCAGACAGCGGACACTTCTATCTGCTCCTGCCAAGCCATGCAGCTACAGGGTTTGCCGGGATGGCGCTGGAACACGGCCTGCACCTTATCGAACAAACCGATTTTCGCGGCTACAGCCACAATCAGGCAAAGGTTTCCGCGTTGACCTTCTGCCCTCAACAACAACCCTGCAGTGCCAGACTAATGACCCTCTACCAGTCGGATCGGATCTACTCACAGGAGAGCAAACACTATCTTTCCCCTTTTCTGCTAAGGTTCTCTCAACAGAACTGAGTTTGTTCCATGTCAGACCGTATTCGTTTCTTTTTGAACCTCACCGCCGACCGCTACCTGAGCCACTACCAGGGACATGTCAAAAATGTCTCGGTGGTTGCAGAAGATGGCCGCCGGATCGAGTTTCCCGCCAACGCACTCCGGCCTTTTGTCACCAAGAGTGGTATACAGGGCCGTTTTGAACTGCTCATCGATGACAACAACCGCCTGCAACGGCTCGATCGACTCAGCAACTGATTTAATCACGGAGGGCACCTCATTGGATAACCGCATCAGCGTCCACATCACATTCTCCTTCAAAGGTGAAACTCACACTCCATCGGCCAGCATCAATCTTGATGAACTGATAAGGGGGGGCGACTTCCAAGACACTCTCCGCCCGCTGCTGGCCAGAACCAACGGCATCGACAGCTACTCCTATCTCTACGAGGTGATGGAATCCCACCCAATCGAATTCAGCAACCCCACAGGTTTTGCCGCCGACTATCTCTCCGGGACTGAGTTCGATTTCATCGGCTTTGAAAAACGCTGGCATGAAGAGAACGACCTCTCCATCCTGGACGCCATCATCGAGCACCACTTCGAGGGAGAGGATGTCGCCCAACATCCGTCACTAAAAGCAGCCTTGCGCGAAGCCTTCCGTGCAGGAAAAGCCGCAGCCAGCCGAGAGTAGCAAAGCAAAATGCTCGCCCTTGAAGCCCGCCAGATCGGCTGCCCCTACTGCGGTGAAATGATTGAGGTGCAAATCGATTGCAGCCTCGACCAGCAGCAATATATTGAGGATTGCAGTGTCTGCTGCCGCCCGATCACTCTGTTGGTGGCCATCGATGGGGAGGAGATAAGCTTAAGCGCCCAGAGAGACGATGATTGCTGAGTATCAGAAACTCCCTATTCGGCCCTGCATCTCCAAATAGTCTCCATTAATAAATCACAGGGTGAATCATTGACCAAAGTTGTATCATCGATGAATCAGATCCACACGGCGCAGCTAAAACAGTAAGGAGAGGTTTTGTGAAGAATACTTTCAAACATACACTTCCCAACGAATCGGGATTTTTTGGAGAGTATGGCGGCAGCTTTATACCCGAGCAGCTGCAGCAGATCATCGACGAAATCACCAGCGCCTATCTACAAATCACCCAGGACGATGATTTTCTGGCCGAGCTGGCAGACCTCTACGAACACTATGTCGGACGCCCCAGTCCGATCTTCCACGCGAAGAGCCTGTCGGCGAAATATGGTGCTGATATCTATATGAAGCGGGAGGATCTCAACCATACCGGCGCACACAAAATCAATCACTGTCTCGGAGAGGCGCTGCTCGCCAAACGGATGGGCAAAAAGAAGCTGATCGCCGAGACAGGTGCGGGACAACACGGGGTGGCGCTGGCCACCGCCGCCGCGCTGTTGGGACTTGAATGCGATATCTACATGGGCGAGGTCGATATCAAAAAAGAGCACCCGAACGTGGTACGCATGGAGATCCTCGGCGCCAAGGTTATCCCGGCCACCCATGGCAGAAGGACGCTGAAAGAGGCGGTGGATGCTGCCTTTGAAGGGTATGTCAAAGATCCGGTCACGCAATTTTACGCCATCGGTTCAGTGGTCGGCCCCCACCCTTTCCCCATGATGGTGCGGGACTTTCAGTCCATCGTCGGCAACGAGGCAAAGGTGCAGTTTCAGGAGATGACCGGCGGTAACCCCAACAACCTGGTTGCCTGCGTCGGCGGCGGCTCCAATGCGCTGGGGCTGTTTGCTGCCTTTCTCGATGACGCCTCGGTGCGCATGTTTGGCGTAGAGCCCGCTGGTCGCGACCTCAATCAGGACGGCGAACATGCCGCCACCCTGACCAAGGGTCAACCCGGCATCATGCACGGTTTCAAATCCTACATGCTCCAGGACGCCGCAGGAGAACCACAGGAGGTCTATTCAGTTGCCAGCGGACTGGATTATCCCTCCGTCGGCCCGCAACATAGCTATCTGAAAGATATCGAGCGGGTGGAGTACAAAACCATCAACGACAAAGAGGCGATCGACGCCTTTTTCGAACTCTCCCGGGTGGAGGGCATTATCCCTGCGGTGGAGTCCGCCCACGCCGTTGCCTACGCAATAAAAATGGCGCAGGAAGGGGAGAAGGGAACCATTCTGATGAATCTATCCGGCCGGGGCGACAAGGATATCGACTTCATCACCGAACTCTACGGCAGTGAATACGGGGTGAGCAATCTGCTGTAGGGGTATGAGGGGTCGGAGTTTGCCCGATCCGTTACGCTTGATCGGGCCTACATCCCAAACCGGCTAAAAGAACACCGCCTCGACCCCGTCGGCATGGGCTTCTGTCTCCGCCTGCCCCTCTGCATCGTATCTAAAGCCCAGCCGGGCGAAGGCAGGGATGCGGCTCCGGTCCACCGTCGCCATCGGGTGCGTTGAACCTTCATAGGCCAGGATATTGGCTACCTGCACCAAATCCACATAGTCCACCGGCGCATCCCCCGGGTTGCGCAGCAGATTATCATGCTCCGCTGCCACCGCCACCAGTTGCGGGTCGAATTTCCAGAATTTCAGGATTTTGCCACCCAGTCCAGGGTGCACCTTGCGCAGAACTTTATCCAGATAGGCAGGGTTCTCCGCCAGCTCTTCATGTTTCGTCGCCTTGATCAGCAACGGGATCTTGCCCACATCGTGGGTCAATCCCGCCACCAGCGCCACCTCGGGTTCAAGACCCGGCCGCTCCTTCGCCAGTGTCGAGGCCAAGGCACCGACCTTTACCGAGTGAGCCCAGAGCACTTCCATGCGCTTTTGAATTGTAGTGATGTGGGTGGAGAAAACCTCCTTCATTGACACCGCGTAGATGGCGTTTTTTACCTTCTGAAAGCCGATGCGGGTGACCGCCAGTTTGATCGCCTTGATGGGATCCCGCCCCCGATAGAGCGGACAATTGGCGTAGCGGATCAGGCGGGCGGTGATGGCAGCATCCTTCTCGATCACATTCGTCAGATCTTTCGCCGAGCTGTCCACATCGTTGATCACCAACAGCGCCTCGATAGAGAGGGCTGGCAGCGTGGGCAGCGACAACCGGTTGGCGACCAGGTCTTCACCCAATTCCTTAACAAAGTCGTTGATGGAGAATTTTTCGGCCGCTTCCTGCTCCAGCGCTTCTTTCGATGGCTCGGGAACAAAGACGGCGCCGTCTGACAGTGTAAAAACAGATTTGGACATTGGTATTCAATTTTGGGGATCACGACAGTGCAAAGGTTAGCGGCCAACTTTGCCAAATATTTAGCCTTGTCTCGCCCTGATCCGAGCAAAATCCGTCTTTCCCCAAAACTATTGATCTGGGTCAAACAAAACAACAAAACCACAACATATTGTGTATAGCATAGCGCCACACTACAAGATGACGCATCTATAATGGCAATAACAGGAGGATCGAGATGTCCGTCAAACTTGAAAAAACGCCGCTATTTCTACCCATCAAGGTAGAAAAGCGGGATGGGTCACAAACAGCATTCGACGCCGCCAAGATCAGGACCGCAATCCTGCAGGCAGGCCAGGCCACAGGAGAACTCGATGAGTCTGAGGCCCAACTACTCACCGCCCAGGTAGTGAAGGTGCTGGCCCACACGGGTTATCGACACCAGATCCCTGATATCGAGCGTATCCAGGATATCGTCGAGCAGGTGCTGATCAGCGCCAACCATCTGCAAACCGCCCGTGCCTACATCGTCTATCGCGAACAGCACAAAAAGCTGCGCCAGGATCGCCGCACCCTGGTGGATGTCTCCACTTCAGTCAATGAATATCTTGAGCGGGCCGACTGGCGGGTGAGTGCCAACGCCGCCCAGGGCTACTCCCTGGGCGGACTGATTCTCAACACCTCAGGCAAGATGCTCGCCAACTACTGGCTGAGCCATGTCTATCCTCCCGAAGTGGGGGAGGCTCACCGGGTCGGCGACATCCACATCCATGATCTGGACATGCTCGCCGGTTACTGCGCCGGGTGGTCCCTGCGCACCCTGCTGCATGAAGGGCTCAACGGGGTGCCGGGAAAGGTGGAGTCGGGACCGCCCAAGCACATGTCCTCCGCCGTGGGGCAGATCGTCAACTTCCTCGGCACATTGCAGAACGAGTGGGCCGGCGCCCAGGCCTTCAGCTCCTTCGACACCTACATGGCCCCCTACGTGCGTCAGGACCGCCTGAGTTACGAGCAGGTCCGCCAATACATCCAGGAGTTGATCTACAACCTCAACGTGCCCTCACGCTGGGGCACCCAGACCCCTTTTACCAACCTGACCTTCGACTGGGTCTGCCCGGAGGATCTGCGCGAGCAGGTGCCGGTGATTGCCGGTGAAGAGATGGCATTCACCTACGGCGAACTGCAGCATGAGATGGATCTCATCAACCGCGCCTATATCGAGATAATGACCGAAGGCGATACCAAGGGCCGGGTCTTCACCTTTCCCATCCCCACCTACAACATCACCCCGGACTTCCCCTGGGAGAGCGAAAATGCCGAGCGGCTCTTCGCCATGACCGCCAAGTATGGCCTGCCCTATTTTCAGAATTTCCTCAATTCCGAACTCAAGCCGAATATGGTGCGCTCCATGTGCTGCCGCCTGCAGCTCGACCTGAGGGAACTGCTGAAACGCGGTAACGGCCTGTTCGGATCCGCAGAACAGACCGGCTCGCTGGGGGTGGTGACCATCAACTGTGCCCGCCTGGGGTACCTCTACCAAGGGAATGAGGCCGCACTGATGCAACGGCTCGACGAACTGCTGCGCCTCGCCCGCACCAGTCTGGAGATCAAACGCAAGGTGATCCAGCGCCATATGGATGCGGGACTCTTCCCCTATACCAAACGCTATCTCGGCACCCTGCGCAACCACTTCTCCACTATCGGCGTCAACGGCATCAACGAGATGATCCGCAACTTCACTGCGGATGAGCAGGACATCACCGATGAAGCGGGTAGCGCCCTGGCGATCCGCTTCCTCGACCATATCCGCGAGCGCATGGTCGAGTTCCAGGAACAGACCGGCAACATGTACAACCTGGAGGCGACGCCTGCAGAGGGCACTACCTACCGCTTCGCCAGGGAGGATCGCAAGCGTTGGCCCGGGATTCTCCAGGCAGGCACGCTGGAGAAACCCTACTACACCAACTCCTCACAGCTGCCGGTAGGATTTACCGACGACCCCTTCGAGGCTCTGGCGCGCCAGGAGCCACTGCAACAGAAGTACACGGGCGGCACCGTGCTGCACCTCTATATGAATGAGCGCATCAGCTCTACCGAGGCCTGCCGGCGTCTGGTCAAACGCTCACTGGAGCGATTCCGTCTGCCCTATATCACCATCACCCCGACCTTTTCGATCTGTCCGAAGCACGGTTATCTCAGCGGCGAACACGAGTTCTGCCCAACCTGTGACGAGGAGCTGATCGCCCATAAACAACAGGAGTTACACCACCATGCAAGCTGCCATTGAACTGCAAGAGGAAGAGCGTACCCGCTGCGAAGTCTGGACCCGGGTAATGGGTTACCACCGTCCCGTCTCGGCCTTCAACCCCGGTAAGCAGTCGGAACATAGCGACCGGCGCTGCTTCCGGGAAAGTCGTACGGTGAAAGGTGAAAGGTGAAAGGCTGGCAAATCGAAGATTTGCCGGATTCTTGAGTCAAGCCAGGCTTGTTCAAATCACGACAGCGCTCGGCTTATCCAGTGGCACGGCCACCTTTAACCTTTCGCCTTTAACCTTTAACCTTTAACCTTTATTAATCATGAAACAAACAACGCTTCAGGTCGGCGGCCTCACTCCCATGACCACCATCGACTATCCGAGGGAACTGGCAGCGGTCATCTTCTGCCAGGGCTGCCCCTGGCGTTGCCGCTACTGCCACAATGGCCATCTGTTGCCCCGCATAAGCAGCGACCCTGCGTTGATCGAGTGGGATGAGATCATCGCCTTTCTTGAACAGCGTCAGGGACTGTTGGACGCCGTAGTCTTCAGCGGCGGCGAACCCTCCCTCCAAATCGCCCTCAAGCCTGCTATTGAACAGGTCAAAGCGATGGGGTTCAAGATCGGCCTGCACAGCGCCGGGGTCTACCCTGAAAGACTGGCCGAACTGCTGTCCCTGCTCGACTGGGTGGGGCTGGACATCAAGGCGTTGGCGGAAAATTACGCCACCCTGCCCGGCGTCAGGGGCAGCGGGGAGAAGGCCTGGGAGAGCCTGCAACTGCTGGTTGCCAGCGGCGTGGCTTATGAGGTCCGCACCACCGTCCATCCTGAACTGTTACCGGCAGCAGATCTGGAAACGCTGGAATCCCGCTTACAGACGATTGGCGCTGCCAACCACCAGCTGCAAAAGTGCAATACCGGTCACTGCCTCGATACCACGCTCACCACTTAAAATCCGGGGCATGGGGGGAATCAATCCCCAAAACTGGTGCCGACACGGCGGGCGCTCTCCACCCAAGGGTGGTCCATCGGCACTAACTTCTTACTACCCGCCACCTCCTGTAGCGGAACGGGAACCGCCAGTTCGCCGCGGGCCGCCACCATTATCCCAAACTCCCCCTGCTCAATTAGATCGGCACAGGCGGTACCCAGCCGGGTGGCAAGCAGGCGGTCGGCGGCCGATGGGGTGCCGCCCCGCTGAAGGTGGCCCAGTATGGTGACTCTGGACTCCAATCCTGTAAGCGCCTCCAGCTGCTGGGAAAGCGTAACCGTATGGCTGGAGTTGGCCGCCTGCAGCATCTCCAACTCCTTTTTGGCGCTCTTTCGCTCCTTTTTCTCCACCGCTGCCGCCTTGCGCGCCTCGGCGGCCCGCATCAAAACCGCCTGATCTTTGGGCAGCGCACCCTCCGCCACGGCGACAATACTGAAGTTCTTGCCGCTGCGCACCCGGGTGCGAATCGCCTCTGCTACATTCTCGATATCGTAAGGGATCTCCGGCAGCAGGATCACATCCGCCCCGCCTGCGATGCCGGCGCCCAAGGCGAGCCAGCCCGCCCGGTGTCCCATGATCTCCACCACGATGATCCGATGGTGACTGTGGGCAGTGCTGTGAAGCCGGTCGATGGCTTCAGTGGCGATGCCCAAGGCGGTGTCGAAGCCGAAGGTCGTATCGGTTTTGCCTACATCATTATCGATAGTCTTGGGCAGGGTGATGATGTTCAACCCCTTCTCCATCAGTTGCAGGGCGTTCTTCTGGGTCCCTCCGCCACCCAGGCAGACAAGCGCATCAAGGTGATTCGCCGCATAGTTCTCCACAATCACATCTGTCATGTCCTGCTTCTTGCCCGCAAACATCATGCGGTGGGGTTTGTCCCGGCTGGTGCCCAGGATGGTGCCGCCCTGAGTAAGGATGCCGGAGAGCACACCCCCGTCCAAACGGGTGGTGCGGTTATCCACCAGACCACGAAAGCCGTCCATGAAACCGATCATCTGCATGTCGTAATAACCTTGGGCCGCCTTACCGACGCCACGGATCGCTGCATTGAGGCCGGGGCTGTCACCACCTGCGGTCAGTATCCCTATATATTTGGTCATCTCCGCTCCTAACGGCCTCTGCCGCTGCAATTGATCGTAATGGGCAGTGGCGCTGAAACGTCTACTGCCCTGATTGAAAAACGGGATTAGTGTAACCTCCCTCAAGAGATAGCGCAGCAGATTCCCGGGATCATATTTCGCTGGAATTTTGTAGGGGCAGGCAGGGGCCGTTTTTTGATAGACTATGCGACTTTGATGGCTATTTTTTCTCTGCTTCTGAAGAATGTCACTGCTCAACTCATTACTGAATCTTCGCCCGACTTTCCGGCACGGCGTCCATCCTGATCCTCTCAAGGAGCAGACGGTTGACCTGCCGGTGCAACGCGTACCCTTTGTTTCCCGCTATGTGATGCCCTTGGGACAGCATATTGGGGTACCTGCCAAGCCGGTGGTGAAGAAGGGTGATACGGTCGCCCGGGGGCAACTGATCGCCGAACCCGGCGCCTTCATGTCCACCGCCCTGCACAGCCCCGTCACCGGCAAAGTGGTGGGTATCGAGCCCCACCGCTATACGGACGGCTCCTTCAAACCAGCCATCGAGATCGAGGCTGACCCCTACGCTACCCAGCAGTTTCAACCCCGCCCGGCCATCGACTGGGAGTCCCTCTCCATGGATGGCTTCATTGCCGAGGTGCAGAAGGCAGGCATCGTGGGCATGGGCGGTGCCGCTTTCCCGGCCCATGTAAAGTACGCCATCCCGGAAGGACAGAAGATCAGCAATCTGCTGATCAACGGTGCCGAGTGCGAACCCTACCTGACCACCGACCATCGGCT
The DNA here is from genome assembly GCA_003660235.1 of bacterium endosymbiont of Escarpia laminata. GTDB lineage: Bacteria > Pseudomonadota > Gammaproteobacteria > Chromatiales > Chromatiaceae > QGON01. The sequence continues at coordinate 58,838 of QGON01000054.1, read as the reverse complement.
GATGGTGGAGCGCCCCGAATCGGTGGTGCGGGGCGCGGAGATCATCCGCCGCAAACTGGGGGCGGAAAAGGCCACCATCGGGGTGGAGGACAACAAACCCGACGCCATCGAGATTCTGCGCCAAACCATCGGCAACGAGCCCATTGAAGTGGTTGGGTTGCCGATGAAATACCCCCAGGGTGCCGAGAAGATGCTGATCAAGGCGACCTACGGCATCGAGATCCCTGCCGGGCAGCTGCCCAGGGATTGCGGTATCGTGGTCAACAATGTCGGCACTGTGGTGGCTGTCGCAGAGTGGTTCGATCTGGGCCGCCCGCTGATGGAGCGGGTAGTCACTGTCTCCGGACCAGGCATCCACTACCCCGCAAACCTGACCGTTCCATTGGGCACCCCCATCCGGGAGGTATTGAAATTCTGCGGCGGCCTGAGCGATGACACCCGTGAGGTGATCTCCGGCGGACCGATGATGGGCGCGCCCATCGCCAGTCTGGACGTGCCGGTGCTGAAGGGCACCTCCGGCATTCTCGCCTTCACTGCTGCCGAAACCGGACGCCCCCGCGAATACCCCTGTATCCACTGCGGACGCTGTCTCGAGGCCTGTCCCTATTTCCTCAATCCGTCGCGTTTTGCCCGGCTCGCCAAGGCGCGGCTGTTCGATCAGATGAACGCCTTGAACGTCACCGACTGCGTGGAGTGCGGCGCTTGCACCTACGCCTGTCCCTCAGGGATACCGATCGTGCAGCATATCCGCACGGCAAAGGATAACTTACGGCAGCAGCATAAGAGGGCGAACGGCTAAAACATGTAGTTATTTTGTAGGTTGGGTTAGATGCGCATAGCGGCAAACTTTCATTTTGCCGCAAAACATCCTGCGCATCGTAACCCAACATCGGATCGTCGGGTTACGCCGCACGCAAGGCACCGCGCCGTATTCCAGTCTTGTGCTGCCGCGCGACTAACCCGACCTGCATTGATTTATCAGTGACGTTATTTTATGAACTTTAAAAACGACAACGTTTGGCTTATCCGGTGGTACGGCCGCCTTTCGCCTTTAACCTTTCGCCTTTTGCCTTAAAAAACATGAAGAAGAAAGACCCAAGTCTCATGGTTCAACCTGCACCGTTGCTGGTGCAGGGCATGACCACGCCCCAGGCGATGCGCGATGTCTGGTACGCTCTGCTGCCTGCCACCCTGGCCGGTCTCTGGTTTTTCGGCCTCAGCGCCCTGCTGGTTCTGCTCGCCTCGATCATCGGTGCAGTCGCCACAGAGTGGGCGTTCACTCCGGCGCAAACCCGGACCACGGCACTGGGCGACGGCAGCGCCGCGCTCACCGGCCTGCTGCTCGGATTGACCCTGCCACCGGCTTTGCCGATCTGGATGGCCTTTCTCGGCGGCGTGGTGGCCATCGGCCTCGGCAAGGTGATCTGGGGCGGACTGGGTAACAACCTCTTCAATCCGGCGCTGGTGGGGCGCGCCTTCCTGCTCGGCACCTTTCCCATTGCCATGACCACCTGGTATGCGGCGCAGGGTCCGGAACACTTTTTCGACCTCTACTCCAGCACCCTGGCTGCCCCCTTCATGCAGGCCACCTGGGATACCATGAGTGGCGCCAGCCCCCTCGGTTTGATGAAGTTCGAATATGAGGGCACCGCCATTTCCAGCCTCTTTATCGGCAACACCGCCGGCTCCTTGGGTGAAACCAGCAGTCTGCTGTTGCTGCTCGGCGGACTCTGGCTCTGGTTCCGCCGCGACCTCGACTGGCGCATCCCCGCCAGCATCTTTCTCACCGCTTGCATCTTCTCCGGTATCCTGTTTGCGGTCGATGCCGAACGTTTTCCCAGCCCACTCTTCACCCTCTTCTCCGGCGGCATGATGCTTGGGGCGATCTACATGGCGACCGACCCGGTCACCTCACCGCTCACCCCCAGAGGCAGTTGGATATTTGGTGCCGGCATCGGTTTTCTGGTAGTTCTGATCCGCGTCTTCGGCGGCATGCCGGAGGGCATGATGTACGCCATTCTGCTGATGAATGCCGCCACCCCACTCATTGATCGCTATACCCAACCCCGGGTATTTGGACGGGGAGTGAAAAAGGCATGACCATCGAACTGCGATCCCTGGAACAGGAGCCCAGCTCCACCAAACTGGCCCTCTCACTGGCCTTTGCCGGCCTGATCTCCGGCATCATCATCATCAGCATCTACGAGGCGACCCTGCCCACCATCACCGCCAATAAGGCCCGTGAGTTGCGAGAGGCTGTTTTCAAGGTGCTGCCGAACGTCTCCACCATGCAGAAACTGCAGTTCGACAACGGCAAACTGCGGGTGCGCACTGAAAAAGGTGCCGATGAGGATACGATCTATGGCGGTTATGGCAGTCAAGGCCAGTTCGTAGGCTATGCCGTGGAGGGTGCTGGCCCAGGATTTCAGGACACCATCCGCGTCCTTTATGGCTACCTGCCGGAGCAGCGCAAGATCGTCGGCATGGAGATCCTGGAGAGCCGGGAAACCCCAGGTTTGGGGGACAAAATCTTCAAAGACATGGCCTTTGTCGCTAACTTTGATGATCTCTCCGTCGACCCCGAGATAAAGGCCGTCAAGAAGGGCACCAAATCCACCCCCTATGAGATCGACTCCATCACCGGCGCCACCATCTCCGCCAAGGCGGTGGTGAGGATCATCAACGAGGCCCGCGTACGCTGGGAAGACCGGCTGCCAGCCCCAGGCAATGAGCCGAAACTGGAAAGCAAAAAAACTAAGGACGAAGGTTAAGGGGAACATTCCTTCCCCCTTTATCCCTGGTAATTATTGAGACATCAATTATGGCAATCAACATCAAAGACCCCTCCGCAGTACAGGAGATGATGAAAGGCCTCTGGCGGGACAACCCCGTCTTTGTACAGGTGCTCGGCATGTGCCCGATGCTGGCGGTCACCAACTCCGCCATCAACGCGCTGGCGATGGGACTCGCCACCCTGTTCGTATTGGTTGGCTCCAGCGCCTTGGTCTCCGCCTTCAAGAACCTGATCCCGAAACAGGTGCGGATCTCCCTCTATATCGTCATCATCGCCACCTTCGTGACGGTGATCGACTACGCCCTGCTGGCTGTGTTTCCCGCCATCCACAAGGAGCTGGGGGCCTTTATCCCGCTGATCGTGGCCAACTGCATGATCCTCGGCCGCCAGGAGGCATTTGCCGCCAAGCACACGGTGGGTTTCGCCGTGATGGACGCCATCGGCATGTCCGCCGGTTTTCTCATCGCCCTCTTTGCACTGGGCAGCGTACGCGAGATCCTGGGCAACGGCAGCCTCTTCGGCATCGATCTGTTTGGCGCGGGGTTTGAACCCTGGGTCATCATGATCCTGCCGCCGGGCGGCTTCATCACCCTCGGTCTGATCCTGCTCTTCTTCAACTGGGTTACCGAGCGCAAAGCCCGGTTTCTGCAACAGGTTGTTGCCGCAGAACAGGCCAGGGGGTAAGCACACATGGATAATCTGATCTGGATCTTCGTCAGCGCCATGTTGGTCAACAACTTTGTGCTGGCCTACTTTCTTGGGCTCTGTCCCTTTCTCGGCGTCTCCGGGAGACTCGAAACCTCATTCCGGCTGGGGCTGGCCACCACCTTCGTGCTGCTCATCACCGCGCTCTGTTCCTGGTTCCTCAACGCCTATGTGCTGACCCATGCCCCCTACCTGCGACTGATCAGTTTCATCGTCGTCATCGCCTCCACGGTGCAGTTTATCGAGATGGCAATCAAGAAGCTCAGCCCCGCCCTGTTCAAGGCACTGGGCATCTTTCTGCCGTTGATCACCACCAACTGCGCCATTCTGGGACTCGCAATCTTTGCCACCAACCGGGGTTACGGCTTCGCCGAAGGCATGGTCTTCGCCCTCGGCGCCGGCGCCGGTTTCACCCTGGCGATGGTTCTGATGGCGGGACTGCGGGAGGAGACCGAAATCATCGACATGCCCGTGCTGGTGCGCGGCACCGCCATGAACCTGATCATTGCCGGCATCCTCTCCATGGCATTCATGGGGTTTGCCGGGCTGTTCAGCTCAACCTGAGGAGGGTTACCGATGCTCATCCATATACTTTCACTCCTGGGATTGATGCTGCTGTGCGGCGGCTGGGTGCTGTTTCAGGGCTGGCTGTCACGGCAGGATCCCGAATATAAGGGTTACAAGGTGGGTTGCGGGGCCTGCAAGCAGCAGGGAAGCTGCTCCACTCAGGATGGTTGCGATACGGCGGTTCCAGCCGCTTCCATCAAACGAAGCGTGTAGGCCGGTTCAAGCGTAGCGGAACCGGCAAGCCCATGGATTTTACCCACTTCTGAAATGCCCGATCCGCTGCGCTTGATCGGGCCTGCCCCTCCTATTTTGCATCAAGCTTTCTGATGGCCGACGGATGCCGGATTCGTATACGCTGGCTCCCCTTATAAAACCGGATCCAACCTCGCACTTCAACACGCTGACCCACCAGACTTTCCAGCTGCCCTTCCTTGAAGTGGCCGAGATCCGAGCGGTCGACGCGCAACTTCACCCCGGCAATCTTCAACCAGAAAGATCGGCGACTCTTTTCCACCGATTCAATCCGGCCACTCAGTAGTCGAAACCCTTCGACTGAGCGCGCCAGCCCAACCGCCTCGATGACCGGCGCATCGGCCCAAACACCCCGTCCAGCAGCACGTGCCCGGCTTTCTGCCGCCCTATAACATTGCAGGTGGTTCAGGTTCGGGGGGAAGACGATCTGGAAACCCGCACCATCCTGCAACATTGCCTCAATAAGATTTTTTCCATTCTGGCTATAAACGTGGGCCAGAATCCGTCGGTAGCGATCCTTTTGTTGATGCCCCTTCTCCAGGCGAATCCGCTTACCGGAATCGGAGACCAGCCGCTCAAGCCGTCTCTTTGCAGCCTTGGCATGAGGTTCGTCGGGTTTTTCCTCCCAACCTGTTTCCGGGGTATTGATACCGATCAAGCGAATCCTGCGGCCATCGGACAGCAGCAGAGTATCTCCATCGAAAATCTCCGCCACTTCGAATAACTCGCCACTGCCCAGGGAAGGGCAGGAAGCATCGACAGCGCTGCTGAACAGCAACGCCAGAAAGAGCAACAACAAAAAAGGCCCCGCATTGCGGAGCCTTTTTACTCTCATCTGCCTCGGTTGATCCGCCCGATGCGCGATCACAGATCGCGGAGCGGGCAGGGCGGCGAGATTAACGGTTGTATTTCTTACGAAACTTATCGACACGACCGGCAGTATCGAGGATCTTCTGCTTGCCGGTGTAGAAAGGATGGCAGGCAGAACAGACTTCGACGTGCAGCTCTTCCTTACCCAAGGTGGAACGGGTAACGAACTCGCTACCGCAACTGCAAACGACCTTGACCTCATTGTACTTAGGATGGATATCCGCTTTCATGTCAGACCCGCTATCTAGAAACTATAAATTACCGCCATACTGGGCGGAGAAGGCACGTAATTATATAAGAAAACGGCGCTATAGGCAAGCATTCTATTGCCGCGCTGGACTTGCGATGCAGAGGAGGTGATTCAGTGCCCGCCGGATGCCCTGAAATCGATCACTTTGGCAGAGCAAGGCCCCTCCTTCGCATCTGTCCAGGGTTTGTCCTTCAATCCACTGATTCTTGCGAGCAGACCAAACTCCCCGTGAAGTTGCTCCCACATCATACGGGATATATGCAGGCAGGCACTCAACGGGGTACGCAAGTGAGTCTTCGACCTCGTGATAGATTTTGGGACATCCCAGTCCCCAAAATCGACTCGGCCTTCGACAACCTGTTTGTGCCCCGGCCGTCCCGGTCACTGGCACTACGCGACAACCTCGCAAGCTCGTTGCCGCTCCGTTGCCAGCTCCCGATGACTGGACGCCGCGCTCGGATGCCTACTTTGCTTCCCCTCTGGCGCAAGGCACGCCGGGTAAGCAGTGCGGCCTCGCGGCTACCGGGGACTACCAGCCTTCGCTTCGCTCTCCATGGCTGGCAGCGGTTGCGGCGCTCCTGGTCGATACGCCACTGCAGACAACGCAGTCGCTGCCGGCGCTCCTCCGGGGCACTCTCGATGAATTCGTCAATCGCCGCCAAGCGCAGGCGTTCGAAATCCTCCGGGCGCACCTTGCCGTGCAACTCCAACCCCATTTCATCCCGCCAAACCAGCTCAAGCCAGGCCCTTTTGAGTACCGCATATTCAAACTGCTCATGCAGCAAACAAGCTATCGGCACATAGTCGCTCTTCATCCTGCCCTCCAAACCTTTTGCCTTCAGGTGAAAAGCTGCAACAGATCATTGAGGAAGCGCTGACCCAGTTCAGTTGGCCTGATGCGTCCTTCACCTCTCTCCAGCAAACCCCGTGATTCTGCCGTTTCGAGCGCGTGGTTCATGCGCGACAAATCCAAACCTGTACGGGCTTCAAACATCGCGATCTCAATGCCTGCACACAGACGCATCCCATTCATCATAAATTCCAGCACCCGCTCTTCCGGCGCCAACGTTTTCTCTCCCTGGGTAAACAAGCCACCGGCACGTCCCTGCAGATAATCGCCAGGACTCCGCATCTTCCAGAAGCGTCTGATTCCGCCAGCCTTATCGGTTACCTTGGCATGGGCGCCGGCACCTATTCCCAGGTAGTCACCGAACGACCAGTAGTTGAGATTGTGGCGGCACGCTTCACCCTGCCGGGCATAGGCAGAGATCTCATACTGATCATATCCCCCAGCCGCCAGCTGTGCCTGTCCCTGCTGCTGTATCTCCCACATCAGATCGTCATCCGGCAGTTGCGGGGGCACATGATGGAAACGGGTGTTGGGCTCAAGGGTCAATTGATAGTAGGAGATGTGACCGGGATCGAGCTGCAGCGCCAACTCCACGTCCCGCCGGGCCGCCCCGAGTGACTGCCCCGGCAGGCCGAACATCAGATCCAGATTGATACGTTTGAACCCGGCCGCCTTTGCGGATTCAACCGCCTTGGTCGCTTCGTCCGGGCCATGTATCCGCTCCAGGACCTGCAGACTTTCAGCGTCAAAACTCTGTACACCGATGGAGAGACGGTTAACTCCAGCCGCACGAAAACCGGTGTAATATTCAGCCTCCAGGGTTCCGGGGTTGGCCTCCAGGGTGACCTCCATGCCTTCAGGGCAATCGATTCGCTCCCGTACACCCACCAGCAACCGCTGAATCGCCGCAGGAGTGAAGAGACTGGGCGTACCTCCACCGATGAAGATGCTCTGCAGCGGGCGATCTTCAAGATTGGCTGTGTCGACACTCAGATCCGCCAGCAGCGCCTCCACATAGGTAGCTTCATCCAGGCTTCCATCCGCCGCATGGGAGTTGAAATCGCAGTAAGGACACTTTCGTACACACCAGGGGATGTGCACGTAGAGGGAGAGGGGTGGGGGGATCATCTGTTGCTGAGTGTCCATAACGTAGGGTGCACCCGCGCACCCTACGTTCTGATTCCTGGGATCTGACGCTGCGGATCAGCCCCGGTCGCGGGCGTCGAGATAGGCCATATCGGAGATCGCGCCCCATTCACGGGATCCCTTCAGAAAAGCGCTGTAGGAGTCGTAGACCCGCTTGGTGAAATCGTCCTTGCCGGCCAGTTCCTGCACTACCTCTTCCGAGTATTTACGCAGGGTTGCTATAACGTCCTTCGGATAGCTGCGGATATCGACCTTATGTTTCTCCACCAGGGTCTTGAGTGCTGCTGGATTACGCGCGGTGTACTCCGCCAACATATCCTGATTCACCACCTTGCAGGCGTTGAGCACGATAGACTGCAGATCTTTGGGCAGCGCATCGAAGGCCTTCTGGTTGATGACCGCCTCCAGCGTGGTGCCGGGCTCATGAAAACCCGGATAGTAGTAGTATTTGGCCGCCTTGAAGAGACCGAAGGCGAGGTCGTTGTAAGGATTCACCCACTCAGTGGCATCAATGGCGCCGGATTGGAGTGAGGTGAACAGCTCGCCACCGGGCAGATTGACCGGTGTGCCGCCCGCCCGCTTCAACACTTCGCCGCCCAGGCCGGGGATGCGCATCTTCAACCCCTTGAGATCATCCACGCTGTTGATCTCCTTGTTGAACCAGCCACCCATCTGCACGCCGGTGTTACCGGCCGGTGCGGGGATCATGCCAAACTTTTTGTAGAGTTCGCGCCATAGTTTGAGACCGCCTCCGTAGTAGAGCCAGCCATTCATCTCCTGGGCCGTCATGCCGAAGGGCACCGTGGAGAAGAACTGCGCCGCCTCGCTCTTGCCCTTCCAATAGTAGGCCGCGCCATGGCCCATCTCGGCGGTGCCGCGGGAGACTGCGTCGAAGACTTCGAACGCAGGCACCAGCTCTTTTGCGCCATAGACCTTAACCTTGATACGCCCACCGCTCATCTCGGTGATCAGTTGGGCCAGCTTGTTCGCCCCAGTGCCGAGGCCGGGAAAGTTCTTTGGCCAGGTGGTAACCATCTTCCATTTGAATTGCGCTTTTGCCTGCGCCACCGGCGAAACGGCAAGGGCCGCGCCCGCTACCAAAGAGCCGGCACCCACTTTTTTTATAAATTCACGGCGTTTCATCAACTTCTCCAGGTTCTGCCCATTCGGGCGGGCTATTTCACTCAGTTTCGACAAGGCGACAGGTTCGCATAGGCGACCACCAGCCACTTGCTGCCTTCGGTTTCAAAAGTGACCTGCACCCTGGCGCTACCCCCCTGACCCTCGGCATTCAGGACGACACCTTCACCAAACTTGGGGTGAATGACCCGCTGGCCCAGACTGAAACCTACCGACTCATCGGTGTAGGCGCGAGCCGGTTTGCTGTAGAGGGGCTGGGTGACCTGAGGCCCGGAGCGGATCTCACGCATCAGTGACGAAGGGATCTCCCGCAAGAAACGGGAGGGCCGGGGATAGTTCTCCTGCCCGTGCAGACGGCGACTTACGGCATGACACATATAGAGCGTCTGCATGGCGCGGGTCACCCCCACATAACAGAGCCGCCGCTCCTCCTCCAGGCGCTCCGGGTCATCCGCCGACATACTGTGGGGAAAGAGCCCCTCTTCGACACCCACCAAGAAGACCAGGGGGAACTCCAGCCCTTTGGCGGAGTGCAGGGTCATCAGCTGCACACAGTCCTCGAAGGGATCGCCCTGGGCCTCCCCCGCCTCCAACGCGGCGTGGGAGAGAAAGGCAGATAGCTCGCCCATCTCCTCGTCTGCGTGGGCCTCGTAGCCGAACTGGCGGGTGGCATTGACCAGCTCCTCCAAGTTCTCCTTACGATCCTGACCCTTGCCGTCCCGGCTCTTCTCGAAGTGCTCCGGCAGACGGCTGGCAGCCAGCACCTGTTCGACCTTCTCCGGCAGATCCAGGGCCGCAGTATCGATCCGCAGCTCCTCGACCAGATCGAGAAAACCCTGCAGTGAGTTGGCCGCCCGGCGGGGCATGGCGCCCCCCTTGAGCAGTTCAGCGGTCGCCACCCAGAGAGAGACGTTGAAATCCCTGGCGTGCGCGCGCACCGCATCGACGGTCTTGGGTCCGATCCCCCGTGGCGGCATATTCACCGCACGCTCAAAGGCGGCATCGTCATCCGGGTTATTGAGCAGACGCAGATAGGCCATGGCGTCCCTGATCTCAGCGCGCTCGAAGAAACGCAGCCCGCCATACACCCGGTAGGGGATCGCCGACTGGATCAGCGCCTCTTCAAAGAGCCGCGACTGGGCGGTGGTACGGTAGAGAATCGCCGATTCGCTACGACTGTTGCCGTCGGAGATGAACTGGCGGATGCGTTCGATGACAAACCGCGCCTCATCCACCTCGTTGAAGGCAGAGTAGAGGTTGATCGGGTCACCCTCGCCGTCGGCGGTCCAGAGCTGCTTGCCCAGACGCGAGGGATTATTACCGATCAGTGCATTGGCCGCGTTGAGAATATTGCCGGTAGAGCGGTAGTTCTGCTCCAGTTTGAACATACGGCTATTGGGGCAGTCTTGCTCAAAATTGCGGATATTCTCCACCTGCGCACCCCGCCAGCCGTAGATCGACTGGTCATCATCGCCCACCACAAAGAGGTTGTCCTGACCCCTGGTCAACAGCCTCAGCCAGGCATACTGGATTGCGTTGGTGTCCTGAAACTCATCCACCAGCACGTGACGGAAGCGCGCCTGATAGTGTTGCAGGATGTCGGCCCGGTCGCGCCACAACTCATGGGCACGCAGTAGCAGCTCGGCGAAATCCACCATACCGCCACGCTCACAGGCCGCCTGGTATTCGGTATAGATGCGGATCATCTGGTGCTGGTAGGGATCGCCGCCATCATCCAGATGCTGGGCTCGCAGCCCTTCATCCTTCTTGCCGTTGATATACCACTGAACCTGCCGGGGCGGCCACTTGGCATCATCCAGGTTGAGACTCTTCAGGATCCGCTTGATCATGCGGAACTGGTCGTCGGAGTCGAGGATCTGGAAACTCTGAGGCAGACCCGCCTCCTTCCAGTGGGCTCGCAGCAGGCGGTGCGCCAGCCCATGAAAGGTGCCGACCCACATGCCACCAATAGGCTGACCCAACAGCTCCTCGATACGCCCACGCATCTCCTTGGCCGCCTTGTTGGTAAATGTCACCGCCAGCACCGACCAAGGCGTAGCCTCCTCCACTGTCAACAGCCAGGCGATGCGATGCACCAGGACACGGGTCTTGCCGCTCCCGGCACCAGCGAGCACCAAAGTATTCCCTACCGAGGCGCTGACCGCGTCACGCTGCGCTTCATTCAGTGGATCGAGAATAGGGGAGACATCCATGCGCCTATCTTAATCAATTATTGCCTTCGGAGCATCTGCCAACATAAGCTAGAATATCCTGACATCCCTAGAGACAGGACATATCAGAATGGAAGTTTTGGCAGGCGACATCGGCGGCACCAACACACGTCTGGCGTTATACAGAATCGAAGATAACAGGCCGGGAGAGGCCCTGCTGGAATCCACCTATCCCAGCCGGAACTTCGACTCGCTGGAGGCGATCCTCGACGATTTCAGCGAGCACTTCTCCTGGCGCATTCAACGGGCCTGTTTCGGTATCGCCGGTCCAGTGGTCAACCAGAGCTGTGAGACCACCAATCTCCCATGGAAGATCACCGCCCGCACCATCACCGACCGTTTCGGCTTCGATGACACTTGGCTGATCAATGACCTGGAGGCCAACGCCTGGGGCATAAGCGCGCTCTCCCCCAAAGACTTCCACCTGCTCAATCCCGGCAGGGCCGACCTGCCGGGGAACGCTTCCATCGTCTCCGCAGGTACCGGACTGGGAGAGGCAGGACTCTACTGGGACGGCAGCGTCCATCGGCCCTTCTCATCAGAGGGCGGCCACACCGATTTCAGCCCCGGCAACGAACTGGAGTTCGCCCTCTACCAAACCCTGGCGGAGAAGTATGGTCATGTCAGCTGGGAGCGTTTGGTCTCTGGCCCAGGGCTGGAGGCCATCCACAGATTTCTGCGCACCTACCGCCGCACCCCCACCCCCGGCTGGCTGAAACAGGAGATGAACAAACTCGGCGGCGCCCCGGCCATCTCCAACGCTGCCATGGCGAGAAAAGATCCGGTCTGTGATGAGGCACTGAATCTTTTCATCCATCTCTACGGACGCGAGGCGGGCAATCACGCCCTAAAGATAATGGCGTCCGGCGGCGTCTACCTTGGTGGAGGCATCGCGCCGAGGATTCTGCAACGTCTCAAGCAGCCCATCTTTCTGAAGGCCTTTTTCGATAAAGGCCGTATGCGCCATCTGATGGAAGCGATGCCGGTAAAGGTAATCCTCAACGACCAGGCTGCCCTGCTGGGGGCGGCGCGCTATGCTGCAATTCAGTGAGCGGGTACTTAGCTGTGAAGTTTATGCTTACAAAAACCCTCTGTTTTTCGACTTGTTAAACCATTGTTATCAAATCGTGATGGTTTAATGGGGTTTCTACTCTATCTTTGTATTCAAGACACACATGACCCAGCGTCATTTCGAGCATAGGAGAATTCTCTCCCTTAGGGTTCTCCGTTTGCCGGAGATCTCTCCCCGGGGTCGAGATGACATAACCCGAATCATCAACCGACAGACGGAAAACCATGAACAGACTCATCCCTGCCATCGTTACGCTCACCGCACTCTTATCCCCGCCGCTTCATGCCCAGAGCGCCCAATACGAGACAGCGATCCTCGCCGGCGGCTGTTTTTGGTGTGTCGAATCCGACTACGAAAAACTGGACGGAGTGGTGGATGCAATCTCCGGCTACACAGATGGGCATCTGGATATGCCGTCCTACGAAGAAGTCTCTATGGGCGACACCGGTCATATCGAGGCGGTTGAGGTAACCTATGACCCTAAGCGGGTGAGCTACGATGAAATCCTCGACTACTTCTGGCGCCATATCGACCCCACCCGCGACGATGGCCAGTTCTGCGATCGCGGTCCACAGTACCGGCCGGTTATTTTTTACCGGGGATCGAAACAGAAGGCAGCGGCATATCAGTCACTATCCAAGCTCAGACAGAACAAACCTTTTGCAGAGCAGATCAAAGTCGAATTGAAACCTGTTGCGACCTTCTATCCCGCCGAGGAGTACCACCAGGACTACTACCTCAAGAACCCTGTGCGCTATAAGTACTACCGTTATGCATGCCAGAGGGATGCCCGAGTAAGGTCACTTTGGGGAAGTTATCAATGACAATGCCGGGACGGGGAAGATTATTTCACGCGGGTGAGCAGGGGTAATTTATGCAGCGGGCGCCATGAACGGCGCCCGCTTGATTTTTCTCAATCCCCACCCTCCAGGCGTAGGGACTCAAGGTAGAAATCGTAGCACTTGTCCTTCAATTCCGGATTGCCGCGCACCTTCATGCCATCACGTGGGTGCTGGTTAAGATGGCCGCTGATGCCGTAGATGTCGTTGAAGCCCCATTCGATCTGTTCGCGCAGAGGGACGAAGTCCTCCTGAATCACCTTGTAGATGGGTCGCACGTGGAACTTCGGGTTCTTGAGAAAATTCAACAGTAACTCAAGGTTACAGTTGCCGGCACCACGGCCGATGCCGTTGATGGTGGCGTCCAGCAGGTTGACCCCATCGATGATCGCCTGTTGAGTATTGGAAAAGGCCAGCTGCTGGTTGTTGTGGGCATGAAAACCCAGCTCCTTGCTCGGCGCGTATTTCTGGTACAGCTTGAGATAATAGGTCACCTGCTCTGAGTAGAAGGCGCCAAAGCTATCCACCAGGTAGAGGTAGTCCAGTTCAGTGGTCTGATCGACCTCCTGTAACCCCTCCACCAGTTCGGTTTCGATGGCGGCGGAGGCGGCCATGATGTTCATGGTGGTGAGATACCCCAAGTCTTTGCAGCGATTCACCAACTCCAGGCCTGCATCTATCTGGTGCACATAGCAGGCGATGCGGACCATATCGATGGAGCTTTGGTCCCTGGGCTGCAGTTTGTGGATATCGACCCGGCCCACGTCGTACATAACCGCCACCAGGGGTGGATTTTCGCACTCGTGGGAGTCGATAACACGCCGCAGGTCGTCATCGTCGCAGAAGTTCCAGGCACCGTATTTGTCCCGGGTGTACTCGTCGCTCTCGGTCAGCTTCTTGCCCAACTCCACAATATCGACGCCCGCATCGCAGGTCGCCCGCCATACCGACTTGACGAAATCCAGCGAGAACTGGTAATTGTTGATCAGGCCCCCGTCCCGGATAGTGCAATCCAGGACCTTCAGCTCTTTACGAAACATCTTGCAGACTCCAAGTTGATAGGGTCGATACGCCAGCCCTGCAGCACGGCGGTGAATGGCAACTCCGAAGTATCCTCCACTTCACCGCCCAATGCCAAACCCAAACGAAGAGAAGGCTCAACAGCCTCCAACAACCGTCGCTGCCAGCCATGGAGAGCGAAGCGAAGGCTGGTAGTCCCCGGTAGCCGCGAGGCCGCACTGCTTACCCGGCGTGCCTTGCGCCAGAGGGGAAGCAAAGTAGGCATCCGAGCGCGGCGTCCAGTCATCGGGAGCTGGCAACGGAGCGGCAACGAGCTTGCGAGGTTGTCGCGTAGTGCCAGTGACCGGGACGGCCGGGGCACAAACAGGTTGTCGAAGGCCGAGTCGATTTTGGGGACTGGGATGTCCCAAAATCTATCACGAGGTCGAAGACTCACTTGGGTTCGTCCCTATTATTCGGCCTCCGCTATTGATCAGTATTCAGGGCGTTTAAGACCAAGAACATCAATGACACCTTTATCATACATCCCATCTTCAGTTGTTATGTTGTATCGTTCAAAGCATCCAGGACAAACCTTTTTTGATTGATATAGACCATTACTGAGAATAATCGCAATATCTGGTTTGTACGCTAATATTTCAAAATCATTATCCCAAACAACTCTTCCAGGTACTCCAAGAGAGTAGATTATTTTAAATACATTATCGCTTTTCCGTAGTTGTTTATTGCTCAGTCTGGTTAGCGTGCTATGTTCCCAATGTTCTTTTCTACGATTGGTGTTCCATTTGAACGAATAAGCCGTATACCATGGATGAAACTCCATTGTTGCACCGAAGACTTTTGCATCTTGCATATCCTTCCAATATTCAGGAAACCGTTGATAAAAATCATCCCACTCTTCATCGGTTAGTTTATTTGCGTAATATAAGTAGTCAGGTACATACTCCTTTGCTTGGTCTGCAGTTTGAAATCCCGCAGGCTTGAAGTGTCTTGGTGTATTAACGCACCCAACAAGAATCGTTGCTGAAATGAGTATCCATATGATGCTGTTCATATTGATTTTCCTATCACTTAACACTATGGCATACGTCCTGTGTGCCTATTCCACCGTCACCGACTTGGCCAGATTTCGCGGCTGATCTACATCGGTACCCTTTAGTACCGCTACATGATAGGAGAGCAGTTGCAGCGGAATAGTGTAGACGATGGGGGCGGTGGAGGGGTAGATATCCGCCAGGGTCAAATTCTGGAAGCGGTCCAGATCAATCTGAACGTCGTGATCACTGAACAGGAAGAGTTCACCGCCCCGCGCCCGAACCTCCTGTAGATTAGAGATGACCTTTTCCAGCAACGGGTCATTGGGCAGGGCGCAGACCACCGGCATTTCCGCATCAACCAGGGCCAGCGGACCATGTTTCAGTTCACCCGCGGGGTAGGCCTCCGCATGGATATAGGAGATCTCCTTGAGTTTCAGCGCACCTTCCATGGCGATGGGATAGAAGCTACCCCGACCCAAGAAGAGGGCATGGTTCTTTTCCGCAAAGGCATTCGCCATCTCCTTTATCGCATCACTGAGTTCCAGTACCACCTCCACTTGGCGGGGCAGAGCGTGCAACTCGTTGACGTAGACCTCTTCCTGCTCCGGGGTCATGCCGAAACGGCGTGCCAGCGCCAGGGTGATCAGGCGTAAAGCCACCAACTGGGTGGTGAACGCCTTGGTGGAGGCGACGCCGATCTCAGGACCGGCACGAGTCATCAGCGCGGCATTGGATTCCCGCACCAGGGAGCTTTCCGGCACGTTGCAGACAGTGAGGCTGCCGATGTAACCCATCTCTCTGGAACCGCGCAACGCGGCAAGGCTGTCCGCCGTCTCACCCGACTGCGAGATGGTGATGAAGAGGGTATCGTCCGGCACCACGACCTTGCGGTAGCGGAACTCGCTGGCCACCTCCACGCTGCAAGGGACACCGACTTCTTCGAGCCAGTAACGTGCCACCATTCCTGCATGATATGAGGTACCACAAGCAATAATGTGGACATTTTTCGTCTTATCGAGCAGCGCCTTCGTTTCGTGGCCAAAACTATCCTCGAGCAAGTGACCCTTGTGGATGCGGCCCTCCAGGGTCTCGGCAATCACCGACGGCTGCTCGAAGATCTCCTTGAGCATGTAGTGGCGATAGGGGCCCTTTTCTGCGGTGGAGGCGGAGAGTTCGGAGGTACGCTCCGGCCGTTCCACCGGGTTCCCTTCGTTATCGAAGATACGTACGCTTTCACGGGTGATCTCTGCGACATCCCCCTCTTCGAGAAAGATGAAGCGCTGGGTTACCGGCAACAGTGCAAAGACATCTGAAGCGATAAAATTTTCGCCAACACCGATACCAATCACCAGCGGACTGCCGGCGCGGGCGACAACCAACTTGTTCTTGTCATTCGTGCTGACCACCGCCAGACCATAGGCGCCAACCAGCCGGGTGATCGATTTCTGTACGGCTTTCAGCAGATCCTGTTCATCTTTCAGGATACTGCCCAGCAGGTGCGCGATAACCTCAGTGTCGGTTTCGGAGGTGAAGCGGTAGCCCTGGCTTTCGAGTTCTCTACGCAGCAGGGCATAATTTTCGATAATACCATTGTGGACGATCGCCACCCGCTCCCCACTCATGTGAGGATGGGCATTTCGCTCTGCGGGCATGCCGTGGGTGGCCCAACGGGTATGAGCAATTCCGAGATTGCCGCTGACATTGCCGCTATCCACCATCTCCTGCAGCATTGCCACCTTTCCGACAGAACGGATGCGCTGCATCTTTTCCGCCTGATCAAGCACCGCGATACCCGCCGAATCATAACCCCGATATTCGAGCCGGCTGAGGCCTTCCATCATAATCGGCACTACGTCCCGCAGCGCGATTCCGCCTACAATGCCACACATAACTTGCGCTCCTGCCTATTATTTTTTGGGTTGTTTGACCGGACGCTGCCAGTTGCTCACGGTGATCTGCTTCGCACGGCTCAGAGTCAGGCTATTGGGAGCAGCGTCCCGGGTGATGGTTGAACCGGCACCGACGGTGGCGCCATCGCCAATTACCACCGGCGCAACCAGTTGGCTATCGGAGCCGATGAAGGCGTTATCCCCGATAACGGTCTGATGTTTGTTGGCCCCATCGTAGTTGCAGGTGATGGTGCCCGCGCCAATGTTCACCGAATGACCAACCAGGCTATCGCCCACATAACTCAGATGGTTGATCTTGCTTCCTCTGCCCACTGTCGATTTCTTGATCTCGACAAAGTTGCCGATATTCACCTGCTCGGCAAGTTTCGTCTCGGGACGCACCCGGGCGAAGGGACCGATGCGGGAACCTGCGCCTATCTCCGCATCCTCGATGACGCAGTTGGGCAGGATCTCCACACCTTCACCAATGCGGGCATTTTTTAGCACCACATTAGAGCCAATTTTCACGCCATCCGCCAATTCGACCTGGCCCTCAAATATGACGTTGCAATCGATAAATACATCCTGACCGACAACCAGCTCGCCACGAATATCCACTCGAGCCGGGTCCGCCAGGGAGGCGCCGGCCGCCATCAATTCAGCGGCGCGTTGCCGCTGATAGTAGCGCTCCAGAAAGGCCAGCTGCGCACGGTCGTTGATCCCCATCACCTCCTCCTCACTGACGGGGTGCACCGACTGGACCTCTACGCCGTCCTCAACCGCCAGGGCGATGATGTCCGTCAGGTAGTACTCCTGCTGGGCATTGTTGTTGTCAATACGGGCAAGCCAATCCTCGAGCCTGGCGCGGCTTACCGCCATGATGCCGGTGTTGATCTCGTTGATCGCAAGTTCTGCCTCAGAGGCGTCCTTCTGCTCAACGATACTGGTGATGTGGTGGTCGCTATCACGCACGATCCGGCCATAGCCACTTGGATTTTCAAGCTTGACCGTCAGCAACGCGAGATCACTCTTTCCCAATTCAGCCATCAGCGCCTCAAGGGTCTCACCGCTGATCAGAGGTACATCCCCATAGAGGATTAATACTTGATCGTCTGACTTGAGATGGGGTAATGCTTCGATTACGGCGTGGCCCGTACCCAACTGCTCTTTCTGCTCACACCAATCAAGGTGTTGATCAGCCAGCACCGACTTGACCTGCTCTCCACCATGCCCATAGATAACGGTGATTCTGTCGGGAGAAAACGCCTGTGCTGTCTCAACCACATGGGATAGAAGCGGCTTGCCCGCTAATGGATGTAGCACCTTCGGAAAGCGGGATCGCATCCGTGTACCCTGGCCGGCTGCGAGAATCAAAACACCGAGTTTCATGCATGCTCCATGATTGTCTGCTGGTAGTAGGATTGTTCTGTGTTGCACCGTTCACCGCATCAAATCAATTCGGTTTCAGGATGTCCTGACAAAGGATGTCGGCAAAAAACGCCAAGACTTTAAATTCATCACACAAGTGAGTCTTCGACCTCGTGATAGATTTTGGGACATCCCAGTCCCCAAAATCGACTCGGCCTTCGACAACCTGTTTGTGCCCCGGCCGTCCCGGTCACTGGCACTACGCGACAACCTCGCAAGCTCGTTGCCGCTCCGTTGCCAGCTCCCGATGACTGGACGCCGCGCTCGGATGCCTACTTTGCTTCCCCTCTGGCGCAAGGCACGCCGGGTAAGCAGTGCGGCCTCGCGGCTACCGGGGACTACCAGCCTTCGCTTCGCTCTCCATGGCTGGCAGCGAATGAGGGCAAATTCAAAGCCCGACACTAATAAATTATTAATAAGGCCTCAAAAAGAGCGTCCATCTTCCTGCTCTTCATCGCCTGGTACCGGGAGGTACAGACAATCCCTTTTATTTGTCTTTCCGAGTATAACGGCAGGGGGCGCGGAGCGCACCTGCTGGCGGGGAGCAATAGTGAAATAAGTGTTTCAGTTGAGGGTTGGGGTCTGGCCGGGAACACCCACACTCATGGCGTCCTCTTTGGTTGCGTCACGCACTTCAACAATCTTGATGTTGACAGTGAGTGTCTTGCCGGCAAGCGGATGGTTACCATCAACCGTCAGCTTACCGTTTTCAATCTTGGTAACAAAAAAACTCTTGGCTTCACCTTGCTCACTCTCCATCTGAACTTCAGCGCCCAGCTTGCGGAATTCAGGGGGCACGTTTTCAATGTCATCGGTAAAAGTCAGATCCGGATCATGATCCCCGAAACCTTGATCCGGGGTGAGGGTAAACGACACCTTATCCCCAGGAGAGCGGCCCGTCACTGCAGCGTCCATACCACCGATCAGCTCAGTCTCACCGCCGTGGATATAGTTGACCGGCAGGTCACTCTGCTCGAGAACATTACCTTCCTCCTCGACAATGGAATAGGTCAGGGAGACAAATTTGCCTGTTTTGATCACTTCTTTGGACATAGCTTTAAAACCAAAAAAGGGCCTCTCTTAACAGAGAGACCCTGTTGAACGGTGCCATCGGAACGGTCTAGCCGCGACCCCTCTTGCGAAGACTTTCGATGGTGCGTAGCTGTGCAACTGCTTCAGCCAACTCGGACTGTGCCTTGGCATATTCAAATTCGGCAGACTTATCCACCATCGCCTCTTCAGCGCGTCGCTTGGCTGCCTGGGCTGCCACTTCATCGAGATCGGCGGCACGAGCGGCGGTATCCGCCAGAATGGTGATCACATGGGGTTGCACTTCCAAAATGCCGCCAGAGACAAAAAAGTGCTGTATCTCACCGCCACCGGTGTCGACTCGCACTTCACCCGGCTTCAGCCGGGTAACCAGCGGAGTATGACGTGGTGCAATACCCACCTCACCCATTACCGCCGGTGCATAGACCATCTCCGCACTACCGGAATGGATCTCGCCTTCAGCGCTCACAATATCGACATGGATTGTCATTGCCATAGCTTAGCACCCCCTATAGTGGGATCAGACGTCGCCGCCACGCTCGGCGGCTTCCTCGATGGAGCCAACCATGTAGAAAGCCTGCTCAGGCAGATGGTCATACTCACCCTCGACAATCGCCTTGAAGCCGGCAATGGTGTCTTTCAGGCCGACATACTTGCCCGGACTGCCGGTGAAGACCTCGGCCACAAAGAAGGGCTGGGAGAGGAAGCGCTGGATCTTACGAGCGCGCTGTACCACCGTTTTGTCCTCCTCGGAGAGCTCATCCATACCGAGAATTGCAATGATGTCCTTCAGCTCCTTGTAGCGCTGCAGGGTACCCTGAACGGCGCGGGCCGTATCGTAATGCTCCTGACCCACAACGTTGGGATCGAGGATCCGTGAGGTGGAATCCAGTGGATCCACCGCAGGGTAGATACCCAGTTCAGCAATCTGACGGGAGAGCACCAGGGTCGCATCCAGATGCGCGAAGGTGGTTGCCGGAGAGGGATCGGTCAAGTCATCCGCAGGGACATAGACTGCCTGGAATGAGGTGATGGAACCGGTTTTCGTGGAAGTGATGCGCTCCTGCAGAGTACCCATCTCTTCCGCCAGGGTCGGCTGGTAGCCCACTGCAGAAGGCATACGGCCCAGCAGCGCAGATACCTCGGTACCTGCCAGGGTATAACGGTAGATATTGTCGACAAACAACAACACGTCACGGCCTTCGTCACGAAAGTTCTCCGCGATTGTCAGACCGGTCAGGGCAACGCGCAGGCGGTTGCCCGGCGGTTCGTTCATCTGACCGTAAACCAGGGCAACCTTGTCGAGTACGCCACCTTCGGCCATCTCATGGTAGAAGTCGTTACCTTCACGGGTACGTTCACCCACACCGGCGAAAACAGAGAAACCGGAGTGCTCTACCGCGATGTTACGGATCAGTTCCATCAGGGTTACGGTCTTGCCTACGCCGGCACCACCAAACAGCCCGACCTTACCACCTTTGACGATAGGCATGATCAGGTCGATAACCTTGATGCCGGTCTCGAGAACCTCTGTGGTGGCTGCCTGATCTTCAAATGGCGGGGGATTGCGGTGGATCGGCATTCGTGTCTCAGCCTTGACCTCGCCCGCATCATCGACCGGTTCACCCAGCACATCCATAATACGCCCCAGGGTACCCTGGCCTACAGGTACGGTGATGGGAGAACCCGTGTTCTCGACCATCACACCACGCCGCAGGCCATCGGTGGACCCCATCGCAATGGTACGTGCCACACCATCACCCAGCTGCTGCTGGACTTCCAGAGTGAGGTTGGCCTCTTCGATCTTGAGTGCATCATAGATCTTAGGCATGTCACCGCTGCTGAACTGAACGTCCACCACGGCGCCGATGATTTCAACCACTTTGCCCGAACTCATTTCGGTTCCTCTTGCCGCTCCAGGCGACTCTCTAATTGTTAAAAACTAATTCTGTGACAAGGGCCTGCGCGTCAAACCGCTGCAGCACCACTGACGATCTCGGAAATTTCCTGGGTAATCGCTGCCTGACGAGCCTTGTTGTAGATAAGCTGCAACTCATTGATGAGATCCCCCGCATTATCGGAGGCGGACTTCATCGCAACCATTCGCGCTGACTGTTCGCAGGCACCATTCTCTACCACGGACTGATAAACCAGGGACTCCACATATCTGCCAAGCAGGTTGTCCAGCACTTCCTTGGAATCCGGCTCGTAGATATAGTCCCAGTGGTGCTGCAGGCCCTGATCTGCCTCGGCGCTGATCGGCACCAATTGTTCGACAGTCGGATCCTGCGTCATGGTGTTGACGAACCGATTGTATGCCACATAGATACGATCAATTTCACCAACGCCATAAGCATCCAGCAATACCTTCACTGTACCGATCAGATCCTCAATGTGCGGCGCATCGCCGAGATGGGTCGCCTGCCCGATCACGTTACCGCCGAAACGCCCGAAAAAACCCAGCGCTTTGGTGCCTATGGTACAGAAATCCACTTCCACGCCCGCTTCTGTCTGAGACTGAATCTCTTTTGCCAGCTTGCGGAACAGATTGCTGTTCAGACCACCACAAAGACCACGATCGGACGAGATGATGATATAACCGACCCGTTTGACCTCACGGTCGATCATGAAGCTGTGGCGATACTCAGGATGAGCATGGGACAGGTGACTGATCACCATACGCATCTTCTCCGCGTAGGGACGGGTCGCGTCCATCCGGTTCTGGGCCTTACGCATCTTCGCGGCCGCCACCATCTCCATCGCAGAAGTAATCTTCTGCGTGTTTTTGATGCTGGCGATCTGGGTGCGTATCTCTTTTGCGCCTGCCATATCTCTAAAAACCCTATTTTGGCCCTATCGTGTGATATTCCAATGCTCTTTGGTTACCAGGTATGGTTAGCCTTGAAATCCTTCAATGCCTCATGCAACGCCTGCTCGATCTCGGGATTGTAGTCCGTTTTCTCGTTGATCTGGTCGACCAGTGCCTTTTGGTTGCTCTTCATATAGTCGTGCAACGCTGCTTCAAAATCCACGACCTTACTCACCGCTATGTCGTTCAGATAACCTTCATTGGCAGCGAACAGAGTGGTCGCCATATCGGCCACACTGAGGGGCGAGTACTGGCCCTGCTTCATCAGTTCGGTTACGCGCTCGCCAAGTTGCAGCTGGGCACGGGTCGCTTCATCGAGATCGGAGGCAAACTGGGAGAAGGCTGCCAACTCACGATATTGTGCCAACGCCAGTCGCACACCACCCCCCAATTTCTTGATGATTTTGGTCTGCGCTGCGCCACCCACCCGAGATACGGAGAGACCGGCATTGATCGCCGGACGGATACCGGCATTGAACAGATCCGCCTCGAGGAAGATCTGGCCGTCGGTGATGGAGATAACGTTAGTCGGTACGAAAGCCGATACATCACCTGCCTGAGTCTCGATGATCGGCAGAGCCGTCAGAGAGCCCGTCTTGCCGGTAACCTTACCATCGGTATTCTTTTCAACCTGTTCCGCGTTGATCCGGGCCGCACGCTCGAGTAAACGGGAGTGAAGGTAGAATACATCACCCGGATAGGCTTCACGGCCCGGCGGACGACGTAGCAGCAAAGAGACCTGGCGATATGCCCAAGCCTGCTTGGTCAGATCGTCATACACAATCAGCGCATCTTCGCCCTTATCGCGGAAGTACTCACCCATGGAGCAGCCGGAATAGGGGGCCAGGAACTGCATGGCGGCGGAATCGGCAGCGGGGGCGGCGACGATGATGGTGTGCTCCATCGCGCCGTGCTCTTCCAACTTGCGCACCACCTGCGCGATGGTGGAGTTCTTCTGTCCGATGGCGACATAGATGCACTTGATACCCGTGCCTTTCTGGTTGATGATCGCGTCGATCGCCAGGGCCGACTTACCGGTCTGACGGTCACCGATGATCAACTCACGCTGGCCGCGGCCAATAGGCACCATGGCGTCGATTGCCTTGATGCCGGTCTGTACCGGTTGATCGACCGATTTACGGGAGATAACACCGGGGGCAACCTTTTCGATGGTCGCGGTTTCAGTGGCTTGTATCGCACCCTTGCCGTCGATCGGTTTACCCAGGGCGTCAACCACCCGGCCCAGCAACCCTTCACCCACCGGTACCTCGAGTACGCGACCGGTACACTTGACCGCATCACCCTCGGTGAGATGTTTGTAGTCACCCAATATCACGGCGCCGACTGAGTCGCGCTCCAGGTTGAGGGTCAGGCCGAAGGTATTCCCCGGGAACTCCAGCATCTCGTAAGACATGGCGTCCTCGAGACCGTGGATGCGGGCGATACCGTCGGTAAGACTGATAATCGTACCCTCGTTACGGGCCTCGGTCTTAAGATCGAATTTCTCGATCTTGCTTTTGATCAGTTCGCTGATCTCGGATGGATTGAGTTGCATGATGGCTTCTCGCTTAGATTCCCAATTCGTTCGCCAGTTGCTGCAGTTGTCCCCGGACGGATCCGTCGATAACCATGTCGCCAGCGAGGATGTGGATGCCGCCGATCAGATCGGTGTTCTTTTCGCTGGTGATGGTGACATCACGTCCGAGTTTGGCCTTCAAGGCCTCGGCAATATGTTTTTCCTGGACAGGGTTGAGTGCGAAGGCGGAAGTGACATGTACCTTAAGTACACGCTCGCGTTCAGCCTTCAGCAGTTCAAACACCTCGACGATCTCCGGCAGAACCGCAAGACGTCCATTCTGCACCAGGAGCTTGACCAGATTTGAACCCTCTTCGTTCAGACGTCCGCCACCGATCTCCAGCATCAATTCGGCCAGCTGTTGACGATCAAACAGCGGATCCTTGATGACACTGGCCATGGTCGAATCCTGGACAACCGCTGCCAGTAACCCCAACATCTCAGACCAGAGGTCGAGTTTGTCGGTCTCTTCGGCGCGGGCAAAAACGGCTTCCGCGTAAGGGCGGGCAATAGTGGTAGCTTCTCCTGCCATAGCGGTGCCTTAGATCTCTTTGGCCAGACTGTCGACGATATCTCTATGCGTCTCTGCGTTGATCTCTTTCTTCAGGATCTTCTCCGCACCGGCAATAGCCAGCTCGGCAACCTTTCCACGCAGCTGTTCGCGCGCCCGATTGGTCTCCTGTTCGATCTCCGCCTGCGCAGCGGTCAGGATTCGCTCCCCTTCGGTACGGGCGCTACCCTTCGCTTCGTCTACAATTTCAGCGCCTCGCTTCTGCGCCTGGGCAACGATCTCCGCCGCCTGGGCTTTCGCTTCGTGAAGCACACCCTTGGCACGCTCTTTTGCGAGCACCTGTTCATGCTGCCCACGTTCTGCTGCAGCAAGACCGTCGGCTATCTCTTTCTTACGCACTTCAAGCGCGCCCATGATCGGGGTCCAGACGAATTTCATCGTGAACCACACGAACACCATAAAAGAGAGTAGCTGACCGATCAGAGTCAGATTGATGTTCATCCCGGAATTACCTCGTATTTGACGAGATGATAGTCGGTTCGATTATCGGCCGGATCATCCGGCGACAGCGAACAGCACGTACATGGCCAGGCCCACAGCAATCATGGGTACCGCGTCGACAAGACCCATAACGATGAAGAACTGGGTACGCAGCATGGGGATCAACTCAGGCTGACGTGCAGCGCCTTCCAGAAAGCGGCCACCCAGAATGCCGATGCCCACAGCGGCACCCAAGGCGCCCAGGCCCATCATCAGCGCGCCGGCAATATACAGCAGTGCATTTTCCATTTTGGTCTCCCGTTTAATAAACCAAATAGTAGTAAAAAGATATTGTAAGAATCAGTGCTCGTTATGAGCCATATCCAGGTAGACGATAGTCAGGGTCATAAAGATGAACGCCTGCAGTGTAATAATCAGGATATGAAAAATCGCCCAACCCAACTGAAGGGCTCCGCCAAACAGGCCGAGAACCAAACCGGCATTGTACATGATGGCGATCAGGATAAAGATCATCTCACCCGCGTACATGTTGCCGAAGAGTCGCAGGGCGAGAGATATCGGCTTGGCGATCAGACTGACGAATTCGAGGATAAAGTTTATCGGGATGAACAGCAGATTCACCAAGGGATTCTTGGAAGAGAAGGGCTGCAGGGTCAATTCACCGACGAAGCCCCCGATACCCTTTATTTTGATGCTGTAGAAAAGAACAAGCACAAATACACCAATCGCCATACCGAATGTGGCGTTGGGATCGGTGGAAGGCACTACCTTCATAAAGTGAATGCCCAAAAGCTCCGATAACCTGGGAATGACATCCACAGGGACCAGATCCATCAGATTCTGCAGGAAGATCCAGATGAAGATCGTCAATGCAAGCGGTGCCACCAGGCTGTTTCTGCCGCTGAAGGAGCCACGCACGCTATTGTCGATGAACTCAACAATCCATTCGGCAAAATTTACCAAACCCTCGGGAACACCGGTGGTTGCACCTTTGGCTGCGCGCGTAAAAAAGTAGAGAAAGGCAACGCCGAGCAGAATGGACCAGAACATGGTGTCCACGTGGATCGCCCAGAAACCCATTGCCTTGGCTTCTGCCGCATCGTGCGCAAGAGCCCAGGATCCATCCGGTGTCTTACCGAAGGTCAGGTTTGTCAGATGGTGTCTGATGTATTCGGTTGAGGTCAGGGTATCGCCGGCCATTATCTTCTTTTTAACCTGGACTTCATTTGATCAGTGTAGATTAGCACAAACAGGGGGGCCACGACCTGAACAAACAGGTAACTCCCCAGCATGGCGCCGATGCTCAGTGGTTTTATCCAGAAAACCACCATACCGAACAGTATTCCTGTTAGCAGGATTTTCTGCAACTCTGAGCCGTACATTTTCGCAAGCATCCTGCCTGGCTCCTGCGCCCGGTAGGTTACAAAAATTCTGGCTGCCATAAAACCATTTGTGGCTGTGGATATTAGACCACCCAAGAGGCCGGACCAGACATATACCCACCCAAAAGCGCCGAGAATAATAGCCACGGCAATTGAGGATAGTGACTGAGTCAGAACTATGAGGCGAATCTGGTCGTTTCCGGCAAGCTGCATCCCAGTTTCCCGGCACCCCTTTAACCACTTTCACTTAGACGGAGAAGTATAAGTTTTTTTTAATATAGGGTCAAATGATGGGCGAATAAATTTAGAACGGCTATAAGCCTCATCTGCATCGGGTCTGGAACATTGGCATTGATTACCTTGGGCAATACCATGGCCTTATTTAATATGATCCAAAATTCCTTCCAGCTCGTCGAGGCTGTTGTAGGCGATGACCAGCCTGCCTTTGCCTTTTGCATTCTGCTGCAGGTTGACTTTTGCACCAAGGCGCTCTGAGAGATCGGTCAGCAGTCTGCGGATATCTGGGTCATCTTCGGTCTTGCTGGCCACCTTCGCCGGCGCATCCTGCTCCCCCTGGATACGCCGAACCAGGCGCTCTGTTTCACGTACCGAGAGCCCGTCTGCGACAACCTTTGCTGCGGCATTGCTCTGGGCACGATCTTTCAGGCCAAGTAAGGCACGACCATGACCCATTTCAAGGCGGCCGCTCTCGATCAGGATTTTGACATCCTCGTTCAACTCCAGCAGACGTAACAGGTTGGTGACCGTTGTACGGGATTTACCCACCGCCTTGGCCACAGCCTGGTGGGTCAGTTCAAATTCAAGCAGTAACCGGCTGAGGGCGTTGGCCTCTTCCAGGGGATTGAGGTCATCCCGCTGGATATTCTCGATCAACCCCATGGCCATGGCGGCCTGTTCGGTGACTTCTTTGATGACCACCGGGATGGAATCGAGGCCAGCCTGCTGTGCTGCCCGCCAACGCCGTTCACCGGCGATCAACTCATAGCGGTTGTGTTCGATCTCCCGCACCACTACCGGCTGGATCACGCCCTGAGCCGCGATGGAGTCGGCCAGTTCCCGCAGGCTGTCCGGGTTAAAGTCCCGTCTGGGCTGATAACGGCCCCGCTGGATCAGATCAACCGGCAGATGCGTAAGATTGCCCCCCGTGCCTTTTCTACCCGCAGTGTCATCCGCCGCTGCACTCTCGCTGTTGAGACCGCCGAGCAGTGCATCCAATCCTCTACCGAGGCCCCGTTTCTTCGCCGCCATCTCTCTGCGTACCGTAGCTGTTTTAAATTAAATCAGGATGTCCGCTTGCGATTCCGACGCACCACTTCACTCGCCAGAGCCAGATAGGCCGTCGCACCGCGGGAGGATCTATCATACAGTAAAACCGGTTTGCCATGACTCGGCGCTTCGGCGACCCGTACATTTCGCGGAATGATGGTGTTGAACACCTTGTCCTTGAAATGGGTGATCAGCTGGGTGGATACATCAACCGCCAGGTTATTGCGGGGGTCGTGCATGGTACGCAGGATACCTTCGATCTCCAAACCACTATTGAGATGGGATTGAACCTGCTTCACCGTGCCCATCAGCGCGGACAGCCCTTCCAGCGCATAGTATTCGGTCTGAATCGGTATCAATACTGCATCCGCTGCCACCAAGGCATTCAATGTCAGCATGTTCAAGGACGGTGGACAGTCGATGATGATGAAATCATACTCGTCCTTTGTCGTCGCCAGCGCCAGGCTCAAACGCTTTTCCCGCAGGGTGGCGTTCATCAATCCCACCTCCGCTGCCGTCAGATCCGCATTGGCGGGCAGAACATCAAACCCAGCCTCAGGGGTTTTCATCACAGCCTCGTGCAACTGTACGTCCCCCAACAGCACATCGCAGCTGGAACGCTCAAGCTGGTACTTGTCCACCCCGCACCCCATACTCGCGTTGCCCTGTGGATCGAGATCCACCATGAGAACACGCTTCTTCATCGTTGCCAGAGAAGCGGCCAGGTTGACGGCAGTAGTGGTTTTGCCCACACCGCCTTTCTGATTCGCGACGGTAATGATATGTCCCATGAATTTCAGACCGGGTTGAGACTGGAGCCCGCTATGATAGCGGGCAGGAGGCCGCTACGATACCTGCTCTGTATATGAAGATCAGAATTTCATGGTTTTTGCCAGCTGCTGAAAAGGAAACAATATCCTGAATAATTAAACTACGCCCTGAAATGACCGACTACCTCTTTTAAGTACAGATCGAATTTGAGGAATCGGTGTGACATCAATGGGTAAATGGGCGGTTCTCATGCTGCTCTTGGCAGTGACCAGCGCCACACAGGCCAGCATTATCACCTTTAACGACTGGGACACCTTTTCCAGCAGGCTGGGTAGTGTCACCACCATAGATTTCGAGGAAAATGAACGGCGGCGCTGGCGCTCCTACCATGAGCAGGCCCATTTTACCGATGTTGTTTTCCAGGGCAGCGGTAATCTCTATACCGTGGATCCCGACTACTACCGCAGATTCTACGACTGGGACTCCGGGGATGTGCTCTCTGACCAACAGGCTGATGGCCGCATCACCGCCTATCTGCCTCAGTCCATCTATGCCATCGGTGTGGACTTGATGACCTTCCGGCCGTTTGCCTCAGACGTTCGGGTCGTTTTGTCCTCCGGGGATATCTTTGACATAGCAACCGCAAATCATCACCAAAGAACCTTTGCCGGGTTTATCTCGGATGAAGCCATCAGTTCCATTTCCTTCGAATCTCTTTCAGGCCGTTTTCTGAATATCGATAACTTCGCCTACTCTGCCCAGGTACCTGAACCACGAACCTATCTGCTGTTCGGATCGGCCATTCTGGTACTCGTCTTTTTTCGGCGCCGCTGGAAGCAGTTTGGTGGAGACAACTACACTGACAAGTAAGTGCCGGTCTGAACCATTTGAAGGCAGCAGATTGTAGGTCGGGTTAGATGCGCACCGTGCCAAGCTTGAATTTCCTGGCCTGGCTTACCGCGCATCGTAAGCCGACGTTGTTTTGTCGGATTGCATCGCACAAAAAATGGTGCGCCAAATTCCAGCTTTTTGCCATTACGCGTCTAATCCGGCCTACGTCATATTTATGCTGAATAATTTCATCGTAATAAGATTATTCGACAATAATCAGATGCCGCTCAGCATCAGTGAACGGCACTTGTAACCGGATCACTTCCTTTATCATCCCCGCCGGAAGTCCGGCAATCTCATCTTCCGGCACCATTCCCTTCATCGCCAGCAAGCGGCAACCGGGAGCACGCAGATGGCGGGTCAGTTCAACCATCCGGGGCAGGGCAGTGAAGGCCCTGGAGATCAAGGTGTCGAAGGGGTGATTTGGCTGGTAGGTTTCGACCCTGGCATGCACGGGAATAACATTCACTATTCCCAACTCAAGCACGACCTGACGAACAAAACGGATCTTTTTATTGTTACTGTCGAGCAATACGAAATGGGCATCCGGCCGTAGCAGCGCCAAAGGGATGCCGGGAAGGCCCGGACCCGTTCCCATATCTAAAATTTCTTCACCGTGAAGATGGGGAAGCACCGAAAGGCTGTCGAGCAGATGCCGGTCCACCATCTCCAGTGGGTCACGCACGGCGGTAAGATTATAGGCCTTGTTCCACTTTAGCAGCAGGCTAATAAAGCGGAGTAAGTGCTCACCTACATCTGCCGGGACCGATAGGGACATTCTGCTGAGACCCTGATCCAGCCGCTCGCCCCAGCGGGACTCTGCCAACGCTTTTGTCACTATGCCGGCACCCGTTTCAGATGGATCAGCAACATCGATATAGCCGCAGGGGTAACCCCGGGAATGCGTCCCGCCTGACCCAGGGTATCCGGCCGGTGGCGCTGAAACTTCTCCCTTATCTCCGCGGAGAGTCCCCGGACTTTCTCAAAATCAAAATCGTCGGGCAGAGACATGAATTCATTCGCCCGCTGCCGATCGATCTCATCCCGCTGCCGGTCGATATAGCCGGCATATTTAGCCTGAACTTCGATCTGCTCGGCCACCTGCCGATCCTGCTCACCTGGCCCGATGCCGGGCAGACTCATCAATCCGGCATAGGTCACCTCGGGCCGCACCAGCAGTTCCAGGGCCCGCACTTCCTTTGTCAAGGGAGCACCCATCACCTGAGTTGCCTCATCCTCCGAAAGATCCCTCGGCCGTACCCAGGTATCCCGCAGTCGTTGCTGCTCCCGTGCTATCGCTTCACGCTTCTTCTCAAAGGCAGCCCAGCGTCTGTCAGACACCAGACCGAGTTCGCGCCCTGTTTCGGTTAACCGCAGGTCGGCATTGTCCTCCCGCAGCAACAACCGGTATTCAGCCCGGCTGGTAAACATACGGTAGGGTTCAGCTGTACCTTGGGTAACCAGATCATCAACCATCACGCCGAGATAGGCTTCATCCCGCCGGGGAGACCAGGCCTCCTGTTCCCGGCTTAATCGCACCGCATTCAAACCTGCCAGCAGACCCTGGGCCGCTGCCTCTTCATAGCCTGTGGTGCCATTGATCTGTCCGGCAAAAAAGAGCCCGGCCATATGCTGGGTCTGCAATGAAAACTTGAGGCCACGGGGATCAAAAAAGTCATACTCGATGGCATAACCCGGACGGATGATGTGGGCCTGGGCAAATCCCTTCATAGAGCGCACCAGTTCATACTGCACATCAAAGGGCAGGCTGGTGGAGATGCCGTTAGGATAGACCTCGTTGGTATCCAGGCCCTCTGGTTCGATGAAGATCTGATGGGAGTTCTTATCGGCAAAGCGGACAATCTTGTCTTCGATGGAGGGACAGTATCTCGGCCCAACCCCCTCGATCACACCGGTGTACATTGGCGAGCGGGACATGCCACCACGGATGATGTCATGGGTCTGTTCGTTGGTATGGGTGATGTAACAACTGATCTGTCGCGGGTGTTCCTCCCGCTGACCCAGAAAGGAGAAAACCGGTGTCGGCTCATCCCCCGGCTGCTCCTGCAGCACTGAATAATCTATGCTGCGCCCGTCGATGCGCGGCGGGGTACCGGTTTTGAGGCGTTCCACCTTAAACGGCAACTCCCGAAGGCGGCGGGAGAGGGCATTTGCAGGGGGATCACCGGCGCGTCCCCCTTCATAGTTGGACAATCCTATATGGATGCGGCCTCCAAGGAAGGTACCCACCGTCAACACCACTGCGCGGGCTCTGAACTTCAAACCCATCTGTGTCGTGACACCGGTGACCCTATCCCCCTCAACCAACAGGTCGTCCACCGCCTGTTGAAAGAGATCGAGATTGGGTTGATTCTCCAGGGCAAATCTCACCGCAGCCTTATAACGAACCCGATCCGCCTGCGCCCGGGTGGCTCGCACTGCGGGACCCTTGCGGGAGTTGAGAATGCGGAACTGGATACCACCGAGGTCCGCTGCATGGGCCATGATGCCGCCCAGTGCATCCACCTCTTTCACTAAATGGCCCTTACCTATGCCCCCGATGGCCGGGTTACAGCTCATCTGTCCAAGGGTCTCTATATTGTGGGTCAGCAGCAAGGTTCGGGCACCCATACGCGCAGCGGCCAGCGCAGCCTCGGTGCCGGCATGGCCGCCCCCCACTACAATCACATCATAGGTGTCGGTGTAAAACATTAAACGCCGATGACTCTGTTATTTCAGTTCAATTGAAAATGCCGGTGAATCCATCCGCTGCCAGCCATGGAGAGCGAAGCGAAGGCTGGTAGTCCCCGGTAGCCGCGAGGCCGCACTGCTTACCCGGCGTGCCTTGCGCCAGAGGGGAAGCAAAGTAGGCATCCGAGCGCGGCGTCCAGTCATCGGGAGCTGGCAACGGAGCGGCAACGAGCTTGCGAGGTTGTCGCGTAGTGCCAGTGACCGGGACGGCCGGGGCACAAACAGGTTGTCGAAGGCCGAGTCGATTTTGGGGACTGGGATGTCCCAAAATCTATCACGAGGTCGAAGACTCACTTGATGTGTCTTTTCACCGCACAGAGTTCCATCGCCCGGAGAATACCCTTTTGATATTTTTCGGGAAAATCCGCCGGCAGTGTGAGTCTCAAAATAATATGGGAGAAGAGTTTCTTCTTCTCATCCCGTTCACAATCCATGTGCAGCGCCATGCCTTCTGTTGAGAGTTGCCGGATTTCACAAAAATTCCAGGCGAAGATACCTGCACATGTGGCGATGGAGGCAAGAAACAGATCGAAGGGTTCCGGCGCCGACGCACTACCCCCATATTTTTCTGCTTGATCTGTGTGGATGACAAAATTCCCAACCTTGGCATCGATTCGCTTTCCTCCGGGGAAGCTGACTTCTATCGTATCCATTGTTATCTCCAATCACCTAAATTAATCTTAAAATACACCACTGCCGACAGGATTTTCCTGACGCATCCTCTCCGCCAGCGACAAAAATGCTATTCTCCAATGCTTCGTCATCCCTGCTGCGCGGGATTCAAGCTCACCGAACAGTTGCTATGGAAGGCAAGCAATTCTATATTTTTGTACTCCGGAACTGAAAGGCAAACCACTCGTTTGTCATAAACAGCGCCGCACGTTCCATAAGGCTTGGCTGAAACTTTTGGTATAGGCACAAACAGCATCGGTGCCAACATTGCGTGGTAAACCGGGGAGATCAGCTGATCGGGATAATCAAGATCGATAATCGACTGCACTGCACCATCGCCAAAATCCAGCCAGCGCAGGCGCTCTTGCTGTCACACGCTCACTAAACCTCTTTTCATCAGCTTGCTTGGTAACCATCCCCGGCGGCGGTGTTTTCATTCAATAGAAAGTGTGGTGGCTCAAGCGGTATCTATATCTGCCTGCGAAAACGGTAGTAGCCAAAATCCTGAAGTTGCTCTGCCGGGGTAATATGTCTTTCATTACGCTGTTCTAACAGCACAAATTCACTTCCCATAACCTTCTTCATTTTTTCGGCATCATACTGCACGATATCCAGACCGCTGCACTTTGTCGGTCCGCCAAGGGCAAACGCAGCGATGATCACACTACCATCCACTTTCAAAGAACGTCGCATGACGCCCAGATATTTCTCGCGCATTTCTGCATCGGTGAGAAAGTGGAATACCGCCCGGTCATGCCAAATATCGTACTGTTTCGTTGACTCAAATTCGGTGATATCCGACTCTATCCAGTTTATCAAAGTTGCCCTGTCACCAAGGCGCACTTTGGCATACTCCATGCCCGTGGACGAGATATCCAATACCGTGAGATTGTTCAGACCTTCCTTCAGCAGTCTGTCCACCAGTACTGAAGCGCCGCCACCCACATCGATGATAGCCGGTTGGTCCTCAAGCCCACTCCTTTCCATCATCTCAAAAGAGATGTTTGAGGCTTTTTGGTACCAGCTGACTTCAAATGGTGACTTTTCTCTATAGACCTTTTCCCAATGCGCCTTGCTGCTCATACCGCTTCTCACAATAACTTCTGCTGAAAAAACCCGTTTTACTTGCCGATACAAAAGGTGGAAAAGATACGACCCAGCAGGTCGTCAGCAGTGAATTCCCCGGTTATCTCGCTGAGAGATTGCTGGGCGAGACGGAGGTCTTCCGCCAGCAGCTCGCCAGCGGCAGTTTCTTCCAGCATCCGCATTCCCTGATGAAGAAGATTCATGGCGTTTGCCAGCGCATTCAAGTGACGGCGACGGGCGATAAATTCACCTTCCACACTGCCAGTGTAGCCCATGGCCTGTTTCAGATGATCCTTTAGCAGTTCGATCCCCAGCGAGGACTTGGCAGCGATGGCAATCTCAGTCAATCCCTCATCGACCGTCAGAGCAGGGGGGCTGCCGCTCAGGTCGATTTTGTTTCTGATCAGCGTCAGAGGAACATGCTCTGGCAGGCTCTCCCGATCCAGCGCGAGGTGGTTGGGGTCATCCCTGTCATCGAAGACCCAGAGGATGCGATCTGCCTGGTCTATCTCATTTCTCGCCCGCCGTATTCCTTCCTGTTCAACCGGATCGGTACTCTCACGCATGCCTGCTGTATCGATGATATGGATCGGCATCCCGTCGATCTGTATCTGCTCCCGCAACAGATCCCTTGTAGTGCCCGGAATCTCTGTCACGATCGCGGAATCCCTTTCCGCCAGCGCATTGAGCAGACTCGACTTTCCCGCATTGGGACGACCGGCAATGACCAGTGTCATGCCATCACGCATCAGACGTCCTGTGTGGGCACTTTTCTGCACAGCAGCGAGTTCATCAATGATTGCCTGTAAGTGAGTACTCACTTTTCCATCAGTGAGGAAGTCTATCTCCTCTTCAGGAAAGTCGATGGCCGATTCAACATAGAGCCTCAGGTTGATGAGCCCTTCAACCAGCTTGTGGATTCGCTCGGAGAAAACACCCTGCAGGGTACGACTGGCCAAACGGGCTGCAGATGTGGTCTCTGCATCTATCAGATCGGCAATCGCCTCAGCCTGGGCAAGGTCGAGTTTGCCGTTGAGGAAGGCACGTTCACTGAATTCCCCTGGGCGGGCGGCACGAACGCCGGTCGCCAGCACCCGCTGCAGCATTAGATCGAGAATAAGCGGTCCGCCATGTCCCTGCAGTTCAAGGACATCTTCACCGGTGAAGGAGTTGGGGGCAGGAAAATAGAGGCAGATGCCTTCGTCAATGGTAGATCCATCAGCATCAGAAAAACTGCAGAAGTGCGCATGCCTGGGGTTCGGCAGATTACCTGCCACCGCTTTGGCCACATCGACACAACGCGGACCTGAAACCCGAATGATACCGACCCCGCCACGGCCGGGCGGGGTGGCAACAGCAGCGATCGTATCTCGCAGCTGCACTTTGATTAGCCGATGCTAACTACTCGCCTGCTCTATCTTACGGGTGATGTAGTACTGCTGAGCAATGGAGATCAGATTGTTCACAACCCAGTAGAGCACCAGACCCGACGGGAAGAAGGCGAAGAAAATGGTAAAGACGAAGGGCAGACTCATCATGATCTTGGCCTGCATTGGATCCGGTGGTGCCGGATTGAGCTTTTGCTGTACGAACATGGAGACGCCCATGATCAGCGGCAACACGAAGTAGGGATCCTTGGCGGTTAGGTTATCGAGCCACAGCACAAACGGCGCATGCCGCAACTCCACACTCTCCAGCAACACCCAGTAGAGGGCGATGAAAACAGGGATCTGCACCACAATCGGCAGACAGCCACCCAGGGGGTTGACCTTCTCCTTCTTATACATCTCCATCATCGCCTGGTTCAGGCGCTGCTTATCATCACCGTAACGGTCCTTCATGGCCTGAAGTCTCGGCGTCAGCTTGCGCATATTGGCCATCGACTTATAGCTGGTTTCCGACAGCTTGAAGAAAAGCGCTTTGATGATGATGGTCAGAAAGATAATCGACCAACCCCAGTTGCCCACCCAACTGTGGATCTTTTTCAACAGCCAGAAGATTGGCTGAGCAATCACGGTCAGCCATCCATAATCCACGGTCAGTTCCAAACCAGGGGCAACTGTCTCCAGATGGTCCTGTAGTTTCGGGCCGACGTAGAGCTGTTTGCTGAAACTGTGGCTGTCACCCGGGGCAACCGTCGTGGATGGGGAGTAGCTACCGATAAGATATTTTGGCCCCGGCAGACTGTTAGTATAATAGTGTTCCAACTGCGTTTTCGGCGGAATCCAGGCTCCCAGAAAATAGTGCTGGATCATGGCAAGCCAACCATCGGTGGCATCGACACTGAGCCGCTTTTCTGCCATCTCGTCGAAATCGACCTTTTCGTATTTCACTTCCGGATTATAGTAGACGCCACCTGTATAGGTGTAAGTGGTCAGTCGTGACTGATCCGTCGGTTCCGTACGCTGCAGTTGCGCATAGTCTCTCGCAGCCCAGGGTTTCACTGACTGGTTATCCACTTCGTGGACTACATCGATGAGATAGCTGCCGCGACTGAAGATGAAGTGCTTGGTAACCTTGAGTCCATCACTGCCTGTCCAGGTCATGGCTACATCGATCTTGTCCTGACCATCCTCCAAACGGAACTCACTCTGTTCAATCTTGTATTCAGACTCATGTGTCGGCGCCTTACCTTCCTCACTGCCGATCATGCCGGACTGGGCGATAAACAGATTCGGCATCGCCGGAGAGAAGAGTTCGAATTTTTGCTCCGGTGTCTCTGGCGAGACCAGATAATCGAGTAGATGCACACGCAGTATCGTTCCACCCAGCGTTGAGATCTCGACTTTCAGCAGATCAGTTTCAACCCGGACCATCTTCCCACCCAAGGTGGTGATTCCCGCTGCTATGGGAACGGCCTGATCTCCGCTGCCTGTTGCCGCAGCAGTTACAGAAGCGGTCGGCACACCGGCAGATTCAGTTGCGGCAGGCACGATTTCAGCCGTCTGTTGCGGCGCTACGACTTGTGGTGATCCATAATCGGTCATCCATGCCTGATAAAGCATCAGGCAGATGAAGGCAAAGGCAAACAGGAGAATCAGTCTTATATTATCCATGGGACTTCTTTTCAGTAGGTTCTGGAACCGGATCGATTCCACCTTCGTGCCAAGGGTGACAATGAGAGACACGACGCAGAGAGAGTATCAGGCCGCGAAAAAATCCATGTTTTTCGAGGGCTTCAACCGCGTAGGCGGAGCAGGTTGGGTAGAAGCGGCAGTGATTTCCCAGGAAAGGGCTTATAATAAGCTGGTACCCCCGGACAAGGAAGATCAGGATATGGCGCATCTTTCTACCAGCCTCTTCCAGTGCCGCAATAATGAAGCCGTATATCGGTGGTTGTCCATAAGCAATTTACCACGCCGATTCAACACCACGATATCCAGACCTGCCAACAAGTCCTGATTCAACCTGAAACTTTCGCGGACCAATCGTTTCAATCGGTTACGATCCACTGCACGGCGCGTATTTTTTTTCGAAATTGCCAATCCCAGTCTCGCAAACTCCAGGCCATTTTCTCTCGCAAGCACCAGAAAAAGATTATCTGTTGAACGTTCTGCCCGACTAAAAACCCGACGATATTCGTCGGGTTTCAATAATCTTAATCTGCGGGGAAAACTCCCCAAAACTGTCGGCAAGGACAGAAATTACGATGTCAGACAGGCACGACCCTTGGCACGACGGGATTTGATCACCTTACGACCATTGCGCGTGGCCATACGAGCCCGGAAGCCGTGGGTACGTACGCGTTTGATATTACTGGGCTGAAAAGTTCTTTTCATGATCTATACCGAATATTGACTGGGCGTTCCCGTAAAATACGGACGAAAAAAAGAGACGTAGGATATACCGTACGGCCTTATTTTGTCAACAAATACCCGAAACAAAAAACAGACACCCCACTGCCTTGAAATTCAAGTGAGTCTTCGACCTCGTGATAGATTTTGGGACATCCCAGTCCCCAAAATCGACTCGGCCTTCGACAACCTGTTTGTGCCCCGGCCGTCCCGGTCACTGGCACTACGCGACAACCTCGCAAGCTCGTTGCCGCTCCGTTGCCAGCTCCCGATGACTGGACGCCGCGCTCGGATGCCTACTTTGCTTCCCCTCTGGCGCAAGGCACGCCGGGTAAGCAGTGCGGCCTCGCGGCTACCGGGGACTACCAGCCTTCGCTTCGCTCTCCATGGCTGGCAGCGGTGGATAAGTCTCTAATCGCAGAGTAGACTTGGTGGTCAGAACAGTGAGTAATTCTATCTCCATCTCAAACAACATAATTTTATCGGATCATCAGCAGATGGTTACGGTGGCTATCATTCGGAGACATGCAAGTTGGATCTTTGGCAACGTTGTAGCAAGCACCTCGAACAGGAGCTTTCACCTCAGCAGTTCAATACCTGGATTCGTCCACTTCAGGTAATTGAGGAAAACAGCCGCCTCCGTCTATTGGCACCCAACCGCTTCGTACTTGACTGGGTGCGCAACCACTATTTCGAATCCATCAAAACCTATCTTGACACCCTCTCTCTTGATATGACGCCAGTCATCTCCATTGATATCGGATCAAAGAAAAAACCTGCTGCCGTTACACAGAGAAATATCCATCAGAACAACGGAACTGGTGTCCAAACCATTGTTCCGTCAAAGGGGCGTCCGTATGTTGAGAGCCATCTCAATCCTAACTTCACCTTCGAAACCTTCGTTGAAGGCAAGTCCAACCAGATCGCCCGTGCCGCTTCGATGCAGATTGGCGAAAATCCCGGCCGCGCCTACAATCCTCTATTTATATACGGTGGAGTCGGACTTGGTAAAACCCACCTGATGCATGCGGTGGGTAACACGATTCTGCAACACAATCCCAATGCCAGGGTCATATACCTCCATTCGGAACGTTTCGTCTCAGAAATGGTAAAGGCGCTGCAGCACAACACAATTGACCAGTTCAAACGCAAGTACCGTTCTGTCAATGCACTGCTGATTGATGACATTCAGTTTTTCGCCGGAAAAGAGCGGTCTCAGGAAGAGTTCTTCCACACTTTCAATGCACTGTTCGAATCTCAACAACAGATTATCTTATCCAGTGACCGATTTCCCAAAGAGGTTGGCGGCTTGGAGGAGCGTCTCAAATCGAGATTTGGTTGGGGTCTGACAGTCGCTATCGAACCACCCGACCTGGAAACCCGTGTCGCTATTCTGCAGAGCAAGGCTCTGCAACTGAAAGCCGAACTTCCCAGCGAAGTTGCCTTTTTCATGGGCAAACGTATTCGCTCCAATATTCGCGAATTGGAAGGGGCTTTGCGGCGTGTTATCGCCAACTCAACCTTCACCGGAACAAGTATCACTCTCGATTTTGCCAAAAATGCCTTGCGCGACATGATCGCTGCTCAAGACAAACAGGTCACGATCGACAACATCCAGAAAACAGTTGCAGAGTATTTTCAGATACGCACCTCAGATCTACTCTCAGCAAAGCGGAGTCGTTCCATCGCCAGACCCAGACAGATTGCGATGACGCTGGCCAAAGAATTAACAAACCATAGCCTGCCTGAGATTGGAACCGCTTTCGGTGGTAGGGACCACACTACCGTCATACATGCCAACAAAAAGATCAAGGAACTGCGGGATAGTGATGTGCGTATATCTGAGGACTATTCAAACCTGTTGAGGACTCTAAGCAGTTAATGTGGATAAGATGTTGAGGAAAAGGCTACAAACCGAAATGGTTATTTATCCACAAGAGATAAACAGGAAATCACAAACTTACATGACAGTCATCAACAAGCGATAATTCTATAAAAGCTTTTTAAAACAATATGTTATGATACTTATCCTCACAAGTAGCAGCCCCTAATAACAATAATAAGTAGATATATAAAATAAACTAACTATAACTACCTTGGGTAGAGAATATGAAAATAGTTACCAAACGAGAAGATCTATTGGATCCACTGCAGCGGATTAGTGGGGTTGTCGAAAGAAGACAAACTCTGCCTATTCTATCCAATATCCTTATCAATGCTAAATCCAATGAGATTCAGATAACAGCGACAGATCTGGAGGTTGAACTCAGGACTCAGGCAGTTGCTGAGTGCAGTGGAGAAGGTGACTTCACTGTCCCTGCAAGAAAAATGCTGGATATTTGTAAAGCTTTACCCGAAGGCGCTGAAATCATTCTTGAGGTAGATGGAGACAAGGCGAAAATTCGTTCAGGGCGTAGCCGCTTCACCCTTGGTATCTTGCCTGCACAGGATTATCCAGTAATCGAGCCAACTGCGAGCAGCTCAGTGTTTACGCTTAAAGAGGCTGAGCTCAAACAGCTAATTGAGAAGACGCAATTTGCAATGGCTCAACAGGATGTTCGTTATTATCTAAACGGGATGTTGCTGGAAATTCGAGATGGTGATGTTAGAACTGTTGCCACTGATGGTCATCGCCTTGCACTGAGTGAATGTATAAACTCTGTAGACACTGATTTAGACGTTCAGGTCATATTACCTCGTAAAGCTGTATTGGAATTGGGCAGGTTGCTCAAAGATAGTGAAGATGAAATAAAGCTTGAGCTAAGCGCAAACTACGTTCGAGTTCTTATGGATGGAGCTGTTTTTACCTCAAAACTTATTGATGGCCGTTTTCCCGATTATCAGCGTGTTATGCCAAGTGGCACTAATAAAGAACTTCGCGCGGATAAGGCTCTTCTAAAACAGTCTCTGACCAGAGCATCTATTCTTTCAAATGAAAAGTACCGTGGAATCCGGTTTTCAGCCAACAACAACACGCTCCAGCTTCAAGCTCATAACCCAGAGCAGGAGGAGGCAGAGGAAGAACTGGAAGTGGATTACAGCGGCGATGAAATAAAGATTGGTTTTAATGTAGGTTATTTCATAGATGTACTCTCTGTAATCAACGAGGATGAAATAATCGTTGAACTCAAGGACTCAAACAGCAGTGCGTTGATCTACGGAAAGGACAATAGTAGAAACAAGTATGTCGTCATGCCCATGAGAATATAAACAGATATTAGAGAAGAGAAAAGAACCGGCATTGATAATTACTGCCGGTTTTTTTCGCCTGACCTTGAACATAACGAAATTACAAATCCAAAATCTCCGTATTCTCGACTCCGTCGATATATCACCACAGCCTGGAATCAATATTTTCTGTGGTGATAATGGGGCAGGTAAAACAAGCTTACTCGAAGCAATATTTCTACTTGCCCGGGCAAAAAGCTTCAAGAGCACTAAAGGAAAAAATCTTATCCAGGATGGAAAAAAGAAACTCTCCATCTACTCAGAAGCTCAAACTGCAAACCTATCGATAGTGCGAATCGGTTTTGGTTTGGAAAAAAATGAAAAGAGAATGCAACTTAATGGGACTCCAATATCCCGTGTTTCAGAAGTCGCAAAATTACTTCCTCTTGGGATAGTCACACCAATAATTCACCGCCTGATTGAAGAGGGTCCTGACAATAGAAGGAGATTCTTGAATTGGGGAGTGTTTCACGTGGAACACTCGTATGTCTCAATGATGCGGCACTATTCAACTACTCTGCAGCAAAGAAATGCATCATTGCGATCTGGCAAAAAAGGCTGGAATGTCTGGGATCCTCAATTGATCGAATACGGTGATCAGATTAACCGATTGCGAACAACTTATTTTAGCAGCTGGAAATCTGTATTTGAGTCTCTCATTGCTAATTTTCCTGGTGTTCCAACGACTAGCTTCAGTTTTTATAAAGGATGGAATAATTCACTTTCACTTGAAGATTCTCTTCAGGCACAAGTCAAAACTGATCTGTCAGCGGGTTTTACAACCACTGGGCCTCACAGGGCAGATATACGTATCACTGTGAAATCTCAGCCAGCGAAGGAGATTCTGTCACGCGGCCAACAAAAGATTGTTGCCACATTGATGGTTATATCCCAGCTTATTGCGCAAAATGAACACACAAATATCAATCCCATCCTTCTTATGGATGACTTCTCTGCTGAACTAGATCGAAAAACAGCTACTGTTCTACTCTCGCTTATCGACTCCAGTGGTTTCCAAACTTTCCTTACAGTAATCGATTGTGACACTGTGACCGAAAAATATAGTGGTGAAGTGAATATGTTTCACGTGGAACATGGTGCAGTAAAATAGTTAAGAGTTTCATGACCACCTCTGTATGTACGGATCACTGTGCATTATTATCGATTTTCTCGTTTTGATAACCATTCCCGTTGTATAATGTTTTAGTTATCTAGAGGGTCCGTGAACCGGGGCCAAAGAATCTGATTGATAGGTGGAAAATGTCCTACGACTCATCGAGTATTAAAGTTCTGAAAGGCTTGGATGCCGTGCGGAAGCGTCCAGGAATGTATATCGGTGATACTGATGATGGCACTGGTTTGCATCATTTGGTTTTTGAGGTGGTTGATAACTCAATTGATGAGGCCTTGGCGGGATATTGTGATGAGATCAAGGTCCTGATCCATTCTGACCAATCTGTGACTGTTCAGGATAATGGACGCGGCATTCCTGTAGACATACACACTGAAGAGAAAAGATCAGCTGCTGAAGTCATCATGACTGTCCTGCATGCTGGTGGAAAGTTTGACGATAACTCATACAAGGTTTCTGGTGGGCTACATGGCGTCGGTGTTTCCGTTGTCAATGCACTATCAGCGCAGCTTAAACTGAGAATATTTCGCCAAGGAAAAATATGGGAGCAGGACTACGCACATGGTGTGCCGCAGGGAGATATGAAGGCAGTAGGAGAGACGGATAAAACAGGAACCTCTGTAACCTTCATGCCCAGCGCAGAAACATTCACAAACATCGAGTTTCACTACGATATTCTTGCGAAACGCCTGAGAGAACTCTCTTTCCTTAATTCGGGTGTACGCATTGTTATCAAGGAAGAGGCGACAGATAAAGAGGATGTCTTTGAATACAAGGGCGGCATACTCGCATTTGTTAAGCACCTGAATCAGAACAAGACACCTCTGCATCAGCAGGTGTTCAGCTTTTCTGCTGAAAAGAACGATGTTGTCGTAGAGATTGCCATGCAGTGGAATGAGTCGTACCAGGAGAATATCTTCTGCTATACGAACAATATTCCACAACGTGATGGGGGTACTCACCTTGCAGGTTTCAGAGGGGCATTGACGAGAACACTTAATCAGTACATCGAGAATTCAGGTATATCCAAGAAACATAAGGTGAACACTGCGGGCGATGACGCCCGTGAGGGTTTGGTAGCTGTACTTTCAGTGAAAGTTCCTGATCCTAAATTCTCCTCACAGACCAAGGATAAATTGGTATCTTCCGAAGTGAAGGGTATCGTTGAAAATCTGCTGTCTGAACATCTCAACGACTTTCTGTTGGAAAATCCCACTGAAGCAAAAACGATCGTAGGTAAGATGATAGATGCCGCCAGAGCGAGAGAAGCGGCAAGA
Source organism: bacterium endosymbiont of Escarpia laminata (assembly GCA_003660235.1). Lineage (GTDB taxonomy): Bacteria > Pseudomonadota > Gammaproteobacteria > Chromatiales > Chromatiaceae > QGON01. Next base: position 15,970 of record QGON01000054.1, on the reverse strand, counting down.
AAGGCAAGAGAGATGACCCGGCGCAAAGGGGTTTTAGACATCGCTGGACTACCTGGCAAGTTGGCTGATTGTCAGGAAAAAGACCCGGCGCTGTCGGAACTCTATCTGGTGGAGGGAGATTCGGCGGGTGGATCTGCAAAGCAGGGAAGGGATAGAAAACGCCAGGCGATTCTTCCTCTAAAAGGAAAAATTCTTAATGTAGAGAAGGCCCGTTTCGACAAGATGCTCTCTTCAGTGGAAGTCGGCACGCTGATAACCGCACTGGGCTGCGGAATTGGCCGGGAAGAGTTCAATATTGAAAAATTACGATACCATCGAATCATAATAATGACGGATGCGGATGTTGACGGTGCCCACATTAGGACTTTGCTGCTGACCTTCTTCTATCGTCAGATGCCAGAGCTGATTGAACGGGGCTATATCTATATTGCGCAACCCCCGCTCTACAAAGTGAAAAAAGGCAAGCAAGAGCAATACTTGAAGGATGACCAGGATTTAAACAACTATTTCCTGCAGTCTGCTCTCGACAATGCCGCGCTCTATGTCACTGCAGGGGCTCCTCCACTGGCAGGAGAGGGGCTTGAAGATTTGGCCCGCTCATTTCAGGTCGTAATAGCCGGGATTCATCGCTTATCGAGGCGTTACGATGGGATGTTGCTGGAGAAGTTGATCTATATGCCTCAGGTTACGGTAGAGATGCGTGAAAATGAGGTGGATATGCAGGCTTGGGTAGAAGCGCTGGAGCCCAGATTGAACCTGGATCTTGGTGTTGCTGAATCCTGTAGCCTGAGACTGTTTGCTGAAGGTGATAGTGAAAGCGGCGAAGCAGGAATCATGGTGAATCGTAAGGTTCATGGAATCGGGACTGATCGCTTTATTCCATTCAGTTTTTTCTCCACGGTGGAATATCGCAAGATCGTAGAGTTGGGCCATAAATTAACCGATCTGTTGAGCGACGACGCTTACGTCAAACGTGGAGAGAAGAGCCAGCCAGTCAACAGTTTTCGCCAGGTACTCGACTGGTTGTTGGAAGAGGCTAAACGAGGTCATCATGTTCAGCGCTATAAAGGCCTGGGTGAAATGAACCCGGAACAGTTGTGGGAGACGACCATGGATGCCAGCGCACGGCGCCTTTTACAGGTCAGTATTGAGGATGCTGTCGCTGCGGATCAGATCTTCACAACCCTGATGGGCGATCAGGTTGAACCCAGAAGAGATTTCATCGAGAAATATGCGTTATCGGTGGAAAACCTAGATGTTTGATGAGTGAGGTGAAAGGCTAAAGGTCAAAGGTTAAAGGAGGCGTGCCACAGGAGAGGTCGAACGTGGTCGTTACCTTCATTGGGAGCATGTAGGCCGCTTCAAGCGTAGCGGAACCGGCAACCTCAAAAGCTTTGCTAAGCCCTGAGAGCCTGATCCGCTGCGCTTGATCGGGCCTACATTCGGCGTATAAAAAGTGCTTGTATTTGGCAGGTCCAGACACATACTTGCTTCACCTGTTACCTGTTACCTGTTACCTGTTACCTGTTACCTGTCACCTGTCTTTCCTGCGGCAAGGCCTCCAGCGTTCCCTCGATCCAGGCTTCCACCTTGGCATTGATCTCGTTGGCATCGAGACCTTCAGTCTCGATGAGAGGGCCTACTCTTACATCGATGGTACCCGGATGCTTGTTGATGCCCCTGCGTTTCCAGAACACCCCGGCGTTGTGCGAGACAGGCAATACAGGAAAACCGGATTTCTCTGCCAATAGTGCACCACCAATTCCATAGCGTTTGCGAGCACCAGGTGCGACACGAGTGCCTTCGGGAAATATCATTACCGAAAGCCCGGATTCGAGTCTTTCGGTACCATCACGAATGAGCTGTACCACGGCCTTTCGACCCGCTTTTCGATCAAGGGCAATAGGTTTAAAGAGACGCAGCGCCCAGCCGAATATGGGTACTCTGAGCAACTCCTGTTTCAGAACCCAGGCCTTGTTGAGCGGAATGATGCTGAGAAAGGCGATGGTTTCCCAAGCGGATTGGTGTTTTGAGAGGATGATGACACTCTTGTCATCAGGAATGTTATTCAGACCATCAATACGATAGTTGAGGCCACAGAGTAGCGTGAGTGCAGCCAGGTTAACTCTGCTCCATGCGTTGCTGATGAAAAAGCGTGTTTGCAACGGTAAGAACCAGCCAAAGATACTGGCCAGACCGGCAATGACGATAGTACTGAGAACAAGAAAGGTAAAAAAAAGAATGGAGCGGATAAAGGTCATGGCATGTCAATCAGGTCAAAAGTGCATCAACGGCCTTAGAGAGGTTTTGGTAGATGGGAATATCTCTCAGCTCATCCGGGCATGATGAGAGTGTCTTGTTACCTTTACCGGTTCTCACCAGGATGGGATTTGCGCCTACTGTAATTGCGGCCTGCAGGTCACGTAACGAGTCACCAATGATGGGTACCTGATGCAAAGGCACCCGGGAACGCTGCGAAATCTGCTGGTAGAGACCCGGCTTGGGTTTGCGGCAGTCACAGTTGTCATCCGGTCCATGGGGACAGAAAAAAATGCCATCGATATGGCCGCCATGTTTCTGCAACAATGTCTGCATTTTGTTATGCATCTTGTTCAGGGTATCGATGGAGAAGTAACCGCGAGACAGTCCTGACTGGTTGGTTGCGACGAAGACACGAAAACCGGCATGGTTGAGACGGGCGATCGCTTCAAGGCTGCCCGGCAGAGGAATCCACTCGTCAGACGATTTGACAAAATCATCTGAATCCTCATTGATGACACCGTCTCTGTCCAAGATGATGATTTTCATTGTGAGTGAGTGCTTACTATCGAATAATATCAGTCGACATCACGGAATTCCGAAACCCTGATGCGACCGTTGACCATGCGGGAATCCCGCTTGTTGAGCTTCTCCATCTTGTCCCAAAAAGCCTGCTTGAGATCAAATTCCTGGGCGATGGCTGTTCCCATGACAAGGATCAGCAGATCGGCCACTTCCTCAGCAAGTGACTCCTTGCTCTTGCCTTTTGTGACACAGGAGGAGATCTCACCCAGCTCTTCCGCCATTAACGCGATGCGATAGGTCATCTCCTCGCCGCCTGTCTCTCTGAAACGGTGCTTATCGTGGAAGGATTGGACCGCGTCCAGCATATCCTTGTATGAATCAGGGTTCATATTTAGTCTCGATTACTGAAGGCGTGAAAGGTCAGCGGCACTGAGAAAGAGTCCCTCAAGCCGCGAAAGCAGGGCCAGACGATTTCTCCGTAGAGTTTCATCCTCCACCATCACCATGACCTGGTCAAAGAAATCATCGACAGGTTCGCGCAGACTGGCGAGGATTTGCAGACCTTCCGTATAACGGCCTTCCGCAAACAGCGGGACGACCTTGGGCTGTAACTCATCGACCTTTGCAGCGAGCGCCTTCTCTGCGGCTTCCTGTAGAAGGCCGTTGGCAACCTGCTCGGGGAAGGTCTCATCGGTCTTCCTGAGAATGTTGCGAATGCGTTTGTTGGCGGCAGCAAGGCTTTCGGCTGCAGGCAGTTTGCGGAATTCGGTGACTGCGCGGACCCGCAGATTGAAATCTGCAGGGCGTGTGGGACGGCGGGCGAGCACCGCATCCACTGAATCAGCGGGGATGGATTGGTCAGCGTAGTATGCCTTGAGACGTTCCATCATGTATTCAAAGACCTGATCCTGACTCTCCTCTGTATCCACTTGTTTGGCAAGACCTTCCGCAGCAGTGGAGAGTAACTGTTGAAGGTCGAGATCCATAGGGGTCTCGATGAGGATGCGGAGTACACCCAAAGCAGCGCGGCGAAGGCCGTAAGGATCTTTGGCGCCGGTCGGTTTCTGGCCAATAGCGAAGATGCCCATCAGGGTATCGAGGCGATCAGCGATGGCAATGGTGCGACCGCAGTCCGTCTCCGGCAGGCGATCCCCTGCATGCCGGGGCATGTAGACCTCTTCCATTGCCTGAGCAACCTGACCGTCCTCACCTGAGCGCTTGGCGTAGTAGCGCCCCATGGTGCCCTGCAGGCTGGCAAATTCACCCACCATTTCAGACATAAGGTCGCATTTACAGAGCCAGGCGGCACGGAAGGCGAGAGCCTTGTCGAGACCAATTTGATCAGCAATGGATTCTGCCAGTGAGGCAATACGCCCGCTCTTGTCGTGTAGCGTTCCCAGTTTTTTCTGAAACAGGATGCTTTTCAGTGACTCGATGTGATGGTCGAGAGGTTTTTTCAGATCCTGTTCCCAGAAGAAAGCGGCATCGCTGAATCGTGGGCGGATGACTCGCTCATTGCCGGATCGAACCTGCTCGATATCCTTGCTGTCGATATTGCATATAGTAATGAATCGGGGCTGTAGAGCACCTGTCTTATCGACAACCGGGAAATATTTCTGATGATCCTGCATCGCCTGGATCAGGCATTCGGAAGGAACGTCAAGAAAGCGCGCATCGAAACTGCCAATCACAGGAACAGGCCATTCATTGAGGGCGGTGACCTCATCGAGTAGATTGGGATCGATGGCGGCCTGTAGACCTTCGGCTTCTGCTGTCTCGTTGGCTTGCCGCTCGATTTTGGCCTTGCGCTCGGCCATGTTGGCAATGACATAACCTTTGGTTTTCAGCAGTTCTGCATAGTTTGCTGGAGTGTCGATTTCAATCGGTTCGGGATGGTGGAATCTATGGCCACGGGTGGTGCGCCCAGCTGTCTGTCCCATCACCTGGCCGGGAACGACCTCATCACCAAACAGCAGGACAACCCAGTGCACAGGGCGCACGAACTCTTCACTACGGCTGCCCCAGCGCATGCGTTTTGGAATGGGCAGAGTGGAGAGGGACTTTTCAACGATCTCAGGTATCAATTCAATGGCTGAATGGCCCTGCACAATCTGGCGGTGGATCAGCCAGGCGCCCTTTGGGGTGTCTTGAGTCTGCAACTGATCGACGGTGACACCGCAGGAGCGGGCAAAGCCCTCTGCCGCCTTGGTGGGATTGCCGTCGGCATCGAATGCGGCTTTGACGGCCGGCCCCTTGCGCTCTACCTCCTTATCGGGCTGACGAGTCTGCAGCGACTCGATGAGTAGGGCAAGTCTGCGGGGGGAGGCGTAGGGTTTGATGGTACGGCGTTGCAGTCCCAGTTGTTTCAACTGTTCATCGATGCCGTGGAGAAATGCCGCGGAGAGTTTTGCCAGGGCCTTGGGGGGCAGCTCTTCAGTGCCGATCTCGATCAGCAGATCTTTGGAATCAGCCATGGTTGGCAACCTCCCTGTTCTCATTCAGCATGGGGAATCCAAGGGCCTCGCGGCTGTCGTAATAGGCTTGGGCCACGGCGCGTGAAAGGGAGCGAACGCGCAGAATGTAGCGTTGTCGTTCGGTCACCGAGATGGCGTGACGCGCATCCAGCAGGTTGAAGGTATGAGAGGCCTTGAGGACCTGTTCATATGCGGGCAGCGGCAGACCTATTTCGATGAGGCGCTGACTCTCTTTTTCACAGGTGTCGAACCAACCGAAGAGGGCATCCACCTCGGCGTGTTCAAAGTTGAAGGCTGACTGTTCAACCTCATTCTGGTGAAAGACGTCACCGTAGGTTACAGGGCCGTCAGGACCATTGGCCCAGACCAGATCGTAGACGCTTTCGACGCCTTGCAGATACATGGCGATGCGCTCAAGGCCGTAGGTGATCTCACCTGTGACCGGGCGGCAGTCGAGGCCGCCAACCTGCTGAAAATAGGTGAACTGAGTCACCTCCATGCCGTTAAGCCAGACCTCCCAGCCAAGTCCCCAGGCGCCGAGGGTGGGGGACTCCCAATTGTCCTCGACGAAACGGATATCATGTACCAGCAGGTCGAGACCCAGCGCCTTGAGTGATCCCAGATAGAGTTCCTGAATATCCATTGGGGAGGGTTTCAGGATGACCTGGAACTGATAGTAGTGTTGCAGGCGGTTGGGATTCTCGCCATAGCGCCCGTCGGTGGGGCGGCGTGAAGGCTGCACATAGGCGCAGCTCCAAGGCTCGGGGCCGATGGAGCGGAGGAAAGTGGCGGAGTGAAATGTACCGGCACCCATCTCCATGTCATAGGGTTGAAGGATCACGCAGCCTTGGTCTGCCCAGTACTGTTGCAGCGCAAAGATCAGACCCTGAAAGGTCGACACATCATAATTGCTGGTATCAGAAGCTCGATTCACGTCCGGATCCCATGGTTTAAGGTGAAAAATCGCGTCAGTATAACGATGCGCCAACAACTTGGCTAACTTCGATGAGGTGCCGCATTTGGCGCAATTCCGTATAATCCACGGTTTTCCACGCCTGCCAACGAAACATATTATGACCGAACAGCGAAAGGCCGTGGCCCTGATCTCTGGTGGCCTCGACTCACTATTGGCCGCAAAGGTGATCCAGGAACAGGGAATCCATGTCGAGGGTATCAACTTCTACACGGGTTTCTGTGTCGAAGGACATACCCATGCCATCCGCAAAAAAGACCAGAAAAAGCCCAAGCGCAATAATGCCCTCTGGGTGGCGGAACAGCTTGGCATCAAGTTGCACATTGTCGATATTGTGGAGGAGTACAAGGATATTGTCTTCAATCCGAAGCATGGTTATGGTGCCAACCTGAATCCCTGTCTCGACTGTAAGATCTTTATGGTGAGTAAAGCCTTGGAGTGGATCAGAAAAAAGGATTTTGATTTCATCATTACCGGCGAGGTGATCGGGCAACGCCCCATGTCTCAGCGCAAGGAGACCATGCCGGTCGTGTCTGGTGAGTCGGGGGCGGGGGATCTGCTGCTGCGTCCGCTCTGCGCAAAAAATCTACCGGAAACCCGGCCTGAGAGTGAGGGATGGGTGGACAGGGAGAGACTTTACGATTTCAGCGGGAGAAGCCGCAAACCCCAGATGGCATTAGCGGAAAAATTCGGCTTTAAAGACTATGCACAGCCCGCGGGGGGCTGCTGTTTTCTCACCGATGCTCAATATTCAGGGAAACTCGCCGACCTCTGGCGTGCGCGCGGCAGCAAGCAGTATGAGATGGATGACATCATGCTGCTCAAGGTGGGACGCCATTTGCGCCCGGCACCCCACTTCAAGGTGATCATCGCCAGAGAGGAGGGGGAGGCCAATTTCCTGCAGGGTTACCGGAAGCAGTTTATCACTATCAAAACGATCAGCCACGGTGGTCCGCTGGCGTTGATCGACGGTGAACCCACGGCAGCGGATATTGAATTGGCCGCCCGTCTGGTTGCCCGCTACAGTCAGGGCCGCGATGCTGATCTGGTGGAACTCGAAGTGATGGATCGGGAGGGCACCAGTCGCGCCCTGAAGGTCGAACCGCTTAAGCCACACGAAATCCCCCAGGAGTGGCACATTTGAGCAGAGTCACTCTTGATGCACGGCGCTTGCTCTGTCCGATGCCGGTGATTCGGGTGCAGGATAGGATAGAGACGCTTACGCCAGGCACTATCCTGGAAGCGATTTGCACCGATCCGGGAGTGATGAATGACATCCCGGCCTGGTGCCGGATCAATGGCCATAAAGTCATTGAGACCCGCTCCGATAGGACCGAATATATTGTCGTGATAGAAGTGGGGGAGGAGGAGTAGCTTATGCATCAGCATCAACACCTACATCACGAGATGCAGGAGGCGAGGTATAGAGAGACACGGTTGGCCGCCCTGGTCGGCGCTGTGGTCAACCTGATACTCGCTTTCGTCAAAATCCTGTTTGGCTGGCTTGGTCAGTCACAGTCTCTGTTGGCGGATGGTGTGCATTCGCTTTCGGATCTGCTGTCGGACGCGTTGGTCTGGTTTGCCGCACGGCATGCTAAAGAAGCGCCGGATGAGCAACACCCATACGGCCACGGCCGCTTCGAGACTGCCGGTACTGTGGCATTGGGTGCGTTGCTCGGGCTTGTAGGGCTGGGTGTCATCTGGGATGCGGTGGAGCGGCTTTTTGCACCGGAACAGCTGCTGACTCCGAGTTCCTTTACTCTCTATATTGCGGCATTCTCCATCCTTGCCAATGAAGGGCTCTACCACTACACCCAATATCTGGCGCAGCGGATCAATTCAAATCTATTACGGGCAAACGCATGGCACCATCGCTCCGACTCCATCTCTTCCATGGTGGTGTTGGTCGGTATCGGGGGAACCCTGGCTGGCTTGCCCTACCTGGATGCCATTGCTGCAGTGTTGGTCGGCGTGATGATTGTACACATTGGCTGGAATCTCGGCTGGGGGGCGATGCAGGAACTGGTGGATGCGGGGCTGGATGAGGAGACAGTGGCGGAGATTCGCGGGATTATTGATTCCGTGAGCGGCGTCAATAGCATTCACATGCTGCGCACCCGCCGTATGGGGGGGCACGCATCGGCGGATGTGCACGTGCAGGTTGACTCATGGTTGAGCGTTTCAGAAGGACACAGGATTGCGGAAGTGGTACAGATGCGATTGATAAACGAGGTTGAAGAGCTGTTTGATGTGACGGTGCACATCGACCCGGAAGATGATGAAGTAAATGCACCCTGTAGCGACCTCCCGTTGCGGCAAGAGGCGGAACGTTTGCTCGATGCCGCCTGCAGGAATATTGCCTGTTATGCCCGCAGGCAACGTTTGGTGTTGCACTACCTTTCCGGCCGCATCGATGTCGATCTCTACCTGCCATTCGATTGTTATGAAGGTGAAGAGGAGATGGCACAATTGCGCCAGGCATTTCAGAAGGCATTCAACGAGTCAGATGTGTTTGGCAAGATTCGCCTCTGGTTTGGAGAACCGAACCTAACAAAGGCTTAACTAGTGTTCGTCCGGAAACCCATATCTAACCGCAAAGAACGCGAAGGGCGCTAAGGTAAAAGATTGATTAACAATAAATTACCTTCGTGCGCTTCGTGGTAAAAAACGGCGTTTCCAGACAGGCACTAACTAACGATATCCAGGAGTAAACAGGTGCCGAAAGCTTGTGATTTAAAACGGGGCGTTATCGTCGAAATCAACGGAATGCCCCATAGCGTGAAACAGGTCGAGGCCAAAAGTCCCTCCTCCCGGGGTGCGGCGACCCTCTATAAAATCCGCTTCATCAATCTGCAGACGGGTCAAAAACTGGATGAGTCGTTCAAAGGCGATGATTTTCTGAAGGATATCGACTGCCTGCGCCGGCAGGTCCAGTTCTCCTATATGGACGGGGAGATCTTCACCTTCATGGATATGGAGGACTATAGTCAGTACGGGCTGAACAGCGAAGACCTGGAGGGGCAGACCGGCTTCTTGACAGAGGGCCTGGACGGCATAACTGCCCTGCTGGTGGATGGTGCAATCATCGGCATTGAACTTCCACAGTCCGTTGCCCTGACGATCTCGGAGACGACGCCGGGTATCAAGGGCTCCACGGCAACCGGACGAACCAAGCCGGCAGTGCTCAATACAGGCGCCGAGATCCAGGTCCCGGAGTATCTGGAGAACGGTGAAGTGGTGAAGGTCAATACAACGACAGGAAAATTCATCTCCCGCGTGTAGCAGACCACGCACGCACTATATTGGTGCTCTTGTCTTGCGGACGGCACCATAATAGTGCGTGCCTGTAGGATGTGGTGAGGTACGAACCGCATCGATCGCGACAGATGCGGTTCGTACCTCACCACATCCTACGGTTTATACACGGACTTATTGAGAAGTTACTTGTTTCGTTTATATCGCATTAATTTTATTGGTATTTTTAAGCGAAAATAACCCGCTCACCCAGACCAAGAGTTTGGGCGGAGGTCTTGGCGACCCGGATGAAAAAGTCAGGATTTACCACACCAAGGGGTCTGGATTGATCAAGATAAACAATCGTGGCATGAATAATGCTCATAAGCGTTACTCACTGTGTCTGGTATAGTCACGCCCCGACACTAAGGTTTAGTATAGCGGCGTTTAACCCGCCGCCCCGATAACAACCCTATATCCTGGAGATGAAGATGGCCTCTAAAGCTCTGAAGATGATGAAAGACAACGATGTGAAGTTTGTCGATCTGCGCTTCACCGATACCCGCGGAAAGGAACAGCATGTTACACTGCCGACCCATGAAGTTGGTGAAAGTATGTTCACTGACGGAAAGATGTTCGACGGTTCCTCTATCGCAGGTTGGAAGGGTATCAACGAGTCTGACATGATTCTGATGCCTGAAGACGCCACCGCCGTGATGGATCCCTTCTCGGACGAGAACACGCTGATCATCCGTTGCGATATCCTCGAGCCTGCCACCATGCAGGGTTACGAGCGCGATCCCCGCTCCGTTGCCAAGCGTGCCGAGGCCTATCTGAAGTCCACCGGTATTGCCGACACCGCTTACTTTGGTCCTGAGCCTGAATTCTTCGTTCTGGACGATGTTCGTTGGAGCACCAATATGAGCGGCAGCATGGTGAAGATCGATTCTGATGAGGCCGAGTGGAACTCCGAGCGTGTCTATGAAGACGGCAACATCGGTCACCGTCCCGGTGTCAAGGGTGGTTACTTCCCGGTACCCCCTGTCGATTCCCTGCACGACCTGCGTGGGGCCATGTGCCTGGCTATGGAAGAGATGGGTGTACCTGTTGAAGTGCATCACCACGAGGTGGCAACCGCTGGACAGTGCGAAATCGGCACCCGTTACTCTACTCTGGTAGAGCGTGCTGACTGGGTTCAGATCCAGAAATACGCGACCTGGAATGTGGCCCACGCCTACGGCAAGACCGCCACCTTTATGCCCAAGCCTATTGTGGGTGACAACGGTTCCGGCATGCATGTGCACCAGTCCCTGGGCAAAGATGGCGAGAACATCTTCGCCGGTAACCAGTATGGTGGTCTGTCTGAAACCGCACTCTACTATATCGGCGGCATCATCAAGCATGCCCGCGCACTGAACGCCTTCACCAACAGCTCCACCAACTCCTATAAGCGTCTGGTCCCCGGCTTCGAAGCGCCTGTCATGCTGGCCTACTCGGCCCGTAACCGCTCTGCCTCCATCCGTATCCCGTGGGATTCCAACCCCAAGGGCCGCCGCGTCGAGGTGCGTTTCCCTGATCCGACCGCTAATCCTTATCTGGCATTCGCCGCCATGATGATGGCCGGCCTGGACGGTATCCAGAACAAGATTCACCCAGGCGATGCCATGGACAAGGATCTCTACGACCTGCCTGCCGAGGAAGCCAAGGCAATCCCCACCGTCTGCCATAGTCTGGATCAGGCACTGGAAGAGCTGGATGCGGACCGCGAATTCCTCACCGCTGGCGGCGTGTTCACTGATGACCTGATCGACAGCTTCATCGAGCTGAAGATGGAAGAGGTGACTCGCCTGCGCATGACCACCCATCCGGTGGAATTTGACATGTACTACAGCCTCTAAGTCTGACCAGTAGGCTGAGAGAAGCGTCTCCCGGTTGCGGGAGGCGCTTTTTTATGCCAGTGATAAGCCTGCAATCATAAGAAGTGATTGTAGAATTTCTGTGTTGAGTGATGTGTTTTGGCTGGAGGTCAGTACACCCGCCCAGTAATCCAAAGACCATTTTGCGACATTGATCGCTTGTCCATCGCTACCGGCTTGTCTATGCTTGGTGCATGCGAATTCTGATACCAGTTCTACTTGCGGTGCTGACCCTTCCGGTGGCGGCAAAAGATGTCTATAAGTGGACCTCGCCCGATGGGGTTATCGACTATTCCGATCAATTCAGAGAAGGCGCGGAAAAGGTTTGGATTCCAGGGCTGTCATCTACCCGTTCCAATGATGGCGAAAAGAGGGATCTATCTGAGGAGACGAATCTGCCGGATGAATCGGGATATGCCGTTTTCGAGATTGCCGAACCGGAGAATGACGCCACTATCCGCAATAACGTGGGCACGGTGGGCGTGGGGCTGAGTCTCTCTCCAGTGCTTCTATCCGGCGACGCCATTCAGGTCTTTGTTGATGGCAACCGGATCGAAGGAGATATCGGCGGTGCAACCCAGTTCACTCTGAATGATCTGAGCCTGGGAACCCATACACTGGAGGCACGAATTCTGGATGAGACCGGAAAGCGGTTGATCTCCACACCCATCATCAATTTCCATCTCCGCAAGGCGCCGGTTACCGCTCCCTGATAGCGACGCTGGTTTTGCCACAGCTGTACGCACTATAATGGTGCGACAGATCTGCGTTCCCTTCCATTATGTCCAAAAACAGGGAGAGTCTATCAACCTTGTTTAAGGCATATCGATCCGGAAAGTTCTGCTCCGTGGCTGCAAACACCCGTGTATGCCCGGTCTGCACGCTGTTGCCTAGTGCAGTAATGGAATAGCATCCCTAACTTTTCAAATTGGTTCGGTTATTGCATATCAGCCAGATATGGATAAACAGCAGCAAACAAGCACATTGGAAAGACGGGTACTGGAGAATCTGAGTTCCTCGATTCTTCTTTTCGACCAGGCTTTTATTTTGAAATACATCAATCCTGCCGGTGAGATGCTGTTTGCAGTGAGTGCCAGGCAGGTTATCGGTCAACGGGCGGATGATCTGATCCACTGTCCGGGTGGAACGGTTGAATCTAACCTGAGGCGGGCCAGCGAATCAGGACAGCCGTTCACTGAACGGGAAATTACTCTGCCGCTGGCGGATGGCAGGGAGATCACCGTCGATTGTACAGTGGTGCCGCTTCAGGATAACAATGGGGAGGAGGAGTTGCTCGTCGAGCTGCAGCAACTCGATCGTCAGCTGCGCATCAACAGGGAAGAGGAGTTGATCTCCCAGGGTCAGGTCTCCCGCGCCCTGGTAAGGGGTATGGCCCATGAGATAAAAAATCCCTTAGGGGGATTGCGTGGTGCTGCGCAACTGCTGGAACGGGAGCTACCCGATGAAGCGCTGAGAGAGTACACCCAGATCATAATTGCCGAAGCTGATCGCCTGCAGAATCTGGTGAACAGCATGCTGGGCCCGAATCGACTGCCGCAAAAGAGACCCTTCAGCATCCACCAGGTGCTGGAGCGTATCTGCAACCTGGTGCAGGTCGAGGCGGGTGATCGATTGAGGATCCAGAAAGATTACGACCCGAGTATTCCCGATGTCGTGGGGGATTTCGACCAGCTGATACAGGCACTCCTGAACATCTTGCGCAATGCTGTCCGGGCGGTGGGCAATAAAGGTGTGGTCGGCCTGAAGACACGGGTGCTAAGGCAGTTTACTATCGGCAATGAACGCCACCGACTGGTATTGAAAGTCGATATCTTCGACAACGGTCCCGGTATCCCCGAGTCACTGCAAAACAGGATTTTTTTCCCCATGGTCTCCGGCAGCAGTGAAGGTATGGGCGTGGGTCTTTCAATTGCGCAATCCCTGATCAACCAGCACAGCGGTTTGATTGAATTTACCAGTCGTCCCGGCGAGACAATTTTCACCGTATTACTTCCTTTGGAATCGAGCTGATGGAAACAAAGTGCAGGGTTTGGGTAATCGATGATGACCGCTCCATCCGCTGGGTGTTGGAAAAGACGCTGCAGAAGGCGGATATGTTGGTCACCAGTTTTGAAACCGGTAATGGTGTGCTCGATGCCCTGGAGGCAGAGCAGCCGGACGTCATCGTTTCCGATATACGCATGCCGGGGATCGACGGATTGGAGTTACTGGAGATGATCCAGGCCCGTTACCCATCGCTTCCGGTGATCATTATGACGGCACATTCAGATCTCGAAAGCGCTGTCTCTGCTTATCATAAGGGCGCCTTTGAGTATCTGCCGAAACCCTTCGATGTGGATGAGGCGGTGGTTCAGATTCGCCGTGCCTGCCGGCAGCACCTTACGCATTCTCAACCGGTGGATGAGGCGCAGATAGGGGGGCTTGAGATCATCGGCGAAGCACCGGCCATGCAGGAGGTTTTCCGCGCCATAGGGCGGCTGGCCCGTTCGAATATCACGGTGCTCATTAATGGGGAATCGGGTACGGGTAAAGAACTGGTGGCGCATGCCTTGCACCGCCACAGCCCTCGTGCTGAGGCGCCATTTATCGCCCTGAATATGGCGGCCATACCCAAGGATCTGATGGAGTCCGAGCTATTCGGTCATGAACGTGGCGCTTTTACTGGAGCACAGAGCCGCCGTGAAGGGCGTTTTGAACAGGCGGATGGCGGCACGCTCTTTCTGGATGAGATCGGTGACATGCCGGCGGAGTTGCAGACCCGGCTGTTGCGGGTATTGGCGGATGGTCAGTTCTACCGCGTGGGTGGCCACGAACCGGTGAAGGTCGATGTGCGGATCATCGCCGCCACGCATCAGAATTTGGAAGGGCTGGTGAAACGGGGCGACTTCAGGGAAGACCTGTTTCATCGGCTCAACGTGATAAGAATCCATATACCCGCCATGCGGGAACGAAAGGAGGATATTGCGCTCTTGATGCGCCACTTCCTTGCCAAGGCCTCTGAAGAGTTGGAGGTTGAGGCGAAGATATTGTTGCCGGAAACCACAGAATTTCTGCGGCAACTCGTCTGGCCAGGTAATGTCCGACAGTTGGAAAATACCGCCCGTTGGCTCACAGTGATGGCTTCTGGACAGGAGGTCCATATCGAGGATCTGCCTCCGGAGCTGCAACAGGAAGAGTCGCGGGGTGAAATCAGTGGAGACTGGCGGCAATTGCTGCGTGCCTGGACGCGCAGCCGTCTGCAATCCGGAGCGGAAGCCCTGCTTGATGAAGCGGGCGCAGACTTTGAGACAGTGATGATAGAGACGGCGCTGGAGCACACCGCAGGGCGCCGCCAGGATGCCGCCCGCCTGCTTGGCTGGGGGCGAAACACCCTGACCCGCAAGATAAAAGAGTTGGGTCTGGATAGTGAAAATTGAACCAGTGGTGCGGACTCAAAGTCTGAGCGGCCCCGCTGTTTAAGAGGTTAGTAGATGGAAACGACAAGTATTGATCTTCCGGGTTGTGAGATCGAATCAATCACTTTGGAGATGGGGGTTCTCAGGGTGCGGTTCTCCCGTGCTTATATCATCAAAACCCTTACGGGTTCGGAAGAGCGCACCCGTTGGTGGCAAGCCGGTGAGATGATATTGGAGGGCGCTGAAGTGGAGGGTGAACTGCCTGCTGCGCCCTGTGTCTGCGACGGAGGAGATGTGGCTGAAAACGTCTATACTTACCGCGACATGGTGCCGCTGCCGCTGGAGAGCCGGGGCCGTGCCCACTGTGCCTTGAAGATCCGCGACAGTGAGTTGATGCTGAAGGCTCAGGCGGAGGGGATAAAGTTGGTAATGGATGACAGGCCTCACTATATTGAACATATTAAGCTGGAATAAAAAGAAGGTGAAAGGTAAAAGGCCAAAGGAGACTGTACTGCCGGATAGGCCAAACTTCGTAGCCGGTGCCAGAAAATCAGTGGTTGCTTTTCAAAAGCACCGGCACATACTGTGAAAGCCTTTAGCCTTTAGCCTTTAGCCTTTAGCCTTTAAATGTATTGCAAATCCCTGGATTCGGAATAATATTTCTATTATCTCTTTAAGAGGTTACGATTAATATTTCTACGAGAAACGGTATTTAGAGCCTGCTCAATAACTCTAAAGTATTGATATTACACAAATAATACAGACTTATGTGGTATACTGCTGCACGAAAAATGAATCAACGCCATTAAAAACCGTGCACCTATGATTCGCTACTGCAGCCAAAAACAACTGACCCTTGCCGAATTTGATTGGCCTTTCCAAACCGCGCTTGATGAAAACAACCGCTGGGTAAAGATGGGCGAGTGCATTCCCTGGGATGAACTGGCCGAGGGTTATTATCAAGGACTCTCCACCAAACAAGGACGCCCTGCCAAAGATGCCCGTTTAGTCATTGGTGCGGTGATCATCAAGCACAAGCTCTGTTTGTCCGATCAAGAGACTGTCGCACAGATCCAGGAGAACCCGTACCTTCAATACTTCGTGGGACTGCCTGGTTATCAGATGGAGGAGCCGTTTGCGCCTTCATTGTTTGTCGAGATCCGCAAGCGGATG
>QGON01000055.1 GCA_003660235.1 bacterium endosymbiont of Escarpia laminata | reverse complement strand
ATGCGTACCAATATTCAAGTCCTGCACAACAAAATCTCGATAGCCTTTAAATCGTGAACCCGGTGGAACGGGCACATCAGGCTTAATCACTTTATCTTCATGAATCACCAGCTTCTGGGTCTTTTTCTTTTTGCGAGACCCTGGACGTTTTTTAGGGGGTGATTCTGATGAGGTATCGGGTTCGGTGTTTTTGTCCAGTTTGCTACCTTTAAAGACGGGCCGTTTTTTCTCACCCTTAAGAATATTGACTTCATCTTTAAGCAAGGCTATTTCTTCATCCTGTTGCTGCACACGTTCAATTAACTGCTCAACCAGACCGAGTAACGCCTTAACAACAGGCGTTTGATCTTGTTCTGGAATGTCGGGTAGAGGAGGCAGCTTTTTCACGGACTTTTAAAGTAATCACTGAATAAGCCTTATTCTACCACCGGTTTTGAAACTCAAATTTGACTTCACAGGAGTCATTTTAAGGAGATAAAAAAAGCATTCCTCAAGCCTGTACGAAATAAGAATGAAAATGGCATAGTGCGCGCTACAAGATCAGCCATGATAGTTTCCAAACCAGAGTTGTGCCATGACAGGATTTTTAGTTTTTTGCCCCAAAATCCTGTCAAGTGCTTTTTGTAATTATTTACTGCTTGCCACGGGTTTTTGAGAAGTTACCAAGATTGTCAATAAGTTACTGTATATATTGATATTAGGAATGTTTTATTTCGGATATGCAGAGGCTACTGTTATAAGCGCAAGTGTGTCGGGCTCAGTGAACCTTTATCACGATAACTGGGGCCATCCTTACAATATCTCCAGTGGCGGTAATGAATACTATGCCTTGGGAAAGGGCGTTGCGCCTTCTTCAGTCCCATACGCGTTTTCTCCTGGTCAAGATCTCGAAATTCCGCTGGTGGATGTGTCGTGGATGCAGGTGTTTCTTGTACGGGTCCAAATGGACATGACTGGCTCTTCCGTAGTCTTCCTGTATATTCGTTGATAGGAGTTTGGAGTTATAGTTCTGATTACATCGACCCAGTGAAAACTGGTTCTAATCCCGCTTTTTTTGTTGGTTCAAGTATGAGTTTGTTTGCGCCGACATACACAGATAATCTATATCTATTTCTTGGGGAGAATGACGGCGTTTTTTCTGATAACTATAGCGGTGAATATACTGTGACCATAGTGACTAGCCAGATCCCAGAACCAAGTGCCTTGTCTCTTTTTTATTTTGGTATGGCTGGACTAGGGTTCATATCTAAGAAGCGTAATAAGTATAAAAAAGCTCGACGAAGCGGATGTCCTTAAATAATAAGGGGGACGCACCACGTTTTCCGTTGGCTGAAGGTCCGCATTGTGTCGATTGCGGTTATTCAGCATCTGACACTCTCTGCCACATTTAAGTCTGCACTACGACACATAAAAATCTAACGGCTGTATTTCTCTCCAACCGGAGGAAGTGTCTCGCTCACCCTTGTCCCCTGTGCATTTTTCCCACGCCGCCATGAATGAAATCGCTCGCTCCAGCGCAACAGACCGGCAGGTGCGTGGGCACGCTTCCAGTTTCCGGCCACATACTTGTTGGCTTCAGCCAGGGTCGGGTAGATGTGGATGGTGTCCATGATCTTGTTGAGGCCGATGCCATGACGCATGGCTACCACATATTCGGCAAGCAGGTCTCCGGCGTGCTCACCTACGATGGTGACGCCGAGGATCTTGTCCTTCTTCGGTACCGTGAGCACCTTGATCATGCCGTGGGCTTCCCCGTCGGCAATAGCCCGGTCGAGATCGTCGATCCCATATACCGTCACTTCGTAGGGAATATCGCGTTCCTTGGCTTCGAGCTCATTTAAACCCACCCGTGCAACTTCCGGGTCGACGAAGGTGGCCCAGGGGATAACCGAGTAGTCTGCCTGAAATTTTTTGAAGGGATCGAACAGGGCATTGACTGCCACGTACCACGCCTGGTGAGCGGCGGTGTGGGTGAATTGGAAAGGTCCGGCTACGTCGCCTGCAGCGTAGATGTTCGGGTAGATCGTTTGCAGGAACTTATTGGTCTCAATGGTGCGACCGGCTGGGATTTCCAATTCTTCCAAGCCGAAGCCTTTCAGGTTGGCAGCACGGCCTACAGCCACTAATACAGCATCGAAGGGGATGTGTACTTCCACTCCTCCGGTTTGCAGATCTTCTGCGATCAGGACTTTCTCGCCGTTTTCAATCAGGAACTGTTTTGCCTTGTGTTCCAGCAGCACACTGATACCCTCGGAGCGGAAGCGTTGGATGACCATCTCTGACACCTCCGGGTCTTCGCGGATCAGAAGCCGGGCTCGTCTTTCCACCTGGGTGACTTGTGAACCCAGGCGGGAGAAGGTCTGCGCCATCTCCGATCCGATAGGGCCTCCTCCCAGGACGAGCAGACGTCGTGGGCGTTCTCGCAGATCCCAGATATTGTCTGAGGTGAGGTAGCCGACCGCCTCAAGCCCTGGGATCGACGGCACAAAGGGCTTGGCTCCGGTGGCGATGACGATGTTGCGGGTTGTAAGGGTTTGTATACCCTCCGTCGTTTTGATTTCTACGGTCCAGGGTGAGGTGATCTTCGCTTCGCCCTGAATCACATCCACACCGAGTTCGGTATAACGATCCACTGAGTCGTGGGGTTCGACCCTCTTTACTACACGCTGCACCCGCTCCATTATATCGGCAAAGTCGAAGTCAGCTCGGGCTTCTCGGATGCCGAACTCTTTGGAACGAGACATGTGAGAGAGTAGCTTGGCCGAGCGGATCAATGCCTTGGAGGGCACACATCCGGTGTTCAGGCAGTCGCCACCCATCTTGTGTTTTTCGACCAGGGTGACCTTTGCCTTTATCGCAGCTGCGATATAGGCGGTCACCAGCCCGGCTGATCCCGCCCCAATCACCACCAGGTTACGATCGAATGTGGAGGGCTTCTGCCATTTGGCATAAACTTTTCGGGTCTTTACCCACACCACGACCTTTTTGGCGGCCAGCAGGAAAATGCCAAGCAAGGAGAGAGAGACAAGAAGAGCGGGAGAAAGGATGTCCGTCAGAGATTCTATGGCGAAAAAGGCGCCAATGAGGGCGAGGATTGCAAAGGCGAGCAACGTGTTGGGCGTGATTGTCACTTTTATTTCTCCATATGTGCCTGGTAAGTTGTGGTTCCTTTTAGTCGTCGATTAGGAAAAATGCTTACAGGCCAGGTTTCTGGACTGTGCTTGGCCAGGCAGATCATGCATCGTCAGTAGAGAAAGTTTTTTCTTAGCCGTGAGTGTAGTAGGTAGGATCAGCCGAGTAAGGAAATAGCGCTCTCGTGCGACCAAGTCGTGTGTTGTTCGGTGAGCATCTCATTGGATCGGGTTGATGGTATGCGCTCTAATATTTGTCTTACGGTGAACTCGGTCGAATACCTGTTCCAAGATAGAAAGGATTACCGGATATCAATATGAAAACCTTTTTGCTGGTCTGTCTGCTGAGTGGCTCTGCCATCCTTCATGCAGCGCCGCCTATTGTTGAACATATCTCCATTGATGGCCTGTCCGGATGGGAGAGACATGATTTTAAAGGTCATACGAGTTATCAGCTGATCGAAGAGGACGGCAAGCAGGTGATAAAGGCGGTAAGTGTGGGGTCCGCTTCCGGGCTGGTGAAGAAGATCTCTATCAATCTGGACAAGACACCGTACCTCAATTGGCGTTGGCGGGTGGCTGGCGTGTTGGACAGTCCAAATGAACGAAGCCGGCAAGGCGATGACTATCCTGCAAGGGTCTATGTGGTGAAGGAGGGTGGTTGGGCTCCCTGGCGTACCCGCTCAATCACCTACGTCTGGTCGAGCAGTCAGGCAGAAGGCAGTGTCTGGCCCAGCGCCTATACCGATCAATCAATGATGGTTGCTGTACACTCTGGCGCATCGGATGTGTTG
Source organism: bacterium endosymbiont of Escarpia laminata (assembly GCA_003660235.1). Classification (GTDB taxonomy): domain Bacteria; phylum Pseudomonadota; class Gammaproteobacteria; order Chromatiales; family Chromatiaceae; genus QGON01. The sequence goes on along the minus strand of QGON01000055.1, from coordinate 94,091 downwards.
CTGTGGAAATCGGAGCGACGCAATCTGAAGGAGGATTTTAAACAACTGTTCGGTCAGGATGTTCATCAGATCGACCTGATAGCACTCATGACGGATACGGATAATACGGGTGAAAAAGCGACAGCCTGGTACGGTGATATCTACTTTTCGTCGGAATGAAGCATATGCTGAGTTGGAAGGCAGCTGTGGCTCCGTTATTGAATCCTGGAATTTCTATGCAGAATCGAATTAATGAAAAAGCCTGAATTCATACTGAAGATTGGCTTCGTCCTGGTTGTTTTTGTGTTGCTCTATTGGGTTGAGTCCTATTATGAGATCAGCGCTTTTCTGCAGCCTGACAGGATCAGTCAGTGGCTGAATGACGCAGGACCCATGGCGCCATTATTGTTCATTGGCGTGATGGCGTCCGCTGTGGTGATAAGTCCGATTCCCAGTTTGCCGTTGGATATTGCGGCCGGTACGGTTTTTGGCCCAATTGCCGGAACCCTGTACGCTTCGATTGGCGCGTTATTGGGGGCGATGATCAGTTTTCTCATTGCCCGTTTTTTGGGGCGTGATTTGATAGAGAGCCTGATAAGTGGTCACATCAATTTCTGTACACTCTGTTCCGACAGGTTGTTGACGAAAATTGTTTTTTTCTCCCGGCTGATGCCTATGATCTCCTTTGATATCGTCAGTTATGGTGCCGGATTGACCAAGATGTCATTGGTGAAATTCAGTATTGCCACCTATCTTGGCATGCTGCCACTGACCTATCTTTACGTGACCTTTGGCGCCGTGGTAGTGGAAGGGGGTGTTATCCGCCTGATTGCGGGCGTCACAGTTGTCCTCCTGTTTTTTCTTGTGCCGAGGTTGATTGAGAAGAGCGATCTCTTTTCTCTGCGTAAATACTTCCAGCATACGGATAGCCATCACCATTGATTCTGCTGATGGGTACGACAGCCTGTCTCAAGTGGATGAGTTGCTGCCGTCGTTTGAGTGTTCTTTAAGGACATTGCGGATACGCTCCTGGGCCTCTTTAGGCAACGGTTTGTCCGTGGGTAAATCGCCACCTGACCATCCCCGGTGTAAAGCATGGCGCAGGTGCCCCATCTGTTTTTCAAAAAGACGGCAGCTGGCGCACATCCACAGATGAAAGCGCAGGCCTATCTTTTCCCTCTGACTGAGTTTTCGATCCTGCCCCTCGGAGATCAGGCGACTTGCGTCTTTACAGGTAAGCATTGTGCAGAGACCTCACGTCAGGCATACAGATTTTTTTCCAGGCACTGCCGCATACCCAATCGAGCGCGATGCAGTGTTGTCCAGAGGTTGGTCGGTGTGATGGCCAGTTCCTTACAAACCTCTTCGGTCTCCATCTCCCATAACTCGCGCAAAACAAAGAGTCGTGCCGCACGAGGGGAGAGTGCAGCCAAACACTGCTCGATCAGTGACCAGAACTGATCACGGGAAAAATCCTGCTCCGAGTCTCCCCAATTTGTGAGTGGCTGACTCCAACGGCCACTATCGGTGAAATTCTCCGCCACCCGTCGCGCTTCCGCCGCATCCCACGCATCCTCGGGAGAATCCGGAGTGGGTGCCTCGCGGGACTGTCGCCGGAACTCGTCCATGATCTTGTGTTTGAGGATGCCGGTAAGCCAGGTTCGGAGAGAGGCGTTGCCCTGAAAACGTTCGCGGGCTTTGAGAGCGGCCAGCAGGGTCTCCTGCACCAAATCCTCAGCCCGATGTTCGTCGCGTACATGCAGGAATGCAAACGAATAGAGCGCAGAGCCATGCTCCTCAAGCCAGCGTTCGGGTTCCGATATGGACATGCTCTTCCCTTGAAAGGTTTATTGAATAAACGAAGGGGGCAGTTGTGCACTGGACTCGGTGAAATCCATAGTCAGATCGACAGACATCCAGTCAACGATTACGGCTCACTATCCAGCTCCAGCGGTATCTCCCTGCGAAACAGAGTATAGACCGATGCCTCGGCATTCTGTAGCGCGAGACGGAGGGTTTCGGCACCTTTATCACTCGATCCGCTGTTCAGGGTGGCCCGATAGAAGTCCCGGTAGAAGGTATCTGGCTCGATCTGGATCTGGAAGAGGATGAATTTGGCTTCGGGATGGAGGGGGGCCTGATAATCCAGGCGGGCGGTCTCTCCGGGCGCGAGGCGGGTATCAAACAGTTCCTGGCTTAGATCGAGGCTCACCTGCCTGGCGACAATCTGTTCCTGCCGTGTTGCAGGAATCTGTTGACTCAAACTGTTCAGTTGGATCGCTTCCATCACCACGCGAGGGGTGACATAGGTGGGGAACCGGTGACCCACTTCCGTGCTGGTCAGGGTCAGGATGCCGCTAACCTTATCGTTGTTAGTCTTTACCTCGTCCAGTGTGATCTTTACAGCCGATTGGACAGTCGCCTTGTCGTGTATGCCTCGCCACAGATGACGGCGGTCTGGCATGTGACAGGACTGGCAACTTTTCCCCTCCTTCGCCTGAGGGCTGGCCTTCCACTCCTCGAAGGTGTTTTCAAGCAGTTTGCCGTTCAGTGCAAAACCATCCGCATCGAACTGGTGGCAGGCTGCACAGAAGCTGGAGCTCTCAAAGGCATCCTGGGGTTGCCAGCCATTGTGGGGTTGATGGGCGTTTTCAGCCAGTGGCGGGGAGGGTGGCAATGCCTTGTTTCTGTGGGGGCCATGGACTTGAAAATTGCGCAGATGGCAGCCGGCGCAGATCAATCCCTGATTGTAGAGGGGGCCATTGGGAATAGTCTCCTCCTGGGGGCTGCCGGTGCCGGTTTTTCCACCGGAGAGCCACGCAACCACCTCATCAGCCTGTTCCGCCAAAGGCGCGTGGCAGTACAGACAGGCCTGATGTTCTGCCCTGTCGCCGGGGTTCATCTCCATGAGTTGACCCAGTAGGCCGGGACCCATGGCGTGGGCGTGCAGGCTTCCCTGCCAATCCTGGAACTGCTGTGGATGGCAGGTTCCGCAGGCCCTGGGGTCGAGCGAGGCCTCCAACGCCGGGAAGGAGGCCGGCGCCTCGCCCTGATGTTGCAGCGGGCGTTGCCAGTGGCGGGAGAGAAAGGCGCTGGTGGATGTGCCGGGATGATTGTCAGCCATCGCCGTCGATGCCGGCATCGTCAACGCAAAACAGCAGGCAAGCAGAAAGTTGATCGGGTGACGGTTCACGCTGAAGCCTGTTTCAGCGCTGCCATCCACTTATCCACCGAGATGGGTAGATACCCCGTCAGCTCCAGATTGCGATCTTCAAACACATCCATCCCAGGATGGGCTTGTTGCCAGGCGGAAATCACAAGGTCGCGGTGGGTGAGCAGGGTGCGGATATGCGGCTGGAACAGCCTGACCATGGTGCTGATCCAACGGTTCACCGGCCAGGAGGGCCAAGCGTGCTCGATGGCGAAGCGGGGCAGCATTTCGATCATGGTTTCAGCAGGATACCAGGTTTCACCCGTCACCCAGCGATTGGCGGCAAACAACCCGATAGGTCGACCCCAGGCATCCATGGAGATGCCCACCAGATGACCGATTGCATCATCCCCCTGTGGCCAGGGTTCGCTGGTCAGGGGGTAATCCAAGGGCTTGGAGCCTTTTGGCATGCCCCCGGCCCGCAGAAAGGTATGGAAATGACCATGCTCATCCGCATCGTTTCGATGGGTGTGATAGTAGTACTGGCTATGGGTCTCGTCGTCAAAGACATCATCTTTTGGATAGTGTTCCAGTTCGATAAAATCACCCTGGTCTTTCAGCACCTCGCCTACCAGGTTGAGCCCGACTCTCTCCAGTGCCCGCATACTGGTACGGACTTCAGTGCCTGCTGCCAGCATCTCCGCGATTTCACCAGATGGAAGTTGAGCGGGATTTGGCGGAGTGAGGGTGGGCAACGGGATATCGGAGATTTTACTGTTCACTTGTTTCTACTACTCATCAGTTTGAAAGTCCAAGACGGGGTCGCCAGCGTACGCCCAGTGCGCTGCCCAGCAGGGCGCAGGCAATCCAGAGCCAGCCGTGCAGGCTAAGGGAAGCAATGCCCGAGAAAAAAGCGCCAATATTGCAACCATAGGCGATACGGGCGCCATAGCCCATCAAAAGACCACCAATGACGGCGGCAGCAAGCGAACGCAGGGGGATGCTGAACGAGGGTGCGAATCGGCCACCCAGTCCGGCGGCGGCCAATGCCCCGAGCAGGATGCCGATATTCATCACGGAGGTGACATCCTGCAGGATGCCGGCCTGTAGCGCCGACTGCTGGAAAGCGCCGCTCCAGAATGGCGCACTGGACGGATCCCAGCCGAGAAGTACTGCTGCCTTGGCACCCCACAGGGTAAAGGCCCAGGTGATGGTCCAGGGATGACCTGCGGTCAGCAGGGTTGCGAAATTGAGCAAGGCGAGCAGCAGGGCGCCGATGACCAGAGGCCAGGGACCTGATAACAAATGCCGCCAGCCTCTCTGTGGTGGGGGGACAGTGGGTTTTTGACGGCTACGCCATCGACGCAGTAGCAGGGCAAGCAGGGTGATGAACGCCAACTGGATTGAGACAGCGGCTGGGTATCCCAAGGGTTCGGCGAGTGACTGGGTCTGTAGTGATGGAAGTTGTTGCCACCAACCCATGTGCAGACTTGCCCAGAAGGATCCTGCGCAAAAGGCGAAGAGGGTGATCAGCATTCGCGGTGCACCACCGCCGGCCTTGTAGAGGGTGCCGGAGCCACAGCCGTCGCCGAGCTGCATGCCGATACCGAACAGAAAGGCGCCTGCGGCGACCTGTAGACCTGCTGGGGCCACTGCACCTGCCACGCCATGCCCAAAAACAGCGCCACTGCTTAGAATCGGCGCGAACAGCAGTGTGGCGACTGCGAGCATGACCAGTTGGGCATTTAAAGCGGAGGTATCGCGGTAGAGCATAAAACGCCGGTAGGCACTGGTAAAACCGAAGGCCGCATGTTGCAGGGTGATGCCGAGGGCGACGCCAATCAGAAGCAGCAGCGCGAGGCGAGGCTCACTGGTGAGTAAGAGTGGAATCACGATGACCAGCGACAGCAACAGTACAGGCCACTGGATGACGCCTTGCGGTGCATCGTGAAAGCTGTTTTCAGTTGTGAGCGGCATCTCTGGTGATCCCGGTAAGCGCCGCTGGTGTTCGGTCATCACTGGGCCGGATTAAGGGTTTGAGCATTGTCAAAACCATTGCGTGAATGAACGGCGGGCTGGAGTGCCCGCCGCATGACACGTTAGTGCATCTTTGCAGAGCAAGGATTTCTCGGCGCGCATGGGTTCTTAGGTGCGCAAGGGTTTTTCGCGGCACAGGGATTCTTGGCAGCACAAGGATTTTTCGCCCCACAGGGATTCTTGGCGGCACAGGGATTTTTCGCTCCGCAAGGATTTTTGGCGGCACAAGGGTTCATTGCGCCCATCTTGTGGGTCTTGGCGAAGCCCTTCTGCTGTGCCACTACATAGCCGGTGAGGGCGGCCAGCTCTCTTGAGTCCCAAGCCAACGCTTTGGCATTCATGGGGCCCATCATGCAGAGTTGCACCATCTCGTCGGCATAGACTGTTTTCAGCTTCTGCTGGTCATCGGCCATGCGTACATAGTGAGGGTAGGGTTCAGCGAAGGTGGCCTGATAAGAGGCGTTATTGTCGTGGCAGGTATTGCACGACATGCCATTGGTGCTCAGACGGGTGTCCCTGAACAGCTTGCTGCCCTCGGCGGCAAGGGCTGCACTGTTGCCTCGGTAAGGCTTGTAGTCGGCTGGTCGGGTCACTTTTCCTGCCCCGCATGGATTTTTCGCTGCGCAGGGATTCTTGGCAGCGCATGGGTTTTTTGCCGCACAGGGGTTGCAGGGATTGTGCATCTTCATTGCCTGCTTGGCGGCGCAGGGGTTCCTGGCCCCACAGGGATTGGCGGCATAAAGAGGTGCGCTGCTCAGGGCAAATGTGGCCAGGCAGCCTGAGAGAATGGCATTTAGCGTCTTTTTTCGTGTGGTGAGTTTCATCGTGTTTCTCCTGGGTAAAAAGCGGTAACGAATATCTTTTGTATTTTGTTTTCCGTCCGTTAGTCGCTTTGATACGGAGATCCTTACAGTTTGGTTTCGGAAATAGTCAGTTTTTTGTGTGGATGCCATGGTGAATCAGTCACGGTGCAGTAATGTCTCCGCCAACAAGGTGAGTGCGATCAAGACAAGGGTTGTCATGCCAGGCTATGGTTTTACCTCCCCAAGAGGACACCGTAGTAGAGTCAGCAACATGTTATGCTCGCGACTTTATCATTCCAGGAGTGCTGCTGATTATGCAGGAGTTCCACGTCGATTCCGTTACCGGACTGAACGCGCTTTGTGACCAGCTGCGTGGCAGTGAGTGGCTGGCAGTGGATACAGAATTCATGCGGGAGAAGAGCTATTTTCCCCAACTCTGTCTCTTGCAGGTGAGCAACGGGCATCTGGCCGCGTCTGTTGATCCGCTGGCAATTGACGATCTCGCTCCGCTGTTGGATATCCTCTACGACCCGGCAACAGTGAAGGTCTTTCACTCCGGGTCACAGGATCTGGAGATCTTCTATCTACTGCGGCAGAGCCTGCCGGGGCCTTTGTTCGATACCCAATTGGCGGCAACCCTGCTGGGTCTGGGCGATCAGGTGGGTTACGGTGCCCTGGTGCAGCAGGTGCTGGATCATAGCCTGGAGAAGGGCCATACACGAGCCGACTGGTCACGCCGCCCCCTGGAGCAGGAGCAGTTGCGTTATGCGCTCGATGACGTGATCTACCTGGGTGAGGTCTATCTGAAGCTGGTCGCCAGTCTGCGGGAGAAAGGGCGAGACCGATGGCTGGAGGATGACTTCGCCCGCCTGGCCGATCCCATGACCTATGCGGTGGATCCAGATGAGTCCTGGCAGCGGGTCAAAGGGCGGCAACGTCTCAAGGGCATTCAGCTTGCCGTATTGAAGGCATTATCAGCTTGGCGTGAAGAGCGGGCGATTGCGGCGGACCGGCCCCGTCGCTGGATTATCAAAGATGAGGTGCTGCTGGAATTGGCTCGGCGCATGCCTGATGAGACGCGGCAACTTGAACGGATTCGCGGACTTGAAAGCGGGACAGTGAAGCGTTTTGGCGAGACGCTGCTGGAGAGGATTGCAGCGGCCCGTAAATTGACTAAGGGGCAGTGGCCTGAGGAAAAACGGCGTTCTCCCCGGCTCTCCATCAACCAGGAAGCGATGGCCGATCTCCTCATGTGCAGCCTGCGTCTGTTGGCGGAGGAGGAGGGCATCACGCCATCGGCCCTGGCGTCACAGGGTGACATCGAAAGGCTGGTTCTTGGAGAGCGGAACTTGGCGATCCTTGATGGATGGCGCAAGTTGATTGCTGGAGACGCGTTACTGGAGGTATTGGCAGGTAGACGCGCCCCGCGAGTAGAGGACGGGAAGATATACCTTCGGCCTTAGTTGGGCCGTGCTCATCGTGGTGAGCCATAGGTTTCTGATTCTATGTTTTTTCAGCCCAGGCAAGTTCGCGTGCGGGTATATCGTGTTTGCCGGCCACTCCAGACGGGCAGTCGTTCGCAAATGCCCCCAGCAACAATTTGATGGCTATGATTTTGATAAAGCACTGGAGGCACTAAGGAATTTGGCCGCCGAGCCGATATCAAGGTGTAATGATTTTGAAAACAGATTAAACGGGTAGATGAGTATGGAATGGCAAAAAAAATTCGAGGTTGGGCACTATAAAATCGATTTGGAACATCGCGTGTTTTTCGAACTCGTAAAATCAATAGCAGCGGCTGAAGCACATGGGGCGTCCAGGGACAAGATCAGGCGGCTGATTGCAGAAACAGCCAAGTACGCGGAATTCCATTTCCTCAGCGAAGAAAATATTATGATAGATGTTGGGTATCCGGAATTCGAGGAGCATCGCGAGCATCATCAATCTCTTATGAGAAATATGCAGAAATACGTTGTCAGTTTTGAGTCAGGCGACAGTAACATACATGATCTCGTCGGATTTTTACTTGATTGGTTTGTCAAGCATACAACCACTGAGGACTTGTTGCTTTCAAAGTATATAAAACAGGCATAAGAATGCGGCAGTGAATGGAAAATGAATTGTCAATGATGGGTTCTTCAATCGAAATCGCGGCAGATATTTTTCTTCTGCTGGACCCTGATACAGGCAGAATTCTGTCCATAAATCAAGCTGCGGTGGATGCCACGGGTTATAGCCGAAACGAACTTGTCGGCAGTTTGGTCTGGGACCTCGGTCAGGTAATCGAAGAATCTTGTTGGGTGGATTTCGTCAAACAGCTTTCCAACGGGAAATCCCTGGTATTCGAAAGTAGCATCAACATCTCTGGTGGCGATGCTTTCCTGGCTGAGATCAGGGCAAGCCATCTCGCGTTTGAAGGCAACACCTATGTAATGGCCGTTATCAGTAACATTACTGATCGGCGTAGGAACGAGGCGTTTTTGCGAAAGAGCGAAGAGCGCTTCCAGTCCAGCCTCTCTTTTGCAAATATCGGGACTTGGGATTGGGAAATCTCAACCGGTAGCATCTATTGGTCGGATATGATTGCGCCGTTACTCGGTTACGAAAAAGGTTCTCTTGAAGCTTCCAACGAGAACTTTTTAGCGGCCGTCCACCCCGGCGACCATGAAAGAGTCCAGCGGGCAATCACCGACTGTATAGAAAGGGGGGTGGCCTATAACGTAGAACATCGTGTCGTCTGGCCCGATGAAACGGTCCACTGGCTGCACGAGCGCGGCTATGTGAAACGGGATGCTGAAGGTAATGCGGTGCGCATGCTGTGCGTGGTGCAGGATATATCAGATCAAAAACAGGCTTTGATAGAGCAAAATTATTCGAAAACCATGCTGGAAGAGCAGGCCAGGAATCTTGCTCACATTGCAGAGGAACTGGAACGGTCTCAGGCCAAGGCTGAAGAAGCAAATCATGCCAAGTCTGCATTTCTGGCGGTCATGAGCCACGAAATTCGCACGCCAATGAACGCCATCATCGGTATGTCGCATCTTGCGCTGCAAACGAAACTCGACAACAAGCAGCGCAATTACATCAAAAAGGTCCAAAGCTCCGCCGAAAGTCTGCTCGGCGTAATCAACGATATCCTCGATTTCTCCAAGATTGAGGCCAATAAGCTGGACATGGAGAAAACCGACTTCCGCCTCGAGGATGTGCTGATGAATCTCTCCAACCTGGTGGGACAGAAAGCCAGGGAGAAGGGAGTGGAACTGATGTTCCAGACGGGATCCGATGTACCCACAGCGCTTGTCGGAGATCCACTGCGCCTTGGGCAGATTCTGGCCAACCTGGGTAACAACGCGATGAAGTTCACCGAATCGGGAGGTGAACTCCTGGTTGGCGTGGAGCTGAATGAAGAAAACGATGACACGGTTTTGCTGCACTTTTCGGTGCGTGACACTGGCATCGGCATGACACAGGAACAACAAGCCGGGTTGTTTCAGCCCTTCAGCCAGGCTGACAGCTCCACCACCCGCAAGTATGGCGGGACCGGTCTTGGTCTGGCAATCACCAAAAAACTGACCGAGATGATGGGCGGTTGGATCTGGGTAGAGAGCGAATACGGCGTTGGAAGCACCTTCCACGTCATCGTCCGTTTTGAGAAACAACAGAACCAATCCTTTCAGCGCCGGCCGATTATCACAAAACTCCAGGAAGGGATCAGGCCCAGTGAGCCGGGTGTTATCGCAGAAAAAGGGGGGGCAGGAGAAATCCCGATCGCAGATGACAGGCTCCCTGGCCTGCCTGGAATCGACACTAGGGCCGGCCTTGGCGTCGTTCAGGGAAAAGTCCATCTGTACCGCAAGATTTTGCTCATGTTTCGGGACAATCATCGGGACTTCGAGCAACATTTTCGTACTGCCCAGGCTGATCAGGGCTTGGAAACGGTCACACGCGTTGCCCATACACTCAAGGGAGTCGCTGGAAACATCGGGGCCTTGGGCGTTCAGGACGCCGCCCGTTCACTGGAGATGGCCTGTAAGAAGGGTGAGGAAAATGTTGATGGATATCTGGAGAGGGTTATCGCTGAGTTGCAGCCGGTGCTTGCCGGACTCGAAGCCTTCGCGACTCTATCTCAAAGCGGCAACTCAACAGGATCAGTTATCGCTAACGTGGGAGCCTCCGGAGATGAAGGAATTTCAGAAGAGAGTCGGGAACTTGATCTGCCGGCAGCGGAACGGTTGCTGCGTGAGCTGCATGCCCTTATCGCTAAAAATGATGTTGCCGCGGGTGATACAATAAGTGAGCTTGCCCCCTTGTTGAAAAACACACCATATATGGATCGTCTGGAAAAGACCGCCAAAGCGGTCGAGGGATACGATTTTGACGAAGCATTGAAGGCAATAAAGGTATTGGCGGATATGCTCAAGATTAAATGGTGATTTTACGGCGCCGGAAATGGATAAGATGAGTAATTATTTCTCTCGGACGGGTTCATGATTCAGCACCCAGGTAAACAATTGATCCTGGTCGTGGACGATACACCGGACAACATCGACGTGTTAGTCGGCGTGTTGCGATCAAAATACGACATAAAGGCGGCACTCAATGGTGAAAAGGCGTTGAAGATAGCCAGCTCTGATCCCAAACCAGATATGATTCTGCTCGACATTATGATGTCCGGCATGGATGGCTACGAGGTTTGCCGTTTACTAAAGGCGGATCCGGCAACTTCCAACATCCCGGTAATCTTTGTGACTGCCAAAGGCGACGTAGCCGATGAAAAACGCGGGTTTGAACTGGGAGCAGTGGATTATATTACCAAGCCTATAAGCCCTCATATTGTAGAGGCCCGGGTACGTACACACTTGGCGCTATATGATCAAAATCGCGAACTTGCGCGCCAGATCGACGAACGTACCGAGGAGTTGAGCTACACTCGTTTGGAGATTATCCGGCGCTTGGGGCGTGCCGGTGAATACAAGGACAACGAAACTGGGTTGCACGTCATCCGCATGGGTCACTATTCAAGGCTGATCGCCGAGGCTTATGGTGGCAACGACGCTTGGATCGAACTGCTGTTCAATGCTGCACCCATGCACGATATCGGCAAGATTGGTATTCCCGATCATATCCTTCTCAAGCCAGGGAAGCTGGATGCCGATGAGTGGGAACTGATGCAGCGGCATACTGAGTTCGGCGCTGAGATCATCGGCGATGACCCCAATCCCCTGCTGCGTATCTCACGCACCATCGCCTTGTCACATCATGAGAAATGGGACGGCTCAGGATATCCGCATGGTCTGGCGGGCGAAGAGATTCCACTGGAAGGCCGCATTGTGGCCATTGCAGATGTGTTCGATGCCCTGACATCAGAACGGTCTTATAAAAAGGCCTGGAGCGTGGAAGATGCGGTAAAACTGATTGACGATAACCATGGCAGCCACTTCGATCCCGCGCTGGTGCCTCTGTTCCACGAGGTGATGCCTGAGATACTGAACATCAAAGAGCGATATGCTGAAAATTCGATGGAATCGATGGGGTCAGACTCGATTGGTTTTAAGAGGATTGGCTGAGGTGCTTTAGCCGGAGAAACGCCATCTGCGCTGGGCTCCGGCTCTGCCCCCAGTGCTTCAGCGGGCTGGTCTGGTGCGCATGTAATGGATAAAGAGTTCCGGATTCAACTGCTTCAGCTCGCCGCGCCGCTGTATCTCGATTGCATCCGGGGTGTTTTGAGACGGTTGCCTCTCTCGCAGCATGTGATAGACCCGCGCATAGGACGCTGGACAGAGTTCGTCGTCTTCGGGGGACGGGAGTTGTTGCGCCAGGCCGGGGCGGATCAATAACAACCAGGCAGGGAAATCCTCTGCGGTCAGTTCTGGGTCCAGGGCCAGAAAAAGCCGCCACATCTGTTGCAAGTCCGTATCTGCCTCGGTAGTGATCGCTACCGCCTCATGGGGAGAAGACCAGCATAGCCGGATCCAGCTTTGCAGGGACTCCAGCAGGTTGTGCAGACGTCCACAGGCATGGGCGTGACGGCGCAGCAGCAGGGCTTGCTGTGGCCAGCCAGGATCCTCCTGCGTCGCCCGGCGTACCGTTTCCCAGTCTAAGGCTCTGCCCGCGGTGTAGCTGGCATGCAGCTCTGGCCAAGTGGGGTCGAAGGCCTGGTCCTGGAGGGCGTCGGTGAGTCGCCGCCAATGAGGCACCAGCAGGTTGCGGCTTTCGCGCCCCAGCTCCCTCTCGGCCAGAGGCAGGAGTTCATCCTTCAGATAGTGGAGTTCCTGCGCGTTGTCTGCGACTTGTTCGGCCAGCCGGTCACCTGCCTCAACCATTCTTTCCAATGCTCCCAGCCGGGGATGGCCCGGGTCCACCTCATACAACTGATCGAGCAGGCGATGGGCTTCGCCGTTGTTGCGATCGATAAGCGTCAGGACGATGCCATTGGCCAGATTGGTGGCCGTGGCGTCCATGAACAGATCGAACTGTGGCTGATCTTTGGCCTTGCGGAAAACAGTATGGAATCGCAGCTCCCGGATGTTGTTGTCACTGAAGCTGAGGGGGGATCCACCGGCATCTCCCCAAGCGTGGTAGCACAGGGTTTCCGGTTGCAGGGTCAGGGCAGCTGCATACTCCTGGGCCTCGGCCAGAAGGCTGTCCAACTTTTCCGGATCGCCGAACAACACCTGTTCCAGTCGTGGGATCTCACCGGTGCGCCAAGCCTCATATTCGCTGTAATCCAGGCGCCCCTCCGCCAGTAGCAGTTCGAGGGGGCTGTATTCACCCTGCTCCAGGAGCAGCTGATCTACGGCCTGTTGGATAGGGTGGCTCATGGTGTTATCTCGAACTCGGGGGACTATTCAGCACTTTGTTTGGGAAGGGGCGGAGTTAAAGATTCATGTTATCCGAGAGCCGGTGCCGGCCGGTTCAAGCGTAGCGGAACCGGCAGCCTTACCATTCTACCAACTCAAACGCCCGATCCGCTACGCTTGATCGTGCCTACGCCTTGAGTAAAAGTATTGTGAAGTCATGGATCGCAGAAATTAAAGAGGGTTGTTCGGAACCTTGCTCAAGCCGCCAATTCCATATCGATTTCAGCATCGAAAATCGCATCCAGCGCCTCCTGATCCGGCGTGCATAGACCGCTTTCACCCATCAGACAAAAGCCCTCTTCAATGCGATCAAGAACTCGCCGGCTATCTGAATCCAAACGTGGCAGATTGGCTTGCAAGTTGGAGTACAGCCGTCTTGCTTCCGCCTCTTCTGCGGCCACAGCGGCGGCATGCAGGCGGAAGAGCTGCAATGAAATCACATTATCCGGCATCGCAGCCAAGCGCTTACGTGCACTGTGATGGTCGTTCAACCTCAGCTCAAGCATGATCAGGCTACGCTCGAAGCATTTTTGCAGCAAGGGAGCCTGTGCTATAGCGCTGCCCCGTTCCAGCAGGTTATGGGCCTCGTCTACCCTGCCCAAATCGATCAGCAATATGGCCCGGACATGCAGGTCATAAAGATCATGCTGAGTGAGTTGCGTCATATGCGGCTCGGGCAGCAAATGCAAGGCATCGGTCACGCGGCCCTGTTTGCGTAATACATTGGCCAAACCATTTCGGGTGACACGATTGTTGGGCCAACGTGCGATATTGTCACGGTATTGCGCCTCGGCGGCGACCAGCTTCCCTCGTGCCTTGAGCACATCCGCCAGACCGTTGGCGGCGACTTCGTCATTAGGCCAGCGTACGATATTGTCGCGGTATTGAGCCTCGGCGGCGACCAGCTCCCCTTGCGCCTTGAGTACATCCGCCAGACCGTTGGCGGCGACTTCGTTGTTGGGCCAGCGTGCGATATTGTCGCGGTATTGCGCCTCGGCGGCGACCAGCTCCCCTTGTGCCTTGAGCACATCCGCCAGACCGCTGGCGGCGACTTCGTCGTTGGGCCAGCGTGCGATATTGTTGCGGTATTGAGCCTCGGCGGCGACCAGCTCCCCTCGTGCCTTGAGCACATCCGCCAGACCGCTGGCGGCGACTTCGTCGCTGGGCCAGCGTGCGATATTGTCGCGGTATTGAGCCTCGGCGGCGACCAGCTCCCCTTGCGCCTTGAGCACATCCGCCAGACCGCTGGCGGCGACTTCGTCGTTGGGATTGGCGGCCATTGCCTCCCGCAGCAGTTGTTCGGCCCAATCAAGATAGCCATGCCCCTGAACGATACCGGCAGCCTTGCTCAGGGTTTTAGCCAGATGCACCAATTTATCCGGCAATGGTTGTTGGCGCTGTTGTTCGATCAGATCGGCAAGAAATCGGCGCGCCTTGGCTTCATCACCACGCGCCAGACGCTGCTCGACAGCGGCCAATGCATGACTGAGGGCCTCAAGCGCCGCGCCACGATCCACGTTGCCCCATTGTGAAAAATCCGCTTCAACCTTCTCCCAGTCGGCAGGGTCGGATTCAAGCGTTTTGGGTTTTACGCCGGCCTCTGGCGCCCACAGTCGTTGCTCAAGGTCGAGCAGACGGTGCCGGGTCTCTTGAGGCGGAAGCCCCAGGTTCGGTAGATCGAAAGAGAGCTCCTGCTCTATGTAGCGTCTGCCCCCCTCTGCGTCTGCGGTGGAAACAAACGCCAGCAAAGTGCGTTGTTGCTCCGTTTTCAGTGCTTGCCAGACCTGGTTTAGCTCGGGCGGTAGCGCAGGCATTGCCGCCAGGGGTTTTGGCTCCAGACCGGGCCATAGGCTCGAGGCCGTCTCTTTTAGCAGTTGCGGCCAGGACTCCCAATACGGTCGGATAAGCTGAATCAGACCGCGTGAACCGACGCTGGTGGGAAAGGCCTGTTCCAGGCGGTAGAGCGCATGTCTGAGTAGAGCGAACCCCTGCGGTTGCTCGGCTACAGTGTCGTGTAAGGCCAGCAGGCCACGGTTCAAAGGATCAAAGCCATTATCGCTACTGGGCTGGGCGAGCCATAACAAGCCACGCCAGACATCCATCAATTCGGTGCGACGCCCACTATTCCATGTGGCCGTGTGATCATTGAGACGGTCGAGCCAGTAGTCGTGCAGTCGATCGTCGGTCTGTTGGTTGCACAGTGCCCGGCGCAGTTGCAGCGCGGCGCGTCCGCCTTGATTGGCCAGCCCCGTCGCTTTGTGCCCCTGCTCAAAAAAGCCGTTCAGCGCACCGAACAGAGACTCTTCCCGGGGCAGGGTGGCGGCGAGCAGAAACAGATTGAACAGGAAGCGTGAGTCTTGCCAATAGCCGATCTCATCGGATGTGGCTGGTTTTGCCAATTGCTGTTGCATGACTTGGCTCTGTCCATCGACCAGCGGTGTCATCATATGGGCCAGTCGACGCGCCAGATTGGCATTGAATGGGGGGATTTCCAGGGCCTGGATTATCTGCTCGGCAGGCTCGATATCGGAACCTATCGCCGGCAGACCTTCTCCCTGCAACATGCCACGCAGGCGATCGGCGCCATGCTGTTGCAGCATGGCCTCCAGATCGAGGCGCACACGCTGATAGGCCAGTTCTACCGGGTTCATCTATTTCAGTCCATGGCGGGTGAGCCAGTTGCCCACTGCCTGTTGCTCATAATGTTCGCGCAGATGCGTAGCATGTTTTTCGCGGCGCAACGCAAGCCATTCTGTCTGCCTTGTAGTATGGGTGGTGATGAGGGGTTGTGCAATGCGCCCCAGGCGTCCCATACAGGCTTCTACACTGATGTCTCCCTTGAGCGGCGCATGCACCACCTCTTTGACTGCCGGCAGCGTGGCTTCCAATGGCATGGTGACACCCAGGTTCTCGCCTGGAGGAGAGGGGAAATGGTGGCCGTTGAGTCCCACTTCGGCGACGGTTGGCCGATAGAGTGGTCCGGCCAACTCGGGAGAGTAGCGCCAGCCGATCAGCCATTGTCCCTGCCTGAGATGGCCAAGCCCAAGTGCTCGGGCGGCTTTGGTCCAGTCGTCGTCCAGCAGGTAGTCATCAAGTTCAAATGCAAAGGCCGCCCACCAATGCGGTTCGGTTGGCCCAAGTTGATCTGATAGCAGACCGGCAAATTCGCGAATAGCATCTTCGCCCCGTGCTTGCAGTGTGCCGGCGATGGTCTCTACGTGGGCAATAGTGAGATCTTCAGGTTCTGGGGGATATTCGCCGGTTAATCGATGGAGCGCATCCTGGGTATCAAAATCGCGCAGAATCCTGGGCAGGACCGCATTCAATGACACCATATGCACCAATGGTTGATTCGGGGATATCTGCTCCCTGGCGATTCGGTTGTGTCTATTGGTTTCTACCGTATAAGCTGGAGCGGGTGAACCATCTGTTCCAGCGGGTATGCACAAACGGGTCTGAAAATAGTCGCGTATAGCCCTGCTGAAATCGGTAGTTGGGTTCCTGGGACTCGGAAAAACGTCTGAAATTGATAGCTCATCTTCCCGAGGCTCAGAGACCCGATGGTCCATACGCCAGTTCTGCGCCAAGGCGGTATTTTCAGGATGGTGATCGCTCTGTAATCTGCGCAAGCTGGATTCCCAAGGGTGGGAGTGGCGCCGACGATCAAAAATGTAGGGGTGCTTGTTGATATGTTCCATGTTGTTACGAGGAGCTCTTGACTGCGCCGTCTATTCCGTGATTTTGCCATAGGGATAATAATTCCCGAGTAGGCACTTATGTAGCACAGATTGTCTGTTTACGGCCACTTTTCCGGGACGGTCAGCTCGACACCGACTCCTTCCTCCTTTCAGGACTCAGGCCAACGGCCCGAACAGCTCCTCAAGGTCGTTCTCTGTCCATTGGGGGTCGGCGGCGCCGGTGCTGTCATAAAGCCCATCGGCCAGCGCCTGTTTGCGCTCCTGCATGATTTGTATTCGTTCCTCCACGGTGCCCTCGCTGATCAGTTTGTAGACAAATACCGGATTTTCCTGGCCGATGCGGTGAGCCCGGTCGGCGGCTTGGCGCTCCACGGCCGGGTTCCACCAGGGATCATAATGGATGACCGTATCGGCCGCAGTGAGATTGAGGCCCACGCCGCCAGCCTTGAGGCTGATGAGAAACAGTGGCACTTTGCCTGTCTGAAAGCGGTCAATTGGGGTGGTCCGATCACGGGTGTTACCGGTTAGCAGGACGTAGTCGATGCCGGCAGCTTGCAGTGCCTGCTCGATTAACCCCAGCATGGAAGTAAATTGGGAGAAGAGCAGAATGCGGCGACCCTCTTCGATCATCTCCGGCAGCAGATCCATGAGCAGTTCCAGTTTGGCGGAGTGTCCGGCCTCGATCCGCCCCCGGTCTTCCGGGCTGATCAGGCGTGGATCGCAACATACCTGACGCAGCTTGAGCAGGGCGGTGAGGATCAGGATGCCGCAGCGGGAGAGGCCTTTTTCAGCTACCTCTTTACGCACCCGTTGGTACATGTTTTGACGGATATCCTCATAGAGTTCCCGTTGTGTTTCCCCAAGTACCACCGTGCGCAGGATCTCGGTCTTGGGTGGAAGTTCCGGCGCCACCGCCTGTTTGGTGCGCCGTAACAGGAAAGGTCGGATGCGGCGGCGCAGCCGGTCGGCCTGATACTCGTCGCCCCATTTTTCAATCGGCTTACGGCAACGCCGTCGGAACTGATGCTCCTCTCCCAGCAGACCGGGCAACAGGAAATCGAACAGTGACCAGAGTTCTCCCAGATGGTTTTCCATCGGCGTGCCGGTCAGACATACCCGGTGTCTGGCATTGAGCTGGCGTGCGATTGCGCCAACCTTGGCCTTGGGATTCTTGATGGCCTGGGCTTCGTCCAGGATCAGCAGGTGATACTCCTGAACCAGTAGCCGGTCCTGGTCCCGCAGCAGCAGGGGATAGGTGGTGATCAGCAGATCCTGTTTCCCCATTCCTTCGAACAGTTCATGCCGCTGGGGACCGTGCAGGACCCGCGTCCGCAGATCGGGAGCGAAGCGTTGCGCCTCCCGCTGCCAGTTGGTCATCAGGCTGGTGGGGGCGACCACCAGGCTGGGGCTGTCCAATCGTCCCTGTTCTTTTTCGTACAGCAGATGAGCCAGGGTCTGCACAGTCTTACCGAGTCCCATGTCATCCGCCAGTATGCCGCCCAGTCGATGAGTCCGCAGAAATTGCAGCCAGTCCAGTCCCTGTTGCTGGTAGGGACGCAGTTCCGCCCGCAGGCCCGCTGGTGGCGTGATGGCTGGGATAGACTCAATCTTGCGTAGGGTCTCCGCCAGGCTGTGTAACGCTTCCGCACCCAGCCATTGCAGGGGTTCGCCGTCCGGTGACTCGTCGAGTTCCGCTAAACGGGCCAACTGGAAGCGGTTGAGCCGCAGATGTTGCATCTCGTCGAGCTTGCTGTCGTGCAGCTCGAACAGGGTCTCCACGATTTGGCGAACGCGGTTCCGGGAGAGGAGCAGGTGGCGGCCGTCTTCCAGGGGTACGATCATCCCGTGCTCATGAATCAGCTCATCCAGTCTCTCCCCGCGCCGATCCGGTGGCAGTTCATGCAGCCACTGCACCAGGACTGGCAACAGGTTGATGCGCTGGCCCTCCAGAACGACGCCGACGCTGACACCGTGGCCGTCCGCCTCCGTTCCCAGTGGTTCGAGTTCACTGTACCAGTGGTCCGGGCGGGCCAGACGGTGGGGAAAATCCTTGTCACGGGTCACTCGCCAACCTTGCGTTTCCCATTCCGGCAGTTGACGGGATTGAAAATCGAGCCAGGGGAGAGGCTCATCTGCAAGTGAAAAACAATCGGTTGCTCTCTCCCTGCTCAGACCCTCGTGGATGCGAAAACCCAAGGAGATGAGCCGCTCTATACAGTGCTGCTCGGCGGGTTCATCCCGGATCAGATGTACCTGTGTGCCGTCTTTGAACTGTAAAGGAGCTCCCCGGGTGCCGATGCGGATGTCGTGATACTCGAATGAGAGGCAGGCCAGGGGCATCTCCTGTCCGCTGAGGTGCAGGCAGGGTCGGGGCGCCACAGGTGGACGCTGCTCAACCCTGATCTGACGCAAGGGGGGCAGTATGGTGTCAGGAAAGCGCTTTTGCAGGTCGGCCGTTACCTTGGGAACCTGCTCCGGGGTCACGGGCGGCATGGCGGCCAGCTCCTCTACCAAGGCTCCGGACAGGTCACTCGCCAGGGGGGTGCATCGATCAGACTCCAGACACCAGAGAGAGGCGAGGAAAATGGTGGCGCGCTCATGCCATCTGATCCGTTGATTGCCGATGGAATCCACTTCCCAGCAGGGGGTTGCAGATTGCGGCTTGCCCAGACGCAGGGTCTTCCCGGAAATATGCCCCAGATGGCAGCGCCCGGTCTCCAGCATGGCGCGCAGCAGCTGCTCACCTGACTTACCCTTGAGCGACGGCTTTATTGCTTCCCCCTGATTCAGGACAGCCAGAATATCGAGATCTGTCTTCAGCAGAAAACGCGGAGGGGTTCCCCGCTGAGCCCAGGCGGGTTCGTAGATACGATCATCCGAGTAGCCGCCGTTTTTCAGTGCCCGGGCGCAACGGGGCTCAACTTCGATTCGGCTGGGATCGGTAGGGTCGGGGCGAAGCAGATAGATCAGGCGTTGATGCACTCCAGGCGGGTAGTCCTCTGCTCCCTTCGCGGGGCGATCCAAACGTCGACTTCCCTCTGTTGTGTCCAGCGCCTCCGTCGGCATCTCCTGCTCATCCAGCAGCGCCTTGATCAGCACGGCGGCTACATGTGAACAATTCTGTCCGGATGAACAGCTGCACTCCCCGTTGATCTGGACCTCCTTGCCCGGATCCATTTGTACGCGGACATAGACCCGTAACTGCTGCTGATCGGTGTTGATCAGCGCCGTGATTAACGCCCCACCTCGCTGAACCTGGGGTATGAAGGCGGCATGATTCTTCAGGAAGTGCGAGCCTTGCTCAAGCCAGGCTGGACCAAAGCGTTCGCGTAAGTCTTTCAGGGTGTGAATCATGGTTGGGTATGAGGATATATCCTTGGCAATATCAATGGGTTGGTTGTGACTGCAGTGGCAAATCAGTCGGGGTGGTTTGTGCGCTTTTCTGCCCAGACGAGTACTTTGTCAAAGGGCATCTGGTCCAACTTGCCGAACAGTGGATGCCCGGTCAGTTTCTCCCGGCTTAACCGGGGGGAAGTGATTCCACAGAGGAACCGGGTCAGCAGGCGTGCGTCGGCAAGACTCTCTCCCTGTTCCTGTTTCAGCTTGCTAACCTCCTGCCATATCCCATCGCTGATGGCAACGATCCGGCGCTGCGCCAGCTTTTGTCTCCCCCGCCGGCACCAACTGCAGTGTCCACAGGGCTGCTCCCGCAGTTCGCCGAAGTGGGCTGACAGGGCGTTGGTCTGACAGCCGTCCAGGTCCACCAGGTCGAGTACCTGTTGCAGGCGATGGATCTCCGCCTTCTCCCGTTTGAGCATGCGCTGATGTAGTTCCTGGGCCAACCCCTGGGTGGAATCGGGTTGGCGGAGACGCCGGTAGCGGTGGCGGATGCCGGCCACCTTAATCTCCAGTAACTGCTGTTCCCCCAGCCAGTCGAGGGCGCTGATGATACGTTCCCGGGTGGTTTCCAGGTTAGCGGCGGCCTGGGCCGGATCGAGGCTGAACCAGATTCGGCCCTTGACCGCCTGGCGAAACAGGGCAGCGAGAAAAGCCCGCCGTTCGCCATCGAAACGGGAGAGGATTTCTGCTGAACTCAGCAGAGGTTTGAACCTGTAATCGGCGTAGAAGGGGGTTCCACCCTCCAGATAGCCCGCCAGTTCCAGGTAGGTGAGCAGGGTGCGCAGTACCAGGGGGCGGATGTCGTGTTGCGCCGAGAGGGTGTAGAGGCTGACATCGAAGGCGTCACCCTGGTCGAAGAGGTCGCTGATCAGACTGTGAAGTGCCGACTCATCAGGCGTGTCACCGTAGATGAAATTCTCCAGCACGTTCAGGTCGTCGGCGCAGGCGAGCATCTTGCAGAGGGCGGGTTGTCCGTCACGCCCGGCGCGGCCGATCTCCTGGGAGTAGTTCTCCAGGCTCTTGGGCAGGTTGTAGTGGTAGATGGCACGAATATTGGCCTTGTCCACCCCCATGCCGAAGGCGATGGTGGCCACCACGATGCCGTCGTCGGCGGCCATGAACCACTCCTGTACCTGGTTTCGAAGATCGTCCTTCAGACCGGCATGATAGGCCCGCGCAGGAAGTCCGGCAGCGGCCAGCATTGTGGCCACCGCCTCTGCTCTCTTTTGCAGGGTGACATAGATAATGGCGGATCCGGTTGGCGCCTCCCTGATGGCATCAAGCAATATCCGGTCGCGTTCCGTGGCATCCACCGGCGTGGTCTCGATGGTGAGGTTGGGGCGGTAGAATCCAGTGCGGATGGCATACTCCGGGCCGATTGCAAAGAGCCGGCAGATATCCTCCAGCACCGGTGTCGTGGCGGTGGCGGTCAGGGCCAGGATGCGTTCGGCGCCGAACTCCTGGGCGAATCCCGCCAGCTTGAGATAGTCGGGGCGGAAATTGTGGCCCCATTCGGAGATGCAGTGGGCCTCGTCCACGGCGAACAGGGAGATGTCGATCCGGCGCAGGACCTCGCGGAAGCGTTCGTTGTTGAAGCGCTCGGGGGCCACATAGAGCAGACGCAGGGTGCCGCTTCTGAGCAGCGCCATCACCTCCCGGCATTCGTCGGCACTGAGACTGGAATCGAGCCGGCGTGCGCTGATGCCCCGTGCAGTGAGGGCATCAATCTGGTCCTTCATCAGGGCGATCAGAGGCGAGATCACCAAGGTCACCCCGGGCAGCAGCAGCGCGGGCAGTTGGTAACAGAGCGATTTGCCGCCACCGGTAGGGAAGACGGCGGCGGCCGAATGGCCTTCCAACAGGTGCTGCATCACTTCCTGTTGGCCGGGGCGTGGTTCGGTGAAACCGAAATATTTTCGCAGTGTTGTCTGAATCCTTGACGGCATCTGGACCTCCTGTCCGTTTGTGCTTGATGGGTTCTTTTGCATCCTGGTCTCATCTGCCGGTCGGTTTGAAAGATCCCTAACCGGCAGAGAGTAGATGTTACGGGCCTCAAGATGTGACGGCAAGCACGCAGGCGGTACTGTATCTGTCAGCCGCTCCAGACGGGCAGCCTTTCTCAAATTAATGTGAGGTCACCGTGGTAGCGACAGCCTGACGCACAATCCGCCCTTTGAACGGTTGTACAGCATCAACTCCCCCCCATGAGCGCGGGCGATGTTTCGCGCAATGCCAAGACCGAGGCCGGTCCCTCCAGTATGTTGTGCACGAGAGTTTTCCAAACGAAAGAAGGGGTCAAATACCTTTTTCAGGGCTTCCTCTGGAATGCCGGGGCCTCTGTCACAGATCGAAATAACCACTGTTTCCTCAGCATCTTCAACCCTTATGTCGGCCTGCCCACCATAGCGCACGGCATTCTCCACCAGGTTGACGATACAGCGTTTCAACGCCAGAGGTTTGCCATTGTAGAGACGGGTTACCTGTCCCAGGAGCTGGACGTTTCCCCCCGCTTCCAGCGCATCCTCATGGATGCTCTCCAGCAGTGCCATCAGATCCAGACGCTGGCTCGATTCACTGGTCTCTGTACCACGCATGAAGTCAAGCGTCGCACTTACCATGGACTCCATATCATCGAGATCCTTTTGGGTCTTTGCCCGCAGTTCCTCGTCCTCCATCAGATCCGTGCGCAGACGCATCCGGGTCAGCGGTGTCTTGAGATCATGTGAGACTGCCGCGAGGATACCCGCCCGGTCTTCGATATAGTTCTTCAGCCGGGTCTGCATGGTGTTGAAGGCTTTCGCCGTATCCCTGACCTCTGTGGGGCCTGTCTCATCGAGAGGGGGTTGCCGAATATCCCTGCCGAGTCCTTCCGCTGCCTGCCTCAGTTCCCGCAAAGGGCGAATAAGTGAAGACACGCCGATGAGAGAGAGCAGTATCACGCTGACCAATAGAACCGCCAAAACAATGAGGAGGCGGGTGGGCCAATCGAAGAGGCGCTCGGAAAGACCGTGTTTAAAGTGTACCCAGGAGCCGTCCTGTAACTGTACCTGAACGTGGGAAAAACGTGCCATGGCGTGCAGTCCGTGCATATAGGCCCAGGGACCCGACATGGGACCGCCGCCCATCATATGCCGGCGGTGCATGGGAGGCATCTGCGGCTGTGAGAGTGAGCCTTCAATGGATATTCTGACCTCGGTATCCTGCGGCAGCCGATTCAACAGTTCACGCCGGACCACCTTCGAGGCAAGGGCAGAATTTCGTTCCAGTGGCGGGACCGGAAGCGGTTGCCCGGAGAGGGTGATCTGCAGCTCCGGGCTGGCCAATAGCGGTATCAGTTGTTGACGATCCTGGGCGGGCAGGGTGTCCAGCAGACGGACGACTCCCGCTGTGCGAATGATCAGGTTTTGCCGAATCGACTTGTAGAGTACCTGTCCCCGGTCGCGTAACAGGATGAACGTCGACAGCAACTGGGCCAGAACCAGGCCCGCCAGCAACAACAGTATCAATCTTCCGAAAAGCGATCTTGGCAACAGGCGCACTGGAATATCCTCTTCAGTGGGTTGATGAGACCTTGCTTGCGAGCAGATACCCACGGCCGCGCAGGGTCTTGATCAGTTCCGGCTGCTTGGCATTGTCACCGAGGCGTCTGCGCAACCGGCCGATCAGTACGTCGATGCTGCGGTCGAAGGGGCCGCTGTCCCGTCCCTGAGTCAGGTCGAGTAACTGGTCGCGGGTGAGCGCCCGATTGGGGTGGGTCAGCAGTACGTGTAACAGCTGGTACTCGGCATTGCTCAGAGGGACCACTACACCGTCTGGTGAGGTGAGATGCTGGGTCCGGCTATCCAATGTCCAGTCGGAGAATATGAGTTTCGCTGGGGCGTCAGCCAACGGATCGATGGGCAGATCCCGTACCCGCCGCAGCACAACCTTGATTCTGGCCAGCAGCTCCCTGGCACTGAAAGGCTTGGCCAGATAGTCATCCGCCCCCATCTCCAGGCCCAGGATGCGATCCATTTCGTCGCCTCTGGCGGTTAGCATGATCACCGGAATCCTGGAGCGTGTCCGTAGTGTGCGGCACAGCTCCATTCCGTCAACGCCGGGCAGCATCAGGTCGAGCGTGATGAGATCGATGCGGGCCTGGCCCAGTGCCATCCACATGCCGTTGCCCTCTGCCGCCGTGGTGACCTGATAACCATTCTTCTCCAGATAGGTCTTGAGAAGATGACGGATTTCGGGGTCGTCATCGACGACCAATATGTGATCCTGAGATCTGTTCATGACCCTAAATTTAAAGTGTTTTTTTGCCCTGTGCAGGGGGGAATTGTAACGCCCGGTAATTTTCCGGACCCCTGTTACATAAGATAACAAAAAGCCTCTTTTTCGACACAGACGGCTTACACAAGTGCAGTTTAATAATAATCAAGCCAAGAGGCTGAACTGAATTCGATTTACTGTAACGCAAAAAGGAGAGAGTCATGAAAAAGACGACCAAACAATTTCTGGGTATCGCAGCCGCTTCCGCACTCGTTATCAGCGTGGCGTCCGGTGTATTCGCCCACGGAGGATTTGGCCCTGGATTTGGTCCTGGTTGGGGTGGTCACCACGGGATGATGGGTGGTCCGGGTGGAATGCACGGTCCAGGTGGTGGCCCAGGTTGGATGATGGGTGGTGATCCCTTTGTCTATGCGGACCAGCAGCTGACAGGACTTAAAAGCACGCTGGGTATTACGGTCGAGCAGGAAGATGCCTGGAACACCTACGAAGAGGCGGTAAAAGGCAAGGTTGGCGTGATGTTATCTCATCGGCAGACCATGTTTGGGTCGGGTACGATAGCGCCTGAACAGCGCTTCACCTTCCACCAGCAGGGGCTGGAACAGATGCAAAAGGTCACCGCCGCCAGTCGTGGCCTGTATGCTGTGTTGACTCCCGCGCAACAGGAGAGAGCCGGGAACCTGATTGGCCTGCACCACGGCCTGCGGTGAGGGGTCACTTCCAGAGGCTGAAGTCAATCCTGTTATTGCATTTGGTTTGACTCCGGCCTCTGACCGGCAAAAGAGATGGAACTTTTTTGAAAATTGACTGCCAGAAAAAATAATTGAAATAAGAATGAATCTCAGTATTATTTAGCTGTATGCCTCGACTATCTGACAAATTGCTGGCTCTGCTCCTGACACTTTTGCTGGGGTTATCTCCGTTGCAGGGTGCGATGGCCGGTTTTGCCGCTTCCCCAGACCAGGAGGGGAGCGTGCATCAGATGTCGAATATGCTTGATGACGGCATGCTTTTGGATCAAGCGACCCACGAATGCGAACAGTGCAATGCTGACGATGGCTGTGTCGGTCACAGCTGCTCATCCGGTCAGTGTGCATCCTGTGTGCTGCTTGCGCTGCTGCCGTTTTTTCTACTTCCCACCCATCTTGCCGCAACGCCCGTTTTACCCAGGGCGGACAAGGGTTTTGTAAGCCAACTCTCCTCTTCTCTCTTCCGCCCACCCAGGGCCTGACTTCCTTGCTGCTGATCTCTGATTTATCAGTGATCGCCTGACAACTATTTGTTGACTAAATAGTCAGCGGTTCTGTGTTTGCCGCTGATTTGCAGAGGAAGATTAACTCCATGAGTAGTATTAACGACCCGATCAAGGGGGCGTGCCTGACGCGCCGCCGATTTGTACAAGGCGTGGCAATGGGTGGCGCCTTCGCTGGGCTGGGGCTGGGGTCCAGCGCGCTGGCCGCCGTCATGCAACAGCAGGGGCCTGAAACCCTGCGCGGCACCGATTTCAATCTGACCATTGGTGAGCAGGCGGTCAACTTCACCGGTGCGCCGCGAATTGGCACAACCGTCAATGGTTCACTGCCGGCGCCCATCCTGCGCTGGCGTGAGGGCGATACCGTGACGCTGCGGGTGACCAATCTGCTGCGCGAGACCAGCTCCATTCACTGGCACGGCATCATCCTGCCGAGTGCCATGGATGGCGTGCCGGACATTGCAACAGGGTTTAAAGGCATCAAACCCGGTGAAACCTTCACCTATCGGTTTCCCGTGACCCAGAGCGGCACCTACTGGTACCACAGTCACTCAGGGTTTCAGGAGCAGACTGGTCTCTACGGTTCCATCATCATCGATCCAAGGGAGCCTGAACCCTTCACCTACGATCGTGACTATGTGGTGATGCTCTCCGACTGGACCGATGAAGATCCCACCAATGTCTATGCCAAACTGAAAAAGCTCAGCCACTACTACAACTTCAAT
Organism: bacterium endosymbiont of Escarpia laminata; assembly: GCA_003660235.1. Taxonomy (GTDB): domain Bacteria; phylum Pseudomonadota; class Gammaproteobacteria; order Chromatiales; family Chromatiaceae; genus QGON01. Next base: position 67,915 of record QGON01000055.1, on the reverse strand, counting down.
GAGCGCACCCACGCGGACCTGATGAAAGACATCAAGGAGAAGGGGCTGGCCGCCACCTGGAACGACCGCAAGATGTGGAATCAGATGCGCATGAGTCAGCGCGATCTGTCGGATGTGACCGGCTATACCTATACCTTCCTGACCAATGGCCAGACCCCCGCGGAGGGTTGGACCGGGCTGTTCAGAAAAGGTGAAAAGGTGCGCCTGCGTTTCATCAACGGTTCTGCCATGACCTTCTTCGATGTGCGCATTCCCGGTCTGAAGATGACTGTGGTGGCAGCGGATGGTCAGACTGTCGAGCCGGTTTCCGTGGATGAGTTCCGCATGGGCGTGGCGGAGACTTATGATGTCATCGTCGAGCCCAAGGATGACACGGCTTACACTATCTTCGCCCAGGATATCGCACGCTCTGGTTATGCCAGAGGAACCCTGACACCCGATCCCTCATTGACGGCCACGATCCCCGAGATGGATCCGGTACCGAATCTGGGGCATGACGACATGGGGATGAACATGATGAACCACACCGGGCACGACATGTCGGGTATGGATCACAGTCAGCACCAGATGCCGGATGGGAAGATGATGCCGGGTATGCAGATGGCCGGCGACATGGATATGAGTGGCATGCAGATGGCGGCTGACATGGATATGGGTGGAATGCAGATGGCGCCGGCACCAGCAGCGAAACCGGCAATGAAGCCCAACCCATCAGATTTTACAGCGGGTCCTGTCCATCATGCCCCAACGGAATACGGCCCTCATGTGGATATGCGGGCGGACGCTCCCCAGTACCGGCTGGATGATCCCGGCGTCGGCCTGCGTAACAACGGTCGCCGGGTGCTCACCTATGCGGATCTGAAGAACCTGCGCACGACCCATGATCACCGTGATCCGGACCGGGAGATCGAACTCCACCTCACGGGCAACATGGGCCGTTATATGTGGTCGGTCAACGGCGTCAAACACAGCGATGCTGAACCCCTGCGCTGGAAATTGGGCGAACGTCTGCGTATCACCTTCGTCAACGACACCATGATGAACCACCCGATGCATCTGCATGGCATGTGGAGTGATCTGGAGACCGGTGACAACAACTACCTGCCGCGCAAACACACCGTGATCGTGCAGCCCGGTTCCCGCATCAGTTATCGGGTCACCGTGGATGCTGAGGGTGGCTGGGCCTACCACTGCCATCTGCTCTATCACATGCTCGGTATGTTCCGCACCGTCGTCGTCAGTTGAGGAGTTAACAAAATGATGAAAAAGATATTGGCTGCGTTGATGGCGATCGGGTTATCCAACCCGGTTTTTGCCGGTGGAGCAGATGATCCACTGGTCTACCAGGTAATGATCGACAAACTGGAGATCAGGGGTACAGATGGTTCCAATCCGCTGGTACTGGAAGCGGATGCCTGGGTTGGATACGACCTCAACAAGTTCTGGTTCAAGACGGAAGTCGAACGTGTGGATGGCGAAACTGAAGAGGCTGAAGTGCAGTTCCTCTACAGTCGGGCCATCGCACCATTCTGGGATCTCCAGGTTGGCTGGCGACGGGATATCAAACCGAATCCGAAGCGGGACTTCCTGGCCCTCGGCTTCAAAGGTCTGGCGCCCTATCTGTTCGAGGTGGATGGCGGAATCTTTATCGGTGAGTCGGGGCAGATCGGTGCCCGGTTGGATGCCGAATACGAATATATGTTCACGCAGAAGTTGATCCTGTCGCCGGAGGTCGAGATGAATCTCTACAGCAAGGATGACGAAGCGGTCGGCATCGGCTCCGGTCTCTCCGATATGGAGTTGGGATTGCGGTTGCGCTACGAGATACGACGGGAGTTTGCTCCCTACATAGGTGTCAACTGGACGGGGAAATTCGGCCAGACCGCCGACTTTGCCAGAGATGAGGGTGAGGATACCAGCGATGTTCAGATTGTCGCCGGTATCCGCGCCTGGTTCTGACCTTTGGCTTCAAAACATCTCGGAAAATGTAGGATGCTGGTGAGCTTGCGAACCGCATCTGTTGGGTTGGTCAATGACGCCGTCGATGCGGTTCGTTCCTCACCAGCATCCTACACAAATACTGTTCGAAATGGAGCGAATACATAATGAAGAGAAGATTGTTGAGCCTGTGGCCATTGATGGGTCTGGTTGTATTGGCCGGTTGCAGCGAGCAGCAAGGTGCAGCGGCCAGCATTGATAAACCGGTTGTTTCGCCGTCAGTGTCTTCGTCCGTTCAGCGTTGGTACAACCAGCAGCAGGTCGCAAGAGGCGATGCCCTGTTCCAGACCCATTGTGCCAGTTGTCATATGCCGGATGCATCAGGTACGCCGAACTGGAAAGAACCCTTGGCTGACGGTAAATACCCACCGCCGCCGCTCAATGGCGCTGCCCACACCTGGCACCATCCGCTATCCGTATTGCATCGAACCGTGCAACGGGGCGGTATTCCTTTGGGCGGGACCATGCCTGAATTCGCCAGCAAGCTGAATGATCAACAGATCAATGACATCCTGGCCTGGGTTCAGACCCACTGGTCCGATGAGATATACCGTGTATGGCATGAGCGGAATGCTCAGTCCGGCAAACCCATGCAGCCAATCAAGAAAGGCTGACCCCTACGAAATTAGAGAGAAAAATCATGACAAAGAAAATTGAGACATCGAAGAAATCACCCGTTTACGGAAAACTGGCCGCCTGGTTGCTGACCGGGATCGCGCTGGTTGCGGGTGGCGTACTGTTCAGTCAGCAACCTGCTGAGGCGGCTGATGTAGTGGTCTACAAAAGTCCGACCTGCGGTTGCTGCAAGGATTGGGTCAGTCATATGAAAGAGAATGGCTATACCGTGGAGGTACACAACCAGCGCAATATGAGTTCGATCAAAACAGAGCTTGGCGTGCCGCGCAACATGCAATCCTGTCATACCGCCAAGGTCGGGGGATATATCATTGAGGGGCACGTGCCTGCGGATGTGGTTGCCCGCCTGTTGAAAGAGAAACCACCGATCAAGGGTCTTGCCGTACCCGGCATGCCCATGGGTTCGCCAGGCATGGAAGGGCCGAGGAAAGATCCATATAACATTGTGACCATCCAGGAAAACGGGAAAACCACCGTCTATGCCAGCCGGAACCAGTAGGAGATAGAGATGATTAAGAAGAGGCTTGTTTCCGCCATCACACCCGTTCTGGCAATGGCACTGCTGCTGGCGACACCCATCTCGGGGGCGCACTCGCCACCGGAAGAGGCAAAGGTCTATTTTGTTGATCTTGAGGATGGCGAGGTGGTGAAAAGCCCGTTTAAAGTGAAATTCGGCATCAAGGGTTTCGGTATAACCCCTGCCGGGACCAAGGGCAAGCGTCGGCATACTGCTGGCCATCACCATCTTCTGGTGGATGTGGAGCAGTTGCCGGATATGGATGAAGCCATTCCCCGGGATCCTCACCATATCCACTTCGACCGGGGTGAGACCGGGGTCATGCTGAAACTGCCATCTGGCAGACACACGCTGCAGTTATTGTTGGGTGATGAGCAGCATGAACCACAGGACCCACCTTTGATCTCGGAAAAAATCACCATAACTGTCAATTAATCATGAGGAAAAGAAGCATGTATAGCTTTGCAACCAGGCTCCAGGGCGAAATGGATCAGATCGAGCAACAGGTGACTGCGGCCTTGAAAGAGGAAGGGTTTGGAGTTCTGACCGAGATCGACGTCCAGGCCACCTTGAAGAAAAAACTCGGGTTGGAGAAGCGTCCCTACAAGATCCTTGGCGCTTGCAACCCAACCCTGGCAAATCAGGCCATCGACGCCGAGCCTGATATCGGCCTGCTGTTGCCGTGCAACGTAGTGATCCGTGAAGAGGAGGACGGAACGATTGTCGTTGCCTTCATGGATCCGGAGGCAGTGCTGAATCTGGTTGACCGGGACGAGGTGGCCGATCTTGCGAAAGAGGTGCGTTCCCGTCTCCTTCGTGTACGCAAGGCGATGGGGGGGAGCGTTATGGAGTAAATGCTGGGCAGGGGAAAAATACCCTTGACCTGTGTGTAACGCACAGGTTGTAGGCTTAATACAGACCCGTTGGTTACCAATCAGCGGCTGGCAGGAGGATTGAACTCATGTTCACAGTCAACGAACTTGCATTAGAGAGTGATACGCCGGCCCATGTGGTGCGTTACTACCTGCGCATTGGTCTGATCCAGCCTGCCGCACAGCAGGAGAACGGCTATCGCCTCTTCACGTCAAACGATGCGTCTCGGTTGCGATTTATCCGTATGGCCAAGCATCTTGGTTTTACTTTGAACGAGATCAAACAGATCACCCAGCATGCAGAGCTGGGTGAGTCGCCTTGTGACGATGTACGAAAGATCATCCAGCATCGTATTCATGAGAACCGTGCCAAGATCGAGGAGATGATGAATCTGCAGGAGCGTATGGAGCAGGCGCTTGAGCAGTGGGATCTCATGCCTGACGGAATACCTGATGGCAATAGTGTCTGTCATCTCATCGAGTCGGTCGAAGGCAGTGAAGGCCACTGCCACACTGAGACCTAAGGAGGCAACAATGGGACACCCGGCAAAGAAAATTGAATCATGGAACGGTGTCGATCCGGTCTGTGGCATGGATGTCAATCCCGAGAGTCCTCACCGTTACCTCTATGACCATATCGAATATGGGTTCTGCAGCGATTCCTGTCTTGACAAGTTTCGCACCCAGCCCGAGCACTACCTGAAGCCTGTAAAGGATGCCGATCCTGTTTGTGGCATGGAGGTGAGTCAGGAGAGTGCCTACCATTTCCAACATGGCGACGTTGAATATTACTTCTGCAGTGAACACTGCGAGAAGAAGTTTGCAAAGGATACCTCCCTCTATCTGAATGACAAGGAGATTGACTCGGTTGCTGACCAGGCACAAGCCCATGCCGATAGCTGCCACAGCTGTGAGCATGATCATCCGGCGAAGGATGTTGATCACACGCCTGTCGCTGGTGCCGTATATACCTGCCCCATGCATCCGGAGATCCAGATGGACCACCCAGGCCCCTGTCCCAAGTGCGGTATGGCGTTGGAGCCGCGTACTGTTGAGGTGGAGGAGAAAAATGCCGAGCTGATCGACATGAGTCGGCGCTTCTGGCTGAGCGTGGTGTTGGCCCTGCCGGTCTTTCTGCTGGCCATGGTGGCTGATCTCGTACCCAGCTGGTTGCCAGGTGGCTTGTCTATGAAGACGGTGCAATGGATCGAGTTCACTCTGGCCACGCCCGTGGTCCTGTGGGGTGGCTGGCCCTTCTTCGTGCGCGGCTGGCAGTCGCTGGTGAGCCGAAATCTCAACATGTTTACCCTGATCGGGCTGGGTGTGGGAGTGGCCTGGAGCTACAGCGTCGTGGCGCTGCTGTTTCCCGGCATCTTTCCGCCCAACATGTTGCATGAGGGTGGAACGGTTCCCGTCTATTTCGAGGCGGCAGCGGTGATCACGGCCCTGGTGCTGCTGGGCCAGGTGTTGGAGCTGCGTGCCCGTAGTCAAACCAATGCAGCCATCAAGCTGCTGCTGGGGCTGGCCCCCAACACAGCACGTATCGTCCGTGCCGATGACACCGAAGATGACATTCCGCTGGAGCAGGTCATGCCCGGCGATATTTTGCGCGTCCGCCCTGGGGAGAAGGTGCCTGTGGACGGCGTGGTCACGGATGGCAGCAGCGCGGTTGATGAGTCGATGGTTACCGGCGAACCGATCCCCGTTGAAAAGGCTGCGGGTGAATCCCTGATCGGAGCAACGGTGAATGGAACTGGCAGCCTGCTGATGCGGGCCGAGAAGGTGGGGAGCGATACTCTGTTGGCGCAGATCGTACGCATGGTCAGCGAGGCCCAACGTTCACGGGCGCCGATCCAGAAGTTGGCCGATATCGTTGCCGGCTGGTTCGTGCCGGCGGTGGTGTTGATTGCGGTGCTCACACTGATTGTCTGGGGCTTCTTTGGGCCGGAGCCGCGCTTGGCCCACGCCGTGATCAATGCCGTGGCCGTGCTGATCATCGCCTGCCCTTGTGCATTGGGTCTGGCGACACCCATGTCGATCATGGTCGGTACCGGCAAGGGGGCGACCATGGGCGTATTGATCAAGAACGCCGAGGCGTTGGAGATTATGGAGAAGGTCGACACCCTGGTGGTGGACAAGACCGGCACCCTGACCGAGGGGAGACCGCAGTTGGTTTCCGTTCATGTCAATCAGGGCTTCAAGGAAGATGAGGTGCTGCGTCTTGCCGCCAGCCTTGAGCGAGCCAGCGAACACCCGCTGGCGGAAGCTATTGTCCGTGGTGCCGAGGAGAGAGGCGTTAAATTAGTGTCCACTGACCGGTTCGAATCGATCACCGGCCAGGGCGTTCGCGGCAACATTGATGGACGAGCGGTGGCGCTTGGCAATCTCAAATTGATAGAGACGCTATCAATCGATCCGGGTGAGTTACCCGCAGAGGCAGAATCCGGGCGCGCACAAGGCCAGACTGTCATGTTCGTGGCGATAGATGGCAAGAGTGCCGGGCTGATCGGGGTGGCTGATCCCATCAAGGCATCTACACCACAGGCTATTCGTGATCTGCATGCCGAGGGCGTAAAAGTGGTCATGCTGACGGGTGACAATTACACCACCGCTCAGGCTGTAGCCGAAAAGCTCGGTATTGACCGGGTTGAGGCAGAGGTGTTGCCGGATCAGAAGGCCGAAATCGTCAGGAGACTTCAGGCGGAGGGCCATACGGTCGCAATGGCGGGTGATGGCATTAACGATGCCCCGGCCCTGGCGCAATCCCATGTTGGCATCGCCATGGGCACCGGCACCGATGTGGCGATGGAGAGTGCCGGTGTGACCCTGAAGGGTGACCTGCGCGGCATCGTGCGGGCCAGGCGGTTGAGCCGGGCGACCATGCGCAACATCCGGCAAAACCTCTTCTTCGCCTTTATCTACAACTCTCTCGGTGTGCCGGTGGCAGCCGGTGTACTTTATCCCGTTTTTGGTCTGTTGCTCTCACCAATACTCGCTGCCGCTGCCATGAGCTTCAGTTCAGTGTCTGTGATCACCAATGCACTCAGGCTCAAACGTGTAGAGATTTAATCAGGAGACTCAGCATGATGGGAAACGGTTTTGGTATGGGGTTCGGTGGTGGTTTTATGTGGCTGTTTTGGATCCTTTTGATCATTGCGATCGTGTGGGCAGTAAAGGCGGCTGGGGGAAGTAGTGGAAATCCACCGGAAAAGCAGAAGTCTGCAGTCGACATCCTGAAGGAGCGCTACGCAAAGGGTGAGATCGATCAAGAGGAGTTTGAGCAGAAGCGCAAGGATCTGGGTGGTTAACCCTGTTGTTGAAAAAACGTAGGTTGGATTAGATGCGCAATAACACCATGCTTGACACTTGTCGACTCTGTTTGAGCGCATCGTAACCCAACAGCTGAGCTTGAAATTGCGGAAAATGTTGGGTTACGTCGCACACTTGGCTTTGGCGGAAATGACTGATTTTGGTGGTGATGTGCACCTACCCCAACCCACCTGGTTAAGCAAAGGCTGGAGAGAAAGATGAAAACGCAAGATTCCTTGAAACCTGTAGGCACCTGGGAAGTCAGGCACAGGATTAAAATACCGGCACTGGTGCATGCTGCTGATGCGATGGCAGTGGAACGTGCAGTCAGTGTTCTGCCGGGAGTTTGTAAGGTGGCCGCGGATGTGGAAAAACATCAGGTCATTGTGCGTTACGATGCCACTCAATCGGCCTACCAGGTGATTGTGGATGTGCTGGAAAACACCGGTTTTCCGCCATTGGATAATTGGTGGAGCCGGTTCAAGGGTAATTGGTTTCAATTTTCCGATACCAACGCCAGAGACAATGCAAAAGCGCCGCCCCCTGCCTGTTGCAATAAGCCGCCCAAGTAGAAGGAGAGGTGATGTTTCTCTGTTCGTATCTGTCACGAAAGATGGCCGGGTAAGCTCCATGGTTCGACGAATCCTTTTGCTTGGGCTTTTTGTGTCGGTTCTTGTCTCTGCCTACTATCTGCTAAGGGAGATGGGGATAGTGGCTATCGTCATGGATGTCGATCGCCTGAGAGCCTGGGTTTTAGCGTTGGGATACTGGGGGCCGGTCATGCTTATCGCGCTGATGGCGATAGCTATTATTATCAATCCCATCCCCAGTGCGCCGATCGCCCTGGCAGCCGGCGCCGCCTATGGGCATACTTGGGGGACAGTCTACGTGGTGGCTGGTGCCGCCACTGGAGCAATGGGCGCTTTCTGGATTGCCCGCCTGCTGGGTTATGAGCTGATGGTTCGGCTTTTCGGCAAGCGCCTGAGGTTGGGCTGGCTGGGTTCGCAGAATATCCTCATGGGAATGGTCCTGATCTCCCGGCTCATACCTTTTCTCTCCTTTGATTTGGTGAGCTATGGCGCCGGTCTGACGTCCATCAAGACTTGGCGTTTTGCATTAGCGACACTGGCAGGTCTTATTCCCATGAGTTTTCTGCTGGCTCACTTCGGTGGTGAGTTAACAACCTCGAGCCTGGAGCAGGCGCTCGGTACGGCGCTGATACTGGGTGGGCTGACACTGGTGCCTGTCATCGTCACAATGCTGGTGAAATGGCATAGGCGTCGAGAGACAGATCGGATCAATCTGTCAGGTAAGTCGACCACCAGTCGATAGGGATGGAATGGACTTGTGACTGGCCATGATATCTGATCAAATCCAGCACTCAGCGGTGGAACCATTCATTGCCAGTAGTGTCTTTAACTGAACATATGAAAACCTTTGGGAAGTAAGAAGTTTTAAGATGTCATTTGTCCGCGACAACAGTCTGCGATTGACCACCTGGATGTTGGTGGTGGTATTGCTGTTGTCTTGGGGGCAGGGTGCCTTGGCGGCAGGGTGCCTTGGCGGCTTTTGGGCAGCATTCCATGCCTATGGGAGAGGACTCCCATAGGGTCATGAGTGATGATCCGCATTGCCAGATGCCCAAGATGGCGGACACTCTCTGTCGTTGTGACACAGGTCATCTCAATCTGCAGCAGGTTCTGCCGCAGCGCGATTCCAATCTCCTGGCCTTCGAACGCATCGATCAGCCGGTTCTGGTCTCCAAGGATCTGTCGGACCTGCGCCTGGTAAGGGGGCCACCCCGCGATGAGATTCTGTTCTCCTTCCCGGCCCCGCTAATTCCAATCCCCCCACGCCTGAGTTTTTGCTGCCTGCGTATCTGATCCCCCCTGTTGTCTGACGACTGTTTCAGCAGGCAGCATTCTGTTTTCCACCACCCCTGATGTTTTAGCGTCCGCCAGGACGGCTCGAATTTGCTTGGGGTGAGGAAACCCCTGCTGCCAATCCCGAATCAAACAGCAGGTTTCCATCAATGTTCTCTTTTTCGCAGCGCCGGGTGCGTGCCGCCCTTCTCTTTGCGTGCGGTATGGTCTGGCAGAACAGCCAGGCGGCCGGTACCTTGTCGATCGACCAGGCGGAGAGCCTGGCGTTACAAGGTAATCCGGGTCTTGCTGAGATACAGGCCAGGGCAGAGGCCGCTGCCCAGCGGCCGAGTCAGGTTGGCGCCTTGCCTGATCCTGTGTTGTCCTTCAATGCCGCCAATCTTCCCCTGGACAGTTTTGATCTGACCCAGGAAGCCATGACCCAATTTCAGGTCGGCATCAGCCAGAAACTGCCCTGGTCCGGCAAGCTTGAGTTGCGTGCCGAGGCGACGCGCTTGGCGGCCTTGGGCAAGCAGGACAAAGCCCGCGAGGCGCGGTTGATGCTGGCCCGCGATGTGAGGCGCAGCTGGTGGAATCTCTTCTACCTGGATCGTGCCCTGGCAACGGTAGAGGACAACCAGTCGCGGTTGCGCTCCTTCGTCCAGGTGGTGCAGGTCAAATACCGGGTGGGTGAGGGACTGCAGCAGGATGTGCTGCTGGCACAAGTGGAGCTTTCAGGCCAGCTGGAACGGGCAGTGCGCCTGCGGGGTATGCGTCGCAGTGAGGCAGCCCGCCTGCAAGCCCTGATGGCTCATCCAGGCGGCTCATCGGTGGAGCTGGAGCCAATAGATCCCCCTGAGCTGGCGGATCTGGAGGGTGCAGATGCGTGGCTGCAGCAGGCCTTGGCTGAGCGTCCCCTGCTGAGTATGAAACAGCATGCGCTGGATGCCTCAGATCGGCGACTGGAGCTGGCACGTAAAGGGAACTATCCCGATTTCACCCTCAAGGGGGCTTACGGCCTGCGTGGTGGAAACAATCCGGACGGCTCCTCCCGCAGCGATTTTCTCTCCATCGGTGTCAGCCTCAACCTGCCGATCTATCAGGGTAGTAAGCAGGACCGTGAGGTGGATCAGCGCAACAGTGAACGGATGGAGGCCCGCTACGCCCTGGATGATGCCCGGCGCGAGATCCGTGAACAGGTGGAACGTGCCCTGGCAGATTATGCACAGGGCAGGGAGCAGGCCCGCCTGCTGCTCAAAGGGATCATTCCCCAGACCGAACAGGCGGTGGCATCCATGCTTGCCGGTTATCAGGTGGACAAGGTGGATTTCCTCACTTTGGTTCGCACCCAGATCAAATTGAACAACTTTCGTATCGCCTACTGGAAGGCCCTGAGTCAGGCCAAACAGGCCGAGGCACGTTTGCTGGCTGCGGTCGGTGGGGAGAAAAAATCATGAATAAATACCCGATAGGTCTCACGGTCGCGCTGCTGGTTGGCATAGGAGCTGGAGTTTGGCTGAGTGGTTACCAGCCGCAGATACCCTGGACAGTGCCTGGCGTGGAGGCTGCGGTTGCCGCACCGGTCAAAGATGAGGGGAAGAAACCCCTGTTCTGGCGCAACCCGATGAATCCGGCCATCACATCCCCGGTGTTCACCAAGGACGAGATGGGCATGGACTACCTGCCGGTCTACGCCGATGACGGCGGGGCGGCGGATGAACCCGCAGGTACGGTGAAGATAGACCCGGTAACGGTACAGAATATCGGCGTGCGCACCGTCAAGGCCAAACGTCAGGCCTTTTCACGCTCGGTGCGGGCGCTGGGGCGGGTGATTGCCGATGAGACCCGTATCACCCGTCTGCACCCCAAGACCGAAGGGTGGATCGAAAAACTCTTCATCAACAAAACAGGGGAGCCGGTCAAGAAGGATGACATCCTCTTCTCCATCTACTCACCCAAGCTGGTCAGCAGTCAGCATGAGTATCTGCTGGCGTTGCGCAATCTGAAGACATTGGGTGAGAGTGAGTATCCTGATATCCGTGATGGCGCCCGTCAGATGGCGGAGATCTCCCGCGAGCGGTTGCAGCTGCTGGATGTGCCGGAACATCAGATACGGGAGTTGGAACAGAGCGGTAAGACGTTCAAGGCGTTGCATGTCCACTCCCCCTTCAACGGTATCGTGATGAAACTGAGTGTGAGCGAGGGGGAGTATGTGACCCCCAAGAGCGAACTCTACCGTCTTGCCGATCTCACCAAGGTATGGGTGCAGGTCGATGTCTATGAACATGAGCTGCCCTGGGTGCGCATCGGTGACAAGGCACAGTTGACCCTGAAGAGTATGCCGGGCCGGACCTTCGAGGGCAGGGTCTCCTATATCTATCCCTATGCGGAGGCGAGGACCCGGACCATCAAGGTGCGTCTGGAGCTGGATAACCCGCAACTGGCCCTGAAGCCGGATATGTTCGCCGACGTGACCCTCAATACCGGGCTGCAGAAAGATGCAGTGGTGGTGCCGGATTCAGCGATTGTGCGCTCCGGTGAACGGGAACAGGTCTTCGTGGTGCGCGCGCCAGGCAAGTTCGAGCCGCGGGAGGTGACTCTGGGTCAGAACAGCGACGGCTGGGTGCAGGTGCTCGACGGAGTGAAGGCCGGTGAGGAGGTGGTGGCCTCTGCCCTGTTCCTGATCGATTCCGAATCCAAGCTGCGGGAGGCGACTGCCAAGATGCTGGAGGCGGCCAAAGCCGATCAGTCTGTTGGTGGGGTGGAGTTGGATATGCAGGGGATGTCGATGGACGCACCTGACATGTCGATGGATGAGATGCGCCTCGATAGCAGTGGTTCCGACGTGATGGATATGAGCGGCTTTACCCTGGATGCAGGGAGCAAACCATGATCGAGTGGGTCATCAACGGTTCCCTGCGCAACCGCTTCCTGATCATCCTCAGCAGCCTGCTACTGCTGGCGGCGGGCATCTGGGCGGTGAAACAGATCCCGCTGGATGCGATCCCGGATCTGTCGGACGTACAGGTAATCGTCTTCACCGAGTTTCCCGGCCAGGCCCCCAAGGTGGTGGAGGAGCAGGTCACCTATCCGCTGACCAGCGCCATGCTCTCGGTGCCCTACGCCAAAACGGTGCGGGGCTACTCCTTCTTCGGTCTCTCCTTCGTCTACATCATTTTCGAGGATGGGACCGACCTCTACTGGGCTCGCTCCCGGGTGCTGGAGCAGCTCAACTACGTCACCAGTCGGCTCCCCGATGGGATCAATCCCACTCTGGGGCCGGATGCCACCGGGGTCGGCTGGGTCTACGAATACGCCCTGGTGGACCGTAGCGGCAACCAGGATCTCTCCCAGCTGCGCTCGATCCAGGACTGGTATCTGCGCTATCCCCTGCAGACGGTGCCCGGGGTGGCGGAGGTGGCCAGTATTGGTGGTTTCGTCAAGCAGTACCAAGTGGAAGTGGACCCCAACGCCATGGTCGCCTACGGCATCACCCTGGACAAGGTGAAACATGCCATCAAGCGTTCCAACAACGACGTGGGTGGACGCCTGGTGGAGATGACCGAGACCGAGTACATGGTGCGGGCCCGTGGCTATATCACGAGCCTGGATGACCTGCGGGAGATACCGCTGGCGGTGGATGGCCGGGGGACCCCTGTGCGCCTGCGGGACATCGCCCAGGTGCAGTTGGGACCGGAGCTGCGGCGTGGCCTGGGCGAGTTGAACGGCGAGGGTGAGACCGTCGGCGGTGTGGTGGTGATGCGTTTTGGTGAAAATGCCCTGACCACGATTCAGCGGGTAAAAGAGAAACTGGAGGCGTTGAAAGCGGGGTTGCCGGACGGGGTGGAGATCGTGCCGGTCTATGACCGCTCCGATCTGATCCAGCGGGCGGTGGACAATCTGCAACACAAGTTGCTGGAGGAGTCGATCGTGGTCTCCCTGGTCTGCATCATCTTCCTGCTGCACGTCCGCTCCGCCCTGGTGGCGATCCTCACCCTGCCGGTGGGTATCCTGATGGCCTTCACGGTGATGCAGGCGCAGGGCATCAACGCCAACATCATGTCCCTCGGTGGCATCGCCATCGCCATCGGTGCGATGGTGGATGGCGCCATCGTCATGATCGAGAACGCCCATAAACATCTGGAACAGACGGCTCACCGGCTTGGCCGCAAGCTGAGTGATCGTGAACGCTGGCATGCCATCGCCAACTCTGCCAGGGAGGTGGGGCCGGCGCTCTTCTTCTCGCTGCTGATCATCACCGTCTCCTTCCTGCCGGTGTTCACCTTGCAGGCCCAGGAGGGGCGGCTCTTCAGTCCCCTGGCCTTCACCAAGACCTACGCCATGGCCGCCTCGGCGATCCTGGCGGTAACCCTGGTGCCGGTGCTGATGGGCTTTTTCATCCGTGGCAAGATTATCTCTGAGGCGAAAAACCCCATCAATCGTCTGATCCATCTGCTGCACCGTCCGCTTTTGTCGCTGGCGATCCGGGTGCGCTGGCTGACCCTGGCGGGGGCAGTGGTGCTGCTGGGCTTCACTCTGCAGCCGTTGCAGCAACTGGGCAGTGAGTTCATGCCGCCCCTGGATGAGGGGGACATCCTCTACATGCCCACCACCTACCCGGGCATATCCATCACCAAGGCCAAGGAGCTGTTGCAACAGACCGACAAGATCATCTACACCTTCCCGGAGGTGGCGACGGTCTACGGTAAGGTGGGGAGGGCCGAGACCGCCACCGATCCGGCGCCCCTGGCGATGCTGGAGACCACGATTCGGCTGAAGCCCCGGGAAGAGTGGCCCGATCCCGCCAAGACCACCAAGGAACTGATGAACGAGATGGATGCGGCGATCAAGTTCCCGGGGCTGGCCAATAGCTGGACCATGCCGATCAAGACCCGTATCGACATGCTCTCCACCGGCATCAAGACCCCCATCGGCATCAAGGTCAGTGGGCCGGATCTCGGCGTGCTGGAGTCCCTGTCGAAAGAGATCGAACGGGTGATGAAGACGGTGCCCGATACGGTCTCCGCATTTGGTGACCGGGCGGTGGGAGGCTACTACCTCGACATCGACATCGACCGCAAGGAAGCGGCCCGTTACGGACTCACCGTGGGTGATGTGCAGGATGTGATCCAGTCCGCCATCGGTGGCATGAACGTCTCCCGCACGGTGGAGGGGTTGGAGCGCTATCCGATCAACCTGCGTTACCCGAGAGAGTTGCGGGATGATCCGGCGCGGCTCAAGCGGGTGCTGATCCCCACCCCCGGTGGTGGATCCATCCCCCTGGCCCAGGTGGCGGAGATTCATCTGCGCCGGGGGCCGCCGGTAATCAAGAGTGAGGATGCCCGGCCCAACGCCTGGATCTATGTCGATATCAGCACCTCGGATATTGGCGGATATGTGGCTGTGGCCAAGAAGACCGTGAGTGAGCAGGTGAAGATTCCGCCGGGTTATGCCCTGGTCTGGTCGGGGCAGTTCGAATACATGGAGCGGGCCGAGGAGCGGCTGCGCATCGTGGTGCCGGCGACCCTGCTGATCATCTTTCTGCTGCTCTATTTCAACTTCGGCAACCTCAGCTCACCGCTGGTGGTGATGCTCTCCATCCCCTTCGGCCTGATCGGCGGCATCTGGCTGGTCTACTGGTACGGCTTCAACCTGTCGGTGGCGGTGGTGGTGGGTTTTATCGCCCTGGCCGGGGTGGCAGCGGAGATCGGCATCCTGGTGCTGACCTTCATCGATCAGGCCGTGGCGGAGGCGCGCCACCAGAGAACCATTCACGGTGAGGCTGGCTGCCTGACCAAGAGTGAACTGATGGATGCGGTGCTCAAGGGCACGTCTGAGCGGGTGCGCCCCATCGCCATGACCGCCACCGCCATCATTGCCGGCCTGTTGCCGATCCTCTGGAGCACCGGTACCGGTTCCGAGGTGATGCAACGCATCGCCGCCCCGATGGTGGGGGGCATGGTGAGTGTCACCGTGCTCTGCATGCTGGTACTGCCGGTGATCTATGGCCTGGTGTTGCAGTTCAAGGAACGGTTCTATTCCAGTGGAACCGTCGAGGAAGCGGAGGAGCTACTGAAAAACAGCGAAGCCTGATTGCTGGATGAATGATGAGTTTGTAACTGTTGAGCACACTACGCGTAGGTCGGGTTAGATGCGCAACAGAACAAAATTTTTATTTTGCACAATACTGTGCGCGCACCGTAACCCGACTTAACTACTGATTACACCCTCCGGGTATAAGTTTCGTTTGAGCAGACAAGCTGCTCAACTCAGCTTTAACACAATCCTTTTACCTATCTTAAACGAGTGGAGATACAACATGAAAAAAGTCCTGAAGAGCCTGACCTTTGCCATCCTCAGCAGCGTTGCAGCAGTTGGCTATGCCGACATGGCCCACGCCATGGATCATAGCAGCCATGATGCCATGACAGCCCAGCCGAAGATGTTCCTGGAGAAGACCCAGATCGACGGCTACACCGTCAGCTTCCATGTGATGCAGGCCAAAGAGGGCATGCAACATGGTGGCAGTCACAACCTGATGATCAAGGTGGAGCAGGGTGGCCGTGTTTTGAATGACATCACCGCCAACTCCAAGGTGGCCAGCCCCGATGGTAAGGAGAGCAGCAAGATGCTGATGAAGATGGGGGATTGGTATATGGCCGGTTATGACCTGGCATCAGCGGGAAAATATCAGTTGATGGTGCTGTTCAAGACAGCTGATGGGCAGAAGCATTTTGGTGGGATCCACTATATGCCTTAGTAACTGGAATAGCTGTCGGAAAAGGGGGGGGTTCCTGAGCGCCTCCTTTTCCAGATATGAGATTTCACAACCGAAGCTGGGCAATATCAATAAATTCATGAGGGCAGAGAGCAATGATTAATAATAGATCAAGTAGGCAATTTCTGACCATATTATTGGTTGGATGCGTAATGGGTGCTGTTGCGATCAGCTCTGCTGTCCGTGCGGATTCCGGCGGGTCGATGGCAGACAGAGCGACCATTGCAGAAGAGGTCAGAAAAGAGTTGCGACGGTTGATCGATGAAGAGGGCTTCATGGATCGGGTTATAGAGCAGGGCATCGAATCCTATATCGAGAAGAAGCGTGTAGCGGCGACAGAAGGCAAGCGTCGCAAAAGCGCGGAACATGCAAGAAATCTTCGTCCGGTTTCACCGCAACGGGATCATATCTATGGTGATCCCAATGCGCCAGTCAGTCTGGTTGAGTACTCGGATTTCGAATGCCCGTTCTGTAAACGGTATCACCCGAACGTAAAAAAGCTGATCGAACAGAATGCGGGCAAAGTCAACTGGGTTTACCGGCATTTTCCTCTTGAGTTTCACAACCCCGGTGCACAGAAGGAGGCCGAGGCAACAGAGTGCGCAGCGGAACTGGGAGGAAACGACGCCTTCTGGCGTTACTCCGATCTGATCTATCAACGCACGACTTCCAACGGCAGGGGATTCCCAATTGATCGTCTGGTGCCACTGGCTGAGGAGATCGGCCTGGATGGCAAGACATTCAGGGTTTGCCTCGATAGTGGAAGGATGACCACCCGAGTCAGAGAAGATTATGAGGATGGTGTTAAAGCCGGGATCTCAGGTACGCCCGGAACGATCTTTCTCAATCATGTTAGCGGTGATGTTTTTGCTACTGCCGGCGCTTTGCCGGTTTCCAGCTTGCAGACTGCAGTAGACCGTTTGTTGTCAGAGCAGAAAGCGAAAAAGCAGTAGCTGGTCATCATTCCATCCTACATGCGCAGCGTTATGAGATTTAACGTATGAAGCTGCAGTTATATATGGTCTTGATCCTTCCACTGGTCCTGGTCGCCTGTGAGGGTCTGGATCCCGAAGAACGTCGCAAAGCCATGCATCTGCCACCTGTTGGTTTCAAAGGTAATGCACAACAGGGGCGGGTGCTGTTCAATCAATATTGTGTCACGTGTCATGGACAGAGTGGACGGGGAACACAACAAGGTCCACCGCTGGTTCATCAGATCTATCGACCGGCCCACCATGCTGATCTTACGTTTCATTTTGCTGTGAGAGATGGGGTTAGATCACACCACTGGAGCTTCGGTGACATGAAGTCTCTGCCGGATGTCACTCCGGAGGCAACAGAACACATCATCGCCTTTGTTCGACGTGAACAACATAAGGCGGGGATTAAATGATTACACCCTCCGGGTATAAGTTTTGTTTGAGCAGGCAAGCTGCTCAACTCAGCTTTATTGGAAATAGATGAGGCGCACAATGAAAGTAAACAAGACCTGTTTTATATTGCTGATCGCACTGTCACTCTCAATGTTTGTATCCATTACCCAGGGCGAAACGCTCACCTTGGAAACCCTGCCCAAGGCAAAGGGGGTTGCCTGGCATGCCGGAACGCCCTCACAGCTCCATGTGGCAACGGATAAAGGTCTGTATGTCAGTCGTGACAAAGGCCTGAGCTGGAACCTCTCCTACCCGTTCAGGCTGCCTGCAACCATGATCAGCGAAACGACTGATAGTACGCTCTATGCATTTGTCGCCGGAAAAGGATTGCTTCGCATGCGTGGCTCAGAGTCTATGTGGACACCCGTCAATAACAAGTTTGGTGCACAGGTATTGACACAGCTCTCGGTAACCGCAGATGACCCAAACAGGCTTGTTGGCCTTAATCAATATGGCAAAATCATTGTCTCGAGTGACGGGGGAGAAAATTGGTATCGCCTTGGTAGCAGTAAAAAACCACTTACCGAATCTGGCAGGCAAGGACAAAAACTCTTTACGGAACATTGTCAGAGTTGCCATGGTGTGGACGGGGTAGGTGAAACCTATACGCTGGAAGCCTTGACCAATAAGAACTACATCATGGCTCCTGCTCTGGATGGTTCGGCCCATGCCTGGCATCACACCGATGAAGCTTTGGTCAAGACGATCCTTGACGGCTCACAGCGAACAGAGCGTATGCCGGCCTGGAAAACAAAGGGGCTGGATGAAAAGGATGCGGAGAATCTGGTCGTATATATAAAAAGCCTGTGGGACAAACGGGCCTTGGAGTGCCAGGGGCCTAAGCATATGCAATGCATGTGATGGGAACAGTAATGTTACAGCAGAATTCCTATTACACGAAGGCTATCCCCTCAACCGGCCTGGAGTTTTTGGGACCATGCCGGTTGAGAATAGGCTGTGTTAATCACTGAGGATGTAATTCCCCGTGGCTTGCCACGTTAAAAATCGATGTTGCGATGAGAATCAGAAAGATTCTCGGGCAACTCCTTAGCAATACCCCGCCTGCTTGCAGCGGGGTAGTTTATTGGCTTCCGAAAGAGTGCAGCATTTGCCGTCGACGCCCTGATCCAGCACGCCTCCCGCCCCGATCTTGTCAAACACAGATACCATAGCAGTTTTTGTGGTATACTTGCGCGGTTACATTACGTGGCATCGTGAAATCCAGCCGGGCACCAGATCGGTGCTCCCGATTCCGCCACTATAGCCCCACCCTCTAACTTTTCAGCAGCACTTACCCGCAATGCCAGGGCAGCGCGAGCTCCAACAGCAGGGGGGTGGATTCCGCTTTTGTCTGCACCCTTGGACACCCGCCCGAATGACCGTGAGCTGCAAAATATCAAGTGACGGAGCTGCATCATGAGAATAGCAATCTGTGGTGGAGGCAATGTCGCCCATGTGCTGGCAGGACTGTTGAGTCAGAAAAAAGGGCTTGAAATCCGGGTGTTGACCCGGAAACCCGGTCTTTGGGGTGAGTCCATTCGGGTTCTGGATGACCAGAATCGAAGCACAACCGGGCGTCCCCACCTGATCTCCAACCAGGCCAGTGAGGTCATCCCTGGGGCAGACCTCGTCATTCTGACACTGCCGGCCTATGCCCGCGCAGCCGTCCTGGAAACGGTCGCACCCCACCTGACCGGGAACGTCTGGGTCGGTTCATTTCCAGGCAGCGGTGGATTCGACTGGTTGGCACAAAAGGCCTTGCAGGGTGCTTCTGCCAGCGTCTCCATTTTTGGGGCACAGAGGGTTCCCTATATCAGCCGCATTATCCACTATGGCAGAGAGGTTTTCGGCAGTCCCAAAAAAGAGGGGATCGCAATCGCCTCCATCCCGCAGAGCAGGTGCAGTGAGATCGCCTCCATCCTTGAAGAAATCCTGCAAATGCCGGTGAGCTGTTTGAACAATTTTCTCGAGATTACCCTGGCCACCTCCAATCCGATCCTTCATCCCCCCCGCATGTACACGCTTTTCCGCGACTATGAAAAGGGCCGGTCCTGGCAGGAACCTATCCTTTTCTACGAAGGCTGGGATGATGCTGCATCTGAATTGCTGATCAGAATGGACCGGGAGGTACACGACATCTTCGCCCGCATTCCCCTGGACCTCTCTTACATTTTGCCGTTGCTTGAACATTATGGCGTTGGCAACGCGCAGGAACTGACCCGTAAGATCTGCGGAATTGCCTCATTCCGGGGTATTCCAACACCCATGCTGAAGACAGAGGACGGCTTCATTCCGGATTTCCAATCCCGCTATTTTACCGAAGACATCCCTTTTGGCTTGCTGATTATCAAGGGTGTCGCGGCCATTACCGACACGACCACACCTGCAATCGACACGGTCCTCACATGGACCCAGGAGATGATGCACAAAGAATATATCGTCGGTGGAAAACTGGGGGGGAAGGATATTGCAGAAACCCCCATACCGCAGAATGCCGGAATTGTCACAACAGCTGAGTTGGTACGACAGGCAACGCTGTGACTTACATTTTTTGAGCCGAGAGTGTTTTACCCGGTTCTTTTCATTTATCACGATCCGAATCATAAGGTGAAGTAAATGCAAGCAATTATTCTGGCTGCCGGAATGGGCAAGAGGCTCGGGAAGGTCACCGCGGACAATACAAAATGCATGGTCAAGATTCACGACCAGACCCTTATCGAACGGATGCTGGACACCCTGGCCAAGACAGAGGTGAACCGGGTCATACTGATCGTTGGCTACAAGTCGGAAAACGTCAAAAAGCTGGTGGGTCACAAATACAAGGGGATGCAGATCGTTTATGTGAGAAACGAGGTCTACGATAAGACCAACAATATCTACTCCCTCTTCCTGGCAAAGAAATATCTGCTGGAGGATGACACGATATTGCTTGAAAGCGATCTGATCTTCGAAGAAAACATCGTATTCGATCTGATTGAAAATCCCCACCCCAATCTGGCCATCGTCGCCAAATACGATGCCTGGATGGACGGAACCGTCGTTACCCTGGACGGTGACGACAATATTATTCAGTTCATTCCGAAGAAAGATTTCGACTACAGCCAGGTCGAAGACTATTACAAGACCGTCAACATCTACAAGCTGTCCCGCGACTTCTCCACCAACAGCTACGTACCTTTCCTGCAGGCCTATCAGCAGGCGTTGGGCAAAAATGAGTATTACGAGCAGGTACTGCGGGTCATCACGCTGCTCGAAACCCAGGACCTGAAGGTCCACCGGCTCTCCACCGAGAAATGGTATGAGATCGACGACCAGAAGGACCTGAACAATGCAGGCACCCTGTTCGCTCCCGAGGGGGAAAAACTCGAGCTCTACCAGAAGCGGTTTGGCGGCTACTGGCGTTTCCCGTTTCTCAAGGATTTCTGCTATCTGGTGAATCCCTATTTCCCGCCCCGCAGGATGCTGGACGAAATGAGGTATCACTACCAGAGCCTGCTGACGGAATACCCATCCGGATTGAGCATCCAGAATCTGATGGCCTCGGAGATGTTTACCTGCGACGCCGGCGAGATCATCGTCGGCAATGGCGCGACCGAGCTGATCAATGCGCTGTTCAATTTCGTCGAGGGCAAGGTAGGCGTCATCTTCCCCACGTTCAATGAATATCCCGAAAGAATCGGCGATGCTAATGTGGTCCAATTCATCCCGGACAATGCGGATTACAGCTACGGTTTGGATGATCTCAAGCAGTTCTCGAAGCAGGTCGAGACCCTGTTGCTGATTAACCCGGACAATCCGAGCGGCCACTATCTCTCCACCGATGATGTTCACCTGTTGGCGAGCTACTTGAAGAAAAAGGACAAGCGCCTGATTCTCGATGAGTCTTTTGTCGATTTTACTAGCGATGGCATTCATAACTCCCTGATCTCGTCCGATGTACTGCAACGCCATCCCAACCTGATTATCATCAAGAGCATCAGCAAGAGCTACGGGGTACCGGGTTTGCGGCTCGGGGTGATCGCCTCCAGTGATGCCGACATTATCGCCTCGATCAGAGAGCGGATATCCATCTGGAATATCAACTCCTTTGGTGAGTTTTTTCTGCAGATCTTCGGTAAATACCGCTCAGACTACCATCTTGCCTGCAGCCGAATCGCCAAGGAGCGGGACCGTTTCTTCCTGAAACTCCAGGAGATAAAATTCCTGCGGGTGATTCCGTCCCAATCCAACTATTTTCTGTGCGAACTGATGCACAAGTATTCCGCCACCGAGTTGACCACCATCCTGCTGGAGGAGAACGAAATATTGATCAAGGATTGCACCGGCAAGATCGGCTTCGAAGGCAAAGATTATGTACGCATCGCCGTCCGGGATAAAAAGGACAATAACTTTCTGTTAAAGAAGTTGAAGGCACTATGGGATTAATGGGGTCTGACCCCTTTTAATCAATGGACAGGCAATGACAAAAAGTACCCGCCCCTTACTGACCCCGAACCAGATAACCGTATTACGTTTTTTTCTGATCT
The DNA here is from genome assembly GCA_003660235.1 of bacterium endosymbiont of Escarpia laminata. GTDB lineage: Bacteria > Pseudomonadota > Gammaproteobacteria > Chromatiales > Chromatiaceae > QGON01. The sequence goes on along the minus strand of QGON01000055.1, from coordinate 45,984 downwards.
TCCCCTTGTTGATCAGCTGGTTTATGACCCAGGATGAATCCATCAGAACCTGGATAGCCCTGGCCTTTGCCGCCGTTTTCGTGGGCGACTGCTGGGATGGGATCATTGCCAAACGTTATGACATGCGCTCGGTGTTCGGGGCCTATTTTGACCCTATCGTGGATCATATCTCCTATTTCGCCCTCTTGATCATGCTGATCGATGCCGGACATTTTTCTTTATGGTTCCTGTTCGTGCTGCTGACCCGTGATCTGCTGGTGGTATTCATCAAACAGTTCGCCGGGGCCAGCAATGTGGTGGTCAGCGCATCGATATTTGCCAAGGTAAAAACCGACCTGATATCCGTTCCCCTGGCGGGTGTCTATCTGATCGCAGTTGTGCCTGAGTCTTGGCAGATGGCCGTCCTGCTGGGCGTCGCCGCCTACCTGCTTACCCTGCCGGTGTTCTTCGAACCCTCCAGAGAACACACCCTGACCACCCGTATTGCCGTTTTGGTGTTGGCGCTACTATTCTGGTTGCGGCCGGATCAAACGCCACTTGCTGATTACTATGAGATGCTCTACATGGGGCTGACCCTGCTGCTGGTGGTGGGTTCCGGCATCGGTTATTTCTGGTCAAGCCGGGATCTGCTCTTCCAGAAACATACAGAATCATGATCGATAAACTCCGCGATCGCCTGGACGTCCTGTTCCAAACGCTTCAGGAATTGGGCGACTATCAGCTCGAACGCCAATCGGAAGCGGTGGCACAGGTCAAAACCGATGATTCGATGGAGGACGCCTGGGCCGCCAATGAGGTCTTCTCAGAGGTGGATATCCACACAGAACGGCAACTGCTGGCATTCTGTAGAGAGGAGTACGGCGATTATCCGGTGATTTCCGAGGAGTTCAACGCGCAAAGCCAGCCTCCGGCGAACGCCGAATATACCATCGTCATCGACCCACTGGATGGCACCAAACCCTATCTGGAGGGTAGTGACGGCTTTGGTATCAGCTTTGGGGTGATGCAGCGGGGTCGTTTTCTCTTCGGTGTGAATTTCTATCCCGCCCTGAAGTCCCTCTACTATGCCTTTGCCGATACCGAAGGGGTTTTTGATCAAAATCACCAACAAATCCCAACTCCGACCCAGTGGGCCAGCGAGTGTTATCTCTCTTTGGGCTTTTACGATCTGTTACGGGAAGAGTACCGGAGCCCGGAGCAGATCCAGGCGGCCCTGGGACTCCAGGTTGGCAATTATCCCCGCTCGGCTATATATATCTTTAAGCGGATTCTGCAGGGTGCGACCTTTGCTTACATGAGCCGAGGCGCCTTTCTATGGGATATCGGACCCTCCTCCCTGTTGTTGGAAAAAGTCGGCTGTCCGCTGTTGGACCTTCGTGGAGAGAGGGTCAATTTCCAGGAACTGACCACCCCCCCATTCCGCCACCCGGCAGTGGTGGCTGTACCGGGGGGGGAGCGCGCGTCTTTCCTGACCAAGCTACAGTCGATTATTGCAAGCGCATAGCCAGGATCTTAAGCATATGCAATGCATGTGATGGGAACAAACCATACTGCAGAATTCCTATCACCTGAAGGCTATCGACTCAACCGGCCTGGAGTCTTGGGGACCAGGCCGGTTAAGAATAGGCTGTGTTAATTTGGAATAATGCCCTGATTACCATCAGGATCGTATGCGGAGCGGTCGACCGGTCCTGATTTGTGTGAATGGTCAGCCGGCTGTGAAATCATCTGACTGGCATATAGGTCGTTCTCTCCCTTCTGTAGTGCATGTGCGCGTTCACCCGTGCCATGATCCATTATAGGACTTGAGGACATATCGGGGTTACCCCCAAAGTGTTCATCATGAGCCCAGGCGGCAGAAGTCAACAGTGCAAGGCCGACAATTGCAAATATCTTTTTCATGATCTATCTCCAAAATTCTGGTTTAAAGTTTGTTTGAAAAGCTGTCTTTGGTGACTGCTTGCAGTAGATATTGCAGATGCCGTGCCAACTTATTATTATCTTAAATTATTTATATAAAACAATAGGATATTGATTTTATCCCGGTTGATGAACAGCACGTGTTTCCTCCAGGATATGATGAAACGATAAATAATTTCACGTTTCGTTAAGACGGTGTTGTGGTGCTTGTCTAACCAAGCGCATACTTCGTGATTTTTCGGTCTAACGCCGGTCTGGATATGCCCAATATTTCGCATGTCTTGCCCTTGTGCCAACGGGTATGCTCCAGGATTGCCCGTATGTGTTCCTGCTCAATCACTTCGAGGGAGATCAACCGTAGGCTGGGGAGGGCTTCTTCTTTACTGTCTGGATGTTCATGTCCGGGTTCTTCTGGCAGGGCAAGTAGATCTTCCGTAATGGTGTCGCTGCGTGCAAGAATTGCGGCGCGGGTGAGTATGTTCTCTAGCTCGCGGATATTGCCCGGCCACGAGTACACCTTCATCCGGCGCCAGGTATTTTCCGCCAGATGTTTTACTGCCGTATGTTGTTTATTGTTAATTTTACCAAGTAGATGTTCGGTGAGCAGCGGCATGTCCCCCATGCGTTCACGCAAGGGGGGGAGATGAATGTGGACGACATTCAGCCGGTAGAAGAGATCTTCACGGAACAGGCCTGCACCGATCATCGCTTTGAGATCCCGGTTGGTGGCGGCGAGTATCCGCGCATTTGAATGCTGGGTTTGAGTGCCGCCAACCCGCTCGAAGCTGCCCTCCTGTAGTACTCGTAGCAGCTTTGCTTGTAGTGAGGCTGGCATCTCCCCCAACTCGTCGAGAAACAGAGTGCCATCGACAGCCTGCTCGAATTTTCCTTCCTTACGGGCTATCGCGCCGGTGAAACTGCCTTTTTCGTGGCCGAAAAGCTCGCTCTCCAACAGGTTTTCTACCAGGGCCGAGCAGTTGATGGGCAGAAACAGGCCCGTGCGCCCGGAGTGGTGATGGAGTGCCCGGGCCACGACCTCCTTGCCGGTGCCACTCTCGCCGGTAATCAGAACCGGTGCGTTGCTCGAGGCGACGCTGCCGAGGGTCTTGCAGATCTCCAGTATTGACGGGCTTGTGCCTATGATCTGGCCGATATCGACCTGGTAATCTTCGGCGTGGGTTATTGCTGATACTTGGCGGGAGAGGCGGTGGGATTTCAATGCATTGCTCAGGGTGGTGTCCAGTTCAATCTCATCCACCGGTTTGCGGATGAAATCGTGGGCGCCCAGCCCCATCGCCTGAATGACCAGTTTGTTGTCACTGACGCCGGTGATCATGATGACCGGCGGGTATGGGGGCTGTGCGACAATCTCTTTCAGCATATCGATGCCGAAGCCGTCGGGAAGTTGCTGGTCAAGAAGAATGGCGTCAGGAATGCTCTCCGCCAGTCGCTCTCTTGCTTGCTCCAGGGTATGGGCAGTTTGCGGCTCGTGATTTCTGTCCTCCATATGCATGACTAGTAGCTCACTGAATACTTCGTCATCTTCTATGATGAGGATTTTAGCCATAGTCGCACACTCAATTAGTATCTTATGAATCTTAATGTTAATGCATTGTCACACTGGAGTGACAATGAGAATACATTGGCGTTCCCTGAATCAATTTTCTTAATGGAAACAGAGCGATGATCCCTCTATTCAGAAACCTGGCATGGAAGTCCTCGACAGTATCCTGGTTGAGTTTCTTTATCATGGGATTGGTCGTGGCTGGAATCGGGCTTTCAGGAACTGCCCACGTAGTAAACTATCTCCAGGAACGGTTAACGGCACATGGCATCGAACACAATCGGGAGATCGCTTCCGCCCTGCTTCCCAAGCTCGAATCTTTTTTTCTCAGTGATTCGCAAGACGTCAAAAGTATCTTGTCCCATGCCATCGATGACTACAGAGCTTTCGGCTTTCGAATCTATGTGCTTGATCGTAACAATCAGACGATCATCGTGGACAGTGAGATGTCTCTCGATTCCCCTCTGCCGATAGAACAGAGTTGGTTGGCCCATGCCACCCGCCTGGATGGTTCAAAAACGCTGCTGCCGCAAGAGAGCGGCGCCCTACACGCAGTCGACAACGAACAGCATCCGATGCTCATCTGGCAGCAGGAGATGACGATGCAGGAAACCGCTCGCTGTCATGCTGCTGACCTATGTTTTGATCACGCTATTGGGATACTACGCCATGCGCCGTATCGGCAGGACCTACGAACGGCGTCTGGAGTCTCAGGTTCGGGATCGAACCCAGGCGCTGGAGGCGGCACACGAGGAGGTGCTGCTCAAGACGCGACTTGCCACCATTGGCCAGATGGCCTCGGTGTTGACTCATGAGATGCGCAATCCTTTGGCATCCATCAAGCTTGCCCTGTCAGGGTTGCGGGGTTCGGCCTCGCTTGAGGATCGGGAGCACCGACGTGTTGATTTGGTGCTGGGTGAGGTGGATCGGCTGGATGGTCTACTGTCTGAAACCCTTGACTATGTGAGACCGGTCAGACTGTCCGCCAAGCCGGTGGATATGAATCGTTTGCTGAGCAAAGTGCTCAAGCAGCAGGAGCCGCTTCTAGGTGAGAAGGGTATCCTCCTGAAACATGAAGGTTGTAGCGAATGCACGGCGATGCGTGTGGATGAGACACAGATCCATCAGGTATTGCTGAACCTGATCAAAAACGCCATAGAAGCCAGCCCCCAAGGCGGTGAGGTGGGTACTTCATTACGACACGAAGGGAATGAGCTGATTTTCGAAATAACGAATGGCGGCGAACCTCTGAGTGAGGAGGTTATGGGAAGGGCCTTTGAACCTTTCTTTACCACCAAGCCAAAAGGTACGGGCCTGGGGCTGGGACTGGTCAAACGTGTGGTGGAGGAGCACGGTGGTAGGGTGACGCTGGCCAGCAATGTAGGGATTGGAACCCGATTGACATTGACGTTTCCTTTCCGGACGGCTTTAACGAAACGTTGAGAATTTCCTCGATTCGTTAAAGAGTTTGCACGGGAATAGCCATGCATCGCCTGGAAAATGCTTTCTTATCTCACTGTTATTAAACAAGAAAATCCCTTGAGGTTCGTGTTGGCACGAGCCCTGCAATCAACAGGCATGTTTATCGCCAAAGGTTCAACAACGTTTGAATCAATCAATGTACCCCTGAGGAGAGAATCGATGTTCAAGAAAAAATTTGTTTTTGTTGCACTGTCTGGCCTTCTGTTGGCCTGTCCGCTCGTACTGGCTGTGGACGAACATCATCCAGAAAAGGCCGCAGAAGTTACGCAAGACGCCCTTTCGATGGAAAAAGCACCCGGAGATGCAGTAGTTGCGCCAAGTGGCATGATGAAACCTGGGATGATGTCCGGGGGACAGAGTGCTGAGTCTCAGAGCGGGACCATGATGATGGGGCGCCCAGGCATGATGAAGGGTGGACCTGGAATGATGGGAAACCGCAGCGGCATGATGGGCCAGGGAGGCATGATGTCCCAGGGAATGAAGGGAGGTCATGGCAAAGGGATGATGGGCCACGGCATGATGCGTAAGCACAAACAGGTGGTGAATCGCCTGGATCTTATCGACGCACGAATGGCCAAGATCGAGGTTATGCTTGAGCGCCTGATGCAGCGCTGAGGTGTTGGCTCCGGCTGTCCGTTGGGTTTTGGCACCAGCGGGTAGTCGAATCGCTTTCCCCACATTAGGGATTGCACTTATGCTGGTTTTCGGCGCAACGAGAGTAGTTGCGTTCACCTATTCTGGGTTATTCGATAACACGCGAGTCAGGCGTGGTCCGGTGGTTACTGGAAAACACCAGAAAGAACTCTGTTTGTACAGGGCTGAGTACATCGTTGTATCAAAGCTTTCGGGTGAAGAACGCTTGGCCGCAGGTGGCAAAGCATTCGAAGAGATGTGCTCTGTTTGTCATAGCGCACCGTGAAAGGAACCGTTCCTGGGAGCAGGCGATATGAGTCCACCACCTCCCGATCTTGCAGACGTTTCCAGCCGTAAGTCCCCAAAGATCTGGGTGCTCGATCAGCAGACACTGGCGATCCGTGGTGAGATCCCAATTCAGGGTGAGAGGCATGAAATGGGTGTGGTGAATCGATAAACGAAAGCTTGTCCTGAACACCCTATGACGGCACATGTCCAGACAACAGAAATGGCGTCGTTGATAGATAAATAAACGCCATTGAGACAGCCAACGGGAACAAGCGATGAGTGCCGCGATGATCATGAGTGGTTGCAGCGCTAACCTACAGGATTAACTTTAATGGAAAAAGCTTTTGTCTCCGGCCAGCAGACTCGCTTCTCGCCACCCAACCGCGGACTTTCCCTCGGCTGGCGCCTGGCCCTCTCAACAGTGCTGATCATCAGTCTCGTAATGGGTGGCATTTCAATCGGTCAACAGCTCCTTGAATTAAAGGAAGAACGGCAAATGCACGAGGAGTTGTTGAAGATGTCACTGGTGCCACTGGCTGTCCGTTTGGAGGCGGCCATAAACCTCGAAACCATGGAGCGGGAGGTGGAGGAGTTCCACACGGCCTATTCGAAGAAAGGGTATCCCGTTCATGAGGTCGTCCTGCTCGATGCAGCTAAAGAATCGGTGTTCTCCACCGGGGTATCGGCAGATGGTGCGAATAATGTTGGCTATCTTCAGACCACAATTCCGATTTTCTCTCCGCTGCTCAATGGGGGGAAAGGCGCGCTAGTGGTGTTGAAGGACAGTGAGAAGTACAGGAATGCGGTACGTCGTGACTGGCTGCTCTGGGGCGTTCATTTTACGGTCACTGTTGGCGTGGTCTTCCTCTTCCTCGCAGCAGCCATCTATTTTCAGGTGACTAAACCCGTTAACCGCTTGGTGCAGGGCGTGAAAAAGATGGAAATGGGCTATTGGAGGCCCATCGAGCTTACCGGGGGCGCCTGGGAGATACGCTGGTTGGCTTGGCGTTTCGGCAACATGGTACTGGAAGTGCAAAGTGCGATGACCCATCTTTTCGAGGCGGAGCAAAAGGCCCGATCGCTGATGCCAAAGTGTGGGGATAGCCCCGTCATGGCAGATCAGGAACAACCACTTGGATCGGGCGACACCGTATCCGATCAAACCAACTCTCCGGCTTACTGCGAACTTCTTGCAGTCTGTGAAAAGCTGGAAACGACGTCTCCCGATGATCCACAGGCCATACAGCTCGGCCGTAGTGTATGGCGGCAGGAGGCGCTGGAGGCCAACCGTCTTGGTTTCCACCAGATCAAGGCCCGGCTTGAGGACGCGGCTCTGCATTTGATGGAACCCGATACGTACAGAAGCCTGGATGATCGTATTTCTGAATTGAAAGCGTCCTGGCAGGAGTGGTCAGAGCAGCGCAGTGATGACTTGTGCCGCCTGCTTGAAGCGAAGGGCATCCCCTATGTTGAGGTGCTGCACCGGGTTAAGCATACCGCTGGTGTATGGTCGAAAATGCAGGACAAGGGGTTGAACCTGGACGAAATCCATGACCTGTTTGCCTTCAGAATCATTGTTCCTACGGAAGCCGACTGTTATGCCGCCCTTGGCATCATTCATCAGGCTTTCAAGCCAGAGGTAAGCCGTTTTAAGGACTATATCGCCAAGCCGAAGGGAAATAGCTACAGGAGTCTACACACTTGCGTGGCTGCTGATATTGGGACGGTTTTCGAGGTTCAGATCCGCTCGGTGGCCATGGATCGACAGGCTGAACGGGGCGACGCAGCGCACTGGCTTTACAAAAAGGGTGGACACGAAACGGATAGGAACCACGTTGTTACGCGATGGTGGCGAAAGTTGTGGCTGCGGGCTGTGGAACCCCTGGGGCATGAATGATTCGCTGGTAACCGGTCAAACGTGATGTTACGACACAACCGGTGCGTGGCGGAGGAAAGGTCAATTTTCTGGACGCTTTAACTAAACGTCGAGTTTTTCAATGACCCGTTACATATCCATTCGGAACTAGAGATCCACCATACGTCGTGCATGCCTGTAACCCTTTGATATTCCAGCGCCATTTCTCGCGATGTTGTTCTGGCACAGAAGATGCGGTTCAGAAAGTAGGTGGAATTACACGGGCCAAGAGGTTTCGGATATGAGTACGCCATGTTTGAGGCATTGCGCAAGCTGCTGCCGGGCCTCGAGTGACTTAGCTTCTTCCTGGGACTGGCCGAGAGTTATGCCAGCAGAAAGAGTTGCAAGTTAAATAAATATATAGAGGATGCAAGGAATGAACATCATGCTATCTGGAATTCGTGTCTGTCTGTTGATGTTGATTGTTCTTCTGATGACGCCATGGGAAGTTTTGGCGTTTGATATTGATACCCATAAAACCGTTGGTGGTATGGATGTCTATATCGGCGTGATTCCAGCAGAAGTGATACAGGGCCGGGGTTTGTCAAAGGAAGCAAGGATGCATGGTGGTGCACAACAAGGGAGGAATCAGTACCATCTTGTGGTCGCTCTTTTCGACGCCAAGAACGGGGTACGCATCTCAAATGCCCAGATTACAGCAAACATAGCCAGGCTTGGTTTGGGTGGAAGCACAAAGATTCTTGAACGTATGAAAGTTAACGACGCAGTGACTTTCGGGAATTACTTCGCGTTACACGGAAACGCGTCTTATCGCATTCGATTGAAGCTGGACGTTCCGGGGAAAGTGGTTACGGAAGTGTTGTTTGAGATCAGAAGCACAGAGCGGTAAACAGCCAAAGGGTGGCTCATTGACCTTTCCAATGACCCTCCCGCCGCATGCGACCGGGGTATTAAATCGCGGTGGGGCGCCGCGCCTTTGCGGATTACCTCAGTATCCAGGAGGCATACCAGGGAAAGGCCAACTGCTGCAACGGCGGCGGCGAGCAGCGAGCGATATTCTGAAACGGTGTGTTCATTCATGACGCGCTTTCCTATGTCGATCCATCAATGTCTGAAGGAAGTATGAACTCCGTACCAGAGTACGGGGTCAAGTGGCTGGCAGACTGATATCCAGTGTGGCGATGTGGGAAATGATTTTGGCTTGACCTGGAGTCAATTCCAGGCTGTAGACTACTTAATCAGAAAGAAGTTTTCCGTGTGGGCGGAACTTATAGCCAGCTCATGCAGCCATAATTATTATCTAAACGGCAATTCGGAGAAGAGTGACTATCGCGCCAAGCTCGTGCTGGAGCGGCATATTGGATTTTCCCGAGAGGAGACTGGAAAAATGCAGGAATGGCGAGATGCGAGAGCAAAAGATGGCGGCATCACATGGCTGACCCTGTTTGTTACCACCGGTACACTGATCTGCTGCGCCCTGCCGATCTTCCTGGTCACCCTGGGACTGGGGGCGACAGTCGCGGCACTGACCAGTGCGCTTCCCTTTCTGATCACCTTGAGCCAGCACAAAGCATGGGTGTTTGCACTCTCTGGTCTCATGCTGGGTCTCTCCGGGTGGCTGCTTTATCGCTCCGGACGCAGTTGTCCCAGTGATCCTCAGTTGGGTGAACTCTGCAATAAGACCCAGATCTGGAACCGGCGTATCTACTGGTCTTCCGTCACTATCTGGGGCATCGGTTTTATTGCCGCTTATCTCGCCCTGCCACTGCGCATCTGGTTCGATATTTGAGTCTTTTTTCCAACTTAACAGGAGGAAGCTCCCATGAGGCCTTTTATTTCACTGCTGATCAGTCTGCTGCTTTTCACTGTTTCACCGGGTTGGGCCGGTGCGCCGCAGGTGGTCGAGATCGAGGTGACGGGGATGACCTGTCCGTTCTGTGTCTATGGCACAGAGAAGAAGCTGAATAAGCTCCAGGGTGTTGAGTCCGCCGATGTGAGTCTGAAAAACAAGCGGGCGCGCATCGTCATGAAGCAGGGTAAATCGGCTGATCTTAAGGCGATCCGCAAGGCCATCGTCGATGCCGGTTTTACCCCGGGGGAAGTCATCTTTCAACCAGACGGGTCTGCAAAATGATCATTGATAAGACCTTTGTGACGGGACTGGTGTTGATTGTTCTGACCATCGATGCCAGCGCAATGGGCATTCGCTCATTTGTCGCACTGCCGATAGAGGCGGGCGGTACGGTAGTGCGTTTTGTGGATGAGCACAATGGTGATACCGGTGTAAACAGTCTGAGCAGCAATCTGGCATACGGGTTCAGTGCAAAACAGACCCTGTTTCTGGGCGTGCCCTATCGTCTCTCTTCCGGCGGTGGTGACCGTCTGGGTGATCTGAGTCTCCTCTACCGGCACATTGTCTGGCAAGATGACACTATGCAGGGTACCAGCCGGCTTGGTCTGCTGGGTGGAGTGGTCCTGCCGACCGATAGTGCTCGGGATAGGAGTCTGTCGCTGGGTGCGGTGGCAACCTTCTATCGTCAACGCCATGAGTGGGATCTGGATGCGCTCTGGATTGAAGGGCTGGGTGATGCCAACGACCGGGCGCGTTACGATATCGCCTGGCAATATCGTCTCAGCCCAGCTGAACATGCGGAGTGGGGCATCGGTAGTGAATGGGATCTCGACCTGGAACTGGGCGGGCGCTGGGAACAGGGCAGAGAGATGGTGCACCAAGCCACAGTTGGATTGCAGTCGATCCACAAACGCTGGGTGGTTGAAGGGGCGCTGGTCAAGGATCTGAACGGGCCAAACGATAAACGATATATCTTGAGCGCCCGGTTTCACTTCTGAGGAGAGTCCATTGCCACCCATTCAGGTCGAGCTTTTCACTGCTCCCAGCTGCCGTAGATGTGGCAAGGCTAAAATCTTGTTGGAGGCCGTTGCGAGCCTGTGGCCAGAGAGAGAGTCGCTATAGCATTGGAGAGATCACCCGCCTTACTGGCCGCAGTGCTGATACGCTACCGAGAAACCGATAAACTACCCATCTGGTTTGCAATTTGAATGGAGGGTTGAGATGGGTAGGAAAATATTGCTATGGGTTCTAGGCGGCTTGCTCGCAACTTCGGCATCTGCTGATGATCGGCAGTTGGTTCAATTCCCCGAGATGATGCGCGGACACATGATGATGAATATGCGTGACCATATGTCGGCCCTGGCCGAGGCGCAATCTTTGGTTGCCGCAGATGAGTGGGACAGGGCGAGTGATGTGATCGAGCAGCGTGTGGGCATGAGTTCAATGATGTCGCATGGAGCCTCGCACATGGCGCCGTTGATGCCGCCGGCAATGCGCGCATTGGGTACGGAGATGCACCGTGAGGCAAGCCGCTTGAGCCGGACTCTGTCAGAAGCCGATCTGCAGAAGGCGATGGCCGGTTTTGCTGCACTGACGGAGCGCTGTATTGCCTGCCATGCTGGGTTCCGGGTGCATTGATAGGCTGACCATCTCGGTAGAGTCAGTTTGGCGCAGAGTCATCCCCGGAGCGATACTGCAACTTCAGGTCGCCGCTGTGGGCATCCTCCTGAATACTATCCAGCAAGGTCATCATGTCCAGGTGTTGGCTGGACTTCCTTGTTTCAGCACCTCGCATGAAGTCCAGAGTGGCACTCACCATCGACTCTATATCATTGAGGTCCTTTTGAGTCTTGGCTCCGCCCCCTAGATTTTCATTGCTATATCGATTTACCTAGATATATAATATATCTTCATTCGTAGATATAGAGCTAATTCGATATGTCGCCCACAGTGCTTTTCAAGGCGCTTTCCGATCCTACCCGTCTTCGTTGCCTCTCCCTGCTGGTCAATCATGAAGAACTTTGCGTCTGTGAATTGACCCAAGCGCTGGGACTTCCCCAACCCAAGGTCTCCCACCATCTCGCTGGTCTGCGCAAGGCGGAACTGGTCAGTGACCGCAAGGTTGGGCTATGGATCTACTACCGTCTCAACCAGGAGATTCCACCCTGGGTGGAGGCGGTGATCCGCAAGACAGCTGAAGGAATACGGGATGAAGAGCCTTTTGCCAGTGACGCCGTTGCCTTGGCGGAGATGCCCAACCGTCCCAGCGGCGTCTGTAGCGCCTGATTTTTACAAGATCCAGAGGAACCGACTATGAAAAACATCAAGGTATTGGGCTCCGGCTGCAAAAATTGCGAGACCACCGCCAATCTGATCCGAATTGCCGCAGAACAGGCAGGTGCGGAGATCGAGTTAGAGAAGATCACCGATATGGCAGAGATCATGGGCTACGGTGTGATGTCCACCCCCGGTGTGGTGGTTGATGGCAAGGTGGTTCATGCCGGCGGCCTGCCGGGGCCAGATCTGGTCCGTCAATGGATCGCTGAATAGACTACCTTAAGGAGAGATAGAGATGACTGTAAGAATTGGCATCAACGGCTTTGGTCGCATGGGTCGGCTGGGTCTGCGGGCAGGTTGGGGAAGGGACGGGTTTGAGTTTGTCCGCGTCAATGAGATTGCCACAGATGCGGAGGGTTCAGCGCACCTGCTCAAGTTTGATTCGGTGCATGGCACCTGGGATCTTGAAACCGCATCGGATGATGAAGTGATGATCGTCGATGGCAAGCCGTTGGCCTATTCATCAAATATGCAAATTGGTGATACCGATTGGTCGGATTGTGACATCGTCATCGAGGCCACCGGTAAACACCACAAAAAGCCGGACTCCCTGAATGCCTATTTCGAACAAGGGGTGAAGAAGGTGATCGTGGCCGCACCCACTGAAGGTGCGCTTAACATAGTCTACGGAATTAATGACGATCTATACGACCCAGCGGTGAATCACCTGCTGACCGCCGCTTCCTGTACCACCAATTGTCTGGCGCCGGTGGTCAAGGTGATGCACGAGCGGATCGGTATCAAACACGGCTGCATGACCACCATCCATGACATCACCAATACCCAGACCATCGTCGATATGGGTCACAAGGATCTGCGCCGGGCGCGGGCCTGTGGCCAGTCCCTGATTCCCACCTCGACGGGGTCGGCCAAGGCGATCACCCGGATATTTCCTGAACTGACCGGCAAGCTCAATGGCCACGCGGTGCGAGTGCCGCTGCTCAATGCTTCACTCACAGATTTCGTCTTCGAGGCCAGTCGACCCGTTACGGTCGAAGAGGTTAACGGCTACTTCAAAGAGGCTGCCGAGGGGGAGCTGGAGGGTATTCTGGGCTATGAGGAGCGGCCGTTGGTTTCAGTCGACTATCTCAATGATTCGCGTTCCTCCATCGTCGACGCACTCTCCACCATGGTGATTAATGGTACTCAAGTCAAGATATACGCCTGGTATGACAACGAGTGGGGTTATGTGGAACGGATGATGGATATTGCCGGCAAGGTGGCGAGGGCGCTTTAGCACCCGGGGTCGGAGTCAAACTGCACAAGAATTGTGCCGTCAAAGTGATGGGGGCGGGGCGGTTTGACTCCGATCTCTTCGATCAACGGTGGAAGATGATGGATAAGAATCTCAGAAATTATTTTACAGTCACCGGCGGCTACTGGGCCTTTACTGTCACCGACGGTGCCATCCGCATGCTGGTGGTACTCTACTTCCACCTGCTGGGCTACTCGCCCTTCGAGGTGGCGATGCTGTTTCTCTTCTATGAGTTCTTCGGCATCGTCACCAACCTAGTGGGGGGTTGGCTGGGAGCCCGTATCGGCCTCAATCTCACCATGCACATCGGTATGGGGATGCAGGTGGTGGCACTGATGGCGCTCACTGTGCCGGATGCCTGGCTCACCGTGCCCTTCGTGATGGCTGCCCAGGCGTTGTCGGGCATCGCAAAAGACCTGAACAAGATGTCGGCCAAGGCCAGCGTAAAAACCTTAAGCGGTGGCGGCGAGTCGAAGCTGTTCAAGTATGTCGCCGTGCTGACCGGCTCCAAGAACGCCCTCAAAGGGGCGGGGTTCTTTATCGGAGCGGCACTGCTGGAGTGGATCGGTTTTCGGACAGCGCTGGCCGTGCTGGCTGGTATGCTGCTGATAGTGCTGGTGGTGACAGCCGTGTTATTGCCCTCCGGTGTGGGCAAGATGAAATCCAAGCCCAAGTTTACCCAGGTATTTTCCAAGGTTCCGGCGATCAACTGGCTGTCGGCGGCCCGCTTCTTCCTGTTCGGTTCCCGTGATGTCTGGTTTGTGGTGGGTCTGCCGGTGTTCCTCTATGACGTGCTGAAGTGGGAGTTCTCCTGGGTGGGTGCTTTCCTGGCGCTGTGGGTGATCGGTTACGGTTTGGTGCAGGCCGCCGCACCAAGACTGGTACGGCACACTCATCATGGTCAGGGGCCAGGTGGAAAAACTGCGCGCAACTCTGCTTTTCTGCTGGTGTTTATCCCCGCCGGCTTAGCTCTGGCGTTGGGGCAGGGATGGGATTCGCAAGTGGTGCTGATCCTTGGTTTGATTCTGTTCGGAATCGTCTTTGCCATTAATTCAGCTGTGCACTCGTATCTGATTCTTGCGTATTCCGATTTCGACAAGGTCTCGATGAACGTCGGCTTCTACTACATGGCTAATGCAGGTGGCCGGCTGGTGGGTACGATGCTCTCCGGTTGGGCTTACCAGACGCAGGGGCTGGTGGGGTGTCTCTGGTGGTCGGCCGGGTTCGTGCTGGTGGCTGCGCTGCTTTCGTTTCACCTTCCTGATGTACCCCATGAGAAGGAAGAAGCTGTGGATGTTTGAGATCCTGGCAAACATGCTGATCTATCAAGGCATGGGACTCGACCCGCTATCACCCACGGGCGCGGCGTTGCACTTCTTCGTCATGGACCTGGCCAAGATATTTGCACTTCTGGTTATTGTCATCTATCTCATGGGACTGCTGCGGGCATTGCTGTCTCCGGAGCGGGTCCGCAGATTTGTGCGTGGCCGCCCGGATTGGCAGGCACGGGGGTTCGCGGTCTCCCTCGGTGCGGTGACGCCATTCTGTTCCTGCTCTTCGGTGCCGCTGTTCATCGGTTTTGTGGAGGCGGGAATACCCCTGGGCGTCACCTTCTCCTTTCTTATCGCCAGCCCGATGATTAACGAAGTTGCCGCAGTAATCCTGGTTGGCATCCTCGGTTGGAAATTGGCGGCGCTCTATGTAACGGCGGGGTTACTGGTTGCCTGGTTTGGTGGTTTGGTGATGCAGGCATTCAGGCCGGAACGTTGGGTCGAGGATTACGTCTGGAAGATCCACATGGGAGAGGCTGATCTACCTGCGCCGGACAGATCCTTCGCAGGCCGGCATCGCTATGCAGTAGCAGAGGTGAAGGGGATTGTCGGTCGAATCTGGAAGTGGGTGGTGCTGGGCATAGGCGTGGGCGCCTTGTTCCACGGGTTTGTGCCTGAACAGTGGGTTGGTGAATATCTGGGAGGCGATGCCTGGTACTCGGTACCGGCGGCCGTGGTGTTGGGCATCCCCCTCTACTCAAACGCCACCGGGGTGATTCCGGTGGCTGAGGCGATGCTTACAAAAGGGGTTGCCGTGGGCACAACGCTTGCCCTGATGATGAGCGTGGCGGCACTATCGCTGCCCGAGATGCTGATCTTGCGCAAGGTCATCAAGTGGCAGGCGCTGGCCCTGTTTGCTGCTGTGTTGGCTGTGGCATTCACGCTGGTTGGCTGGGGCTTCAACTTCCTCGCCTGATTATTATTGTGATTTCTTCACCCGTTTTCTATTGGTGGTCCCCTCGGGCTCACAGATCGATTCCCCGTTCTCTATGATCGGGTTATCCAACGGTTTCCCAAGCAGTCTTCCAAGCAATGCTTTGGATTTTGTGGCAATAGAGGTCTTGGAAAGCCGCCGCTCACGTAACAGAAGATGCTGCATCAGGAATCTATCCTGATAGAGGGTGTTGGCAGCAGAAGGGCTGAAGGGGGTGTTCAACGAAATCCGGGCAATGTGTCCCAGATTGATGCCCCGGCCATCGTCGAGCAGGATCAAGTGTGGGGCGATCCCTTTTGTGGGATCAGGTTGCGGGAAATCGACAATACCCAGCAGTTCAAAGGCGGTATCCGAAAGGCGGATGCCCATGTTGATATCACCGGGGTTGAGTTCGGTGAGGTAGACTTTTTTGCCTATAGCGTTCTTCAATGCTTCGACCTGTCGGGTATAGGCGGGGGAGGGCCAAAGCCGGTCTTGTGCATCATCCGTCCCGGAGACAGCTTTGGTGATTTCGCAATGCTGATCTTTCATCTCTTTGGGTTTCATTCCCCGCAGCTTAACAATCCCGTCCGCTTGCGGTGGGGTGGTTTATTCACTCGCAATCATCCGATACTGATAACGGATCGTCCGCAAACGCCTCTGGCGTGAACTCAATCCTGATTGAAATATCGGTATCTTTTACTGCCACACCTCTGCTCCAGTTAACCGCATACTCGTCTTTGAACGCGCCAACATTGAAAATACCCGGTTTGACGGAGAAACGGAATGCACCTTTCCTGTTGGTGTATAGACTGTCCAGGACAACGTTGTTGCTCGCGTCTGTCAGCATTATCTCCACTCCGGCAACAGTCTCTTCATCATCTATCACGACACCTGAGAGGGTCAATCCTAGCGCCGGACTCTGCCAAAACAGCAACAAGAGTAGAAAAAAAGGTGCTTGTTGGAGCAGGGTGGACATGAATGTTACTCCTCCAGGTTGTCCGCCAGTGACTTGCGTCGACGGGATTGCAGGATTCTATCGCGAATTCGGATCAGGTCACCATCCAGCGCCGGTTGACCATGCCACCACTGGTAATCCGGGGATTGGTGAGCGATGCCAAGAAGGACATTGTGCCGATGGTGGTTCAGACTTTTCCGCAGTTTCGGCAAGGCATCTGTCTGATCGTCGACAGCAGAGGCGATCAATGACTCACCCTCTGTCAGTTTGAGGTCGGCGATCTCCAGTTGACGGTTGCCGTTGGCAAACAGTTCACGGACATAACGTGGGCTGTGACAACCGGCGCAGATCCATTGGCGCACTTCAGGACCGCGATCAGGCGCCATGGTATCACCATGGTCACTGTTATGGAGGTGACAGTAACTGCAACCGGGAGTCCGGTAGTTACCGCGTTGCAGGGGTTGCCGCCAATCCTGCCTGGCCTCTTCGAGACGTGTGATGATGCCGTGTTTGGAGGTAGAGTAACTGTGGCTTGCGGGACCTTCATGGCATCCGGTACAGCTTTGGTCTTTTCTCGCTATTATGGCTGACTCCTTGTGATTTTCGCCATGACAGTTGCTGCAGCCGATGCCGGAATCGGCTGAGTGAGAACCTTCGCGCCATTGCCTGATCAGGTTTGGATCCCGTTCTGTGTGGCATGTGATGCACTCAGTCTCGGTGAATGGTCCTGGTGGGGCGGGTTCAGCTGCCAGGGTGGAATAAGTTGCCAAGCAGAAAATTCCAAAGATGTAGGATGTGGTGAGGTACGAACCGCATCGTTCGCGACAGATGCGGTTCGCAAGCTCACCACATCCTACATCTGAAATTGCTTTCCGCATCAATTGTGCTCCCGGTTGTAGTCGGTGTAGGCACCCTTCATCCAGAGATCCCCTGAGGGTTTGATTCTGATCTCTGCTTTTTTCTCCGCCTGGGAGAGTTTGCGCAACTCGTTGGCCTGGGTCTCTATGCGATCCAGTGACGCCACCATTTTCCGATGCCCGGCTTCAACGCCTGCCGGGTTGCTGTGGGCGGCGGATTTGTACGCCCCCAGGTTGTCGAAGTACCACATCTCGAAGTAGTCGCGCTCAATGGCGGAGACATTGTAGAAGACCGATGCCTGGCCTTCAAAAAAACCGATACGCTCTCTGGGCCAGAGACTGTCCAGCCAGTCCATAGGGTAGGGTGGACGTTCACCGGCAGCAGGTTGAAGCAGTCGGTCGCTGCGCAGATCCTTGAGGATTGCCTCCGCCATATAGAGTTTCTGCCAAGCTTGTTTGCGCTCCTGATCCAGTTCGGTCAACCACTGCCTGGCCTTTTCTTCTTCGTGGCAGTCGCTGCAGAGTTTGATCCATTTTTTGCGCAGCACTTGGTTTTTGGATGTATGAGGATTGATCTCCCGCAGGCCGAACTTCCACAGGGACTTCTCGGCCACCTGATGGCGTCCGTTGTCCATGTGGCAGTAGGCGCAGGTGGGCGCTTTGTAGTTGCCCTTGGTCAGCGGTTTTGACCAATCCCAGTTATTGCCTTCAGCCAGATAGAGTTTGCCGTGGGCGGAGGCGAAGTAGGTCTCATCATCGGGATGCGGCGGCCCTGAGTGGCAGGTGATACAGGCTTCAGGGCGGCGTGCCTCTGCGGCATCGAAACGGTGCCGGCTATGGCAGGAGTCGCACTTGGTGGCCACCGAATGGCACTGTACACAGGATTGGACTTCGGCCTTGGGCTTGTCCACGAAGTGCTTGGCATCCACCGCTCGTTCCATCGCCAGTACATGGCTGGGGAAGCCGTAGCGGGCCTCATCCCTGAATTCGTCGTGCTGTTTTGCGTGGCAATTGCCACATACATCGGGAGTGGGCAGTCGTAACTGCTGATGGTCATTGCCGTGACAGTCGTTGCAATAGACCGTTTCCTCTCTCTGGGCATGGCGGCTGGCGCGCCAGTCGTTGACTATGCCGGGGGTGATTCCCTCATGGCATTGGACACACTGTTCGCCTGCGAAAATGCCCTGGACCGAATCCGGTGATTGGTAGAAGTTGGCCGGATCCCAATAGCCCTGTACCGGATCAGGTGACCAGTAACGGGAGTAGAGACCGGTGCCGGTTCCTCCCTTGCTCCAGTGCACATAAGCAAAGCCTGCTGGAACAGCCAACAGGGTGATAATCAGCGGAATGATGATTCGATTACGCATGGTTGTTATTATCCCCTCGCCAACCACCCCACCAACGCAGCAGACCCAACACCATCAGCAGCAGAAAGGGGATCAGAGCCCAAAGACGTGTCAGCCAGGGTTGATTGGATTGGAAGGTATCGGCAGTTGCTACCTGACCTGCTGACGGTAAGGCATGGCGCTCCAGATAGACCAGTAAATGTTCCTGTTCCTCTCTCTGCATGATCTCCACCTGGCCCATCAATCCGCCGAAACGGTGTGAAACATCCATCAACAGAAACATCTTGGGTGTTACCTCGCGCCACTCGGCTGCCGTATGGCGATCCGGTCCCGGCAGGTTGTGGCATTGAGTGCAGTATTGATGCAGCAAGCCTGCCCCTTTTGAATGAGGTTCTGGCAGCGATTCGGCGGTGAGGCCGGGGGGCAGTTTGTCTTTATGCACCTCACACAGATCGATACCTGCCGATGGATGGCTGGCTGCGACTGGCTGCGGCAGACAAAAGATCATAAGCAGAAGAACGATTCGCTTCATGCCTGCCGCCGAATTCGTTGCAACAGGCTGAATCGGGTCAATATGCCTTCAGCTGCGGTGAGACCTGCGGCTATGGCGTTGACGGCCAGATTGGGACCCAACGTATTATCGCCACCCGCCCAGATTTTGGGGTGAGTGGTGCGGCCTTGGGGGTCGACACGAATACGGCCGTCAGACTCCGTGGCAATACCAAAGTTTCCGAGCCAGGCTGGCGGATCGGCTTGCTGGCCGAGGGCAAGAATGACGCGGTCAGCGCCAATGACTGCCGTCCCCTCCGATGTTTTGAAACCCACCCCACGAACCTTGACCGCACCTTCGCATTCGAGGGGGATGTGGTTAAACAGAAATTTGGCTCCTTCTTCGCGGGCCAGTGTGATCTCCTTGGGGGAGGCGCGCAGGCACTCTTTCGGGCCACGATAAGCGACGCTTACCTCTGCGCCCATGCGCAGTGCGGAACGGGTGCAGTCCATGGCGGTATCGCCGCCACCGAGCACCAATACCCGTTGGCCGGTTAACGGCTCTCTATCACCAGCATTGACTCTCTCGAGCCAGCCAAGCGCCTGTTCAACGCCGGTAAGGGTCTGTCCGGGTAGATCGATGAGTCGCGATTTCTGTGCGCCCAGCCCCAGAAAGAGGGCGTCATTCTGCTCAAGCAAGCGAGACAACATGACATCATCCACCGGTAGGCCGAGAGTGAACCGGATGCCGGCCTGTTCCAGCAGGGTTTTTCGTCGCGCCAGCAGGGCCTTGTCCAGCTTGAATGATGGAACGCCTGTCTGTAGCAGGCCGCCGATCATGTTGGATCGATCATAAATGGTGACCTCCACGCCAGCCCGGTTTAGACGCTCCGCACAGCTAAGACCCGCCGGACCGGCGCCAATGATCGCCACCTTGCGGCCATTTCGATGCGTGGGTTCGATGGGCCGCCAGCCTGCATTCAGTGCCCGTTCGGCCAGGGTGCGTTCTACTGCGCCGATGGTGACTGCACCTTCCATTTTTCCGCGGGTGCAGGCACCTTCGCAGAGACGGTGCTGTGGACAGATGCTGCCACACACCTCGGGTAGTGGTGAGGTCGCGTGGGCCAGATCTCCGGCGGTTTTCCAATCTCCACGGCTGGCGGCTGCCAGCCAGTCGGGGATGAAATTGCCCAATGGACAGGCGTTTCGGCAGCCGGGAACGCCACAATCGAGACAGCGTTCAGCCTGGAGTTTCAGGTCTTCAGAAGAGAGCAATTCTTCCGCTTGATTCCAGTCGTTCAGGCGCTCAGTCACCGGTCGGTGAACGGCTTCTGTCCGAGGGGTCGGGAGCTGTGGTTTTCGCTTCAGCAGATGGCTGGCATCCTGCCGCAGCCGAGGCTGGAACAGATTGCGCACGTCGTGAATTGCCAGCGCATCGGTGGGGCAGGAGATGACGCAGCGGGCGCAGCCCATGCAGTCCTCTATACCAGTGACTTCACCAGTTGATTTTCCCTGCCGCCACACCGGGATGCCCATGTCGCAGGCCTGTTCACAGCGTTGGCAGTCGATGCACTTCTGCGTGTCCATCTCGATGCCATAGAAACCGGCGTGATTGAGCAGCCCAAAGGTGGCGCCGAAGGGGCAGAGGTAGCGGCAGTAGAAACGATTACCGGTGATCGGGATGATGAAGAAGGTGCCGAAATAGGTCAGCCCCACCACCATCGCGAACATGCCGACCAGGGTTGCGGTCCAGGCATTGGGTGGGAATTGGGTGGCTACCATGACCCCCACGTACCAGACGAAGAAAAACCACTTGGTATGGCGCAGCCGCCAGGCCCAGTCGCTACGCAGGGTGAAGCGGCGGAAGGGAAAGCCCACAGTCTCGCGCACCCCCACACAGGGGCAGCCGAAGCCACAGATGATGCGTCGCCCGAAGAGGAAGACCAGTATCAATGTAAGAAGGAAGGTGAGGGTGCCTGGTGTGTGCAGGGCGGGAAACACCGGCTGGCTCCAGACGTAACCTGCATAGGGCTCGAACATCGGCATGAGCCAGGGGATCAACCACCAGAAACCAGTGACCACCGTCACCAGAATGATCAGACGTCTGCGGGTATAGGGGTTCTTTTCAGCTCGGATACGCCAGAGGCCAAAGGCAAGGATAATGGCATATTCGGTCGCTGCCAGCCATGGAGAGCGAAGCGAAGGCTGGTAGTCCCCGGTAGCCGCGAGGCCGCACTGCTTACCCGGCGTGCCTTGCGCCAGAGGGGAAGCAAAGTAGGCATCCGAGCGCGGCGTCCAGTCATCGGGAGCTGGCAACGGAGCGGCAACGAGCTTGCGAGGTTGTCGCGTAGTGCCAGTGACCGGGACGGCCGGGGCACAAACAGGTTGTCGAAGGCCGAGTCGATTTTGGGGACTGGGATGTCCCAAAATCTATCACGAGGTCGAAGACTCACTTGATAGCGGTTGAGCCAGATAGGGCTCTCGAACAGATAGAGCCAGGACTCATTGAGCCAGCCGACGAAGGCCAGGGTGAAGGCGGCCATGGAGAGAGCCATGACCCACCAGCGATAACGCCCCGGCAGGGTGTCCTGGCGTGTCGCGCCGTGGGGCCGGGCGCTGTAGGTCAGAGGGGACGCTTGTTGGCTGACTGGATTCATGGGTAGACAATGCGTATGTACAGAGTGCAGCGGCCACCCGGAGGCTGTTTGGTTATCATGGACATGGTGTTTTCTCCTCTCAATGCGGTTGCCTGGAACGCACCGTCAAATCATCTCCGGGCATAACGCCTTCTGGCTGCACTCCGGCCAGTTTGTTGCCAAGGATGGATGAGAGATTACGAAACAGTTTTGTCGATATCCTGGGAAAGATTTTGGCGATATGGTCAATACCGTCCCAATTGATTGTCAGAATCCTGGCGTCCTCCCGTGCGACGACATCGGCGGTCCTTGCCACACGGGTGACCAACGCAATCTCTCCAAAGATTTCGCCAGCCGCCAAGCTTCGGATATTTTCTCGCGAGCCATCAGGGCGGTTCTGCCATACCTCCGCGCTTCCCTCCAACAGGACGAACATCTCGTTACCCGTGTCTCCCTGCCGAACAATGACATCTCCGGGGTTGACCGATTGAACCTTGCTGACCAACACGATCTTTTTGATTTGCCATGGCCGCATCTCCCGAAACAGTTCACACCGCTCGATGACCCGCGTCTTGAGGCGCAACGACAGTATGTCCCACAGGGTGATCAATCTTATGGACGACAGCAGGATGGGCGTGATGATGAATGTGGCCAGTAGCGCCAGCAGCATGACCATTGCGCTCAGCAGACCGAAATGCACGACTGGTGGAAAGCTCGACATTGCCAGCGTGGCAAACCCGAATGCCAGGGCGATGGAGGCCGCCATGATGGGGATGGATTCCTGATCTATCGTTTCGGCAAGCGCCAGGCCTTCATCCTGATGTGTATGTGTTTTTCTGTGATATCGCACCATGAAGTGCATGGTGTGATCCACGCAGATCCCCAGGGCGATGGCCGCGACCATAGCAGTCCCTGTATTCAGCGGGATGCCCGCGTAACCCATGACGCCGAACAACACAATGATGGGGAAGAGGTTCGTGACTATGGCGACCAGCCCCGCCCTCATGTTCACGAACAGCACTGAGATAATGATGAAGATGACAAGAATCATAAGCACCAGGGATTTGGCCTGGGCGATTGCCATCGCATCCGCCGCCCTGTTGGTGAGGATGGATTCGCCGGTGATTCGCACGTCGAGTCCAGGGTCGATCTGTCTGTCGGTGAACGCACGGATCTCCCTCAGCGCCTGCTTCAGTTGCCAGGATGAGCCGATAGGGTGCCGGACGAGAATCCTTGCTTCGCTGAAATCCGCCGAGACAAGACCACTGACCTGTTCGTGTTTGATAAAGAGCATGTACTCCTGAACGATGGCATCAGATTCGGGCAGCCAGAGATCGCCGCTTGTCTCCTCTTCCATGGCGTTGTTGATCAGGGCGATAAAGTTGGCAAAGGAGAGTGACTTGTCGACCCATCCGCTCTGGGCCAGGTAGTTCTGAAGTTTCTTGATCTCCTCCAGATAGCGCAGCTTCAGGAAGGTACCTTCGATCCCCGAACCCAGGACGATGGAGAAGGTCTCCATGCCGACGAGTCGCTCCTGCAGTCTGTTCAGACGCTGGGTGACGTTCGAGTCGCTGTCAAAATAGTCCAGCGGCCTGTTGTTCACCCGCAACGAGAAGGCGCCATAGACGCTGACGATCGCCACCATCATTGTCAGGACGACGATTTTTCTCTTGTTTGTCTGAACCAGCCGAAAAACCCGCCCGGCCAGCTGGGGGTAGAGGCTGTTGCCGGGGTCAGTCGATCGGGTGGCGGGCCTCTCACCAAGGTAGCGGAGACAGACCGGAAGCAGGGAGATGGTAATCAGAAAATTGAGCAGCAGGCCTGTAGAGGCGACCATGCCGAACTGTTGCAGCAGTTGGATATCGTTCAACGAGATGGAGAGAAAACCGAGATAGGTGGTGATGAAGGTAAGCAACACCGCGAGTCCCATGTTGCGCCCCATGGCATGGATGGCATCCAGGCGCTGCAACCCCTGCGTGGCGCCGGCATGGTGTTCGGCGAGCAGATGAATGTCCTCGGTGGATCCGATGATGATCAACAGCGCGGGTACGATAGAGGTCATTACATTGACAGGGATGCCGAGAGCCGCCATCAGTCCCAGCGTCCATACCACACTCAGGCCAGCGGTGAGCAGAGGTATCATTGCCGCGTTTAGCCTTCTCAGGCTCAATGCCAGTGTCATGAACAGGACCAGGGCTGAGAGCGGCAGGATTTCGCGCTGGTCCTGTTGGATCCTGTCGTTGATCCGGGCGCGCACATAGGGGGAACCGATCTGGAAAAAGGTCTTCACTTCTCCGTTCAGTGGCGTCAGGGCGCGGTCGATGCCCTCTGAGGCCGCCCGATCGAAGCCTGCGGGTTGGTCGGCCTTGAAATAGACGTTTATCGCCATGGCAGTCCCCGTGGAGGAGAGCAGATTTCCGAAGATAAATGGATTGCGCAGTGCGGCGCGTTTTATCTCTTCGAGTCGCTCCTGCGAAGCGGGGATCTCATCCAGATAGGGGGCCGTTGTCACAGTCCCTTCGACGCTCTCCAAGTGCCTGATGGAGAAGAGGCTTTCCGTATGGTCGACAAAAGGCAGTGCTTCGATCTTTTGCAGGGCCAGTTGGACCGCACGCAGTTTTTCCTGGGTAAAGAGCGCATCGTCTTCAAAGAAGAGGATGGTGATGTCATCGGCCCCAAAGGTCTTAAGCGTGTGGTTGTAAAACGTCCTGGTTGGATCGTTGTTGACCATCATGCTCTCAGCAGAGATATTCAGACGGAGTTCGTCTAGTCGGGACACGGCGGCGGCGGTCAGTGTTGCAATGATCAGCAGAACGGGCAGGGGGTGTCTCGCGGCAAAAGAGATGATCCTATTCATGACTTGATGCCTTCCAGGAACCAGGTCTCCATCTCGCCCTTACCCTTTACCGATATCTTGCCCCTGGGTAGACAGATGCATGTATCTTTAAGCAGTTTGTAGGTGTCTTGGGTGATCTGGATCTTTCCGGGGACGCCTTGGGATTCCATGCGGCTGGCCATATTGACCGCGTCGCCCCAGACATCGTAGTGGAATTTCTGGCGGCCGATCACACCGCCGATCACCGGACCGGAGCCGATGCCGATACGAAAGCTCAGTCGCTTGCCGTTACGCTGATATTCCTTGACGTAGGCACGCATCTCCAACGCCAGGCGCGCCAAGGCCAGGGCGTGATCTGGCCGCAGGCGTGGCGCACCGGAGACAACCATGTAGTTGTCTCCGATGGTGCGGATCTTCTCCAGATTGTACTTAGTGACCAGGGCGTCGAATCGGGAAAATACCTCGTTGAGCAGATCGACCATCTCGGTTGGTGACATCTCATTGGAAAGGGTCGTGAAACCTACGATGTCCGCGAACAGGATGCTGACCGAGTCGTAGTGCTCGGCAATGGTCTCGTTCTTGTCTTTCAGGATTGCTGCGATCTCTTTGGGTAAAACGTTTTGCAGCAGGTTTTCTGACTTTTCCTGCTCCAGACGTAGCAGTTCGAGGAAGCGACTCTCCTGGCCTATGAAATAGTGGAGCAAAATGAACGCGACGGCCGAAACTGTACCGATATTGGCGATAAAAAAGATGATCACCAGCCAGGGTGGCAGGTTGTTGGTGGGGTGTGCATCCGGCTGTATCACACCGCTGATGATCACCAGTCCCAGAAAGGCGAGAAACCACCAGGGGGCGCGCTGGCGCTGCCCGAAAAGTAGCGCACCAAATGGGCAGATCAGGGACCAGAGTATCGCGGCGCTTGAATTGACGAATCCGCCCAAGGCCAGATGCAGGAGAAACGGAAGAACCAGAATGAGCAGCAACTGGCTGAACTGAAACAGCCGGTAACGATGTGTCAGCCCGAATAATAGGATACTCAGGGACGAAGCCACCGCATAGGTTATCGGCACAGTTCCGGCCAATGGTTCGTCGAACGCAATATAGATACTACCCCACAGCAGGCCCATCATGATCAACATCAGGCTGGCGCCGATCAGCAACGTCTTTTGCAGACGGGTGTCTTCGCTATCGGCCGCTTCGGCACCGATGCGCCGAATCACCGCCATCAATTGATCCAGATGTGTGTGGAGAGGAGTCATATCAATCTGGCCCTTTCCAGGCCCGCAAGTTCCTGAATGAAGCCGGCGGCCCGATTACCATAACGATATTATAGAGGGCGGACGAAGGGCCATGCTGGTTCTTAAAACACCAACACCTTGTCCACTGCCAGGGTGCGATCTGCCAGTTCCGCCATGGTGCTGCGCTTGGCATCTTGCACGACCTCATCGTCTGTAAAGCCACGGGCATCCATGCAGGTTCCACAGAGTAGTACCTCGCCTTTACGCAGAACAGAGTTGAGCATCAGTTCGATGTTGTAGAATCCCTGGGGAGTCTTCTGCCCGCGTTTCGCGCAGACCACTGCATCGGCCAGCAGAAACAGCGTGACCTTCGCATCTGTCTTGCTCAGTGCCTTGGCCAGGCGCAGGCCGTTATAGCTGCGTTCCGTGCCGTAGGGTGGGTCATTCAAGATGATCAGGATATTCATGATCTACTCCGATACAAAGTGTGGTTATGCAATGTCTACCTGACGCCCTTCCTGGTTCCATTGAGTCATGCCGCCAGTCACTACATGTACATCGGCAAATCCTTGATTACCGAGTATTCGCGCGGCCTTTTTGGATCGGCGATCCGTGGTGCAGATCAAGGCGATTGGTTTTTCCAGATTGGAGGTCAATTCGGTCAGGCGGGATTCAAGCGTTTCCAGAGGTATATTCAGGGAGCCCGCAATATGTCCCAGTTCACCCTGGTAGTCATTGGCGCTGCGGAGATCCAGCAGAAGCAGTTCGTCGTTTTTGTTCAACCGTTCATTCAACTCGTCGATGCCCAGGGTGGGACCCTGCCTGAGGCGGCCGATGATTCGGGGCAGGAAGGCCACCACTGCCAGCAGCGCCAGCGCTAGCATTGCCTTCTGAATCAAGCCTTCACCACCCGCCACCGCTTCACGCCCGGCGTATCCCAGATAGGTGTAGGCGAAGGCGCCCGGCAGCATGCAGAGATAGGTGGCGATCAGATAATGAGAGAGCCGGATACGGGTCAGACCCAATGCATAGTTGAGCAGATTGAAGGGGAAGAGCGGCACCAGACGCACGAAGGCAACGAAACGCCAACCCTCGTTCTCCACACCCTCTTTCAGCTGCTTGAGTCGGCCGCCGCTCTTCTGCTCCACCCAGTTGGAAGTAAAGAATCGGGCGATGAGAAAAGCCAGCACCGCGCCGATAGTTGCGCCGGTGAGATTGTAGAAGGTGCCGAGCAGCGGACCGAACAGGGCGCCACCCGCCAGGGTCATCACCGATCCTGGAAGAAAGAACACCGTACCGATGGCATAGATGAGCATGAACAGCAGTGGCGCGGCGGTGCCGGCTTGTTGAATCCACTGTTGCAGGGCCGCTGCATTCAGGTGATCCCGGTAGAGAATGGCCAAAGCAATGCCTGCCGCCAACAG
This sequence comes from bacterium endosymbiont of Escarpia laminata, assembly GCA_003660235.1. GTDB lineage: Bacteria > Pseudomonadota > Gammaproteobacteria > Chromatiales > Chromatiaceae > QGON01. Next base: position 18,749 of record QGON01000055.1, on the reverse strand, counting down.
GGCAAACAACAGCCAGCGGAGCGCCTTATTTCTCATCGCGGCCGTTCCATTCGCGGCGGTTGATGGCGTAACCACTGATCTTGCCGACAAAGGGCAGTGCCAGCATACCGGGCAACTGGTTGACCTGTTTCGGATCGCGGTATTTGTGGATGCCGATGGTCATACCCTCGTGACCGCCTCTGGGTTGATCCCGATAGGTGCCGAACAGCCGATCCCACCAGGGCAGGCTGAAACCGAAGTTGCTGTTTGCCTCATCGTCCTCCACCGAATGGTGTACCCGATGCATATCAGGCGTGACCAGGAACCAGCGCACTACCCGGTCCAGACTTAATGGCAGCCGGATATTGCTGTGGTTGAACATGGCCGTGGCATTCAGTACCACCTCGAAGATCACCACAGCCACCACGGGTGGACCCAACAGCAGAATGGTGGCGAACTTGATCAGCATGGAGAGGATGATCTCCAGGGTGTGGAAGCGGGCGCCGGTGGTGACGTCGTAGTCCAGATCGGCGTGATGTACCCGGTGCAGGCGCCAGAGAACAGGTATCGCATGGACCATGACATGCTGTAGATAGATCACCAGATCCATCGCTATCACCGCAGTGATGGCCGATAGAACGAAGGGTACTTCATAGAAGTTGAACAGGCCCCAGCCTCGCTGTTGGGCAAGGGCGGCAACCCCCACCGCAGCTGCGGGAAAGAGTAGCCGCAGCACAATGCTGTTGAGAAACACCAGTCCCAGATTATTGGCCCAGCGAATACCTTTGGGGACGGTGAGGGTGCGGGCAGGTGAGAGGACCTCCCACCCTGCCATAATGGCAAAGATGCCGAAGAAAAAACTCAGGCGAATGGGCAACTCATTGCCCAGAATCCAGTCGTGCCAGTTCATGATCCACTATCCTCCACACTCTTGTCTGCTATAATTTTCTTAATTATCATTAATTCAATAGATCTCTTGAATAATTGAAGTATAGTTGGGTTGATATGTCAACAGGTCATTTTAAACACGATCTTTTCAGCCAGTTTGCCCGTGTCGCCAAGGCACTGAGCAACGGTTACCGGCTGGAACTGCTGGAGTTTCTGGCACAGGGTGAGCGCAGCGTGGAAGCCTTGGCCCAGGTCTCAGGTCTGACTGTGGCCAATACCTCCCAACATCTGCAGCAGCTCAGGCAGGCCGGACTGGTCATCAACCGTAAAGAGGGTCACAAGGTCTACTACCGGTTGAGTGGCATGGATGTCTCGGTCCTGCTCGGCTCGCTAAGAGAAGTGGCGGAGCGCCATCTGGCTGACGTGGATCGTCTTGTCGATGACTATCTCAAGGTCAAGGATAGTCTGGAGCCTGTACCTGCGGCGCAATTGCTGGAGAGGGTCAGGGATGGTCTGGTGACTGTGCTGGATGTGCGCCCGCCGGAGGAGTATGCAGCGGGACATCTGCCGGGTGCGATCAATATCCCGCTGGCAGAATTGGAAAAGCAGTTGGACGAGCTTGATCCCTCCCAGGAGGTCGTTGCCTACTGTCGTGGACCCCATTGCGTACTGGCATTCGATGCTGTGGCCCGGCTGCGGGAGAGAGGCGTTAAAGCCAGGCGTCTGGATGGTGGGCTGCCTGAATGGCGTATGGAAGGCTTTCCGGTGGAGTCCAACTCAACCTAGGAAAAATGTTGTCACTGGACGAAAATGCCGTGTGTCCAAGTGAAAGAGATAATCCGCAGCTTGCTGCGAAGAGGTGGTGGGGGCGGTAGTTTAACGCTCAATGGTGTAGAACAGATCCACTCCCTGTGAACGGCCGGTTTCGGTCTGAATCTGCAGTTTGTCGGTGAGGTCGTAGCGCAGCCGCAGCTTGGTCTCACGCGTGGCGAGTTCGTTGACGTATTGCACATATAGGCGTGGCGACAGATAGGTGCCTGCCACTACGGAGGCCTCGGCCAGGCTGTTACCCGCTTCTATGCGTAGCTCTTCCAATCCCAACTGACGGCCTGCTTCGGTGGCGAGGCTGCCCACACCTGCCGCCTGTAGTGCCGCGACTATGTTCACATCGCCACTGGATTCTCCCGGTGGATGCCCGGTGAGAAGATAGGAGACGATTTCGCTCTGGGTCATGGTCGGGGTGGAGTAGAGTGAAAGCTTGGGTGTCTTCAGGGTGCCGCTCACCCGCAGGCCGGCGGTTACCTCGCCAGCTTCGCGTACCGCCTGAACGTCCAGGCCCGGATTGTCCACCGGGCTGTCGGCGAACAGGGCGTAACCGCGTTCTATTTTGAGATCCTGTCCATAGGCGCGATAGGTGCCGTCCGTCACGCCCACTCTGCCGCGGCCAATGACCGGCCGACCCGGCTCATCGATCAGCAGCAGGTTGCCGGTGAGATCAGCACGCAGGCCAAAGCCCTCGAAACTGACCCTGTCGCCGAAGATGATGCGCAGCTTTGAGTGAAAGTTCGGATCGTTTTGTTCCTGCAGTGGCGCGTCACGGCCCACAATCACCAGATCCGGCGTGTCGGAAACCGTAGAGGCGGGCAGTTCCCTTGGACGGATACGGCCGTAGGGGATGTGAATCTCGCCGTCCAGTTCAGAGCGTTTGCTGGTGTGCAGGATCAGCAGATCCGGTGATACGTGCATCTCCGCTTCCGGGATGTTCACCGCCACCCAATCCTTTCCTTTTATCTTGATGCGGGTGGGATAACCCTCTGCTGGTTTGACGAGAATCTCACCCTCCAGCGTCAGGATGCCTCCACCGGAACGGACTTCTCCCTGCAATACCAGCAGGTCCAGCGTAGGAGCATTTATGTTCAGACCAAGATCGCGCAGCTCCAACCCCAGTTCAGGGATGTCGAGGGCACCCTCCTTCAGCTCCGCTTTACCCTTGAATTCGGGCTTGCCCACAAGGCCGGACAGGGTGAAATCCACATCGATGAAGCCCGTCACGTTCTGCAGCTGCGGTGCCGCCACTGAGGCCAGACCCAGGTCGTTGATGCGTGCCTTCAGGTAACCCGTCAGGGGTTGCTTGTCCAGGTCCATGTTTGCGGCATTCAGCCCCGGCAGATGGATCTCCCCATCGATCTCTCCCAGATCGGCCAGAGGTATAGTGATTTCAGCATAGGCACCCTTGGCGTCCAGCTTCCCCTGTAGATGGCCACCGGAGAAATCCACTTGGCGCGGTTCACCATTCAGTTTGAAAACCAGCTCTCCCTTGGGCAGCCTGATATCGGCATGGCCGAGGATTGTCCCATTGGGTGCGGTGTGAAAGTCTGCTGCCAAGTCGCTGCGACCCGTGAGTGCCAGCTCCGGTGGCAGCCACTGCTGGAAGAAGGCAAGGGGAAAGGCCGGGGCGTTCAGTTTTGCCTTCCAGCCATGATCCGCATTTCCGTCGAAGTCAGCGCACAGGCGTCCTTCGCCGGCAGCCAGACACAGATCCTGCACCTGCTGGGTTTTGGCTGCCAGAGTAAAGGCGGTGGGGCGCTCCAGATCCCAGCGGCCGACTTCAGGCAGGGTGAGTGCCAGTGTCTGCAGATGCCCGCTCCAGCTGCTGTTTTCATCCAGCCCGGCATCAATAGTCAGTTGCGCTGCCGGTGCCTGTTGACTGACCAGATTCAGCTCGATGTGGTGTGCGGCGCGCGTACCTTTGGCACTCAATGACAATTGTTGCCACTGCAGGGCGCCTGATTTCAGGCCTTGGGCCACCAGATCCAGGTCCACTTGCTGGTTGCGACTCAGATCCAGCGCCGCCTGTATCTGAAGCTCAGCCACCTCATGCGCCTCGAAACTGATAGCCCTGCCGCTGATGTCGGCGTGAATTTGCGGTGTCTCCCGGCTTCCGCTCAGGCGGCCTCCGCCCTGGAGGGAACCGCTCAGGCCGGGCCACAGACTGGCCAGGTCATCGGCCTGCAGGCTCCACTCCAGATTCAGCGTGTTACCGGCCGTACCATCGATGTGGGCCACGCTGCTGCCTGAGATCAGCTCCAGGCTGTCTATTTGTAACGTCTCAGCGGCGAGTTTCAGGTTGCCTTTGGCTTTGATCGGATAGTCACGCAGCTCACCATCCAGCCGTGCCAGTTTCATTTCAACCTGGGGGCCGTCCTCCAACAGCTGGCCTCGGCTAGTCAGTTCCAGTGCCAGCTTGCCGGGAAAGTCGGGATGGAACAGTCCGGGATTGATACCGGTCCCTGTAAGATTCAGGTTCCAGGCTGGCTGTGGTGTCCAGTCGGCCCGGCCGGATGCGTCGATCGCTCCCTCGGGCAGGAGGATGCGCAGCACCTCAAAGTCCAGGCCATCGGTATTGCCATTGCCGGATGCCTCCAGCGTGAGTGCCGGTTGATCCGGGATGAGCGCGTCCAGGCTGAGTTGGTAGTGGTAGTCCGTTGGCTGACCGTCGATTTTCAATCGGCCCTGATCGCTGCGTACCTGGATCGTCTCCCCAGCCAGGGGCCAACGCAGGTCGCTCCAGGAGAGGTCGGCATCGAACACGCCTTGGGCATCGTCGGCAGTGTAGCGTCCGTGGCCTTCGATCTTTGCGCCAGCGGGGGTGGTGATTTGCAGATGGTCGGCAACCAGACTGCCCGCTGCATAGGTGAGGGCCAACGCTGTGTTCAGTTCGCCCAGGGAGCGCTCAGTCAGCTTCAGATTGCCGTCAACCTTGATCGTCTCAGGGCTGCCGGTAGTGTGTAGCCGTCCGCTGATTCTGGCGGGAAAGTTAGCGACGAAGGCGCCGAGATCCGTCTCATTCAGCGCCAGAATGGCGTCCCAGCGAGGTGCTGTTTCCAGCTCATACAGAGTGGCGTTCAGGGTTGTGGACAGAGGAGGGGACAAGGTCTGCTCAAGTTTGAGCTCGCTCAGGTTACCGGTAACGCGGCCCTGTCCTGACAGTCCGGGACCCTCCGGCAGCTGGTAACGCCACTGCAACTGCAACTCCAGGGGCAGTGTTGGGATCAGGCGCACATTTCCGTTGATCTTCACTTGGGCGCCAAGGGCAGTGGCGTCCAGATGATTGATTTTCAGCGTTTCACCGGAAATTTGGGCAGCCAGGCTGATCTGTTCGATGACGACGGGTTCGGCAGCCGTGGACTGGATGAGATGAAAGTCGGTTACCTCTACCGATTTCAAAACCAGCTCAAGGGGTAGGGCGAGGCCGGGAAAGGGCTCGGGTGGGGTGCTGTCCGGCGCTGTTTGCGGCAATGTCAGACGGCTCTGGTTTAGTTCCAGGGAGAGGATCTGCAGGCGTCGTTGCAACAGGGCGACGGGCTGCCAGTCCAGATTCAGATGGCCGATCTCCAGCAACAGATCGCCATCATGATAGCTGAGTCCTGTGAGGTACAGCGGGCCTGTGAGGCGTCCATTGAGACTCTCTGCCTGCAAATCACCCGGTGTCAGATCCCTGGCCAGATCGAACAGCCAACGGGTACCGCTTTCGCTGTGTGCAACAAAGCCCAGTCCCAGGATGAGGCAGATGGAGGTCAGCAGGATGGTGTTGATCAGGGTTGCCAGACCTCGCAGGATAAGAAATCGCCAGCTCATAACTCAGGGCCGATGACGATGTGTAGACGTACTGAGGGTTCGTCTTTGCTCAGGGCGCTGGCCAGATCCACCCGAATGGGGCCCACTGGTGAGTGCCAGCGCACGCCGAAACCGATGCTGTATTCGATCTCGGCAGCGTAATCCGGGTCGAAGGCGTTGCCTGCATCGGCGAACACGGCGGCACTCCACTTTTCCGCAAGCAGACGTTCCAACTCGATACTGCCCACAGCCAGAAAACGTCCGCCGATAACCGCGCCGGTCGAGTCCTGCGGGCCGATCTCCTCCCACCCGAAACCGCGTACACTGTTGTCTCCGCCGGCGAAGAAACGTTTGGAAGCGGGCAGTTCCATCAGGCTTTGCACCAGGGTGGCACCCAGTTCCATCCGGGTGAGGATACGCCAGTTGCCGTCGCCGAGGCCACGGATGAGCTTATTGTTGGTATGGGCCTGGAGGTAGCTGCTGCTGGAGAGCAGTTGCTCAGCGGCTCCCTCGAAACGCAGGTTGATCCTGTGACCGCGCTGAATGTAGTAGAGACCGTCACTGCGCAGCTGCGACCAGCTCACGTAAGGCACCAGCAGTAAAGCGTTGTCGTCCTGTGCACCCACCTCAAAGTCTTCGTAGGAGTAGTCAATGCCGATGGTGCGTCGCCAGTGATTCTCCAGACCCACTGAACGGGCGCTATTGAGCAGCAGACGTTCGCCGCGGCGGGTGTCGGTGTCGAAACGGTCTCCCTGGGCCGAGAATGAGAGGGAGTCCTTCGATGGGCGCTCCAGTGGGACGGTGTACTCTGTCTTCAACGAGCTGTGAGGGGCTGACAGGCGCAGTTCGCTGAGCATGCGGTGGCCGTCGTGGCCGAGCAGACGACGCTTCCAGTCCAGGGTGACGCGTGGCCCTGTGTCGGTGGTGAAGCCGAGCCCGATCCGGTAACGGTTCGCTTTGTTGGGCGTCAGTACCACTTCGGTGGGCACCCGGTCGTCCACTGCCTCATCGCGAAGAGTGCGGACCTCCACGTGGCTGAAGTACTCGCTATCGATAAGGTTGGACTGCAGTGTCAACAATTGCTCATGACTGAACGGATCGCCGGGACGGAAGCGCAGGTAGCGTGCAAGAAACTCGGGATTCAGTATGTCCTGAACAAAGCGTACCTCGCCAAAGCGGTAGCGTGGGCCGCTCTTCAGTTCCAGGCGGATCTCGGCCTGGTACCTGTCCAGGTCCACCCGTACTTCATGGATGCTGTAGCTGGCGTCCAGATAACCGGCCTCGATGGCATCGGATAGCAGTTGCTGCTTAAGCATCTTGTAGCGGGTCTGATCCAGAAAGTCGTTCTCGTGCAGGTCGAGTCCCATGGCAAACAGGCTATCGCCCCTGCCCGGACCTGTGACATTGAACTCGACTTTTGCCAGTTTTATCCGGGGGCCTGGCTGGATTTGGTAGAGGGCTTGAAAACCTGACTCATGCTGCTCCAGCCGGGATTCAATTTTGGGTTTGAAGTGGCCGAAGGGTTGCAGCGCCCGGCGAATCTCCGCCGGTGCCTCCCTGTGTAGCAGACGCAAACGGCCCTCGGTCAGTCCCTTCCGTGTCTTCTCCTTCTCCAGGGAGAGGAAAGCACGCACATTGGCCTCCTGCTCGCCGTCCAGTCCTTCGATCTGCACCGCTATGTCCAAAGCCTGCGCGGCAGCAGTGGCCAGTAGCAGGCAGGTGACTACAACAAATTGCCGCATCGGCTTCCATATGATCAAAGATCAGTAACCCATGACTCGGTTATCCAAAATTACGATGTATAGATTTTGATGGTATCAAACCGGCCTGATCCTGCGTCAGTATAACCGATGGCAGACTCGGGTATCGGGGCTGGTACGGGTCAAAGCAACGGGAAGGCCTGCTTGCAACAGGGTAGGGTCTTGTCGGGTTACGCTGCGCTAACCCGACCTACAAAAATAAATCTGCCCCCTTTTTTCGATCAACGCCAGTTCAGGTTCATCTCAAGGCCGAGATAATCACCTACCACGCGTTCAGTGTGGTAGGGCGAGTCACTCCAAGCTTCGGGTTCTGATTTGGTGTAGAAATTCTTTCTGGCAAAGGATCGAAATTTCAGGTCAGATTCCACATCACTGCTGAACCAGCCATCCACTAGGCTGTTAGCGGCTCCCAGTGGGTCTGTGAGTACCAGGAGAGTTTTGTCGCCGAAACTGTAGTGGCGCTGCGCCTTGATATTGGTACGTACACCTTCCACGTAGTAGCCGAGCATACTGCCGACCAAGGGCGTGAAGATCAGATCCTGTATCGATACGGGTTCAAAAAGGGCTTCGAGCCCGAATTCATACATTGAGGAGAAGGCAACGGATGCCCAAAATGAACTCATCTCGTCATAACCACGCTCCCGTGCACGGGTATAGTAGGCCATGCCCCAATAGGGATGCAGGATGTAGTTGATCCACCAGCGGTCTCCATCCCAGATTGGGTTTGTGACGTTATCCCACCACTTGGAGAAGCTGTAGTTGCTTTTGTCCTCGTCGCTCCACTGGGAGATGCTTTCCGGCATTACGTAGAGCACGGCGATGGCTGTTGCCTGGTAGCCTATGAAATAGAATGCATCCCGTTTGATCCCATCCCAGTCTGCAGGACTGTCGTCGTCCAGTTCCCGGCCAAAGCCATAGGGACGATCATTGAGTGATATCGGCTGTTCGGTCCCTTCAGCAGTATTGGCCAGCCAGGATTCTTCGTTCAGAGTGGCGGCAAAACGCTGCATCTCGTAGCTGGTTTCGTAAAACGAGACTGGGTTGCCGGGGAGCCAACTGTTCGCCTGGACAGCTGATGAGAGCAGCAATCCTACAAGGCAATTTGAAAGCGCTTTTATCATCCGAATTGCTTCCTAAGCGACCGGCTGGAATTCGGTGAGTTCCTGCCCGGCCATGTGTTCGTTAAGTCTCCCAACGCAGATTGACCAGTTCCTGGGCAAGCTCCATCAGACGCCTGGCGCATTCCGGATTGGTTCGGGGCGGCACCTTGTCGCGCATCTCGTTGTATGCGTAATCCTTGAGACGGATACGCGGACGCGGGGAATCCAGCATGAAGGGCTTGTGTCCCGCATTGCGCAGGGCGGGATTGTACCGGATCAGCGGCCAATATCCACTTGCAACGGCCGGATCCTGCTGTTCCAGGCCCTTTCACAGGTCATAACCCGGAGCGATTCAGGGGCTATACGCGAGAACTGGGAAATCAGCAGCCGGGATGGAGTTTGCGGGATTCGGCGTGCTGATGAATCACTCCGGCTTTTTAAGTGACTCCAGGTTGTCGAGTACTTTCTGGGCGCGCTTGATCTTCTTTTTGGCCCGTTCATCACTTGGGTCCATGGTCAGGGCCGCGTGCCAAGCCGCTTTGGCGCCTTCTATCTCGCCATCCCGGTAGAGTCGGTCACCAGCTTTCAGCAGGGTATCGACGTGACCTTTGAGTTTGGCTTCCAACTGCGAAAGCAATTTTTTAGCCTCGCTGTTTTTGGGGTCTTCTTTCAATGCCATTCTGATCAGATAACGCGCTTCAAGCAGAATATTTTGCTTCAAAAGGCTTTTTGCCTGTGCAATGCGTTGCTGATTGCGTGTCGCCCAAACCATTTCACGTGCCAGACGCGCTTCCTGTTTTTGTTTCTCATTGGCAAGCTGCTCTTTCTCCTGCAGCCGTGTGAGCAGCCGTAGGTCGGTGACGTCATTGCGGACGGATTGAGCAAGATTCAGACAGGTTATTGCCAGTTCCCGGTCTGTTCTGACATATCGCCAACCGCAGTCGGAGAGTGCTTTATGGCTGCGTTGCAGTCTGGTTTTTTTGTCCATTAGCCTGGAATGAAGATAGCCATCGTCTGATTCCGAAAGGGCGAGTCTCTCCATCAGTGGGAGCTCCCGCTGCATCCCATGGACCTCTGCTATCAGTAAACGATCCTGTAACTCACGTCGTAGCGTACTCTTTTGTTGTTGTAGCTTATCGAGCGTTGCCTGAAGGATGGTGTTGTCATTCTCTTGCAGGATGGCAGTTTCGAGCAGGGCCACGGCCTCGCCCAAGCGGCCCTCCTGTGCCAGTGTTTGGGCGCTGGCAAGTGAGTTGCTGACCGGTATTGGCTTGGGCTGCACCTCTTTTTTCAGGGGATTGAGTACACAACCGCTGATGAGTACCAGTGTCAGCAGAAGCAGCTGTTTCATCCCCTTGTTCCATTGTTGAGGATGGTGCTGATGGCGTTCATCAACCAGTGGCCGAATTCGGAGGAGGGTGTGCCTGCGATGGAGGGTGTTACCGGGTTTTTGCGTCCACGTACCTGGATAGGTGCTTGTTCTGTCAGTTCAATCATCTCATCGATATGGGGCTGTATGGCAGTCGTTTCGCTCATGATAATACCATCCGCCGGTGCCAGGGAGCAGAGCCGTGAGGCGAGGTTAACGGTGTCACCCACAACGGTGAACTCCAGACGTTCCGGGATGCCGATATTACCCGCCAGCATGACTCCGCTGTTGATCCCGATACGAAAGTGGATCGGACTCTTTCCCGAAGACACACGTTCACGGTTGAGCAGCTTGACCAGCGCCTGAATCAGCCAGGCGCAACGGATGGCATGTTCGCCATGCTTCGGGTCTGAATCCGGTACGCCGAACAGAATCATGGCGCTGTCGCCGATGAATTTGTCGACAAATCCATGGCTGAGATGGGCCGCCTCGGCGATATAACCCAGATAGAGGTTCAGCATGGCTGCGACCTCGTCAGGTGGCAGATTCTCCGAAAGCTCTGTAAAACCGACGATGTCGCAAAAGAGCACCGAGCCATCCACCAGCTGATTCGGCAGACGGGGCTGGGCCAGATTGGAGAGAATCTTCTTCGCCACCACCGGTGAGACGTAGCGGGAGAGGGCTGCTTCAACCTGATCTTTCTCCAGTAGTCCCTGTGACATACGCCCGAAGTGGGCGTAGACCTGGCCGATCTCGTCCCTGCGTCCTGCATCGATACTTTTGGCAAAGTCGGCACCGAGTTTTTTTTCTCCTGCCTGTGCAAGCAGGGTGATAGGACGTGAAAGCCTGCGGCTCAGAGCGTATGAGAGCAGGGCGGCGATCAGGATCAGGCCCAAGGTGGCGAATGCGATGATGCGGATAGTGGCGCGCTGATGACGGTCGAGAAATTCCCGGTCGAGGGTGATGACCGCCTGCCCGGCGATGGTGTCGCGGAAGCGGATTGGAGTGGTGAAGGTAATCACAGGATGGGAGATTCCGTCTTCATCGCGCCATAACCATACTCTGGAGTTCTGTTTATCTGTATCGTCCAGCTTTTGCGGCACGACTCCCGAGTCAGCGCGCAGGCCGCGCAAACCGATGATGGCGGCACCCACGATATCGCGACTCTGTGTCTGTCTGCTGACCAACCCCTGGAGGTTGAACAGGTCGTCAGCGAGCAGAGGTTCACTCGATGAGTGAGAGAGTTGCTCTACCAGTGCCGTGCCGAAAATCTCCACTTCCCGCATGTGGATGCGGTTCTGTTGGGTGATCAGAAACCAGCCCAGGGTGCTCATTACCAGTGAAATCAGGGTGCCGATGGCGATTGACCATTTGATGGCAATAGGCACGGGAGCATTTCTGAAAAGATGTCGTAACGTTTTCACGGCAAATATGGTGCTACAGTGGCTGCACGAGTCCAGAAAGGTGGTTAGAGGTTATCGGTCATGGGTGGAACATAACCTGCTAAGAGTAGCCAGTATGGAGCTGAAATATGGAAATTCAATAACATTTTTTTGTCTGTTCGGCGATTGGTAACACGAAATCTTAGGTTTCAGCGAGTAATGGCAGCTATTGCTATCCAGCTACGGCCAAAATCTGTATAATTACGCGCCTTTCCCGTCCCTTCCATTGAGCCTCCTCGGTGGATCTTCTCTCTGTTCGAGGTGCTGTTCCCCATGTCTTCCGATCCAACTTCTATCGTTTTCGACGATCTCGAACTGGCCACGCCTGTTTTAAAGGCGGTTCAAGGATTGGGGTATGAAACCCCTACCGCGGTGCAGGCACAGTGTATTCCGCACCTGCTGGAGGGACGGGATCTGCTGGGCCAGGCCCAGACCGGCACCGGTAAGACCGCAGCCTTTGCTTTGCCGCTGTTGAGCCGTATCGATTTGAAACAACGTGAACCCCAGGTGCTGGTATTGGCGCCGACCCGTGAGCTGGCGCTGCAGGTCTCCGAGGCGTTTCAGAGCTATGCCCGTCATCTGGAGGGGTTCCACGTCCTGCCTCTCTATGGTGGACAGAGCATGTCGACCCAACTGCGTCAGCTCAAGCGGGGGGTGCATGTCATCGTCGGTACACCGGGCAGGGTGATGGACCATCTGCGCCGCCGCACCCTCTCACTGAAAGGCATCCAGGCATTGGTCCTGGACGAGGCCGATGAGATGCTCAAGATGGGCTTCGTCGATGATATCGAGTGGATCTTCGATCAGGCGCCGGAGACACGTCAGGTGGCGCTCTTCTCCGCGACCATGCCGGATGCGATCCGCCGCGTGGCGAGAAAGCACCTGACCGATCCGATGGAGATCAAGGTCAAGGGCAAGACCGAGACCGTGACCACCATCGATCAGCGCCACATCGTGGTGACCCGCCACCATAAGATGGATGCTCTGACCCGGGTGCTGGAGGTGGAGGAGTTTGATGCGATGCTTGTCTTTGTGCGTACCAAGACTTCCACAGCAGAGGTGGCAGACAAACTTGAGGCCCACGGTTTTGCCGCTGAAGCATTGAACGGCGACATGAATCAGACGTTGCGGGAACGCACCATAAACCGGCTGAAAAACGGGCAGCTCGATATCGTGGTGGCCACTGATGTCGCAGCCCGTGGCCTGGATGTGGAACGCATCAGCCATGTGGTAAATTTTGATATCCCCAATGATCCGGAATCCTATGTTCATCGCATTGGCCGCACCGGCCGGGCGGGACGTGAAGGCACGGCGCTGATGTTTGTACAGCCTCGTGAACGCCATCTGTTGAAGGCCATCGAACGCAACACCCGCCAGCGTATTCCCGCGATGGAAATGCCCACCGCAGATGATCTCAGTGAACATCGCATCGACCGTTTCATGCTGCTGCTGCGGGAGACCCTCGCGGAACAGGATCTCGACTACTACTATCGTCTGCTTAGCCGCTTCGAACAGGAGCAGGAGATGAGCGCGATGGATATCGCCGCCGCGCTGACCTACCTGAGCCAGCGCGAGCGCCCCTTCATCGTTGAGGAGTTACAGACTCAACAGCGCGGCCGGTCTGAGCGCCCTGGGCGCAAGTCAAATCAGGGGCGGAGCGAAGCCCCCCGTGGTGATCGGGAACCCGGGGAAGGCAGAAAGCGTAAAGAACGCAAAGAGCGGCCCTCACGGCGAGATGACGACATTCCACGCGAAACCTACCGCATTGCGGTTGGCCACAAAGATGGTGTTTCGCCGCGGGAGATCGTTGGCGCTATTGCCAATGAGGCGGGTCTCGACGGCGCCCATATCGGTCATATCGATATCAGTGAGGATTTCAGCACGGTGGAACTGCCGGAAGGCATGCCGAAGGATATCTTCCAGCATCTGCGTCGAGTTTATGTCTGCGGACAGAAACTGGACATTGAGTTGGACCAGGGGAGTGGCGGCGGCAAAGGGAAGAAAGCCCACCGTGGAAAGGCCGGTACAGGCGAGAAAAAGGCTGTCGGCAAACAAAAGTCGAAGCAGAAGAAGCATCAGTCACGCAAGAAGGATTGATCTTCGTAGGCCTGATCAAGCGCAGCGGATTTGACAGCAGGCTAAACCATCCGGCTCTCAAGGCCGGTCTGCTGCAAAACCCTTGCGGATATCTCTTCCACCGACATGGATGTGGTGTCGAGAAAGGGGATCTTGTAGCGGTGGAACATGGTTTCCGCCTCCTCGACCTCCAATCTGCATTGGGCCAGTGATGCATAGCGCCCGCCGGGGCGGCGTTCCTGGCGGATACGCTGTAACTGCTGTATATCGATGGTCAAACCAAACAGTTTGTCAGTGTGAGACTGGAGTGCTTTGGGGATGCGGCCGTTTTCCAGGTCGTCGTCGGTAAGGGGATAGTTGGCCGCCAGAATACCGTGCTGCAGGCCAAGAAACAGGCAGGTGGGAGTCTTGCCGCTGCGTGAGACACCCAGCAGAATGAGATCGGCGGAAGCGTAGTTACGTACCACTGCCCCGTCGTCATTAGCGAGCGCAAAGTTTACTGCATGGATGCGGGCGTTATAGACATGGTGATTACCCATGCCGTGGGCGCGTCCCCTTACCGGTGTGGATGCGGTGCCCAACACCTTCTCGAGCTGGTGGGTATAATCGTCAAAAAAATCGAAGATTACAGCACCAACTTCGCGCAGACAGGCACGCAATTTTGGATCGACCAAAGTACTGAACACCAGCGGTTGCGTATGCGACTCTATGGTCGCCTGGTTGATCCGTTCGGCGGCACGGCGGGCTTTATCGAGACTATCGATAAAAGGCATGTGGATGGTCTCGTATTCAAGTCCCTTGAACTGGCTCAACAGCGAACGGCCAATAGCCTCGGCCGTAATGCCGGTATGGTCTGAGATAAAGAAGATGGTACGCTTCATCGGGGTATTATAGCGCCATTGGTTCCCGCTCGTTGGCACGGAGTGTGTTGATAGGCGGCATGGCATGGATTGGGTGCTGGTAGGGGTATCGCCTCGGCGCGAATTGGTGTCGTGGCAATGCTTCACACCTCATCGCTGCGAGGCGTGGCTCATACAGGTTAGGTTGCCTGATCTATGCACTCCCTATCATGCATTGAGGTTTTATGTTTCTGCTTCATCCACAACTCAAAGCTGACACATTCTTTGTTGCGAAGCTACCGTTATGCGAACTTCGTCTGATGGACGACAGTCGTTTTCCCTGGTTGATCCTGGTGCCGCAACGGGCGGATATCACTGCGGTACATAGACTTGAGGAGAATGATCAACTGACTCTCATCAAAGAGAGTAGTGCCGTTTCGAATCTGCTCAATGCGATGACCACCCCGGACAGAATCAACATTGGTGCTCTGGGTAACGTGGTTTCGCAGTTGCACTGGCATGTGGTGGCCCGTTCACAAAGCGATGCTTGTTGGCCCGGACCGGTGTGGGGTTGTGGGGAACGTATCCCTTATGCGGCGCAGGAAGGGGAAGGTTTGATAAACCGGCTTCAAAGTGAACTCAGTAGTGTGGGGTTTTAACCTCTCTCCCACACACATCTGAAAAACTGGAACTGTTTACCGGTTCAAGTGTAGCGGAACCAGCAAACACACGCTCTTGCCTGATCCGCTACGCTTGATCCTGCCTACAGGATTACACGGTGCTTAATGGTTTCTGCGACCGGGAGGGAAGGGGGCAAATCCGCTGTCCCAAGAATCAGGCCAGAAACGATTGCGAGAGCGCTGGCAATCGATCACACCTTTTCTGCACAGTGTTCTGCGCCACTCATATTTCAGAAAGTGCTTTTCACTCGCTTTGGAACGCGGCTTGAAGCGAACGGTTCTGACTGGAGAGTACTCTGATTCGCCAAAACCGGTGCCAGGCGCGCTTTCGTGCGTGTCTGCCCCCTGTCCTCGGCGCGAGAGGCGTTTCTCCTGTCGGCGGGGATAATTGTCATAGGTAATTTTAGGCTTTTTCCCCTTAAATACCGCAACTGCAATGACGCCCATCGCCGTGCGGTCACCCCAGGCATCAGCGTATGAATCGTCGACTTGAGTGAAGTAGAACCGGTTGACCTGTTTTTTGCTGGTGCGCCAACCCTCATACTCTGCCTGCTGATAGGGACCAAGAACATACATACGTTCGCGGGATTTCAGATGGGATTTTTTTCCGGAGATGATGTTTCTGCCGTCGACCGCAATAACGAGTCCGATACGGTTATCGCTGTTGTTGGTGACGCGGATACTGTAATTTTTTCCCTTTCTGGCTTCCAGATAGGCGCGGTGGGTGTGTCCGTCGTTTTCGATCTCGTATTTGGCAAACTCCCGGCCATAATCGGAGACGATCTCAATATCGACATCACCATCCTGCCATACCGGTCTTGCTTCAACTGCAAATGCAAACAGCAAACCCGCTGCAGCAAGCAGTATTCCATTCAGTTTATTCATCACTATCTCCCGTAAATTTGTCAATCAGAGTGAGATAACTCAGCCTCTGATTACAGACTATGGGAGTGTGGCTGAATGAAAGCTGAATGAAATGCCAGACGGGCTTCAAATTTCAAGTTTCAGAGTTCGAGCCATCCTGAAAAGATGAATAGCGGCGTTTAATCATCTGTAGGGCGCACCCTACGTTTGTCACATTTAGAGAAGCCACGCCACATGCCAACTATCACCGTGAACTCTGAAACTTGAGTTCAAATGTGAAAAAGCGTCACACAAATATCCAGCTTCTCTATTGCAGGGGAAATAAAGTAGAATATTCGTACTTTATGAATTACTAAGAGCCTTTGGCCTGCCACCCGAAGTATGTGGTCTGCCCCCTACAGGAGTGACACCCATGTTTTACAAGCGACCGCTCGTTTACGCTATGTTCAGCCTGATGGTTACCACCGCACCGGCGGCTGTCCTGGCCGATGCTGCAGGTAGTAACCCTGAATGCCGTTCCGCCCACCGTCTGGATCGACCGGAAGTACCTGTCTGGGTTCAGGAGCGTCGTGCGGAGAGGGAAGCGATGCGTCAAAGCTTGTTCAGTGGTCCGATGGGGCGGGGTCATACGGCTCGAATGACTCGCCCGGCAATGCCTGTCTTTAGCGCGCCGCAAGTACCCAGCTGGGTAACCGAACGTCGCGCGCAGATGCCTGCCTTTGAAGCGCCTCAGCTACCCGATTGGGTAGCCGAACGTCGTGCGCAGATGCCGATGATGCGCCAGATGCCCGCTTTTGAAGCACCTCAGCTACCCGATTGGGTAGCCGAACGTCGTGCGCAGATGCCGACATTTGAGCGCCCGAAAGTCCCGGATTGGGTCAAGGAACATCGTGCTCAGATGCCTATGTCTAACTGGCAGACATTGCCACAAGTTGCCCCCGCACGGCCTTATATCGGAGCGCCTGTTTACGGCGCACCGGGTTGGGGTGGTTACGACAATGGATATGGTTACAATCACCGTGGTCCCTGGGGTTGGCATGTGCCAGTTGCCCCCGTCGCACTTGCATCGGTCGATGAGACCCCCACTGAAGTAGTGGAAGTAGAAGTAGAAGTGGCAATGGCAATGGCAGAGCCAGAGCCAGTCGAAGTCGCAGCCTCGGCTCCGGCTCCAGCTCCAGCTCCTGAAGCACCTGTAGTTACCGATAGTGATGCAGATGGCGTACTGGATAGCGTGGATATGTGTCTTGATTCCACAGCAGGCGCAACAGTTGACGCCTTGGGCTGCGAGCAGAATGTTGCCATCGTCCTGCGTGGGGTGAATTTCAAGATCGACTCTGATGAGTTGACTGACGATTCTGTCGGAATTCTTGATCGTGTTGCTGCCACCCTGGTTGCCAATCCGGATATTGCGGTGGAGGTATCCGGTCATACCGACAGCGATGGCGATGCTGTTTACAACAAAGATCTCTCCCAGCGTCGCGCAGAAACCGTGATGGCCTATCTGGTGATCAATGGTGTCACTGCTGATAACCTGTCTGCCATGGGTTACGGTGAAGAAAATCCGATGGTCGGGAATGACTCGCTTGAGGGTAAAGCCCAGAATCGCCGGGTTGAGCTGAGCCGTAAGTAATCCTGAAAAAGGTTCGCGGCCCAAGCGTCGCGAATTATCTGCCGAGATTGGGGTCTTAACGAGTCGCGTTTAAGGCCCCTTTTTCACCCAATTCCTCTGAAATCGGCTCTCCGCAGGCATACCGTCTAGCCTTTTGTCTCCCTTGGAAACTAGAAAACGATGTGGGTTAACTATTTTTTCTGCTCATCCAGGTACTGCCTGAATTTTTCGATTGGCACTGGCTCACTGAACATATACCCCTGACATATATCGCAACCATTCTGTTGGAGAAACTCAAGCTGCTCTGCTGTTTCAACACCTTCGGCAACCACTTGCAGATTCAGTTTATGGGACATCGCGATAATGGCCGCTGTAATCTCCACATCACTACGGTCATCCGGTATATCCTGAACAAATGAGCGATCCACTTTCAAACGGTCCACAGGAAAACGTTTCAGATAACTCAGCGATGAGTAGCCGGTTCCGAAATCATCCACCGAAAGGGTCACTCCCAGAGCCTTGAGATGCCGCAGTGTTGCAACTACCTGATCGGTATTTTCCATCAGCATACTTTCGGTAATTTCCAGGTCCAACCATCGGCTTTCCACTCTTTTTTCGTCCAGAATTCCGCAAATGGCTTTCGGCAGATGTGCATCACGGAACTGACTTGCTGCCAGGTTCACTGAAACAACAATATCGCCGTATCCGTCGCGATGCAGATCAGCCGTATCCTGGCAAGCCTGACGCAGTACCCAATCACCTATTGGGTTGATCAGGCCTGTCTCCTCTGCAACTGTGAGAAACTCAAATGGCGATAGCAGGCCACGTTCCGGATGTTGCCAGCGTATCAGAGCCTCCATTCCCACAACCTTCCGGTCGTGGATGCGGATCAGCGGCTGGTAGAAAAGAAGAAACTCCCTGTTCTCCAGCGCATTGGTCAACTCTCTTTCAATTCTGACCCGTTGCTGTACCTCGTCATTCATTGCAGAGGTATAGAACTGATAGTTTTTTCGTCCCTTCTCCTTGGCTTTATACATGGCGAGGTCAGCATATTTCATCAGCGCGTTGGCATGTATTCCATCCTCAGGACCCAACGTAATACCGATACTGGTGGTTATTGTGACCTCTTTACCCTCCAGGTAAACTGGCGATCGCAGCGACTGTAAAATCTTTTCCGCTACTTTTCTGGCAGCGGAAGGACTCTGTATATCTGTCAGGAGAATGGTGAACTCATCCCCCCCAAGACGTGCTACCGTATCGTTTCCCCTTACGCTCTTTGTCAACGTCCGGGCTACGCTTTTCAGCAGCAAATCCCCTGCCTCATGTCCCAATGTATCATTCACACGTTTGAAGTGGTCCAGATCGAGAAACAGAAGCGCCACTGAACTACCTTTTCTTGATGCATCCTTAATTCTACTTTGTCAGATTCCATCAGCCAGTAACCAACTGTTTCAGTGACTGTTTTCGATATTGCGCATCAATAGCTGCCTGTCGTTTTCGATGTCGTTTCATCATTTGCCGGAGAA
>QGON01000056.1 GCA_003660235.1 bacterium endosymbiont of Escarpia laminata | reverse complement strand
TTTATTTACCTGGTAGCCATCATGGACTGGTACAGTCGCAAGGTACTCTCCTGGAGGCTTTCTAATTCCATGGAAAGTGATTTTTGTGTAGAGGCTCTGGAAGAGGCGCTAGCCAAGCATGGTAGCCCTGAAATTTTTAATACTGATCAGGGTGCTCAGTTTACCAGTGATGCCTTTACAGGTGTTCTCAAGAAAGCTGGTGTTAATATCAGTATGGACGGCAAGGGCCGCTGGGTAGACAATGTCTTCGTTGAACGTTTGTGGCGTAGTGTAAAATACGAGGATGTGTACCTTAAAGCCTATGAAACGGTGTCTGAGGCACGGGATGGGATTGGCATTTATCTGAAGTTCTACAACAGTGAACGCCGACACCAGAGTTTGGATCGTAGAACACCGGACCAGGTTCATCTGGGTGATGTGAAATGGCCACAAGCAGCATGATCAGATGATGATCAACAAAGGCAGAATACACTTATAGGACTGTCCGAAAATTGGGGTCCACTACTAACGTTAGCAAAGCATAATATTCAGACTAGCGAATTACTCGCGGTAATACTATAATGGTATTACATTTCACCGAGAGGTTATAATTATGCGAGTTACCACAAAGGGTCAGGTTACAATCCCTAGAAATATAAGAGAGATTTTAGGCATAAGTCCTGAAACTGAAATAGATTTTATTGAGGAAAATGGTAAATTTTTTTTAGTAAAAACAGATACACCAGTTGTTACAGGAAAATTCAAAAAATTTAGAGGTATAGCAACAGCAAAAATGTCAACCAATGAAATCATGCGCTTAACACGGGAGCAATGATGAATGGTATTTTTGTGGATTCATGTGTTCTCTTAGATTTATTTACTGATGACCCAAACTGGGGTGAGTGGTCAGAAAATATATTAGAACAGTACAGTCAAACTAATACTTTATACATTAACTCTATTGTTTATACAGAAGTATCCATTGGTTTTAATAAAATTGAAGAAGTAGAAAAAGCAATTTCAGAACTTAGTATAAAGGTTCTAGAGATTCCACGGGAAGCATTATTTCTTACTGGTAAAGCGTATTTAAAATATAGAAAAAATAAAGGAACAAAAAGCTCACCATTACCAGATTTCTTTATTGGGGCACATGTGTCTGTAGAAAAATTTGATTTAATAACACGAGATACGAACAAATACACAACATATTTCCCTCAAGTTAAACTGATTCATCCTGAACATTAACTGAGATTAAATTAATTGCTAATCGGGATAGGGAGCCGCTCTGGCGGCCCCCTCCCACAGCACCGTACATACGGGTCCGTATACGGCGCCTGACCTGCTATTCGCAGAGATGCTTCATCATGTTGTGCTGACTCGCCCTGGGGTTCGGCCTTATATGCAATTTCTATCCGTCGGCTCACAGGTTTGCTCTCAGGCTTCTTTCAGCGGGTCGGTCACCCTTCCGCGCCTTGCCGTCGGCTAGTACTTTTTCAAGAAGTCTCTATGACTTCTCTCCAGATAAGGTACAGGGGGGGCTTGCACCCCATAAAATCATGCCCATGCCGGGCACACACAAGCAATTCCAGTCGGACGTCAAACCCGCCGCTTCGCTCTGGGTATGTCGCCGCCGAATTAAGACGTTATGCGTTTTGCGGTGAGGATCAGCGCGCACCCCACTCCATGATCGGGACAAGTCGACCCCGTTCACCCGCAGTCACCCTGGCAATGTAGTACCCCTTGGAGAGGAATCTCTGCCCCGGGGCGAGGCTGATCCGTGGATAGACCGAGGTATAGGGGGCATTATCGACCATGTGTTCGATACGTTCGATGAAGTAGTCCCTGAAGAAGTAACCACGGATATGTGTCATGGCGTCGCCGGCAGCCTTGAGTGCAAAAAAGGCGTTTGCCTGAATCCGCTGATGATCTGACGCATAGATCCGCTTTGCCCGCAGCCATCCCGTAGATCTGACAAGCAACCGCCGCATGCGAGACGGCAGTTCATGGGGATGAACGAATCGGGTCTTCCCTTTCAACCCCTCAGGCAGGCTACTGGCCCGATCCCGATAGAGGGTGGTAGAGAGATATATCTGTTCAGGTCCATTTTTACCTTCCAGCCAAGGCTGGTATGACTGCAGGACTTCATGGGACAACCAGAGAACGGCCACGCTTCCCGGCCGGCCATTCCCGGAGATCGAGTCCACATCGCCACCCCCGGCATCCACATCGATAGACGTAATACCGACACCGGCTTTTTCCAACTGTGCGGCGAAGGCTTTAGCAGCCGACGTCGACAATCGGTCAGTACCATTATAGAGCTGGACGATCTTTTTCCTTTCCGGTACTGCATTAAGCAGATAACGAGCCACACCCTCCCCTTCCAGGATCACGCCTCTTGAAAAATAGAGGGAGTAGAAATCCTGATCAGAATCCACCGGAAGATCGGTAGTCGGAAAGAGACATGGCAGCTGTTCAGCCTCGCAATATTCATGAATCGGCCGCCAGTCTCCGTTGACCGCACCGCTGATCACCGCAAAGACAGGCTGGCTGCGATAGTGTGCTGCCAGTTGTTCCGGCCAGGTGCTCTCCTCGCCTTTGAGTTCCCAGACGTGGTGGCGCCACTTCCGATAGTTGCCCATGATCCATTTTTTATGCCAGGGCGGGTTGGCTGAGCGTTTACTCTCGTAACGGGTTTCAGTGTTTTTCTGCTTGAAATAGGTCTGCATGACGTCAATCAGCGCCTTGCGTTCCGCTTTCGGCAGTCTGTCGGATACGATCGTCGCGAAATGGACCTCGGTTTCGGAGACGCCGGGTGAAGGTTCTCCAGACAACCCCTTCAGGTATTCGAGCAGGACATTGAGTTCATCATCCGTCAGCAGATAACGGGGCATATTGGGATCCAGCACAGCACCATTGGCATCAACCCCTCTGAGGAGGGCTGCCTTCAGCATCTCGTCATCGTAAGCTGGTCGCAATGTCGGTGCAGCGGGCGGTCTGCTGGTGGGGATCCGTAACGGGTTATAGAGCAGTTTACCGGTAACTGCCGGTACCACTTGCTGTCCTTCACTGGAACCCATGCCGCTACGCCGGTGACAGGCGCCACACCTGACCTGCTCACCGGTAACCTTGACGTCACCCTGAATATAAGCAGTCATCGACTTCCCTGACGGCAGCACTCCCTCCATGAACATCCTGCGGCCAAGTTCCTGACGATCCGGATCGGCAGCCCAAACGGTTTGGGCTTGCATCAGCAGCAATAGCTGAAACAAGCCCAAGATTACACTAACTGTCTGTTTATGCATTTAGAGATATTTTCTCAGGAGATCTTCAACGCGAAACCAGTTGCTCATACTCCTTGACGATATCGTCAGCACTGGCAATTCCTTCAATCCTGACCCAGGGTGAATCTCCATCAGCCCGCAGAAAAGTCAGGGGTTCGTGACTCATCTTCGTACCCCGGTAGGCATCGAAAGCCTTCTCGATGGCGATGATGTCTTCAACCCGGCCGGTCAAAAACCGCCATTGATCATCGGCTCCATAGAGACGGGCATACTCATTCAGTCTCTCTGGCGTATCATATTCCGGATCGATGGAGATCGAAACCATTGTCACATTCCGGCTCTCGGATCCCAACGACTCCCGAACCTGACTAAAGGTTGCCGACAACACGGGACAGATAGTGGTGCATGTGGTGAAGATGAAATTCAGCATCACCGGTTTGTCACCCTCCAGTTCTGTGGCAAGTGACGTGGGCTGGCCATCCATGGAGACCAGCTTACGCTCCGGCATCCGGTAATTATGCTCTGAACGTCTGTAGCCTTTGGAACTGGCAATAACCTGACGATAACGGAGCTGGTTTTCCTCGCTCCGAACACCGCCAACGATAGTGGGAAATTCACGCTCTTTGTCGGCCGCCTCCCCCTGTGCGTGAAAGGCGCAGTCCGGTTTCAGGGTTGCGGCGACACTATCCGCACCCGCTTCGTATAGAGACAGCAGGCCGTTCGCCGATGACGCTGTGGAAACCATGCCGGAACTCAATAATCCAGCCAGGAGTAACGTCCTGAATCCGCTGCCCATCAGCTTTACCGCACCCAATCTGATTCCTCTCATCGACTCTCTCCTGATGTTCCGTAGCCAAACCCCTAGCAGCATGATCAATAACCAGCCTCCGATGCCACCACCGCCACCCGAAGAAGTCTGGGGCGTCGTGGGTGTCGAAGTGGGCACGATGGCAACGCCGCCGGGATCCCCGATCTCACCGTTGGCACGACGGTCAGCATCATTGAGACCGCCATCCTCAATCATCAGCTCTACGCAGAAGTGGCCTTCATGCAGTCCAGCGATGTAAGTCACATCCCCCGGAGCCGGGCAAATTCCCAACTCTCCCGGTGCTGAGGAGACGCTGTTTCTGGCATCGACCACGAAGTCGTGCCAGCCCACATCATCAGTATAGAGACGGTAGACCGCGTTGGCGGGAATCACCTCATGAACAGGTATGACGATGCGCACCGACTGACCGACATAGGCAAGTCCTTCGATTTCAAACTCGAAGATACCGCCCACATGAGTGTGGGTATCCTGCGGATCAGCACCAACGGAACCGTTGACCCGATCAATGAATTCCTGCTCATCCAGGTCGGCAGTGTAGTCTTCATCTCTGATCTTCTCCTCGGAGAGCTTCAGCTTAAGACCAGGCTCTGTGATCAGTAGGAAGTCATCAGGGTCTCCATTCTGACCGGCGAGGATATAGTCGTCGTCATGGGGATCGAGATAATCCGGGATACCGTCTTCATCCTCATCTTCATCGCCTTCATCAAAGTCGCTGACACCATCGCCGTCGGAGTCGGAACCGTCGTTATCGAAAATCAGGGCAGATGCACGCACACTGACTGTCTTATCCACCGTGGTGGTATCGCCGGCGAAATCGGTCACACTGACCACCACCTTGTAGGTTCCTTCCACCAAACCCGACGGATCAAAGACAACGGTATTGGGCTGCGCCCCAAGCTGTAGGGCCAGTCCGTTATCGCTTTGACTCCAGTCGTAGGTATGGGTGTCAGCCGGATTAGGATCGTTCACTACTGCAGTGAGTGTCACTTGGCCCGCATCGCCAAATACCGTGGCTGTGGACTTGTTGTTCTGCGATCCGGTAATGCTCACCACAGGAGGCAGATTCATCTCTGCCACATTCACATTGATGGTATGCACATTATTCGCACCGAAGGTAGCATTGGCACCCACATCCAGCAGCGTAACCTCTACCCTGGCGACACCGGGATTCTGAATCAGATATTGAATATTCGCCTGATT
This sequence comes from bacterium endosymbiont of Escarpia laminata, assembly GCA_003660235.1. Lineage (GTDB taxonomy): Bacteria > Pseudomonadota > Gammaproteobacteria > Chromatiales > Chromatiaceae > QGON01. The sequence goes on along the minus strand of QGON01000056.1, from coordinate 95,776 downwards.
AGAAGGCACTGTGCCGACGGTGATGTTTACCGTTCCAGTAGTAGTAGTTTGCGCCACTGTCCCGTCGGTCGTATCAAAATCCTCGATCTGATATTCGATCACTACCGGATACTCGGGCGCATCGCCGTTGAGAAAGACGGGGATGTCAACGGTCGACCCCGGGTTTGCCACTTGGTCGACACCGAAATTGACCATGGGCAGCACATCAACCGTCTGTATGACCGAGGCCATATTTGAGCTGCTATCTATGGCGCGCCAGGTGATCAGATGACGTCCCGGAGCAAACGGCCCAGTCAGATCAGCCACTGAAGTCACAGCACCATCGACATCATCCAGCGCTGTCACCACCCCGAGATCAACCGAAGTGAACGGTCCCGTTGAGGGAACGGAGATCACCAGGTCCTGAATCGTGATGACCGGCGCAACCCCGTCATCGTCATCGGTGATAGTCACAGTCGCGGAGGCTAGACCCAGGGTAGCATCCACCGCATTGCTCAGAGTCAGGGTGAATGTCTCACTCGACTCTGGGGTCGTGTCATCGATTGGGGTCAGCGGGATCGTCTTGCTGGTCTCTCCATTGAGGAAGGTCAGCGTACCGCTGAGGGCCGTGTAATCACCAGGCGCGGTGGCAGTACCATCCGTCGTGGCATAGTCCACGCTTACCGTACCATCCGAGCCACCCGTGCGATTCACGGTCATAATCACCGCAGGACCGCTCTCCAATAGGGTCGCGGTGGCACTGTTCAGGGCCAGGGTACCGGCATTGCGTGCATCATCATCGGTGATGGTTACGATGGCAGTAGACAGGCCCAGACTGGCATCCACCACATTACTCAGAGTCAGGGTGAAGTCTTCACTCGGTTCCCAAACGGCATCACCGGTTGGGCTCAAGGTCAGGGTCTTACTCAACTCACCGTCAAGGAAAGTCAATGTACCGCTGATTGCCTGATAGTCACCCGGTGCATTGGCGGTTCCGTCTGCCGTTGCATAGTCAACCGTTACCGTACCATCCGAGCCGCCCGTACGATCCACAGTCAGCGTGACAGCAGGATCACTCTCCGACAGAGTTGCAGTGGCACTGCTTAGGGCCAGGGTGCCTGAAGTCCGTGTATCGTCATCGGAGATGGTCACTGTCGTCAATGCCTGTCCCAGCGTAGCATCAACCGCATTGCTCAGGGTGAGAGTGAAGGTTTCACTCATCTCCCAGGTTGTGTCACCGATTGGGCTCAGCATGAGTGTCTTGCTGGTCTCTCCATTGAGGAAGGTCAGGGTACCGTTGAGGGCAGTGTAATCACCCGGGGAGGTGGCGGTGCCGTCCGCCGTAGCATAGTCAACGCTTACTGTACCGTCCGAACCACCTGTGCGATTCACGGTCAGTGTAACGGCGGGACCGCTCTCCGACAGGGTTGCAGTGGCACTGCTAAGGGCCAGGATCCCTGCATTGCGGGGATCATCATCGGTGATGGTTACCGTAGCCGAGGCAAGACCCAGGGTAGCATCAACCGCATTGCTCAAAGTGAGAGTGAAAGTCTCACTCATCTCCCAGGCCGTGTCGTTTGTTGGGTTTAATGTCAGCGTCTTACTCAGTTCACCATTAAGGAAGGTCAGCGTACCGTTGATTGCTTGATAGTCGCTCGCTGCTGAGGCGGTGACATCCGCTGTTGCATAGTCAACAGTCACGGTTCCATCCGAGCCACCCGTACGATTCACCGTCAAGGTCACCGCAGGACCACCTTCCGGTAGGGTCTCCGTCGCAGTATTCAGATCCAGAGTACCAGCATTGCGGACGTCGTCATCAGTCACAGTCACCGTAGTACTGGTCTGGGTACCCAGGCTTGCCGCCACCGGATTGGAAAGGGTCACACTGAAGTCTTCACTCGTCTCCCAAGTCGTGTCGTTGGTCAGGGTCAACGGAATCGTCTTGCTGGTCTCCCCATGCAGGAAGGTCAGCGTGCCGCTCGCCTGGCTGTAATCACCTGGCTGCAGCGCGGTGGCGTCCGCCGTCGCGTAGGCCACGCTCACTTCGCCATCGCTGCCGTTGGTGCGGATCACCGTCAGGGTCAAACCACCTGCCGCGTTCTCCGCCACGGTCTCCGTCGCAGTATTCAGATCCAGGGTTCCGGCGTTGCGGGCTTCGTCATCGGTGATGGTGACCGTGGTACTGGTCTGGGTGCCCAAGCTTGCCGCCACCGGATTGGAGAGGGTTACGGTGAAGTCTTCACTCGGTTCCCAGGTCGTGTCGTCGGTCAAGGTCAGCGGGATCGTCTTGCTGGTCTCCCCATGCAGGAAGGTCAGCGTGCCGCTCGCCTGGCTGTAATCACCCGGCTGCAGCGCGGTGCCGTCCGCCGTCGTATAGGCCACGCTCACTTCGCCATCACTGCCGTTGGTGCGGGTCACCGTCAGGGTCAGACCACCTGCCGCGTTCTCCGCCACGGTCTCCGCCGCAGTATTCAGATCCAGGGTTCCGGCACTGCGTGGGTCATCTTCCAGGATGGTCACCGGCGCCGAGGACTGGACGCCCAGGCTGGCACCGCCAGTCACGTTGCTCAGTTGCAGGGTGAACGACTCGTCACCCTCCCAGGTGGTATCGTCAACCGGGGTCACCATGATCGTCTGCGTCAGCACACCGTCCAAAAAGGTCAGGGTTCCGTTCACCGGATTGAAGTCCGCCGGTGAGGTCGCGGTGCCATTCACACCGGTGTAGTCCACCGTCACCGTACCAAAACTGCCGCCGCTGCGGTTGACCGTGATCTCCAACGCCGGACCCACCTCGGAGAGACTGAAGCTGGTGCCGTTCAGCTCGATGGCGCCCGCTGGTGGGACCGCATCATCTTCCAGGATGGTCACCGGCGCCGAGGACTGAACGCCCAGGCTGGCACCGCCAGTCACGTTGCTCAGTTGCAGGGTGAACGACTCGTCACCCTCCCAGGTGGTATCGTCAACCGGGGTCACCATGATCGTCTGCGTCAGCACACCGTCCAAAAAGGTCAGGGTTCCGTTCACCGGGTTGAAGTCCGCCGGTGAGGTCGCGGTGCCGTTCACACCGGTGTAGTCCACCGTCACCGTACCGAAACTGCCGCCGCTGCGATTGACCGTGATCTCCAACGCCGGACCCACCTCGGATACGCTGAAGCTGGTGCCGTTCAGGTCAATGGCGCCCGCTGGTGGGGTTGGGTCGTCATCGGCGATGGTGATGGTCGCAGCGGACAGACCCAGGGCGGCATCCACCACATTGCTCAGGGTGAGAGTGAAGTCTTCATTTGGCTCCCAAACCGTGTCACCGCTTGGGGCCAAGGTCAGGGTCTTGCTCAGTTCGCCATGCAGGAAGGTCAGCGTGCCGCTGATGGCCGTGTAGTCACCCGGGGCATTGGCAGTGACATCCGCGGTGGCATAGTCAACCGTTACCGTGCCATCCGAGCCGCCGGTTCGATCGACCGTCAAGGTGATTGCGGGACCGCTCTCCGACAGGGTGGCAGTGGCGGCACTCAGGGCCAGGGTACCGGCGTTGCGGGTGTCGTCATCGGCGATGGTGATGGTCGCAGCGGACAGACCCAGGGCGGCATCCACCACATTGCTCAGGGTGAGAGTGAAATCTTCACTTGGCTCCCAAACCGTGTCACCGCTTGGGGTCAGAGTCAGGGTCTTGCTCAGTTCGCCATTCAGGAAGGTCAGCGTGCCGCTGAGCGCGGTGTAGTCTCCCGGGGCATTGGCAGTGACATCCGCCGTGGCATAGTCAACCGTTACCGTACCATCCGAGCCGCCGGTTCGATCGACCGTCAAGGTGATTGCGGGACCGCTCTCCGACAGGGTGGCAGTGGCGGCACTCAGGGCCAGGGTACCGGCGTTGCGGGTGTCGTCATCGGCGATGGTGATGGTCGCAGCGGACAGACCCAGGGCGGCATCCACCACATTGCTCAGGGTGAGAGTGAAATCTTCACTTGGCTCCCAAACCGTGTCACCGCTTGGGGTCAGAGTCAGGGTCTTGCTCAGTTCACCATTCAGGAAGGTCAGTGTGCCGCTGAGCGCGGTGTAGTCTCCCGGGGCATTGGCAGTGACATCCGCGGTGGCATAGTCAACCGTTACCGTGCCATCCGAGCCGCCGGTTCGATCTACCGTCAAGGTGATCGCGGGACCACTCTCCGACAGGGTGGCAGTGGCGGCACTCAGGGCCAGGGTACCGGCGTTGCGGGTGTCGTCATCGGCGATGGTTACTGTAGCGGTAGCCAGGCCAAGAGTGGCACCGGTTACATTCGATAAATTCAGGGTAAAGGTCTCACTCGGCTCCCAAGTCGTATCACCGTTTGGGGTCAAGGTCAGGGTCTTACTCAACTCACCGTCGAGGAAGGTCAGCATGCCGCTGAGGGCGGTGTAGTCTCCCGGTGAAATGGCAGTATCGTTAGCAGTGGCATAGTCCACGGTCACTGTGCCGAAACTGCCGCCGGTGCGATCAACCGTTACCGTCACAGCCGGCCCGCTCTCCAACAGAGAGATGGTCGCAGTGCTCAGAGCCAAAGTACCCGGACTGGGTGGGGGTTCGTTGTCGGCGATATCTATGGAAGCCGTGGTCGTGGTGCCAAGTGTCGCACCTCCACCTGGGTTGGAGAGGGTAATCGTGAAACTCTCGCTGCCTTCGTAAACTGAATCGTCCAGCAGGTTTATGGTAATGACTTTGCTGTATTCGTTCTCGGCAAACGTCAGAGTGCTGTTGATTGCCTGATAGTCATTCCCTGAAGTCGCTGTCCCGTTTGATGTGGCATAGTCAACCGTTATCGCACCGAAACTGCCTCCTGTGCGGTTTACCGTTACGCTTACGCTGCCGTCATTTTCGTTAACTGGGTAGTTTGGTGCACTTAAATCCAGCGTACCTGCCGGGAAGGTTCCCACAGGGGCACCGATAGATGCAGTGTCGGCAAAGATAAGACGTACATCAGTGTTAGCGGGATCGTCTACAACCCGGACGTCAAGTGTTGTAAACCCAACATCATCGATAAAACCCAGAAACTTCCAGGTTGTCAGCACTGTCGACTCTTCACCGGTAAAACCAACTCCCCCGCCGTTGGTAGTGAAAGTCACCTTACTGCCGTTCTGGCTGCCCTTGTACCAGGCACCAAAGCCATGGAGGCTGTTGGGAGTCGTCGCAGTATCTGTCTTTAGGTAGAAGCCGTCCGGATCCGTATGACCAGTAGCAGCGCTATTTAAGGTGCGCAAAGCAGACCCGTCAAGGCCGTTAGTCGTTGTCATCAGGTAGGTGTTTGTGGTGCCGTTACTCTCCGCCCAAGTCAGGCCGTTGTTTGTGAGGCTTAGCACAGGAAAGGTTTCAGTCGCCAACCAGTCGGGACTGTCGAAGCCTTCGTTGGCAACTTCATAACCCAGGGTTGCCAGAGCCGCGAGGTACGCTGCTTCGTCGGTATAGGTGGTTACCGCTGCCTGGGCATTGGATGCACCAAGCAATAGAGCAGCTCCCATCAGAGTGAAAATTATTCTTTGGCCAATCACGATCGAACCCTCACGCTTTTCACTCCACCCTTCCGCATCTGTATCTAAACGGAGATGGACACTTAATATAAATTCAGGCACCGCCGCAATTTGGTGCGCTTCTTCCAGAGTCCCACTTGGCACTCTGCCGGTATCTTGTTATTTATCCGGTGCCTTAATAACTTCCGGCTATCCGAAAAAAACTGCGCGGAGAAGAAGCAAAAAGCTTCAACCCCGCCTTACAGTCAATGGCAACACTCTTTTTATAGAAAGATTTATTTGTTGCCCATTCCATTTGCGCATACTTGTATCGCATGCTTACTCGCGCCTCCCATTGGCGTCGCTATTCCTTTTTCTCTCTACAACACATTTACAGAGAACGTAAATCAATTGACACTAACTCCATCAGCGCGAAAGTCACCAATCACGATCGCTACCGTCTCGCCCGATTTAACATGCCGATCAGGATTGCCGAATATGATGTAGTAGTTGCGGTCAGGCTTGATGTTCTGGCCGCGGTTGGTTGGACGAAAGGCCCCGACTTTTGTTGCCATTGGAACCGGCAACTTGATATTGGTGCGGTCGGTGATGATATGAGGTTTGATACGATGATCGAAAAGTAGAAGTGACTTCTCCACATCCAGCACACGGAAACGGAGATCCATCATGTATCCACCCGCACTCAGGTTGAGGCTGATAAGACGAACCCCCCAGCGCTCCTCCAGCATTTTTGCCTGCTTTTCATCAATGATCGGTGGCTGTATAAACACCGGCGCAACAGGTGGCTTCCAGTCAATTTTCCTCTCCTTGATCACCACCGCATTGTTGTTTGCCTTCACCACTCCGGCATCATCCATCTGTTGTCCGGAGGACAAGGTGCCGGCTTCAGCCAAACCGGGAAGGTTGTACAGAAGAACCAAGACAAATATGACAAGAGCCAACACCATAAGAATCAACGCAGCAGATCCGCCATCATCCTTAAATTCATTCGACTCCGGGGATTCCGCCGATATGGAAGACTTTGGCATTTCCGACTCCTCTTTCTTACTCATGATGAAAATCTCATGGATTGATTGGACTATTGTTGCAGCCATATTTGCAGGTTATAGCCACCCCCGCCTTGCGGCGGGGGCATGCTCCTCTCTTACTGCGGGAAGAAGACCGGATAGCCGATATGGATGGCGTTCTCGGTTCCCGCCCCAAGTACCTTCAAGGTAACGGTATCACCAGGAGTGGCTACCAGGGTGGTATTGTTGACGTTGATGGCGAACTTGCCGTCTCCACCAACCACGCCAGTCCCGATCAGCGCTCCGCCAGGACCATTCAGTCTGGCTTCAGCTGTTTTGCCAACATGAGCAGGAATCGTCACGCCTTTAACCCTCCAGCGATCCAATCCGGCGCCACCACGTTCGAGGTAGTTCACCTTCCGGGTCGCCACCTCGCGAATGATAGTGACATTGGCAACGTTGCTGTCGGCCGCACCATCATTCACATGATAGGTGAAGGTGGCAAAGGTACCGATTCTGGCGTTGCCTTGAATGATCTGATAATCGAATGAACCATCATCTATCAGATTCAACACGGACCCACGATTGGGCAGTGTATCAAGCACTGGAGTGATACCGGGATTTGGCAACGAGTCCACATCGTGGGCATTAGACTCAAGGCCGTTGGCAGCAGTGATCCCGTAGGTACGTGCTATCACGCTCTCAGCATCAGCGACAAATGAAGTTATCTCCGTCAGGTAGACAGTGACATCACCAGCAACCGGTGCATCGTTGATCGAGTTGACAGTAATGTCCACGGTTACCGGACCAGTAACGTTACCTATGGCATCCACCACTTCGTACTGGAAGGAGTCAGCGCCGAAGTAGTCCACACCCGGTTCATAATGGAATGAACCATCAGCATTGAGGATGAAGGTACCGGCGCGTCCATTGGTGGGACCAGATCCGGCTACCAGTTGCGCGGTTAAAGCATCACCATCGGGATCGGTGTCGTTGGCGAGTACGCCTGGTGCTGCCACATCGAGGATTGCATCCTCGTCGATGCTATAGGCGTCGTTCGTTCCAACAGGCGGAGCATTCGGCGGCACCGCCAGAACAGTGACAGTGACCGTACCAGGTACTACGTTTCCGTTGCCGTCATCCACGTCGTAGGTAAAACTGTCGCTGCCGCCAATAAAGCCGGCTTGTGCAGTATAGGTTACAGTCGTGCCATTGGTCGACGTGGTTGCCTGGCCGGATGTCGGTACGGAAACCGCGGCAACACTGAGCACATCTCCATCTCCATCAGTGTCATTTGCAAGGACATCGATGATCAGCGGCGTGCCCATGACAGCGGTCACATTCTCACCGGTGACTACCGGTGCGACATTGGGTGGGAGTACGTCCACCGAAACCTGTACGCCTGCAACAATATTGACGCCGTCAGTCACGGTATAGGTAAAACCATCCGGACCTACATAACCTGGACCCGGCGTATATTCAACAGCCGAATTGGGCACCGTGGCGCCTCCAAACGTGCTGGAGACGATCGCGACCGAACCATTGGCTGGCGGAGAAACTCCGAGAATACTCAGGGCATCCCCATCTGGATCGATATCGTTGTCCAGCACCGTAATTACCACTGGAACATCAACAGTCGTCGAGGCCGAATCGGCATTTGCAGTCGGCGGATTGTTCACCGCCGGACCGCTCACCGCGAGGAAACGCAGCATGCCACCAAGACCATCACCCACGGTATCGTCATCGGGATCACTGGGATTGGTCATGTAACCGTTGCCGTCATAAATGGCGTAACGTCCAGCACCGGGGGTGATAATGGCGTCCTTTGTCTTGAGGGGCGGCATCATGACCGAGTATTGCTCCCGGGGAGCGGGACTGGAAATGCCGGTTGCCCGATCCTGGTAGTTGTACTGCAGACCATCCTCCGCATGGATATTTGCATAGAGACCCTGCAGAGTCGGTACGTGAGTCTCGGCGGAGGCACTCAACATGCGCAGCAATATTCGATCACCTTCAAAGCCGGCAGCTATATCTGGCGTCACACCACTCTCGTAGGGTTCGCCGTTGATGAGAAACCAGCGTGGATGATAGGCGATCGAGGTAAGATGGCTCCCGGCAGTGACGGCAGCATTGTGCTCAGGATCGATATCACTATAGAAGAGCATCACCTCATTGTCATAAGCAACACCGTCATAGGCTTCTCCCACGAGATTATCACGGGTCATCGCACCAGACAGTCCCATGTAGACCTGCTCTTGGGGATGGGTGCCGCTGTGATAGAGGTAGGTGCCGGTGCGGGCAATGGCGTTGGCGCTGGCGCCGCTCCAGGAATAGAGCTGTTTGCCGCCTCCGGCCTCCGCTTCAAGACCGAATGAGCGCACCCGTTTGGTCAGGTTACCCGCTCTTCCACCCGTGGTGTTATCGTTCCAGGTCGGCCCCATGCCTCCGGTGGAGACCGGTAGTTTCTGTCCCTGAATCATAATGGATGTCGGATCCGGCAGACCATTGGAGAGATAGATATTCAGGGTACTGTCGCCAGCAGAGAGATCTATTCTCCGGGTAGGCGAGGTCGGGTCGTTGGAAGGATCCAACAAGCCATTCACGCATGCCAGACGATCCGCATCAAAGGTTTCGTTGTAGCAGAGACCACCAGGATCAGCGGTATAGCCCCACACTGTAATAGGCGTTGTCTCACCCGGCATTGTCCTTGTATAAACCTTGGATGCCAGATAGACATCCAGTGCGTAGACATTCCCAGTGGCGAGGACCATGGCACTGGCCAGTACCCCCATCTTGAAATACGTCTTCATTTTTGTTGACCTTTTCATTGTTATCCCTCCCCGTCACTGGATCGGCACGTAAGGCGGTACAACCACCATCGTGCTCAGGCTGCCACCAGGAAAAATGTCCCAAGTGGTCAACTCTTTCTCGGCATGTGAGTGCCAAACCAGAAAGTAGCCACCAAAGGGGTTGAGACCACCCTCACCCGGAGGCAAGTCACCGGTGTCACCGAGGAATGGGCTACCGCTCCACCAACCGCCCAAGGCCAGATCCTGCACGCCGGGAAGCGATACCGGGATAGCCTTACCGTGATCGGCGCAATACTCGTGATTGACATCGTCAAAGCCGTCTCCGTCTCCATCGTTACAGATGTTGTCGTGGCAAGCCGCACCGGTGGTGTCATCCAGCATGTTGTGATCGCTGTCAATACATCCATTGGTGGCGACCGGGCCGTAGATATCCCAGTTGAGATTCTTGCCCGTCCAGGTCCAGATCATGTCAACGGTCTGTTTCGGCGCAGAATTGAGGGTGTTATCAGAGCGCCCCAGATCCGGTGTTACGCCACCATCCGAAGACAGCAGTCGTCCATCCCTGGCGATGAAACGCAGGTTTTCACCGTGAAAGTGGAATGGATGGCTGTCGTGCCCCCCATTGACCGCACGCACCAGCACCCTGTCTCCCGCATGGGAGAGGGACAAGGACTGGTAGGGTTGGTGGGGGAAGAGTGGATTGTAGTCACCCTGGAACAGATCAGGAAAGACCCTGCCATTGACAAACCAGATCGCGGCGTGCCGATCAGCGTTGGTGAAGTGGCTGTAGTGACCCCGCTCCATCTGCACATGGACGTCAGGATCCATCTCGGTCAGCAGGTAGAGGAACTCCTGCTCATACTCAGTCGTGGCGCCATAAGCGATCCGGTTGCTGGCGGAGTCGAAGCCGGTCGGCCGGACGATCAGCGCACCCACCATGCCCATCTCAGCGTGCAGGCCGGGATTGATACCGCCCATGCTGTGATAGAGATAGGTGCCTGCTTTACTCGCTGTAAAGGTATAGGCAACTGTTTCATTGAGCCCTGCCTGACGGGTCACCAGTCCAGGGGTACCACCCACTGCATTGGCTTTGTGTCCGGCAATCACCATTGAAACCGGCTCCGGAACACCAAAGTTGGTCACATTGATAGTGATGGTGTCGCCCTCATTCACGATCAGGGTCGGCGCCGGATATTGTGGCAGGCTGTAGCCGTTACCACCCGGATGGCTGGCATTGGCCCCTCCATTCATGTCTCCGAAGCCCCACATATACATGCTGGAGCCATCTGGCAGATTCATGTTGAAGGGAAAGGCATAGAGATTAAAGGTAGTCCCCCCCTGAGGTTTGATTCCCCGAATGTCGTGGCCCGCCGCCATGGCCTGGGACACGATCGTCGTCATCACCATACCCAGCAGTAGCATGCCGAGCAGGCGGACGGTTTTTTGTCTTGTCTTTATCATTTTGCTTATCTCCTTTGATCGTCTTCCGGCTTGACGCTATTGCACGACAATCTCAGTCATCATTCCGCCGTCCAACTGGGTCACGTTGCTCAACTGATGCAGTTCTGCGGCATGAAGAAAGTAGGTACCCGGCGCTACGCCAGTGGTATCAACCAACACATCGTGGGTCTCACCACCACCGAAGTTGACCGAGGCAACCTCGCGGTAGAGGTTCTTATCTCCCGCTTCGTTACGCATATGCCGCGCACCGGTACCGATAATTTTCATCGTCAATCCGGGTGCGGTCAGGGTATAGAAACGGTCGAGGCCCACATTTGAGAGCCGTAGCAGCAGAGTCTGACCTGCGGTTACGGTCGCGTTGGAAGATACCAACTGGTTCGGGGTATCGTTATTGAGTGTCTCACCCGGATTACCGGTGACCTTACCCGCAGGATGAATCTCACCATCCGGGCCGACTATCGGGTTCCAGTTATCCACTGGCGGCGGCATAATCCCAGGATTTATCGTATCGGGATAACCGCGGCCGTTGATCTGCGGATAGTCGCCCTTGAGCGCTGCAAAGGGCAGCGGCTGAACAAAGAGACTGGCATCGTGGAACTCGCTGTCGAAGGCGGATACCTGGAGCGGCTGCTCAACATCCCAGCCGGTGGTGCCATCACCGTCATTATATGTGTAACCCGTGGGCGCAGCCGGATCAGCACCGCCCTTGCGCGTGGCCACCGGGCAGTCGCCGGTAGGCACACCCTGGGCATCCACACAACCCGTCACATCCTGAAGAGGATGTACATAGAGGTTGGCCAACATGCCCATCTCCATGTGCTCGGTAGCCTCCACATGGCAGTGATAGATATAGGTGCCAGGCTCCACCACGTTATAATAGTAGGTCAACGTGGCGCCCATATTGACGGAGACCGAGACCTCCGGCACCCCATCAAACACCGTCGCAGCATTGGGAAAACCATGAAAGTGGATGGTATGAGGATCAAACAGATCGGGGCGAATCACCGTACCGACATTGGTTAACGAGAGATAGAACTCGTCATTCTGCTCCAGCTCGACGGTGGGACCAGGCCATTCAGCATCGAGGATACCCTCCTTGATCACTTCCGACGGCAGGGTGCCGGTCTGATCACCATAACCGAAGATATAAAGAGGATTGTCATCCGACATTACGACAAAGCTGTCACCTGCGATCAGATGCATACACTTGGTGTTCGCGGAGGGTTGGATCTCCTCCTCGTCCCACACAGCGTTTCCATTATCGTCCCCAGGACACTGTACGAATACCGCTGCGTTAACTGTTCCCACGCCACCTGACAAAGCCAACAATAGGGCCGCGGGCAGCAATTTTATTTTGAAGATTTTCATCGGCGTTACTCCTTAATTAATATGTAACTGCCATTCTGTTATTTCGAATTGCTTTTTCACGTATCCGTGACCCTCATGCGAGGGCCACGGAAGCGCTTAACTACTGCAGTTCGTCCGCACCTATATCGTTGTTTCCTCCGTCTGGTCGAGGCTCATTATCGAAGTCGAGTTCCAGTTGGAGCGGTACATTGGCACCGTTATCGATACCCACCGACGCCGGGGTGACATGGTAGTCACCCGCAGTCACCGTCAGCGGCCCATAGCTCACCTGCAGCCAGTTGCCACCCTCATCGAAGGCGCCTGCTGTCTGGAGGATCGTCACTTCCTGCAGAACCAGGGTTTGGTCTCTGGCAATGTTGACATATCCCATCACGAAGGCCGGATCTCCCATGACATTGCTGGTGGCATAACCCGTGGTATCGGTCAACAGTGAGTTCTTAGGCTCCAACTGCAGATCGAGACGGGTGGTCAGGCCTTCGAGCACGCCCAGATCGACGCTATAGAGGTCAACATTGGCTATGTCGCAGCCAGCCCCCCCCACTGCAGGATCGCAGGATGCAGGGAAGATTCCGAACGTCTGCGGCGGGTTTGCTGCAGGATCCTGGTTCAGCCAGTAGAACGAGCGGTTGTGATGGACGATGTTGTTTTTCAGCTTGGCGTCTGAAAAGGTAATCCAGTCACTGGTTACACCACCGGGAAGAACCAACGGATCCACATGGCCGTTCATCACGTTGGCCAACTCCGTGCTATGGATCCGCGAAACGATACCTGCCGGCATCGGAACGGACTCATTGACGTTTCCAGGCATGAAGCTCAGGATCGCCGCAGTCGCGGTGCTGTCGTTATTGGCAACAGTATTGGCACGAATATCAGCCTTCAACACGTCCTGCAGAGAGATACCACCACCTGCAGCACCAGCCACGTTGTTGGCGATCATGTTATTGTAGATCCGCACCTGACTCCACTTGCCTTTACGGTCTGGGAAGCGCGCCACATCATGACCGTTGACCAGGGCCACACCGATACCACCGCCGTCACCCGCACCAGCCAGGTTGCCGCGAATCCGGTTGGAATCCACAGTAACATTGCCGGTACCGGGGGTGAGAAGTTCACCGGTGAAGGTCTCAGGCACAAGCGCCGCCTGGCCGAGGATGACGATGCCGCCACCGGTCCTGGGACCGGACTGGGCGAACGACTCATTGAAGAGAATATCGTTATCCTCGATCAAACCACCGTCAGAAAAACCCAGGTGGCCGATACCGCCGCCGTCACCCTGCGTGAAGTTGCCGCAGATCCAGTTCTTCTGGACCCGATAGTTATCGGCACCTGTATTCAGGGAGACACCGCCACCCGCACCGCCAAACCCACCATTGGTAGAGATCTGGTTGTGGTGGATACGGATATCATCGTTGTGAGCATCATCGTAGACGAAGTCACCAATATCAGCGTTGGCCAAACCTGTATAGGCTGGGTCGTTCACACTGACGATCTCGTGACTCAGTTGAGGATGGCCGATGCGGATTCCGCCACCAAAGAAACCAGAGTTGGCGGTAATCCGATTGTTGCTCACATCCATGAAACTGGCATTGCCGTTGACCACAATGGAACCACCGCTACTGGCGCCAACGATGGTGAAGCCATCGACGCGAGAGCCTTTATTGCGGTTATGGCAGAAGGCCAGCCTGTCAGTATCCTCCAGGCAAGTAGCCGAAGACGCCAGGCCGGCAACGAATATGCCTGCACCCTCACTGGTGGGGAAGATATTCTCCGCCAGTGCTGCGAATGGAATGTTGGCAACGATCTGCCCAGGCAATGGATCGATAAAACCGTTGTCGACCAAGGCCTTGGCCCGGGTACGCCAATCGATGATCTTCTCGGTCGGCACCTGACGGGCGTTGATAGCCACGTCTCCAGCACCCCAACCCTGGAGTTTGACGGGTTTCCACATCATCACCATCTCGTCGTAGACACCAGGAGTGACCAGGATCAGATCCCCGCGGTTAGCTGCATCGATTGCATCCTGAATGGTGTTATGGACCAGCGGACCGGCTACTGCCAAGGGATCAACTGAGCGCACCTCGTAGGCGTATTTGAGCCGCTTGGTGTAGTTGGTGCCTGCATCGGTCCATTTACCCAGGGTCCAGTTGTTCCGTGCACCCCAGCCCTCTTCGATGCCAACCGTAAGGGTTACACCGATAGGTGACTCAGTACCGTCCATGCCGGCCACAACCACCTGGTAGGCACCATGTGGGATTGCGACCAATGGATCCATCGCTGTGACATCGGCTTCGATCCGGTTTTGCCTCCAGAGGCCAACCGTCAGTTCGGTACGATTACCGTCGTCATCTTCCAGGAAGACCCTGCCCTGACCTGCACCAAACCGGTAGTCACGCTCGATGTTTTTCGGAATGTTGCCAGTACCGTCCCAATCGGGATTTGGCACCAACATCCTGCCCATCGATTTGATGACAATCGTCTGATCTGCCAGTGCAAAGGGACCACCACCGCCATCACCCAGATGCCGCCTGACCGACGCAATTGTCGGTGTGAAATCAGGACTCTTGCAATCCAGCGGAAACTTGCCGGGACCAGCGAATGCGGCTACAGGCAATACCGGTGTATCCAGGTAGGTAGTGGAACCCGGCATGTACTGGAAGGTGTAACAGAACTGGCTGTACTGGGGATCAAAGTAGGGATCAATCACCTCTGCAGGCACATCACCGGCAGTGATGGTACTCCCTGGAGTGCCAGTGATATCACCGCTGACATCTACCGTACCGATAAGCGGATTCGGGACAGGTCCCGCATCGTTCATACATGCGGTCAGCATATTGGGCGACATACCACTGGGCTGCGGCAGATTGGCGCTGAAGGTGGAGGGAACCACCAGGTCATAGCGACCAAACTGATCGGCATAAACCCGATTAACCTGAACACCGTTCCAGTCGTAGAAGGCGACAGGCGTCCACGGCGGAGCAAACTTCTCGCCGAAGTTTGGTGCATTCGGATCGAACTCGTTGGCCAGATCGTTGAGGATCATACCGGAGATGTTGGCCGCGATCGGCACATCGGTGAACAGATGAAACTCGGTAGCCGCATTCTGACCGGATGAGAGCGCTATCTTCTTGCGATCGCAGAGCGGACGCGTCGTACCCGCAAACGGTGCCGGGTCGTTCACTGCAGGATCGATCAACATTGCCGTATCACCACTGCCATCCTTGGTCAGCATGGAGAAGTGTTGCGGTACCAGACGATCGTCACCCACGCAGGTAACTGCCAATGCCTGTGCAGAAGGCACGAACTCTTCGCCAAAGTCGATGTTGCGGTCCTCCTCCTTTACGAGCTTATAACCTGCAGGGGTATTCGCCTCCACGATATAGTCACCGGGCAGCATGCCTGTGAAGCCAACCGAGGCAACAGCCGGAGTGGCATAGAAGGCGCCGAGCTTGGACTGGATTGCAACCGGCAAAGAGCCATTGTCATATCCTTCGAAGGCCCAACCACCGTCAAACACACCGGGACGGATCTGGTTAAAATTGCGCAGACCATCGTAGCAGTCTGGGGTCGTACCAGTGGCGGGGTCTGCCGGGTCCGTAAAGAAAGTGAACGACTCACCTTGGCAACCTGTAGGCAGGCTGTCATCCCAACTGTCGGAGTAGGCCACATTGAGCGCATCGCCCAAGTCGAACAGGTCATTGCCATTCCGGTCGATGTCCTCGGGACCGGGGAAGTTACCCTGGGGGTAGTTGTCTGCATCCGCCAGATCGACCAGGCCGTTCATGTTGACGTCATCGATTACGTTGTCATCAGCATCGAATACACCGTCACCATTCCAGTCGATATCGCAGGAATCAGCAGGAAAATTATTCAGCGGAAAACAGTCGATGTCGCCATCGGCGTAGAGGTTCAACTGAACCCGGGGAATGCCGGGCTCCCAGGTCTCTACAGCGGTAAACCGGGGATCGTTCTCAGCGCGAGTGACCGCGTAGTGGACCATACCGGAGATGCCACCGTTTTCACCCACGAAAGTCGTGGTAAAACCGTTCGCAATGCTCGGGAAATCAAAGGTTTTGTAGTCGGTTTTACCGAACTGCATCACGCTGGTCTGACCCAGAAATTGCTGGAAGGCCTGGGTCAGCACCACACCCGTCTCCGTACGGGAGAGGTTGTTGCCAGTATTCGGATTTAACTCCTCGCTCCCTGCAGGACAGGTACCGCTGACAGGATCATAGCTGACGCCGGTCGCCTTCTTGTTGGTGAAACTCGCTTCCGCCACTAACCAGTGAAAGAAGGGGAAGACCGTATCGAAAGGCGCCTCGCCGCCGTTGTCGGTGGGGAAGCTCTGATAGACAGTGCCGTCGCGCCAGCGGATGGTGACGCTCTGACTCTCAGGGCCGATGCCCGCCTCATTCGCATCCCAGAAACCATCCTGGTCGTCATCATTGAAGACGGCGGTGTTCAGACGTCCAAACCAGTTGAAGACAGAGACATCACCAAAATTACAGGATTGACCACCGTTACAGGTACCACCGGTCGTATCGACAGAAAACGCCGTCTGGGCGAATACCACCGTCATATTGGCATCCCATATTGCAAGTTGGTAGCTGCCCGGCGCCAGGTTAGGAATCGCAAAGGTTGAATCCGCAGCACAGGGGGCGGCATAAAGACCTTTGCCCAAAGCGCCGTTGACCATGCTGTTCAAAGCCACCCAGCAGGCCGGAAAATCGCGCCCACTAAAAAAGGTGAAATTAGGCGGACGTGACATGTGCTGATCAGTCACCTTACCTATAATATTTGCGGTCTGTTCACCCGGTAGTGGCGGCTGCAGAGGTGGGAACCCACCCGCTTGCCCCAGCACATATTCACTGCTCGCCTTGGTAAAACCCACGAAGACATGCGGACCAGGCAGACCAAATTCAACGAACACCGGTGGCTCGTTGGCCTTGACCCAGGCGTCGATAACCTTGGTGCCCTCAATGGTGGTGGTCTGCTGCCAATTGGAACCAGTTGGCGGAATCAGGATGGTGCCGTATTTACCCGGCGCCAGGTTCTTCACCGTGAGGAAGCCGTCCTGATCTGGGTGCATGGTACCGTCACCCAGCGTAGCCACCACGGGTGCGCCACCGGTCATGCAGACAAAGTTGGTCAGCGGATTGAGGTCCGGATTCCCGTTGATATCGCAGGTCCGGTCATAGGTCGTACCCAACGGGTTGCCGAAGGCATCCTGGATGACCTGGCCGCCATTTTGACCATACTTACCGGCTGGCTCTTCCAGGAAGAGCGTGAAGCCGCTCCAGTCCACGTGGCCTGCATCACCTACCGGAGGATTGATCTCCTGGGGCAGGTCGGGGTTGCCGTTGATAGGGTAGTGGTCGTGAAAGAGATAGAACGAAATCTGCGCGGTGGGAATCGGCTGCTGCTGAACCGTAACAGTGACGGTCTGCTGATCCGTGCCTGTGGCATCAATAGCGACTGAACCGCCGGAGAGGCTATGTCCGGTGTAAGGCAGGATAGAGACATAATAGTTCTTATTGTCTTCAACGTTCGTAACAACCGCCTGAGCAGTGTCAGAGTAGCCGCTCAACCCCTCACCAGTAAGCGAATTGATCGCTGGTGGATGGTTACTGCGATGAAAGCCCAGCGCGAGCATATCGCCTGTGCTGACATCAGGCGTTACCGCGTAGGTTGTGTCTTCTTGGATCAACCAACGGAACCCATTCACAGGAGCTCCGTTTTGATCCTGTACATTTAGTGTGACTTGCCCTGCATGGACCGCCGAAGCGGCCAACATAGACAAGGCAATTGCGAAGTTAAAAACCCCTGTTTTGCCTTTTCTCATCTTATTGTTCATAACTTTACACTCTCCGAGCTATGAAAGACCCTGAAAGCAGGATCATTCCCCACGCCGTAACGACGCATCTCCCGTAAAAAAAGAAATTTGTTGGACTACGGTGATAAATTTAGGCTGAACAAGTCCCGGAGACTACCGGCAGAACTAAGAATGATTGACTGCACGACTCCCCAGTTCAAAGCAGGAAAAAATGCAGACAGTAGGCAGGTGAACCCCTACCCTGTAGCTAGGGTATCGACGGGAGGAAATACAGTCTTCCAATCAAAACACAAAGAAAAACAGTAGCTTTGAGTGGTAGGGTTGAGTCGATAGAAGGGAGGGTTGGGCAGACCTGCCGTACTTACATAACGGCAGGAGGGCTGAAAACTTTAACAAACAAAACAGCGCCCAAAGAAAAACCCGCGTGCAAAGCAGCGCGGGTAAAGGGGATTGGGTTGAAGAGACTGTTTATTTATTACAGTTCATTTTCATGACAGTGCGTGCAGGTCACCGGCTCTCCTCTGGCAAGCGTGATCGACTTGCCCTCGTTGGACAGGGTGCGGTCTGTCGCCGCACGGGCGAGTACCGTTCCCTCGCCGTTCACACCATGACAGGCACGGCAGGCGTCGGGTTTTTTCTCGGCCAGGTCCTCATGTCCGCCATTAGAGAACGAAGTGTCTCCAACCGGATGCATGCCATGAGGTCCTTCCAGAGTGTTGCCCAGATCGCCAGTGTGGCAGGTGCTGCATTCAGAGACTGTGCCGGTGTGGCCTTGTAGCTGAACGGCGGCGACATTATCGTTGGCATCTGGGTTCTTGTTCGGCCAGATACCATGAGTGGCGCCGTGACAGGCTTCGCAGAAGATACCTTCGTGGCCGGTGCTGATCCGATAGAGCATCGGGTTTCCAATACGCGGATCAGCTGGCCCAGACACTGCTGGATTGTTCGCCTCGATCACGTTCTCAGCAAAACGTTTGTTTGTTGGAACGATGGGAGTCGCCTTGGCGTCGCTCGTGAGGTAGGCCTGGAACAGACGGATACCATCGACATTTGCATCGGCATCGACATTGTTGACCATCGTGTTAGCTGAGCTTGCCAGATTATCCATGGCATCGCCGGTGTGGCAGGAGCCGCAACCAGGTTCATTAGCCCAGGGTACCCGTGGCTGATCAGCGTTGGTGTAGAAATCACCACCCAACTCGAATTTACCCGGTGTGGCGGGAGAGACGCCTCGGGTGAAGTCGTTGCCTACCTGTTCCATGTTGCCATGGCAGTCCTGACAGAGCATGCCGCCATTGGACATAGCACCGCGCAGACAGTCGGTGCGTCGGCCAGGGTGACACTGGTAACAGGTAGCCTCCAGGACATCCCGGCGTTGTTGGAAGTTCTCGACTATGCCAAGATCGTTCTTGATGGCTGGCGGCATATCGGGGAACAGTTTGTCGCCATTATCATCGGTCACACTACCGTGGTGGCTGTGCATCACATTGGACATGGATTTGTGTTTGACCTGATCACGACCGTTGGCCATAGAGTCTGATATTGTCACGCCGTTGAGTACGAGCGGTCCGTCATTCTCAGGCCCCAGCGGACCCAACTGTGCCAGATCAAGTGCCGGAGTGTAGTGGCAGGTCTGGCAGACCACCGGCGTGGAGTTCTGCAAGTCGGTGCCGTGCTTCTGGTCATGCAGGCGAATCAGATTGAGATCCGCGGCATACTCCAGGCTCACATCCAGGGGTACTGCATCCAGCTGCGGGTCGTCGAGCACAGTGGATGGTTCACCAACGAGATTTTTTGTAGCTTCACCGTTACCGCCGTCAACCGGCGCGTTGTGGCAGATGCCGCAATTGGCTTCGCCGGAAATGGGCACAACCGTATCGTTGGATGCCAAAACAGTTCCGGCAGCATCGATTGCCTGAACCCGAAGCAGCGGCCAGGGATTTTCACGGCCATAATCATCATAGGCAGTCATAGGTATGCCTGGCGCTTCATACCAGTTCACCCCTTCCTTGACATAACCGAATTTAAAAGCTGGGTTGGTAAAGAAGGGTTGATCCATCACAAAGGCTTCGAACAGCTCGGTGAGATTGTCCGTATAAGGACCATGTCGACCGGGCATGGACTGTTGATCCGCACTCAAGTTGCCGTCACCCAGATAGAGCTGCTCCACATTCGGCATGGGCAGGCCCAGATCCAGAATATTAGCACCTGGAGGATAGAAGGCCGGCAGGATCCCCGATGGATAGAAGGCGTCGTAAGCGGTTTGCGCGCCGTCCCAGAAGTTGGTTTTAAATACACTGCCATCAGGCAACATGCTGGAAGATACAGGACCTGAACCGGCTGAGTTTATGCCGCTAAGGATAGGGTCCAACGGATTTGAAGCAGCCGAATAGACAACACTAATGCCATCTGTTGGCGTCATGACTTTCGGGTCATTGCCTCGCTGGATGACTGTTGCATGCAGCACGTTGAATGGGGGGAGAATACTGGATATGCGGGTATCCAGGTCGCCACAATGCATTCCCAGATCATTGATGGCAAAGACCTTGTAGTCATTCTGGTTAACCAGGGGTTGTTCGGCTACCGGACTGAATGGCGTTCCATTCTGACTGGTGGAGTTGATCGAGACCTCCGTCCCAACCGGTGGAGGCGTCACAACCGGCGGAGGCGTTCCGCCACCGGCATCACCTGAATCGCAATCACTGGGGGCATGCTTGACTCGTTTCTCGGCAACCATCCCATCTGATTGAACTGCCCGCACACTGCAGGGAACCACAGCCAGATCGTACTCTTTGAATTTCCATTCGTCGTCATCGATAGTCTTGCTGTTGATCACGGTCTGATCAAATGCATACATCAGGGTGACTGTTTTGTCCTCCATGCCCTTGCCTTTTACGTTCAGGCGGGATTTTTCACGATCCCATTTGGCTTCCTCGATTTTGAATCTGTCACCACCTGCCGAGGAGATACCCGGTAGTGAAATACACAAGACAACTCCGGCGCTAACTAGAACTCGCACGTAGTTTATAAACATATTGGCTAGTACCCCTGGTAAATGTAGACACCTTCGATCGCGCTGAGATCGACCGCAGGCTCTGTATACCAAAGTAGCCAGTGAATCTTAAGAAATGCTTAAAGATTTGGGAATTATTTCACAGTTTTACAACCTGGGACGGATAAGATCTCCTAATAGGAATTTTAATCACAACCTGGAGACCTTTTCCTTTTTCACCATCTTCCAATATGACTGTCCCACCATGCAGTCTCACCGCACTATGAACAATCGACAAACCAAGGCCACTCCCCTGACCAGTGGTGCCAAGGAGGCGGTGAAACCGACCGAAAACCAATGCCTTATTCTGGTCGGAAATACCCGGCCCGGCATCGATTACCGCAAGGGAGACAAAATCATCATCGGCCAGAAGACTAACCTTGATCACTCCGCCGGCAGGGGTAACCCGGACCGCATTATCCAATAGATTTCGCAAGGCAATGGCAAGCAACTCCCAATTACCCATGAGTTTCACCGGATGCGGGGCCTCCAGTTCCAGGGTAACGTCCCTTTCAAGGTAGCCTGGAGCACAATCCGATACCACCTCAACCGACAGCTCCTTCAAATCCAAGGGGGCAAACTCCAACATCGCCACTTCCGGCTCCATGCGAGAAAACACCAACAACTGCTCCACCAGACGATGAAGTTTTGACAGACCTTTCAATGCCTGATTCAGAGAATGATTCCGTTCGATTTTATCGCTGCTTGCAAGTGCCGCATGGATTTGAATGACCGAACCCGCGAGTGGGGTTCGCAGTTCATGGGAGGCATCGGCGGTAAACCGGCTGTAGCGGTCGATGGAAGATTGCAGCTTCTGGAACAGATCGTTGATAGCATCCACCAACACCTTCGCTTCCGCCGGCGCTATCGTAGTGTCGATTGCTTCAAGATTGGTGGCACTGCGCGAGCCAATTTGATGAACCAGCCTATCCAAGGGATTCAGTGCCCGTACGACAACCCACCAAAGTATCCCAATCATCGGTAGCGCCAGCAGCAGGGGGGATAAGATATTCACAACAAAACCGAGCATTCTGACTTCCCGACTGGCACTCTCCTGCGCCACCTGGATTCGATGCTGTTTATCACTTGTATAACGAGTATAAACACGCCATTGATGCCCTCTCATCACCACATTGCTGTACCCGGTTTCAAGATTGAGTGATAGGGGTTTTCTGGGGGCATTTGGACCGTGTACCAGCAGTCGGCCATCGGAGGACCACACCTGAAACACTGGCGGGTCGCTATAACCGTTTATCTGCAGATCCTCTGCAAACTCGTCGAGATCCTGCTCTTCTGCCTCATGTGAAGTCACAACAGCCAGCAACGTGGCGAGTTGAAAAAGCTGTTCATCAAACAGGGCATCAGCCTCAGCCGTAGCACGCCACCAGGTAAACCCGGAAATCGTCAACCAACCAATTATAAAACTGGTCAGGACAAAAAGGAGCAGACGAAATCGTAAAGAATGTTTCATTTTTCGATAATGTAGCCGACACCACGCACCGTACGAATAATGCAGCTGGTCAACTTCTTGCGAAGGTTGTGAATATGGACTTCGATGGTGTTACTCGCCACTTCTACATCCCACCCGTAGAGTTCCTCCTCCAACTGATGACGCGACATTACTCTCCCCCGGCTCTCCATGAGCGTCCGTAGCAAGGTAAACTCCCGTACCGATAGATTGACGGGTTCACCTGCCAACGACAAAGTCAGCGCAGATGTATCCATCACCAGCTCTCCACAACGCAACCGACCTTCGTTCTGACTGGCAGAGCGGCGTCGCAGTGCACGGACACGGGCACACAACTCCTCGATATCAAAGGGTTTTACCAAGTAGTCATCAGCACCGTTATCGAGTGCAAACACCCTGTTGGAGACGCTACTACGAGCGGTAAGGACCAGTATCGGCACATCGTTTTCCGCTGCCCGAATGGCTTTCAGAATGTCGAAGCCTGAGATATCGGGAAGATTGATATCGAGCAGCACCAGATCCGGTTCCCTCTCCGATATCGCAGTGAGCGCAGAGCGTCCATCACGAACCCATTCCAACTGATCCCCCCGCCGAGAGAGAACCTTACAAATACCGTCACCAAGGAGTTCATCATCTTCTACTAAAAGGAGTCGCGTCATGGCATAAGTTATCCGATTTTCAAAGGGCAGTGAATTTAACATGGACCCAAATCCTGAATTAGGCAAGAAATGGCAGTCCGTCAGACTTCCTGGATCAAGTGATCGGGATCCTAAATATTCAATATTTATGCCCCCTTCAACTGACGAAGTACAGAAAGATATTTTATGGTTAATCAATCTCTTGCCGTATTTATTCAGGGCATGCTGAGCGCTGAAATAACATGTGGTGACGACTGCATGGATGCAGGAGGTAGAGCAACGCATGGAGCAGTTGCCGAGTAAAGCTAACCGCATCAATCGCGACAGATGCGCATCGCTACGCTCAGCACATCCTACGATTCCGTATTTTCTGTACTATCGTGGGGTCGTGCCAGTGACTAAATAGTGTTCGCCCGGAAACCCATATCTAACCGCAAAGAACGCGAAGAGCGCTAAGGTAAAAGATTGATTAACAATAAATTACCTTCGTGTACTTCGTGCGCTTCGTGGTAAAAAACGGCGTCTAGGAACAGACACTAAGTAGACTTCCGGTAGACCACATCCTTATCAATCCGCACCAAACCATTCCCATAGTCGATAACGATGCCTTGCGGCGTCACTTGGGACAGCTTTACGCTGCTGCCCTGCAACTGATCCCCTTCCCGATACTTACGCATATTAATAATGGCAAAGCGTTTGTCCGCATTGGCATTGTAGACATGCACGTTGATTGTGATATCGGGTATCTGCAGTCTTTTTGTATAAGGCAATTCAAAGATCAAAGGAATTTCACTGTCTGACTTATTGGCCACGATCTCAGCTGCAGGAGGCTCGGTATTCTCAACCATGGTCGGCGGCGGCAGTACGGAAGGTGGGGATACGGGGATCTGCAGCTCGGTCGGCTCACCAACCCCATTACTCAAGCGATTCGCTGACCCGGAGTCTGAATCACCGCCTGCAACACCATCGCTGACTCCCACTGTTTTCCGATCAGTGGAAATATCAAGCGGGCTGCTTTGGTGATCAAGTGTTACCGGCGAAGGAACACTCGTTGTCAGAACGTCACTTTTTTTCGCTGCCTTAGCCTCGTTGAAATCCATCACACTTATTTTCTGGCTGCTCATCACATTAGGCTTCCTTGGCGCCTCTTGTTGCTGCCTCCCCCTTTTTATCGAAGCCAGCAAAGGGGTACCCCGCTGTGGTGTGGAAAGTTGTATCTTCGGCGATTCCATTGTAGGCGGCAGATGCCTGACCGTCTGCGTTTCACCCCTTTGTTCATCAGGGACAGGGGCATTGATAGCGTTAAGAGTAAACAGCGCGGCAATCGCGCTCAGTAACAGCAGCCCCATCGCGGCAATAAGCCATGTGGACCTATAGTTTGCCTTTGGGTTGCCGGACATTGGCGTTCGTACTGCGTCACCCCCTTTGTTTCTCTCCCGGTCTGCCTGATCCAATGCGTTTAATATATATGACATGTCGCCCACCCTATCCTTTCGACTGCATCAGAAGTGGCACGTCAGGATCTCCGGATGCGGACTGTAATTGAATAAGAGTCTGCTCACCCACGATTCCATCTGGCGTCAAACCGTGTTTTTGTTGAAACCTGACCACCCTTTCAACCAGAAGCTTGTCGAACCTGTCGTTTCGTTTTCCCTGCGTCTGGATCTCGTAAATTCCTTCGTCCCGGTCAAGTATGTCATTGAGCCATATAACATCCTGACCGTGCGCACCTACAGCCAGCGTGGTGTCGCTGAGTTGCGGTGGCTTCCACAGCAATACATAGCTCCCAGACCACAAATGATCAATAGTGGCCCGTTCAAGTGACATGCGTACTCCGTTGTGGTCAATCACGACTCTATTGCCCTGCAATTCGGTCACCATCATATTAACCAGACGGCCATCGGAGGTTTCCAGCTCAATGATCACCGGTCTGTTGAAATACTCCAGACTTGTCCAAGTGCCTTTCCCGTAGACACATTTTAATTTATGGGCATCCGCAGTCTTACAAAATACAGAGCCATCTACTACGGCAGGAGCATCAACATTCCAAAAGCGGAGCAACGCGCTGAAGGCCTGATCCTCTGGAAACGCCTCCCCCGCAATCATTGCCTCGAACTCTTTTCCATCGACCAGCGGATACTCCGCTTTTTCAGCCACAACCACCTCTGAATCGGAATAGCCGGCCTGCGCACTCTTTATCGGAGAGAAATCCACCTTGTTATTCGGGATGATGGTGTCAGTAACGATCTCTTTTGGAACGACAGGAGCACTTTTTTCATGCCCTGCCAGATCCGTCAAGAGCAACCGCATCTGATGCTCTACATTGTTTCCAAAGCTTGTGATGTCGTTGAACGACAGGGTTGTACTCAAAACAACCAATACCGCTGCCACCGCGGAAACCTTGAGCAGGCTGCGCCATCTGCCCTTCCTTCGGTTGCCCTCCACTTCCTCTGCCGCACGCTTCAGCAAGAAGTAGTCGACCTCATTTTTGCGTTCTGCATAAGCGGCCACCATTGCACGTTCACAATAGATATTAATCCGGCGGGGGATGCCATTGGTAAGTTGATACACCGCCTCCAACGCGCTATTTGTGAAGAGATGTTGCGAGATTCCGACCACTTCAAGGCGATGCCTGACGTACTCTTTGGTCTCAGGCCGACCCATCGATTGCAAATGATACCGAGCAGTGATCCTCTGGGCCAGCTGCCGCAGATTAGGTTGATCCAAAATCTCTTCCAGTTCCGATTGGCCGATGAGGAATATCTGCATCAGCTTTTCAGTTTTGGTTTCAAGGTTAGTTAACAGCCTGACCTGTTCAAGGGCTTCGTAGCTAAGATTCTGCGCCTCGTCGATGATGACCACCGTCCTCCGGCCAGCCGCATGGGAACTTAGCAGATAGGTGTTGAGATGGTCGACCAGCACCTTGATGCTTTCAGCAGCATCCGGATATTCGACATGCAGCTCATCACAGATTGAGGCCACCAGCTCAAACGGCTGCAGCCGGGGATTGAGAATTAATGCGACATCGACTTCATCCGGCAGGCTCTCCAACAGGTTTCTGCAGAGCAACGTCTTGCCGGTTCCCACGCCCCCGGTCAGCAGCACGAAACCGCCCCCCTCCTCCATGCCGAACCGCAGATGGGCCAAAGCTTCACGATGATTCCTGCTTAGGAAGAGGAATTTCGGATCCGGCGTGATTGAAAACGGATCTTCGTCAATCCTGAAATAGTCCCTATAGATTGAGGCCATGGTGTTTACTCCAGGCGGTTTCCGCCGCTGTTAAAATCCAATCCTGCACTTGGTTATCTGGGAACAAGGATCGGCATCTTCTGTTTGTTCATGAATTGTTTGGGAGACATACGGCTGGCTCCCAGCGGCATACTGGCACTTGTCTCCAATATCAGGTTGATACTTCTTTTTCCTTTACGTAAAACGACCTCCCCCTTGCCTACCTCAGCAACCTGCCATCCCTTGTAATCTCCACCAGCAGGAAGTCTCAATAACTCTTTGCTCTTGTTATCACGCACAATGGCGATATGCCGCTCGTTTACAAAAACGACGCCTTCCAGCTTAAGCGCCAAGTTCTCCTGAACCGGAACAATCTGTGCCTTCTCTATCACTGGCGGAATACGCCCTTCGGTGAACAGGGGGCGTTCCAGCACCTCCCGATAGGCACTCTTTGGCAGAGCGGCATAAGGGGTATGATTTTTGCGGTTGGTATCGCTATCTTCGCCTCCGTTCGATTGTAAGCGCGCAGAGAATCCCGCCCTGTCTGCCTGACTGCCATTCCATTGATAGTGCAATAACGCAGCAAGCCCTACCGTCGTAAGCGTCAGTATGATTGTCAGTGTAGTGATCCGGCCAGCCATTAAACTCAAGATTGACTCCTCATATATCCGGACAGCACAAAGTCAAGATCAAGTTGTCGTTGCTGGATCTTCTGTTTCCGCTCAAAGGTTCTGGATCGCCGATGAGACCCTCTCTTGCCACGTATCTGCAACTTGGAAACGAAGAGATAGGGCTTCCTGCTTTCCAACGCATAAATCACCCCGACCACCGATTCCATCGTCCCCTTCATACGAACCCGAATAGAGACATTGGAAAACTGTTCGTGTTGTTCAGAAGGCAATACCTGTGTACTGAATACCTCTGCTCCATGAGACTTGACCACTCGTTTCAATATTCCCTGAAGCTCCGCCCCAGCCAATGATTCGATCTGGCTTTTCAGATATCGTTTGTCCTTGGTGTTGGCTCCCTCCAGTCTCTGATGATGCCCCCTGAGTTTGTCGGCCACACCCACTGATCTCCGGTAGATCTCAATACGCTTCTCCACGCTGGCCAACTCTTCACTATATGCATGCTTCAGATTCAGGTAGGGCAGTATGATGGCACTGCCAAGCGCAACCACGACCAACAGCAGCAGCGTAGCCGCCAAAAACTTCCTGGAAGTAGTCGACATGTTATCCGTCATCTCTCTTCTCCTCTCACCACTTCTGCTGAGAGATGGAAACGCTCCAAACCGTTGAGTCGGTTTTGCGTTACTGACGATCTGAACCGTGCATGCTTGAAAAGATCGGATGATTCAACCAGTGATATCAATGATGCAGCCGAGACCGAGAATCCATGAATATTCACCTCTTCATCATCAAACTGCAGGTTATCGATCCAGGTATCATCGGGAACCAGACGGGTCAACTCATCAATGATCTCCAGTATCGGGGTTGAACCTGTTTTGCGTTCCCTGATGAATTCCACTTTGCGCCTGGCGATAGTGACTTTTTCCCGCAACTCACGCGCTTCTTTCACATTCGACTTGAGCTGCTGCTCAATGGGAATGAGTTCTTTCAGCTGAACCGCTTTCTCCCATACCGGAAATGCAACATTCAAAAGCAACAACAGCAGAGAAACACTCGCGAGGGTGATATTCAAGTATCGTGAAAAGGTATCTCCCCGCTTCATCTTAAGGCCGGGAATCAGGCTTAACTCTTTCCCGTCTACACCTTTTTGCACCTCAGCAGTCACTTGATCTATCCTGACGTTGTAGTCTCGCAACCGTTCAAGCTGGGAATCGACTTGTTGCTTCATTGCAACATAGAGTGCGACTTGGATGGTCTTGCTCTTCTTGTCCCGCCCTGTGACAAGATAATCGTAATAGACTTGGGACGGCTCGAATGGCGTCTCTCTCTTCATCTGGAAAGAGATCACCTCCCGAAGGTTCTCCTCAGCCGCTTTTGGCAGTGTCAGGGTTTTATTGAGAATGTAGTCTGATGGAAGTATCAGTTCGACTTTTCTCGCATCTCTCAAGTGGGTTTCCTGATTCTCTTCCTGTCTGCCGTCCACCCGGCCAACCGCCACGACCACCGAACTCGAACCGGCCTTTTCCATGCGTCTCGCGACAAAATCTTCAGCGTCGATCTCTATCCGGTAAATCTTTCCACTGAGTACCATTCTTTTCAGGAATTCAGGCATCATTCCGGTAAGCTCAGAAACCCACCAGCTGCCAAATGCTCTGACCTCGGTTGAAAGCGACGCCAACATGGAGCGACTCAAATCAGCCATTGCTGTACCTCCCTTTCCCTGGAAGTTCCCGCCAGGAGAGAATACGGTACCGTTCCTTCTCTCTCCTGCTGATATCGACAGTCACTCTTATGTGTGCGCTGCCTCCTTCCTTTGTCAACGCATAGACCTCCAGGTGAAACACAGGGTGCGAGGGTTTGGCGTGAAAAGCCTCACCATCGCTCTCTCCTCCCTCGGTTTCGAACAACACCTGATCTCCGCTCACCTGTCCGAGTCGTTGCAGTAGTTCAAGTGGAGCTTGGGTAGTGTCGATTTCACCGGTTCGGGCATCAACTGTGATAAAAGGGGCGATTTCACGGTAGACCATCATGTTCATTCCCAGAACCAGTTTCAGTTCGTTTACACTCCTGAACGCCCCGTTTGCAGGCAAGTAGGGTAGTCGCGCAAAATCGTACTGTTTCTTCTCCGCGCCATTCAGTCGCACAAGATCGTCCGCATCCCGCCAATCGAGTATGGAATCCACCAGTGCATCTTGCTCCTCTTCATTCATGCCCGCCGAGTTAAAAAGCGCAGAAAGAACTGCTGTCTCTGCATTATTGATATCCACCAGCCCCACCGCACTCACAATGGATATTGACAATGATGTACCGAGAAAATCCTCCCGGTTTTCCATTCCCCGGAGTAAATATCGGCTGTTGCCTTGCCGTGAAATAAGATCCTCGATGGCCAGATAAACCCCAGCCTCCGCGTGTAACCTGGCCTTCAGCGACTTAAACTGATTGCCGGCAATCGTTAACTCCATTCTTCCATTTCTTGCATGGCTTCCCCCGATCACACTGAGCAGCACGATCAGCCACAACACCAGTACCAGTGCAATGCCCTGTTCCTTATGCGTCTGTCTTTTTGCTACAATCACCATGATCCGTACCTTCTGCTCTTTGCAATCACTATCTTCAATATCCGATAACTACCCTGAACGGTTCCCGTCGACACCCTTCGCACTCGAACGAATACCGATAACAGATCGCCTTGGCATCCTCTCCCCTTCAATTTGATATTCGAACCTGACCAATTCAGGATATTCCTCAATTTCTTCGCTCCAACGACTGTGCCACCTGGACATGGAACGATCATCTTTGCGCCCGTAATAGCTCAGACGTAAATTTTTCAGGTCGGAAAGCAGCATTAACCTGTCATCTTTATCGTCCATGGAAAGACCTGTTTCACCTGGTAACCTGGGGCGATAAAACATCACCAATTCTCCACTCGTACCACTTCTCTTGTATTCGAGCTGGTACTCGTATTGAGCGTAAAGCTCGTCATTGGCAGGCGTTGGCCCCACAAACCCCACACTCCTGCCTGAACCATTGAATTCGATCTTTCTCCTGCCATCTTCGCTATATGAATGGGTTGAGATCTGACGCAGAATTCCCGAGACGAATCGGTCCGCAGAGCGACGCAGATCCTGGTTCTCAATCGTCGCAATACCTGTCTTCCAACTCTTGCTTGCGTAATAAACAGAGCCGAAAGCTGCCGTCATCAGCAACGTCAGAATCGTCACTGCGACCAGCAACTCCAGCAAGGTAAATCCTGATTGCCTACGACTCTCAGACACCATTGAACTTATGTCCCCGTCAAAGCATTCTCTAATAATTCTGACAAGCATGGTTAATATTTTCTCCTATCCCCTCGAAGGGTTGAAAGTACCATATGGCGCTCCCTGCCCATTGCCTCCCAGGTGATCTGAACCTCTACCTTCTGCAGATTTTCAACCGGTATGGAGTTCCCATCCTGGTCAATGACCGCATACGCCTGGATCGTCTTGACCCAACGGTATCCGTCTTCGCGGGAACCGGACATCTCATATTGCGACAAATTCGTCTCATCGAGTAATGTCTCCGCCAGTGTTACTGCACCCGCATATCGCTCACCAATTGAAATGTTTGCCAACCCGCCGGAGAAGATCCGAAACAGTACGGACAGCGACATGGCAAGGATAACGAAAGCAACAAGCACCTCTATCAAAGTGAAGCCTTTTTGCGATACCCTCCCGTCACATTGCGCTTTCATCGACACGTTCTTCTATGCTCAAAGCGCCGGTAACCCAGTTGGGACGGAGTGTGTAACTCTTTTTACCTCCACTTATCGTAATCACGCTGCCATTGATACTGCCATCAGGATGGGCCACCAGAATCTTGTGGGTCTCTTCGCTTCTGCGGAGATTCCCCACTTTAATTCGCAGAGGTTCCTCGATCTGAAGTTCCAGATTGCCCCCTTCCTCAAATATGGTGCGGCTTTCCGGGTCAAAATAGATCACTCTTGTTTCGTTCAAAACAATTGCCCGGCTTCGTACATTTCGAATAATTGCAGAGAGATCACTGACTGTACTCCTTGCATTAACTGTCGGCATTGCTTTGCTGAGCAGCGGAGGAACCATTGCGATTATCAGACCCGACACAGTCAACACAAGCAAAAGTTCCAGCAGCGTAAAACCGTTTGCAAAGCGCATTCTCATGGCGATCTCACCAGCTCACGATGTCCTGCGCCTCACCAGATCCGCCTTCTGCATTGTCCTGCCCAAACGAATAGAGGTCATAAATTCCATTATCCCCAGGAAACCTATATAGATACTCAT
This sequence comes from bacterium endosymbiont of Escarpia laminata, assembly GCA_003660235.1. GTDB lineage: Bacteria > Pseudomonadota > Gammaproteobacteria > Chromatiales > Chromatiaceae > QGON01. The sequence goes on along the minus strand of QGON01000056.1, from coordinate 64,515 downwards.
TTCCCCAGGGATCTTCCGGAATCTGCTTTTTCTTCAGATACGGGCCATTCCAACCCTCTACGCTATTTGGTTTTTCGACAAGCGCGATCAGACCTTCATCTGTGGTCGGGTAGCGGCCAACCTCCAGATGAAACAGATCCAGCCCAGCGCCAAACTCCTCGATTTGCAACATCGTGGTATCAGTTTTCGCACCGCCGAGATAACGCACCATCTGTGGACCAACCAGGCCTGCAAGCAGCCCCAATATCACCAAGACCACCAACAGTTCGATCAATGTGAATCCATAACACACTTGTGATCGGTTATATGCCATTTTTTTGATCATACATTCTGCCTCTCATACAACCATTTGATTGATGCCCATAATCGCCACCAGTATGGACATGATTACACCCGCGATAATTACGCCAAGAACAAGGATCAGTACCGGTTCCAGAATCGACAACGTCCGCTTCAACTCCCGGTTGACCTCTTTATCGTAGATATCCGCAACATGAAGCAACATCTGCTCCATCTCGCCAGACTCTTCACCGACTCGGATCATCTGTACGGCAAAATCGGGGAAATATCCCGATGCAGCCAATGGCGAGGAGAGATCACCCCCCTCTTTCAACGCCTTGATAACATCATCCATACTTTTCGTTATGACCCGGTTTTGTACCGTCTCGCGCACGATGGAGATTGCCTTTATCATAGGAATTCCGTTCTGCAGTAACGTTCCCAGCGTACGGCTGAACACAGCCACTTCCATCCGTGTAACAAGATCACCAACCAGCGGCATCGACAACACCCGCCTGTGCCAACGTAATTTTCCCTCCGGCGTGCGTAATTGGTACCGGATAAGCATCACAACCAAAAGAATGACCAGCAGAACGATCCATCCCTGGTGTTTAACAAAGTCTCCTGCCTGCAAAACGATAGCCGTCGACATTGGAAGAGAACTCCCCATACCTTCGAAAAGTTCTTTGAACTGGGGAATCACATAGGTCAGGAGTAAAATAATCGATGAGATCGCCACCACCACCAAAATCATTGGATAGATCATGGCGGATTTCAGCGATTCACGCAGTTCACTGCTACGTTCGAGGTGGTCGGCAAGGCGCTCCAGTACGGTCTCAAGTGCACCGCCAAGTTCACCCGCCCTTACCAGGCTGACATAGATACTTGGAAACTCACTCCCCTCTGATTCCAGGGCATCAGCAAAAGAGGCCCCGCCTTTAATCTTGTCCTGGAGATTCGCGAGCACTTGTGAATACGGGTCGGCACTGTTTACCTCTATCAGCAGTGAAAGAGACTTATCCAAAGAAAGTCCTGCCTTTAGAAGTGTCGAGAGTTCACGTGTAAAAGTCAGTATCTGATCTTTTTTTCTGCGCTTGAAGAAGGAATTCGATGACTTACTGAGTTTTTTCGCTGGGGTTTCCGTTTTCAGTTCTACCCTGATCGGAATCTTGCCTTGGGATTGGATGAGTTCAACGACGCTCTCGCGACTGCTGCCATCGACAATCCCTTCCGTAATATCTCCATCCAGGGATGCGGCTCTGAAGAAGTAGGCTGCCATATCAGTCGAGTCGCGTTACACGCAACACCTCCTCAATAGTGGTCACCCCGGCAGCAGCTTTTCTGAGCCCATCTTCGTACATCGTGTCCGATCCGTTCTCCCTGGCGTAACGCGCAATTGCGACCGAATCGGCATGGCTAATGATCAAATCCCTTAGCCCATCATCAAGTATGATGAGTTCGACGATTGCCGAGCGACCTGTAAAACCTGTTCCATCACACTTATCACAACCCTCCGCCGAATAGAGCGTTATTTCAGCATCTCCAACGATTTCCCGAAGATGTAACCGCTCTTCCACTTTGTCGGAGACCACATAAGGTTTCTTGCAGTCATTACAGAGTGTGCGAACCAACCGTTGCGCGACGACAGCATTTACCGTCGATTTGAGCAGGAAATCATCCACCCCCATATCGAGAAGCCGGGTGATACTTCCCGCTGCGTCATTAGTATGCAGCGTAGATAGCACCAGGTGGCCCGTAAGCGCAGACTGCACGGCTATGGATGCGGTCTCCTGATCCCGCATCTCACCGATCATTATCACATCCGGATCCTGCCGCACGATAGTACGCAGGGCGTTGGCAAATGTCAGGCCGATCTGTGGTTTAACCTGGATTTGGTTTATACCTTCAATGTTATATTCTACTGGATCCTCTACAGTGAGAATCTTCTTCTCTGGGGTATTGAGATAGTTTAATGCAGCGTAGAGAGTGGTCGTTTTACCGCTGCCGGTAGGCCCTGTCACCAATACGATACCGTGAGGATAGGAGAGTACGGACAGAAGGTCTTCCTTCTGTTTTTGTGTAAACCCAAGGCCGTCGAAGTCATCTGCTGTTCTGTTGCTTGGCAGCAGACGGAGCACCACACTCTCGCCGTTTATCGTAGGTGCAGTGGATACGCGCAGATCGAGCCGTGAACCCCGCACGGTAAGCTGAAATCTTCCATCCTGCGGCAAACGACGCTCTGCAATGTTCAGATTGGACAAAATCTTGATTCTGGATACCACAGCGGCAGCGATCTCAACAGGGGCACGTTCCACCTCCCGCAGAACACCATCCACGCGGTATCTAATCATCAGCATCCTTTCAAACGGCTCGATATGAATATCCGAAGCATTCTGACTGACCGCTTGCTGAATCAACTGATTGACCAACTTGATGACCGGCGCTTCGCTCGCCAGTTCCTTCAGGTGTTCCACGTCATCACCGGAGATCCCGGCCCCCGTCACATTGAAGTCAGAACCGGCTGCTTCGGCTTCCCCTGTCCCGCTATATTTTTGACGAAAAGCCGCCTCGATCTCTGAGGCAATACCCACCCTGGGTTCTACCTTCTTGCCCGTAATCATTTTCAATGCATCGAGCAAATAGTGATTGTCGGGGTCTGCCATTGCCACGATGAGGTTATCGTCGTTCTCCTCGACGATCACACTGAGGTTCTTTTTCAGAAATTCCCTGGACACCTTACCTTCGCAGGGCATGGTATCCGGGAATGCTCTTCCATCTATGAGGGGAATATCAAGACATGCCGCTTGCGCCTCCGCAAGGTCCTTGTCAGAGAGCATTCCCATACGCACCAACAACAATCCGAACGAGGCTTCGCCATCCTGATCCAGAAAGATTTTGAAGGCATTGTCCGCCTCGTCCTGCCTTAGGCGTCCTGTTCGGACCAGATAGGCGCCAAGGCCGCCATTGACTGGAACAGCCTCATCCACAGCAACTTCACTGACTGCTGCCTCAAGGCGCTTGTCTGGTACCGAAACAATCATTAATGGTTCCTGCCTCTGCGGCATCGATTCTTTTCAACACCCACGTCACATCGCTCCAATTCTCACTGCACCGATTCCACGGTCGGGGTTTCGCTGGGTAAGGCAGGTCTCGCGGAGATCTCTTGTATAGACATCTCCAGCACACTCGCATCCTTGAGCCGTCTTCGAAGCCTGTCGGTCACTGCCTTTGCCTGCATCGGATTAGTGATGACATGCGGCGTGATGGTAATAATGAGTTCGGTTCGAGTGACGTCTTCCGTCGTACTACTAAAGAATTTGCCGATACCTGGCAAGTCCATGAGAACGGGGATTCCATCTTGCGAATGGGTGGTGGACTGGGTGATCATGCCACCAAGCACCACGGTCTGTCCGCTATGCACCACGACAGTACTATCAATAGTGCGCTGGGAGATGGGAACATTCCCACCGCCACCCACCGCAGGCGAAGTTCCCGGCACACTGACCTCCTGGTTGATTTCAAGTGTCACCATGCCGCCAACATTAACCCTGGGCGTAACCGACAGCAGCGTTCCTGTATCACGAAACTGCACCTCTGTAACGATCGGCGCATCAGGATTGGTGGTGCTCTGTGAAGAGCGGGTAGTTATGGGAATCTGATCACCCACGCGGAAATTGGCTGTTTTATTGTCCACTACCATGATCTGGGGCGCGGACAGAAACTCAACGGAAGACTGGGCATTGAGCAGATCGAAAAAAAATCTTAATTCATCCGCACTGTTGAGGATACCCAGCGCAAGTCCGGGACCCGATACTGTGCCGGGAAGCGGCAGGTTCAGACCTGTCTGAATCGTGTGATCTCCAAGGTTTCCCTGGAGAAACCAGCGCACGCCGTAACTCAGATTATCGGTCAAAGCCACTTCAGCAATCGTAGCCTCGATCAACACCTGCATAGGCTGCACGTCAAGCTTGCGAATAGTAGCCTCCACTGCCCTGTAATCCCGAGCCGAGGCGAGTATAAGAATCGCATTGCGGTTCTGATCAGGAATGATATTGATTGAACCCTGGCCGCCACCCCCCCCCTCTTTGCCGGCTGTCATACTCGCAGACCCAGTGGAGAGACTCTCTTTGGCCCCACCTTTGGGAGGGACCGCAGACTGAGACGCGGAACGCACGTTGGACCGCTCCTGCGGGGGCGGAACACCCTTGCCTGCACCGGAGTCCGACCCAGAGCTTCCAGCACCACCAAAGATCTCCTGCAACAGACCGGCGATTTCTTCTGCTTTGCCGTGCTTCAGGTGATAGACATAGAGACGTTGTCCGGGAGAAGTCACTGTTCCCCTGTCAAACTGCTCCACCAGACGTCTTGCCTCTTCAAGATATCTCGGCTGGTGTGTAATCACCATGACGGAGTTAAGTCTCTCGATCGGCACCAAACGCACAATGCCTGATAAGGGGCTGTCACCAGCAGAACCGATGATTTTGTTTAACTCATCCACGATCGTGGCAGAATCCGCATACTCCAGAGGAAACAGGCCGAAGGACATCCCTTTCAGCCAATCGACATCGAACAGCTTGATCGTCTCGAGTGCCTGATTGATCTGCGACCGGATTCCCGAAATAAACAGCAGGTTTCTGGCCTCATCGATACTCAACGACAGCCCCTCCGGGATCATTGGTTCCAGTATCTTGCGGATCTCTTTTGCCGCAACATACTGGAGGGGAACGATCTGTGTGCCAAAACCCGCTGAGATGCTTTTTCCCCGTTTTCCAACCGACGGAACCACCGACTGTTTTTTGATATCAGAGAGCGCAACAATCTTGTAAATCCCATGGCTCAGGACAAGACCGGCGCCGTTGCTATGCAGGACCGACTCCAGGATAGCGAGCACACTATCGACCGCCACAGGGGTCTCTGTGTGCATCGTTACCACCCCCTGGACCTTCTGGTCGATCAGATAGTTTTCCTGCAGTATCTCCTCAAAAATGATTTTGATGACTTCGCGGATATCCACGCTCTCAAAATTCAGGGTTATTTCGCCCGACGGCTTCACAACCTGTTCCTTCCTGGCAGGTGCGTTGATAAATTTCCCACTGCCGAGCTTCATGAACGGTGCCTTGTTCTCAAGAGACTCCCGATCATCGCCCATGACTGTTGCATAGACCGGTTCCTGTTCGCCTGCCGGGTATTGCAGGTTAGGGGTCTGATCTTCCGGCACCACAGGCATCGGCGTTGATTCCACTAGCCGTGGCTCAAACTGTCTGGCCGGTTTCTCGGTCACCGGGGCGCACGCCACTATAAAAGTCAGCGTTACGATCCATCCCAATTTTCTAATTTTGCTGGATATCATTATGATTCTTTCGGCTTGAGTCACCGTCCCACTCTGTGCACATCTTTACCATCCCCATCGACAAGCCTGAAGGGCAGTATTTACCACGTCCCGTCAATGGACGGGCTTTATCAACTTCAACTTAGTCAGTCTGATTGATGCCAATCATAGTGAAAAAAAGAATCGACCGTGAATCGACCCACAGTAATATAGGCAAAATACCCTACAGTCTTTTTGCAGAATGAATTTCTGCTTTTCTCGGACTGCAATGAATCAAGACTGCGCCCGCACTGCCACCCACTCATAGGTGTATGATTTTAAAAACATATTCCAAGGCACGCTCTTTCTGAACAGAACGCATGTAGAAGAATCGGGAAAAGGGTGCCGATTTTTTTTACAGACTAATTTCCAGACAACCAGAAATAAAATATATTCTTATAAAACATTGAGTTATAGATTATTGATGCGTTCAACGGAAGCTGATCTTGCTGTCTTGCCTGTAAAACCGAATAAGCATAAGACCTACCTTTTTCAAACACCCACCCTACCCACGCAACTACATACCAAGATATTTTTCGGCATTATTAGCAGAACCCTGTACTTTTTTATTTCTTTCCTTTTGGAGAGTTTGTTTTTTTATCAAAAAGATAGAGGATATTAGAGCAATCCCTGATCAGATTTGAAGTTTAGCTGGCATGAACCATGATCTGCACTTGCAGTCAGTGACCCCGCAGAAGTTCACCAATTTAGTTGGGCCAGACCGACAACCGAGTGACCGAACCGGAATCGTTACGCACAGAGGAACCCCCCCCCCCTGAGAGAATCGTCTTTTCCCGCATTGCAGCAAACCCATCAACCGCTCCCAGATCATCGTTCCCGATTTCATTTCTCCAATTCGTCTCGATACCAAGTTCCATCCCCGCTGGAGATTGCTTCAGATCAATCTTGATCGTACCTGCCGTATATCCGAGCTTGCAGATCGCGGTCAACGTCTCACTGAGAATGCGATAGATGATGGTTTTGCGCTCCAGGGGGATCTCATCTTCCGGAATCTGCACTGTTGCAACGAAGTTGAGATCATCCGAAACGGAACTGTACTCCCTGACCATTGAATCGACAGTGGTCCTAAGGCCAAAATCATCAAGACTCGGGTTTCGCAGATCAACTGCCACCGCCCGGATCTTTCGTGCAGCATCCTGTAACACTTTTACCATTTGCTCAGATTCGTTTTTCGACGAATCGGTGTCTTTGCCCAGCTGCTGAAGCTGGTTTTCAAGGTGAAACTTGACCGCGACCAGGATCTGCACCACGTCTTCGTGCAATTCATTAGCAATACGTTTCTTCTCATCTTCCTGTGCAGTCAGCATCTTTGACGAAAGGACCTCGAGTGTATGCTGTCGTTCCCTGTTTTCACGCTGTTTATCCTCGATGATCCGTTCAGCCCTTTTGATATGGAAGAGCAGAATACCGAACAGAATCACCATAACCACCACAACGCCGAGAATCAGTCCGGCAACGCTGGTTCCTGCACCCTTGATCTGTTCGTTGATATCGGAATAGATCTCGAACACGCCAATAATGTTGCTCTTGTCCGGTGCGTGAATCGGCACATAGGTCTGAACGAGGTTTTCGTCTTCCGTCTCCTCGTCAAACAGGTTGAAGGTGTCGCGATAAAGAATTCTGGTCGTCTCGTTCCCACTGATCGCGGCGGCGAAGCCCAGGTTACCGTCCTGTATTCGGCCGATCTGCTCTGGCTTGGTGGAGTAGATCACTCTTCCGCTCCAATCATAGATCTTTACCCTAACCACCGATGTTTCTCGTAGCAAATCATGAACATGCCGCCGCAAGTGAGTGGACACCATAATCGCCGCGGCATCTTCCTCGCCACTCTGCTCTGCCTGCTCGATGAAAGCATTCAATTCATCTGCGAAAAAAGAGACCGCCGCACGAGTCAAGGTCGAATTACCCTGTTCAGAGATCTCCTCGACGGAACTCACTATCAGCCCACGGATGAAAATGATGATTAACAGCGCCGTGACTGAAATCGAGATAAAGCTGGTCAGCCCGAAAAACCGGGTGAGGTGAATTTTACCCTGTCTCTTCGCCTCCAATACAACACTCCCATGCAATATAGATTCACAAGTACCGTCGTTCGCAAGAATCAGGAGTAGCACCCACTCGTAAGCGTCACACCACTCTACCTGCCAGCTTAGGCCACCCTTGCAATGTAGCCCCTAATTGACAGAACCGCTACCCAGGGGCAAGGCTTACCTTGGGAAATGAGCAATATTAGGGTTATATTTTCACACCAGGTAAATGAGAGTAAGCTGAGTCACATCGTGCGTGAAGTGTTTGCCAAACGCCCGTTTTATGCATTGTGCGTCAAAAACGATCTAATGAACCGTTTGATTTGAATAAAGCATCATTTGACTATATTCATTAACATGGACACCGACTAACCCTGGAGGTTATAGGTCGAGATGATTGAACCGGAAATTGAATGCCACCCTGCTGTGGCCTGGCTTTCACTGGACATGTTCAACTGTTGCCGGAAATTCGGTTGCAGGATCGAGAAGACGCAGGCATCACCATGAGAAGCTGCATTTGCAGTGAATCAGGCATATAAAGATGGGAAAAAAGATACGAATAGTTCTTGCAGAAGACTACACAATCCTAAGGGCTGGTTTGAAATCGCTGTTAGAGAGCAACCCTGACTACACCATCGTCGGAGAGGCGGGAAACGGTCGGGAGGCGATTCGTTGCACCGTGGAAAAAAAACCCGATATGACGATCATGGACCTGAACATGCCAGGCATGAACGGCATGGATGCAATACAGGAGATCAGAAACCGGATCCCGGAAATGAAGATCCTCGTGCTTACGGCACACAACGAGGAGGAGTATGTGCTCGCCAGTCTCAATGCCGGGGCCAACGGCTACATCCTCAAGGACGCCACCCACTCTGAACTGCTGATCGCAGTGGAAAGGGTGATGCGCGGCAAGATCTATTTAAGCCCTGACATTACCGACAAGGTAGTGCAAGGATATCTGGTCGGGCAAAAAAATTCCGAGCCATTGACCGAGTGGGCTACAGTCACCCGACGGGAAAAACAGATACTGAAGCTCGTTGCGGAGGGGCATACCAACAAAAGCATGGCGGAGTTCCTCTGCATCAGTATTAAAACCGTTGAAAAACACCGCGCGAATCTGATGAAGAAGCTCGATCTGCACAATGCTTCCGCCCTGACCACATATGCGATTGAGAAGGGCATCGTCACCCACTAATACTCCATCAACATTGTAGTGATGGATATGGCAGTAGCGGCCGTAGGGTGGATAAGCCACAGCGCATCCACCAAAGTGGTCGCAAGAAAAGATGGATGCGTTTCACTTATCCACCCTACCGTTCTGTTGAAACCCATCGAAGCAAAGTTGTTACTCCACTGGGAGACATCCTTGAATATCGCAAAAACGGCCAAAATTCCTATGCGCAATACCCTATAGCGTTTTTTCGTCACCATGATATTCTTGCGCTGTTTATCTGATAATTACCCCAACAATTTAAGCAAATACTAAAATGGACAACAATATCGTTTGGCACTGCGCCACTGTCACCCGCGAACGCAGGGAAAAGCTCAATCAGCACAAATCCGTCGTCCTCTGGTTTACCGGTCTCTCCGGCTCGGGAAAATCGACTCTGGCCCATGCGCTTGAGGAACAACTCCATCAGCGGGGAGGACGCACCTATGTCTTTGACGGGGACAATGTGCGCCATGGACTCTGTGGTGATCTTGGGTTCAGTGTTGAAGACAGAAAAGAAAATATTCGCAGAATCGGCGAAATGGCCAAACTGTTTGTTGAAGCCGGTGTCATTGCCCTTACCGCCTTTATCTCACCCTTCACGGATGATCGCAAAAATGTCAGAAAGCTGTTTGTTGATGATGATTTCATCGAGATCTACTGCCATTGCTCCATCGAGGAGTGCGAGAGACGCGATGTAAAAGGGCTCTACAAACGCGCCCGCGCTGGCGAAATCTCCGATTTCACAGGCATTTCCTCTCCCTACGAGGTACCGGAAAACCCTGAAATCAGCATCGATACCGAAAACAACGCCCTGGAGGTGTGCGTAGAGCAGCTGCTTGAAATCCTGGTCGAGCGCGGAATCATTCTGCGCCAAACCGAAAAGTCTAAGGAGCCTCTCTCTGTCGCACACTGATGCCATCAACATCAGCGGTGACGTTTTCCAGGGGGATCTTCAGGATTCCCCATCTTCGAAGTTTCCTTGGTGTCGACGCCGTTTCAAGGAGATGGAAGTTCTTCCCCCGTCTCGCGTCAAAACATCACAATGAGACGGTCATTGGATGGGGGTTAAAAAACAACACGATCGCAGCCCGGCGATACGCTGAATCCAATAATCTCCGCTACCTCACCCTGGAAGACGGCTTTCTGCGCTCAGTTGGCCTGGGTGTAGATCACTCACCTCCCCTTTCCATGGTGGTAGACGATCTGGGGATCTACTATGACGCAACCCGCCCCTCTCGCCTGGAGAAAATTCTTACCGGCGAGTTCGACGATATACCGGACTCGCCTCCATTCAGCAGTCTACGGCAGACTATCGATGGCGCTCAGAATCCCCTGGAAAACAGGGCGCTGATTTCAAGGGCACAACAGTGCATCAAGCTGATCATCGACAATCGGCTCTCCAAGTACAATTCCAGTCCGGATATCACTCTCAAGCCAACAGCAATAAAACGCATTCTTGTTGTGGACCAGACAGCCGGCGATCTCTCCATCGAGCAGGGCCTGGCGGGACCTGAAAGCTTTACCCGCATGCTTGATGCCGCACTGGAGGAGCACCCCGCAGCAGAGATCCTGGTCAAGATTCACCCCGATGTGATTGCCGGCAGGAAGCAGAGCCACCTCCTGCGGGCCGGGGAACACCCGCGCGTTCATCTTCTTTCCGAAAATTGCAATCCGATCAACCTGCTACATCAGGTTGACCATGTCTACGTCGTTACTTCACAAATGGGTTTCGAAGCGCTGATGTCAGGCAAATCGGTTACCTGCTTCGGCGCCCCTTTCTATGCCGGTTGGGGGCTTACCGATGACCGGATTCAGATTCCCAGACGTGCCAGGAATCGCACCATAGAACAGCTCTTTATCGCGGCCTATATCCTTTACAGTCGGTACCGCGACCCGGATACCGGCAAATCATGCGAAATCGAACGGGTCATCAACCACTTCACCCTTCAACGGCACTACTTTATTGAAAACAGTGGCAGCCTTTTCTGTTATGGCTTCACTCCATGGAAGCGTGGTTATGTTCGCGACTACCTCTACAGTCCCTGGAATAAAGTTCGCTTCGCCAGCAGTGCCTGGCAGATAGAGCGCCGCCTGCCACAGAAAGATGCCCGCATTGTAGTCTGGGGGGTTCGTGAGAATGAAAAAATACGCGATCTTGCCAGAGAACATAATATTCCCATCTGGCGTATGGAGGACGGCTTCCTGCGTTCCGTGGGCCTGGGTTCTGATCTGACAGCCCCGGCATCCCTGGTTCTGGACAACCAGGGGATCTATTTCGACCCAAGTCAAACCAGTGACCTGGAAACAATCCTGGAAAACACTGTTTTTTCTGAGGAAAAGATTCACCGCGCCCAGTCGATACGAAAAGCACTTATCGACTCCGGAATCAGTAAATATAACGTCGGCGAAAGAAAACCGCTTACCCACTCAGCGAAATCCGCACAGCGTATTATCCTGGTTCCCGGTCAGGTCGAAGATGATGCCTCGATCCGCCTGGGGTGCAGAGATGTCCACACAAATGAAGCACTGCTTCAAGCTGTGAGGGAAAATGCCCCTGATGCCTACATCATCTACAAACCACACCCGGATGTGCTGAGTGGAAACCGAAAGGGACAGAGAAAAACCCGGCACCCCCCCTATTTTGATCAGCTGGTTACCGATATCAGCATCTCACAATGTCTCGATACCGTTGATGAGGTACACACCATGACCTCCCTGGTCGGTTTTGAAGGGCTGTTAAGGGGTAAACGGGTTACCACCTACGGTCTTCCTTTCTATGCGGGATGGGGGCTTACCACTGATAAACACAAACTGGATCGCAGAAATTGCAGAAACAGGACTTTGACAATAGATGAACTGATAGCCGGTTGTATGGTATTATACCCGCGTTATATCAATGGTTTTTCTAGGGCTTTTTCCAGCCCGGAAATGGCCATCAGAGGGCTTGAGCATCAACGATCATCGGCAACCAACGAGACTCGAATTAGCTCACATGGAACCAGTCGTATGGCCAGGAAGCTAAATAACCTTATTCAGGGATTGATGTATGGCAAGTAATACTCTCCTGCTTCAAGGGCCAGTGGGGCCTTTTTTCAAGCGCCTCGCCATGGACCTGGAAGAATCCGGGCATACTGTTTTCAAGATAAACCTCAATGCGGGAGACCGCTTTTTCTTCAATGGTGAGAATAGTGTGGACTACACCGGCACTATTGAGCATTGGCCCGAGTTTCTAAAGCAGTTTCTGGAAGATTTTAAAATCACCGCCATCTACCTGTTCGGGGATGAACGCTCCTACCACAGGAGATCCTATGAAGTTGCACGTTTGCTATCCATTAACGTATTTGTCTTTGAGGAGGGCTATCTCCGGCCTCACTACATCACTCTTGAAAAAGATGGCGTAAATGGACGTTCATCCATTCCGCGTTCTCCAGAGGCATATAAAAATATCCAGGAAGAGGCCTTAAGACAACCCGCATCAGTCCCCTACTCATTTGCCCATGCAGGTTGGTATGCGGCCGTCTATTTTTTTATGGGATGGCTTGGGCAAAGTCACTTTCCACACTACATCCACCATCGCCCATTCAAATGGTACAACGAGGCGGTAGTCTGGATACGCGCGGCATTCAGAAAATACTACTACCGTTTTTGTGAACGTGGCGTTCAACAACAACTGACAACACACTATTCAAAGAGATTTTTCCTCGTACCGCTGCAGGTCCATAACGATGCACAGATAAAAATCTGGTCGTCGGTTCCCTCTGCAGCTGCTTTTATCAGAAGAGTGATCTCCTCCTTTGCGAAACATGCACCCACAGACACCCTTCTGGTGATCAAACATCATCCACTGGACAGGGGTTACTCAGACTACACCCGAATTATCAATAAACTTGCCGACAGGTACGGCTGCAAAGCGCGGGTTGTCTATGTTCACGACATGCATCTACCCACCCTGCTGAATCATGCCAAAGGCACGGTCCTGTTAAATAGCACGGTAGGCCTATCCTCGATATTACATGGCACACCCGTTAAAACATCGGGCCATGCCATCTACAATATGGCAGGACTTACGTTTCAGGGGAATATGAAAGAGTTCTGGAAAACCCAGGAAAAAGTGGACAGAAAGTTATTTCAGCGATTCAGAAACCACCTCATAGAAAAAAACCAGATAAACGGAAATTTCTATCGGAAAACTCCAGGGCTAAAAAGTCATTCGGGTATTGATTACCAACATCTATTAGATCTCACACAGGCATCAGAAAAGGCTTCTCATTCAACAGCAGCAGATGTGCCGGTCGTGCCTCCTCATGTTCTCCTCGATGCCTATATCAATTCAGTACAGGATGGCATTAAACATTCGGATGTAGCGTGACCAGGATATTGAATGCTCGCCAGTAAAATCCAAGGATGAAGTTCGTCTCGATTAGTTCGCCAACCGCATGATATCAAGCAACTTAGATGGCATAAGCGGGCTAATAACTGCAAGGAATATCTAGAAGGCCGTTTCGCAGGGAAATTTCAGAGTGCCACAAACTCTCGCAAAGACGCAAAGGGAAAAGCGGCGAATGACAGAAAATGAGATTGGGAAAAAGATTGTTGATGTTGCCGTACGTGTTCACGGGGAGCTTGGCGAGAGCAATACTTATCTTAAAATACCCACAAATTTCGCTGACAAGCCATCTTTTCGATCACCAAACAACCTCGACCTCGTACCCCCTCAAGCCTCCATCCTTACTTATCAGAATCAACTTCTCCGACAGCGCCTGGGCTACGAGCATGCGATCGAACGGATCGCGGTGGATAAAGGGCAATGAGCTAAGCGTTGTGCAATGCTCAGGACGCAGCGGCAGGCTGGATACTGCATTGTCTCTCATAAAACCCTGCAGCTGGCTCATCCAGTCCGCACCCAGATCCAGTTTGCCAAGACTGATTTTTATTGTCATCTCCCAGAAAGACATAATACTAACGGAGACGGCGTTTTTTTCATCTTCCAGAAGCGCCCTGGCAGTTTGCGAAAGATGCTGGGGTTGACTGCTCATCCATATGAAGGCATGAGTGTCCAACAATAGGTCCATTACAGGTAACCCTTGAAGTCATCCGGCGTATCGTCAAAATCATTCGCCATGTACTTTACCAGCCCCTTCAAAGCACCCAACCTGCGTTTGTCCCGAGCTTCGGGGAGTACCTCGAGCCGCACCGTAGGTTTATTGTTGCGGGCAATAATCACTTCCTCTCCAGCCAATGCCCTCTCAATCAGTTTCGAAAGTTGGGACTTAGCCTGGTGTACATTGACTTGCATGTGAGCGCCTCCAAAGTCACTTATTAGCTAATAGCTTAGCTAATCTTGCAGAGTCATGCAACGGTTTCAGATGAAGGGGTCGAATACACAACCTTGTCCGGTCGCACTAAGCGCCGATAGAGTCGGGCCACTTTTCTCGTAAACTCATGAAGAGCCAATAAATGCCAATATTTGCTCCCCACAAAACACTGCGTTATACTTGCGCACATATCGCACGTACAGGGCTAATCTGGAGGTAGACATGAACATTACACTTTCAGCAAATGAAGAATTGATCAAAAAGGGACGTGAATATGCCAGGGCACACAACACATCGCTGAATCAGTTGGTTAGAGATTATCTACTCCGGCTTACGGGGGGATGTGAGGCGGAAAAAGCGGCTGATGAGTTCGTGCATCTCGCAAGCACTATGCCAGGCCAATCTGACAGCAGTTTCAAGTTTTCAAGAGATGCGATCTATGATCGTCATGCCGATTGATGAGCAAACAATTCCTTGACACCAATATCATAGTTTATGCCAATGATGCTCGTGATGTGGAAAAACAGAAAAGATCTCTGGAAATTGTAGCTGAGCATATGAGATCTGGAACTGGTGTTATTTCTACTCAGGTTTTACAGGAATACGCTCATGTGGCTCTGAATAAATTACATCAACGTCAGGATGTAATTCTCAGGCAGCTGGTTCTTCTGGAGGGGCTGGAAGTCATTCAGCAAAGTCCAGCTCTGATAAGACGGAGCGTAGAGATCAAGACTTCCTACCAAATCAGTTTTTGGGATGCATGTATCATCAGTGCGGCTGAGCAAGCAAAATGTGATGTCATCCTTTCAGAAGATTTGAATAACAGTCAATTTTATTCTGGAATAGCCATGAAAAATCCATTCACCTGAGGAAAACAATAATAATTGGCTGCTTATAGATGTATTCAAGAATTGGTTAAAGGGAAATTCACTCGGACAGACAAAAGCATCGTTCAACCGCATATCAGGAAACCAGAACTTGTTGGTAAAAATGCTTTTTCTACAGACTCATTATGCGAAAAATGGATCATATCGGCCATGAATAAACGGCCTTGGCACATCAGAGTCAAAAGCCAACTGGCGCACTTAGTCAGGCGCGTCGGCGGAGTACAGGTCCACGATGCCCTTGCCGCTATTTTCAAGCATGGACGCACTCCGTTCGATTTTGTTGGACAGGATCACTTTACGCCTCTTGGCGATCATGACAATGCGATGAGTCTATTCAAACGATCCGTTGATATGGTTGAAATAGAAGTATTTTCCTACTGCAACCGCATTTGTTGGTTTTGTCCAAATGCAAAATATGACCGGCGGTCAGCACAGCATCATATGGATGAAAATGTATATTTATCCATCCTCAGGCAACTGGGTCAGTGCGACTATAACAGGAAAATCAGTTATAGCCGCTATAATGAACCGCTGGCAGACAGGATCATTATCGACAAAATCGCCCAGGCACGCAGGCTAGTGCCAAAAGCAGTTTTGCACATGAATACCAATGGTGATTACCTGACCAAAGAGTATCTTGATGAACTTTACGACGCCGGGCTGAACAGCTTGAATATCCAGATTTATCTGCGCAGCAACCAAAAATATGATCATGAAGAGACTAGGCAACGGATGCAAAAAAAGCTCGCCGAACTTGGTCTTAATGCAAAAATTACAGTTGATCTTTTTGACCGCCGTTTAGAAGCAGATATTGACTACAAAGATATGTCATTGCGTATCTATGGACGCAATTTTGATAACACCGGCTGCAACCGGGGTGAAACAGTAGAGGTCACCAATCATCCTGTTCGCACATCTCCATGTTTGTCGCCGTTTTATCATGTCTATATCGACTATAACGGTTCTGTCATGCCATGCTGCAATCTGCGTTCTGACATTCCTGAACATCAAGATTGCATTATTGGCGACTTGAATACGCAAAGCAGTATTTTTCTGACATACGCAGGTGCCAATGCAGTAGCATGGCGGCGTTCACTTGTTGGCTTTGAAAAAAAGGATGGCCTTTGCAAACACTGCAGCTTTGTCCCCTTTACCAAAACGCCAGTAACCACAGCGGTGCAGGACAAGCTGGTGGCGATGACAAAAACGATTTGACTCAACACAATGCTTATTTAGTGTTCGTCCGGAAACCCCATATCTAACCGCAAAGAACGCGAAGAGCGCCAAGGTAAAAGATTGATTAACAATAAATTACCTTCGTGTACTTCGTGCGCTTCGTGGTAAAAAACAGCCTTTCCGGACAGGCACTATTTAGTCAGCACAGCATCTCAATCCAGAAACTGCAACCCTTGCATTTCCCAATGGTGCAGCAAAGCCCTTTCACCCTCCCAATTGTGCCGCCGGCTTGGTTTGTGTCGATGCAGTGCATAGTGATAGCGCATACCCGTCACAGATTGTCGCTGAAATCCCGCAGCCTTAAGCCCTTCAGGCGCCCCGCGCATCTCAATTACCCATGCCAGACATAAGATACCCGCGCTGGGCGGTGCCTTGAGATCTCGTACCAACATCCGCCAAACACTCAGGGGTACGGTGAGCACCTTCTTATGAACATCGAGCAATGAAATAATATTGCCCCAATCGGCAAGATGGTAACGAACATCTGGTCCAGCTATAACCACCCATTCGACTGCCTCGACTGCAGGCGGGTACGGAGTCTGCAAGTTGGGGGCACAAACCCAAACGTCAAGACGACGACCCACTTCCTGTAGCTGTGTCGTTGGTTTGCCATCCGACACCGCGCATGAAGTTTCAGTAGAAAACCGGTTAAAGCGAAACACCACATTAAAGGTATCAACACTGCGACCGATAGTACTATTCGCTGCAGTGGCGGCATTACCCACCACACAAATGCTGTCACGGTTTGCGCTCAGATAGGTTGTGAATTCGTCACGCCAAACCTCCTGCATCTTTTGCAAGGTCGCCAGAGTCTTGGCCTCACTGGTGATCTGCTCACCCCGCTGTGTCATCGCTGCTGCAGCTGCTGGGGAGCTTTCAGCCAAGTTTCTCAGGATGTCAGAGGGGAAATCATCCAGCGCCTCACCACGACCCTCCAAAAGCCAGTTAAAAACCCACCGCTGCGTTACAGTATTAAAACTCACAAAAGAGGCCAGTAACGGTTTGAGTAAGCGGGATGGTGCTGCCAAGCCGAGATCGCGCCGAAACCTCAGGTAGGCAGTTAAATTGGCCAAATTTGGTCGCCTGCGCCATGCTGAATAGAAGCAGGCAAGGGTTGTCTTGTCATATTCACCCTTTTTTCGACGCCAACGCCCCACCGCTGCACTCAGCCACCATGGTATCCAGGAAAATGCAGTTCGACTTGTAGGGAACCGCAGCATCAAAATCAACCCATCAACGTTTCTGTAAACTGCAAAAACAGCTTTGCCTGCTTATCAACATCGGCAAGGGCAACCGTACGCTGCCTAAGATCACGCGACGCCTGCTGGTACTCTGCTTCATTGAGCAGACGCTCCAGATTGTCGACCCACTCTTCGGGTTTTTTTGAGACCCAGGCTCCTGCACTGGAAAAGCGAACATTATCTCTATTTGAGGAACAGAGTGTGGGGACGCCCCAATAGCCCGCCTCCAGGACTTTCAGGGCCGATTTACACTGGTTGAAGGGGGTCTCCTCCAACGGCGCCAGATTCACCCAACTGTTTCGAACACGGGCCTGATACTCAGAAAATGGCACCCGTTCTTCATGTGATATCTGTCGTGAATCTGCATCGACAGAAAACTCCAGCGGACCGGTTATCTGTAATTTGACCTCGGGATGTGCACGCAAAAAGCGCGACAACGGCTCTCTTATCTGCGCAAAGTCACGGTGATGGCTCCGCGTACCGGGGAAATAGGTAATGATCCTCTTACCTTCATTGGATTGCACATCATGCGACTCATGCCGCCAGGCCAGATGCACACTGTTGTGAATGACTTCAACACGGATAGAGGGAAACAAGCGGCGCACATGATTCGCCAGAGGATCAGTGGAGACGGTAACGCCATCAAACCACGACAGCGCCCGCCGATGGGCTCGAAAACGTCGCCGCGTCACCCTGTGTGAAACCAGCCCATTCAGAACACCTGGTGAATAGTCGACATAAGCTTCATCAAAGACCATATCATCGAAATCGGCAATCACCACAATGCCACGGTGTCGTAACTGCCGAAGCAGGTACCACAACCGAACGGAGGCAATAGGTCGATGGAAAATAACCGTTTGATATCCTTCCTTCCATTTGAGTTTCGTCAAATGGGTAAAATGGACATCGTGGCCTTGTTTCGAGAGGGCTAGTCCAAGGTTTTCGCAGCGATAGACAAACGAGGGATCATTTCGGAAGAAGGCGGCATTACGGTTGCAGGCAACGAATGTAATGTTCTGAATTACCATGTAGCCAGTGCGCCCCCTGAGTTATGCAAGATGCAATGTAAGATTAAAATTGCATCACTGCTATCCCGTTAACTCCTTAAGAAGCGCACACGCCCACCGACAAGCGCAGCAGCATCAGCAAGCACTTTATCTGCAGTAACGATCGTTAGATTATATTCTACCGCGCATGCCAGATGGAGTGCATCCAGGGTACGCAGCGCCGTTTTCCGCCCTAGAAGCCAATGCCGGGCTTGCCAGTAGTGACGATCTTCCAGAGCAACGCGTTCAAACACGTCGAGGCGAAGATCTTCAGAAAAGGTTGTCTCCAACAATTCTGCCTGCTCGCCGGTTAGTTCACCCATTCGCACCCAGCGAGCTAAAGCAGAAGCCACTTCAACCTCTGTCAAGGCACTGATCACCGGCGTCACCTCATTCTGGATCTGCTCTGCTTGAGCTGTTAATTGCTCCTGACGGTATAAGGGCAACAACGCACTGGTGTCAAAATAGAGACGAGGATCAGCCACGCTCTTCTCTGAGCTCTCGAATCAGCTCTGTCGATGCAGTCTCGGATGGGGGCAAAGTATCACGTAATTTCGCCCGAACAGATGCACGCGCCACCCGTGAACTACCTGTACTTGGCTCTGGGGGAGCAAGCCGCGCCACTACCCGGCCCCGGCGTGTTATCTCCACCTGCTCCCCATGTTCGACGGCTTTCAACAATCGGCTGAGTTGTTCTCTTGTTTCCCGGACACTGACTTGCACAGCCTACCCCTCTATTGTAGTCATTTCTAAGTGTACACATAACCACGAGATTATCCAAGTCACATAACGACCTCCTTATCCAGACGTTTAAGTCAACTCTGTCTGGAATGAAATGTAACTTGAAGTCACTGACGTCTCGCCAGTTCCAGCACCTCATCAACCAGCTCCATAGCCCGCACAGCAGTATCGGCCTCGGCGTAACAACGTAATTCCGGTGCATTACCTGATGGGCGTAGATGGACGATGTCACCACTCTCAAAGGTAAGCCGCAGCCCATCAGTCACATCCAGTGTCGAAACCGGACCGTAGAGCCGGGAAAGCGGTTCGGAGTCTTTTTCCAGCTCCATCAACAGTTTCCGACTCCGCTCTATTGCTACACCCTGAAGCCGATCACTCGCAGTAAAACGCTTAGGCAAATCCTCTGTCAGTGCAGAAAGAGGCACTCCTTTTTCATGAGCTAACGCCAATAGTGCCAGGATTGGTAACACTGCATCGCGTGTGGGCAACGCCTGCAGGACTTTCCCTTTGTGCTCAATTTCACTCCCCAGCAGGAATCCGCCATTCGCCTCGAAACCGACCACCGGTGCCTTTCCGGCGGTCTGTAGTGCATCCATGCCTTCGATGACATACGGCGAGCCGATACGGGTCCGGGTGATATGCTTAAACCATCCACTTTTTTCAATTGCTGTTGTGCAACTGACCGGTGTAGCAAGCGCTTCGGCCTTCAGGAATCGTGCACACAACAATCCGACGACATCTCCCCGAAACCATATGCCTTGCTCGTCACCAAGCAGAGGCCGATCAGCATCTCCATCGGTCGAGACCAGTGCATCCAGCTGGTGCTCCAAGACCCACGCTTTTGCACGTTCAGCATCCTCTTCTGAAACCGCTTCTGTATCGATCGGGACAAATTTATCGGTACGCCCCAGCGCTATTACCTCCGCACCCAATCGGGCAAGCAGTGTCGTCAGCAGATCGCGCGCGACACTGGAGTGTTGATAAAAACCCACTCGCAACCCCGCCAGCATATCCCCGGGAAAGAATTGAAGATACCGTTCCAGATAACGCTGTTGCGCCCCCTCATCCACCGCAGGCAAGTCCGGCAACTCCAAAGGCTCAGGCAATAAAACCTCAGCACCCATAATGGCAGCCTCATCCGCTTTGGTAATCTCGCCCTCTGGCCGATAGAACTTTATTCCGTTTCGGTCGAACGGAATATGACTGCCGGTTACCATGATGGC
Organism: bacterium endosymbiont of Escarpia laminata; assembly: GCA_003660235.1. Classification (GTDB taxonomy): domain Bacteria; phylum Pseudomonadota; class Gammaproteobacteria; order Chromatiales; family Chromatiaceae; genus QGON01. The sequence continues at coordinate 43,915 of QGON01000056.1, read as the reverse complement.
CGGAATCCCTTTCTGCATTGCATGCAATGCCAGTGCAGGCGTAGGTACTACCCCACAGAACTCTGCAACAAGACCTGCCGATTCAATCGCAAGAATACAAGCACGCGCAATCTCTGGACTGCTGGGCCGCAGGTCGCTGCCAACAACAACTTGTTGAACCGGTGCACTCTCAAACAAATTAAGGAAAGCGGCTGTATAACCGGCGCAAACCTCAGGCGTCAACTGTTTGACCAAACCACGGGCACCACTGGTTCCAAAAACCACACCGCTGTCAGTTGCCAATTGCTGAATAGAGACTGTTTTCATGTTTCTAAATCTTCATCTTCCATATGCGCAAGGCAAGTTCGACCGCATCCTCGTAACGTGGCTCAAGCTGCTCGACTGACTCTGGATAGTCAGAAAAGTCCTCGTCGAACAGCGGCTCGGAACGACCCGGAAATGCTTTCTCTTTTATTCGTGCATTGCACTCCAGGTATCGATGATAGAACTTCATCGCTTCTTCGCGGCTGGCAGGGTAATTTTTGCCATGACATAATTCTGAGATGAGCCGAGTCACCGCATCGCGCTCTTTGTTCCTCTTGCCTTCAACCATATGCGGCATCTTCCGGTTGACCTCAAGTAGAAAATCCGCCCCCATTTGATTGAGCGATTCATTTTCCACGACAGGCATGCGCTTGCCTTCCGGACTCAACCTGCAAACATCGCAAAAATCATGCACCAGGTCGCCCTGTTCCCACTCACGTGGTGAAAAGAGACGAACTTTTAGCGCCTCTTCACCAAACACCGCACACCAGTTATCGTAGATTTTCTCGTAATCGAAATAGTAAGGTACAGGCCCTTTGGCTGCACCAGGAAAGAGAATCGGAGTGGGATTGCCGGACTTGATCTTGGTCGAATAGAGACTCACTGCCACGCGATCCTGCCGGCGCAGGTAGAGTACGATCTCAAATCTCTCCACCCAGGGTTCCAAAAACGCCTTTAGCCGGGCAATTGTTTCTTTACTACTCAACCGGCTGTGCAGGTGTTCTGATGAAATCACCAGTACATTGGCCTTGGGTGCTGCCACAAACTCCCGCAACAATTTTTTCCGCAGCGTATCCTTGTATGACTCCTGATCTTCAGCAGAGTGGATGCCTAACGCCACACCGACATCCATTTCCCAAGGCTTTTTTTGCGCGCAGGCAGCAAACCCCCACTGAGTCCCTCCGTTGTTACCCGTAGCCGATGGGTAGATCACACCATCACGAACCAGTTCCTTGCGATTTACCGTTAAAAAACGTTGTATGGTAGATGTACCGGTTTTCTCGGTGCCAATATGTAACACGCAACGCTTAAAACGCTTTTTGCCACCTCGGTTGATCATATTTGAACCAGTTGATTCTGCAACCTGTCCGAGAACCGAACGCAACTTTTTGATTACCATTTCGAACCCTTCTGCAGATCCCTGGCTTTGGTATGGTGGGCAATCTCTTTCAGCGCCGAAAGGTAGGCACGACTGTTCGAGTGCACCCGATCGCTGGCAGCCATTTCTGCCTGTGGCCACCATCGATAGTCGCGGTGCTGCGATGAAGGCAGACGGCTCAGGTCCAGATCCTGCCGAAGATGGTAGCCCAGCACCACATAATGTGTTTCTGGCGTCTCGCCAAACACACTGTCGCTGTAGAAATGCTCATACACGCCCAGGAAACAGGCGAATGAACGGCGCGTCACAACGCCCAGCTCATCTCTTGCCAACCGAGTGAAGGCGGCATCGAGGCCTTCATTCTTCAGAATTCGTCCACCTGGCACAAACCAGCACCCCTGCGCTGGACGATTATTGCGCAAGCCAAGGAGAATCTCCCCGCGGCCATTTTCTACCACCAGATCAATCGATACCAGTGGCGTAGACGCCACCACGGTCTGGAAAACATCACCCGGCAGATGCACCTTCAGCCCCTGAACCGTTCCTGATTCTCCAGAAACCAACGATAGGCATCCCGCAGCCCCTCTTCAAGGGTAATCGACGCCTCCCAGCCCAACGCATTCAGGCGGGAAACATCCATCAACTTGCGCAGCGTACCATCAGGCTTACTGCTATCGAAGCTCAGCCTGCTGGAAAACCCTGCAACACGAGCAATCGTTTCTGCCAACTCCCGAATCGTACAATCCACGCCTGTGCCCACGTTGATATGAGACAGCATCGGCTCTGTATTCGCTTGATAGGTTTCACTATCCAGATCCATCACATGCACACTGGCCGCTGCCATATCGTCCACATGCAGAAACTCGCGCATAGGGGTACCACTCCCCCAGATGACCACCTCTTCTGCATTGGATTGAACAGCCTCATGAAAGCGGCGCAGCAACGCAGGAATCACATGACTGTTTTCTGGATGAAAGTTGTCATTCGGCCCATAGAGATTGGTTGGCATCACACTACGGTAGTCACGGCCATACTGACGATTGTAACTCTCACACAATTTGATACCGGCAATCTTGGCAATGGCGTATGGCTCGTTTGTGGGCTCCAGCGTCCCAGTGAGCAGCGCCGTCTCCTTCATCGGCTGATCGGCCGACTTGGGATAGATGCAGGAAGAGCCGAGAAAGAGCAACTTCTGCACACCCGCCAAATGTGCGGCATGTACAATATTGGCCTCGATCATCAGATTTTCATAAATAAAATCAGCCGGGTAGGTATCATTGGCATGGATGCCACCCATCTTCGCCGCCGCAAGGTAGACTTGATCCAAACCTTCGCTTTTGAAAAAAGTGTGTACAGCCGCTTGATCCAGCAGATTCAGCTCATCGCGCCCACGAGTGATGATGTTGCTATAGCCCAACGCCTGGAGGCGGCGGATGATGGCTGATCCAACCATTCCCCGATGGCCGGCCACAAAGATTTTCTGTGACAGATTACGGGGCATAATTAATGTTCCACCTGCATAGGCAACTCGTACCCATGCTCCTTCAATAGCGCATGCCGCCGTGCCTCATGCAAATCGGTAGCCACCATCTCTGCGCACATCTCCTGGACTGTGATTTCCGGTACCCAACCCAACTGCTCTTTTGCTTTGGTAGGATCACCCAGCAGGGTTTCCACTTCAGCAGGACGGAAATATCGCGGATCAACCGCAACGATCACATCACCCACTTTCAATCCAGGCGCCTTGTCACCCTCTATACATTCAACTATACCCTTCTCATCCAGCCCTTCGCCCTCGAAACGCAGGGTCAGCCCTAATTCTGCGGCTGACATGCTGACAAAATCGCGCACAGAATGCTGAACGCCGGTTGCGATCGCAAAGTCTTCAGGATGATCCTGCTGCAGCATCATCCACTGCATACGAACAAAATCCTTTGCGTGACCCCAGTCACGAAGCGCGTCCATATTGCCCAGGTAGAGACACTTTTCCAGCCCCTGTGCAATGTTGGCCAAACCGCGAGTAATCTTCCGGGTGACAAACGTCTCACCGCGTCGCGGTGATTCATGATTGAACAGGATCCCATTACAGGCGTACATACCGTAAGCTTCACGGTAGTTCACCGTGATCCAATAGGCATACAGCTTGGCCACCGCATAGGGACTGCGCGGATAAAACGGCGTGGTCTCTTTCTGGGGCGTCTCCTGTACCAGCCCGAACAGTTCGGAGGTAGACGCCTGGTAGAAGCGTGTCTTCTTCTCCAACCCAAGCAAGCGAATCGCCTCAAGCAGGCGAAGCGTACCCATACCAACAACATCGGCAGTGTATTCAGGCGCTTCGAAACTGACAGCCACATGGGATTGTGCCGCCAGGTTATAGACCTCATCCGGCTGAATCTGCTGGAGGATACGGGTCAGATTAGAACTGTCTGTAAGATCACCGTAGTGGAGTATAAATCGCTGATTGTCAACGTGTGGATCCTGGTAGATATGATCCACGCGTTGCGTATTGAATGACGAGGCGCGTCGTTTGATGCCGTGTACCTCATAACCCTTCTCCAATAATAACTCTGCCAGATAGGAGCCATCCTGGCCCGTTATGCCCGTTATAAGCGCCTTCTTCATTATCAATCCTCGTCGTATCCTATTAATTCCCTGAGAGACTTTTGACGGTCTGCACGCCTGGAAAAGCCAATCTTGCGGCCCGACCTTACTTTAATTTGTAATGTGAATTTCGCACAGCCGAGCAGCGTGCCTGATTGCAGGTGGGATCCCTTTGTTTCATCTATAATAAGCCGTGGTGAATTCACTTATACGGCAAGATATGCTGTTCTACATCTACAACCTCAAACTCAGGATCTTTATGTATTAATATCCCATTCTCCAAAATTGCAGTTGCGGCAATCCAAGCATCTGCGAGTGACAGTGGATGAGTTGCCTTGATTTTAGCCGCCTGCTCCAAGAGATCAGAGCTTTCATGAATCCACCGGATTGGGAGCGATTTACACTGCTCATAAGCAACTCTTCCTTCTGTCTCACCCTCATCCTTCCAGACCCGATAGAAAACCTCCATCAATGTCATGAATGAGCCATAAACTTTTGCTTGATGCTCTTCCGCTTGCAACAAAACCTCTGCAACTTGGTCAGCACCGTGCTCATCATCACGGAGTGTTAAAAGTGCAGAGGTATCTAACAGATAGCGCCTCACTCCCCCTCCCTCTCCTTTTTTCGTTCAGCCAACAGGCGCTCTGTCGCGCCTCCACGTCCTCTTCCACGAAAGGCGTCAATACCGTTTTGGGGTAGAGGGACAACCCTTATTGTTTTCCCCTCAACAATCCATTCAAGACAATCAGAAGCGCCTAAATGGAACCTATGGCGGATATCTGCAGGAACAACCGTCTGACCGCGTGATGTGATGGTACTTTTCATCCTCTGCACCTCTTGATGAATTACATTTTAGCGTTTATTGTAATTCATTTGGCACGGTAAGCAATACCGAGCCATTTCCAATGTGGTATTACTTATAAGGGCCTGGCCCCTACAAAAATACAGGATCTGACGCCACCGCCCTGACCCATTTAGTCTGAAGTTCCTTTAGAGAAAACGCGAATTTTTCTTATTCATCAATAGATTAGATAAATTATTGGGTGAGGGAACCCGTCTGCACGTGAATGCTATTGAGAAGTTGGAGAGCCTGTTGCTGTTTCGTATTCGGCTGGGTATCGATGGTCAAGACTTTGCTGTAAAAGTTAACGGGACAGCAGTGATATTCTTTAGAATATTGTTTGTATGTTCGTTTCTGTCCCATTATGACACCTTAATAATTGATAATGATTATCTCTTATTAAACTGTCCGGTGCTATTAGACCACTACAACTATCCTGACAGAGGGGGGGAAATCAAACCCCAAGAGATTGAATAACAGTTACGTCAATTTTGCTCCATTTTTTGATCAAAGTCGGCATAAAGCAAGTAAACTAATGTCAGATCAATCCTCTTTAAGGCAAAAGACCCCGTTGATTCCATGGCAACCGAATCCCACAGAAAAATAAACAACCCCAGCCTCTCATCCATCATTGAACTATCGTACAAAGATGGTCCTCTACTAATTGCCTTCGGCGGAGTTGCCGGTAGGCGAGGCCTGCCTCCATTTGAGTTAATCAATATAACAAAAAACCTAAAAGCCAACAAAATCTACTTGCGTGACCTCCAGCAGGTATGGTATCAGTCGGGCGTTTCCGGAATATCAACCAATATTGATGAAACCGCTTCATTTCTAAGGAATATTATTGATGAGAATGGTATTAATAAAGTGGCCGTATTTGGCAATTCAATGGGGGGTTATGCCGCTATAATTATTGGTGTACTGATTAAGGCTAGTTGTGTTCACGCTTTTTCTCCACAAACCTTTATCCATAATCCAAGATATATAAGAAACAAAGACAAAAGTAAGATACGTGCGTAATAAATTTTCTGATAAGTATTTTGACTTAAAGCCAGCAGTCAAATCACACCGCAGCATTTGTGACATTAATATCTACTATGATGGCAATGAAATGCTTGACAGCATACATGCGATGCATTTAGGAGATATAGAAAATATTTCGTTGCATCCATTCAGTGAAGGCGGGCATGGTTTAATCAGATTATTGAGAGATTCTGGCAAGCTCAATAACATTATCGCTTCAGCATTGAAGAGCGATGACTGATTCTGGTGCTTGAGCAATAAACCACCCTACTGCAAACAGACGGTGTATCAAATGGACTGACTCAGAAATCACAGACCTCCATTGCAACAACCATTTTGATCGCAGCAAGCTGTGGGGAATTTTACCCTAAGAGATTAAATAAATCCGTCCCCTTTCTGCTCCATGAGGCACGACGCTTGATACCTCATAACCCTTCTCCAATAATAACTCTGCCAGATAGGAGCCATCCTGGCCCGTTATGCCTGTAATAAGTGCCTTCTTCATTATCAATCTATTTAATTCCCTGAGAGACTTTTGACGGTCTGCCACGCCTGGAAAAGCCAACCTTGCGGCCCGACATTGCTTCAATTTGTGATATAAATTTCGCACTACCCAGCGGTGTACCTGATTGCAAGGCACATCCCAGCAACTCCATTTCATTGATGTCCAGCGGGCTATCAAACAGATCCTGATAAGCAGACTGGCGATCCGCCGGGGAGCGGCCCATAGCCAAATACTCTGGGTGCTCCGTCACAACTGGATTACTCACCCCAAGCGCATTGGCCGCATAACTGGACCAACGATATTTGGCTGGATAATTCACCATCCCTGCCTTAACCGGATTCATCTCAATATAACGCTGACAAGCCAAGAGATAGGTCTGGGATTGAATAATGTTGGATTTGTAGCGCCCCTCCCAAAGACTACCATGGCGCCTGTAGGTTTCATTGATATACTGCACGAAATGCCGCCCCAAACTTTGGAACAAACGGGCAACTGACGTTGGCTTGTCAGGCGTCAACAACAAGTGCACATGATTGGTCATCAGCACATAGGCGTGAACTGCACAACCGCAGGTATCAGCTGCCTGCTTCAAACAGCGCAGATACTCCAGATAGTCCAAATCATCAAAAAAGATCGCTGATTTGTTATGCCCGCGCTGAACCGCATGTAGCGGAGCACCCGGCAAGTAAAAACGGGGTTTTCTCGGCATAGCATGCGCCCCATCTATTTCAGTGGATGCTTAAGATGCAACCCTTTAAAACGGCGAAACCCCTTGTCCGTAGTCACCCAGACGCAATCCCATTCCAGCGCCAATGCCGCGTGATAAGCATCTGGCACATCGTTACCTTTTGCCGATATTTGTTCCATACACTGCAGAAACATCTGCCAATGATTATTTCCTGGCACAAGACCCGTCGCCTGTGGCGCAGTTCTAACCTGCTGTGCAAAAGCAATCGCCGAATCCAGGGAAGACGGCTGTTCAAAAACCTTCGGATGAGTGACAACCCGGATGAAGCCGCTTAAGACCAGCTCCGAGAAACCATATGCTGTATTTGAATTGAGAACAGACTCAAGCCAGTCTCGATACGCCAAGTGATCTCTCACATCTTCTCTGTGCGCATAAACCAGCACATTTACATCCATCAAAATCATGTCGGATCATCCATGATATCAAGTAGCGACTTCCCATTGTCCAGATCAACTCCCGGCTTAACTCCAGACCCTGACGAGGTAACTAATCGCACAACCTTACGTTCCACATTCGTTTTTGAAAATGATTGGCGTAACGCATTCTCAATGACTTGAGACAACGAAACACCCTGTTCAACCGCCCGATGCTTGGCTGAAATCAAGAGCTGATTATCAAGATTTAAGGTTGTTCGCATGATCATCCTCCAAATACGACCTGTCATGTAAAAATAACACATATAGGGCATTGATGTTACTTTTAATAAGGGTCTGACCCCTTTTATTATGCTCGTTTTCAGACGGTAGGTGATACGCGAATAGGGCAGTGCCCATGGGATCGTTTCCTGCACCTTCCCGTGCGTCGGGCATTGAATCTCCTTCGGCGCATACCAGAGCAGGATTTTCATGCCCATGAGAGTGAGATCCTCCCATCTGCGAAGCTCTGTTGCATGGCGCACGATCCGGCCGCGCCGTCCACATTCCGGGCAACGGCAGCCGTTCTTGTATGGCTTAACCGCCAGGTGCATCTCCTTGTTACGTTTCTTGAACCAAAAGCGGGTGATTTTCATGCCAGTCAGGCGTAGTATTTTATTTAGCAACTTCAGGTTGCTCACGGGTTTCTCCTCCTTCTTGTCGACTCCAATCAACAGAAGGGATGAGGCCCGTGTTTTCGTTTAAAATCAGGCTATTCGATCAGTGGAAAGTCGTGGGGAAACCCGGATAGACCCACTTTTTCAGTCAACCTGTCCGACTACTGGGGCCCACTTCTCTCCCCAGATAGAGTTCCTGTTATTACCTTGGCTATGATAACACTCTGTCTCTGACGACACCCAATTGTGTCAACTCGCTCAATATCGTTACCGGCCCTTGTTCACCATACAATCTCCACAGTTCACGCCCTGCCTCTTGCATTCTCTTCAACAGCTCTGGCTCGCTAGCCAGATCCTCCAACAACGCTGGTAGCTGACTGACGGCCGTTTCTGTTTCCTTGACTTGGATTACCGCCTGGTTCCAATCACTTTGACTTCCAGGAAGAAGCAGATCGTCAGACAAAATCACGGGAATGCAACCAAAACCCAATGCCTCCCATAGACGTATGCTGTTAGGTCCGGACCCGGAGGGACAAAGACAAAAAACTGAATCGGCCATTACACGGGTATATTCCTCGCTTTGCTGAAGATGCGATTTCTGGTCCTCATCTGCAATCTCGAATCCACCAATCTGCTGGTGATAAACCTGCTTTTCATAGTGCCATTCGTTACGCCCACTCACAAAAGCACCAGAGTGAACAGGCAGCTCAAGAATCCACTTCCTTACAGGAAAAAGATAAAGATTGGCATCATAGGCACCAATGAAACTGTAAAGATACCTTCTCTCTGACGGCAACATGCTTCCATTAAAATCAGTGCCAGGGTTATCAAAACAGCGAACAGGATAGAGGGGAAAGGGATGTATGCGGATTCCCTCAATCTCACGCACATTCCTGACAGCATGAGACCAGTAAAGATCAGTAATATTTAATCTTTGAAACCACTCCAGCACATCCATGGCATAAATATGCTGGCAGACCGTAGCACGGATTAAAGTGGTTCGAGGTGGAGCCAAAGCCAAAGCATTAAGATAAGGGCTTGCCTTTGGCTGCCTATTGGACCTAAGCAGATCAATCAGCGTAGCCCAAGGAAAACAAACCAGTTGAGAAAAGACGGATTCCGGTAATTCACCAAGGCATTGCTCATAAACCCACTCTTCGGTTTTAGCCGGACGCTGCCAACCTTGTGGAAAAGCCAATAGACTGCCAGATCTTTCCCAGGAATGGCTTTGCTTATCAGATAACAACGCCTACTCCACTGTCACAGTCTTGGCCAGATTGCGCGGCATATCCACATCATTGCCGAGCCGGATAGCAATCTCCATCGCCAGCAACTGCAACACTACCATCATCTCAAAAAACTCCAATATGGGGTGATCATAGGGGCGGGTCTCAATTATGTCGTCGCCAAATCGAACAACCGCAAAACAAATTCGGTGGTCACGCCCCATTGGCAGTCCACCAAGTAGATTGCCGACGCACAAAAGCCAACCATCCACGCATCCGAAAAAGCAAAATAACAACCTTGCTCATTGAACGCCAACTGCAATAGCGACCCCTTGCGGGTGAAAAAACTCTGGCCCGGTGCCATATAGTTCTTCCAAGGTGGCGCGAAGGGCCTTCAATGCGGCATTCGAATCTTTTTGATAATCAGTAAGGTGCTTCACGAACAGATTGACAATCACCTCGCTGTCCACCTGCCCCAGAAACGAAGTATCCAGCACACCTCTAACCTGCATATCATTCTTAATGAAACTGTTATGCACCATCCAGTCGAGATGCTGTCACCTTAAGGCATCAGGCGACCTTCTGCACGTACCACTTTTCTCCAATTGTACAGCGTGCCCTCGCAGATCCCTTCCTCTTTGGATATCTCTGACATCGTTTTTATGTTCGGTGGAAGCATCTTCTTCAGAACTGCTTCTTTCCGCTCTTTTGGGTAAACCATCTACCGCTCTCATTGCCCACTCTCATCGATTATTGAAATCCCATCCTACCGGTGTGACAACTATCCTGACAGTGGGGGGAGTCGGCTAATGGGTTACCCCTTTATCCAAATCCATGGTTCAAACTGGCGCGGAAGGCCTCGTTCACGTTCATCCAACTTTGTTTTTTGGCCTAACCTGCCAGAAACCAGGCATAGGTCTCTGTCAGTCAGCGTTTCCCTTCCGACCAGGGCATCCGCTCCACCCGAATACAGCAAGATGTACATTCGAATAGGCGTGGCGCATAGCGGCAACACCAGGATCAGATGAGCCGATTGTTTCTGCGATGATGAAGATCAACCTCAACGGTCGGTCCCTTCGCGTCTTTTACCCAGTGGACTGTTCCATCCACAAAAGATTTGAATTTCTGGATCCGATTCAGGATAGCCTTGAGTTGCATCCTGCTTCCTTTTCTGCGATTGATGTTTGTTTGCACTTTCATCATCTAACAGTTGAGGGGCAGGATGCACTTTGCCTGCTTGGATCCAAAACTCGCACTCATTGAGAACGATTCCTCTATGTTTTTACCCACAATTTTTCTGAATATCAAAATATTTTTTCCATAGCATATATATTTTTGATATATCGAATTCTTCGACAAATGCTTTATTCTTTAATGCATTATCAGAAAATGATTCTTTTGTTTCATTCAAAATATATTCAGCTGCATTTGAAATATCATCAAAGCAATTTTCTTTCGGATAGATTTCATCAGCCCCATCCCATTTAATGATGATTGGTGAAGCGCCCGAAGCCATCGCCTCTGCCACTGAGAGATGTGAACCCTCAAAATCACTGGTTGAAAGGATATAGCCTATTTTCCTGAACCAGCGACCCATGTCCTTTCCAAATCCATCATGATGTACAGCGCCTTTTAAATAAGGTGAGTTTTTGATACGCTTTTCCTGCTCTTCATAATACTTCATCTCATCAGGACGATTAATCATCCATGGGTAATCTTTTGCCAGTTTACCTTTAACAAATAACTGGTAACGTTTGTCTTTTTTGCGCAAGCCTTCTAGCAAATCCAAAGACCGGTCAAAACGCTTCATCTTTGGGACAATTCCTACTATCCCTAGATTAAACCGGGCATTATTTATTTTTTCCTGGTCAAGATTTTTTGTATCAACATAGTTCGGTATATAGACGAATTTTTCATTAAATTTCTCGAGTGCATATTTGGCAATGGCTTTTCGCTGCATGTGTGGCACAATGAATGTCATTGCATCAACAGCATCATATTTGACATGCGCGGGGAAGCTTGTTTCAATTTCCTGCCGGTGAAAACGAATAAAGATTTTTTGGTGCGGTAATTTATTATGAGAGTACCATACCGCATTTCCAAGACACCATTCACAAAATATGATATCTGCTTGCATCAATAGTTCTTTGCTTTCAACTTCATCGTGCTTGTTGTGACCTTGCCATTTATCAATCAGCACAATATATCCGTCGCCTAAAAACTTCCCCATCATCTTTTCGACAAATTTCAGGTCGTGTCCAGCAAAGAGAACAGATTTTCTCTCATCGCGCGAACGAAGCGGTGCCACTAGCTTTTCAATGTAGCCCCCCCTGACAGAAGAGAACATAAAAGACTTGCTTGCTTTGTAAGCCAGTGATGATGCCAGTTTGATCGTTGTTGGGTTAGCGATGGCTGTCTCGATGGCCGAATTTAGTTTATCAAATGAATTAACAAACAGCGGATACTTATTTGTTAAAAGTTGAGTCGTTATTTTATTAGCGATGACAATCACCGGCAATCCGACGCTTGAATATTCTAATAACTTCGTCGAAACTTCATCGGTATTTTCTTCAAGTTCAGGCCGCCTCCATGCCCAGGCCAAATCATAGGACCGCATTGCTTCTATGACCTCTGTACGAGGCCGAGCTTTGTGCCAAATAAGGCCTTCTGTATTTTTTAACGCTTCTTCTACTTCAGTTTTAAATAATGGGTCTTCCGGCGGATTATGGATTTTATCACCATATACATGCAACTCTACATTGACCCCTTTTTCACGCAATTTCTTCAACGTAGAAAGCATCTCTCGCGTACCCCAAAGTGGCGCAAACTTTCCTGCATATACAATTTTAAAGGCGCGCGCATGCATATTAAATTCTTTTTTTGGTTCTGACTGGTCAGGAACCATCGGAGGCAATAAACTGGTCTTGCCTTTTGCAGAAGGAATTTTATTTTCTAAAAATTCCCGAATATAGGTTGTTTGGCAAATAATAGTATATGAAACATTAACAATCTTAGTAACATCAGCAATAATATTGCTATCCCAGTTTTCTTTGACATGAAAGACATCAATCATGTACGGCCATAAACGACCTTGAAATGCATCTTTGGCCGCTGCTCGTTTATTAAGCTCAAACCCTCTGATAATGACACCGTCGTAGCTATAATTCAATTGCAGCTCTTCTAATACGTCAATTGCTTGCCCTGGTTTGAGTAATTTAGATTTTTGAGAAGTATGGGATGGCGAGATGATGGTTACGTTTTCAAGTTGCTTTAATGATTCTATCAAGGTGTCGTGAGTTAAGTCTGCTTTTAGTAAAAATGTTACGGAAACATTCTTCAGCCCAGCAAGCATTTCGACCAATGAACATGCCCAGATAGCTGAACCATCCACAAAATTAAGGTTGAGGTCGCCATATACCAGCAATGAGAGTGGATGCATTGTTTTGGCTTCTTGAATTTTTGAGAATAGTTTTTCATGATTAAGCACAAATGCTTTGTCATATACGGGATCAAATCGTGCTGCTACCCGTGACCAATCGCGGTGTTCCAATACCCACTTGACACCTTCTTTGGCCAGTCTTTCACGTAAGGCTTTGTCGGTCAGTACATATTTTAGCTTATCAGCCAAATCTTCTACATTCCCTTTTTCAAACAGCAGTCCATTTTTTTGGTCTTGCACAATTTCCTGTAATGCTTCCACACTTGATGCAATAACTGTTTTTTGCTGAGCCATGGCTTCAAATGGCTTTAGCGGGGAGACCATCTCACATACCTGCAAGGGTTTTCTGGGAAAAGGAGTAATGTCAATTAGCGAATAATACTCTTGTACTTCATGGTGCGGAATTCGACCAAGAATAAACACATCATCTCCAAGATTCAGCGAAGCTACTTTATTGCGTATTCCAGCTAAGGCATTTCCATCACCAATCAATAGAAAATTAAAAGCTATGCCTTCTCGTTTCAATAAAACGAGGGCATCGACAAGGTCGTCAAGACCTTCATAATCAACAATGGAACCTACATAACCAATTGTAGGAGCATCTTTTAACCCAATGTTCTTTTTTAGTTCCTGGTTTGGCGCAAGAGGTTTGAAATGTTCTTTATTGACAGCATTTGGAATAATCACAATTTTGTCTTCTTGCCCCCCACGACGAACAAGTTCTACTTTTAATCCATTGGTAATAGTAATGACTTGATCAGCTTCTTTAGCTACCAAAGCTTCAAGGTTACTTTCTAAAGCAAAACGTTCGGTTTCCCCCCAGCCAGAAAATGTCGAAGCCCGTGTAATTTCCCAGAGACCTCGAACTTCGTAGACAAAGGCAATACCAAGCCGCCGCGCTGCAATTAATGCCGGGAGTGCTGTATAAAATGCGGAAGCAGAATGAACAATAGAAGGCTTTTCTTTTAGGAGCCGTTGTTCTATTTCTAAGGCGGCCGTCATAATGTATTGATCAATCGGCTGATCAAAATAATGCGCGGAGCTTAGTCTCGAATAACTTACACCGTCAACGACATCTTGATCTTTATATGCTTTAACGCCAACATCAAATGGATAACCTGAACGTGTTATTCCTTTGACGCTATAACTGGAAACATGTAATAAAGCAGTTAAAATAGCATGAGATCGGCTTGCATAACCATTTGAATGATGCGGAAGAGATGCATGTAAAAAAAGCAATACTTTGTGGGTGTTGCCTTCTAATGGCTTTATAATGTTTGCAGGAATTTGTGGCAAATGGTTATATAAAGAAACATATCCTCGAGCATAATTGACATTTCGTAAATCAGCGGGCTGAATTTTATGCTCTTTGCGCTCAAAATCTTCAAGGATTTTTTTTGTCGTTTGCAGCAAGCCTGCATCAACTAAAGGACGAAACATTTTTACGGCCCTAAGGTATGTTGGATCTTGTCGATACGCCACAAAATAGTAATGTGAACGCTGATGGGTATCAGTGACTATCGATGCAAGCACATTATATAAATCAGCCTGATGATACAACGGCAAATCGCTCGTTTTAATATAAGCTTCTGCATCTGCCGCCCCTTTTTTCAACCAACTTCCAGTCAGTTCCTCCACATATTTTTGTGCAACTTTTGGTTGTGCTATCTCTTTTGAAGACTCACTAAGCAAGCAAATTATTATTTGATTTTTATTATGCCATGGCATCCAAGTCAATTTTATACTATCGCAACCATCTGGAACCTTAAATACAACCTTCCAATCTTGCTCATCTACCTTATCTGTTGATAGATACCTATAAAAACCAATAGTGTTTGAATATTTCAAGCCAAGTATTTTTGCCGATTCCTGTGCAACCGTTAAACCTAAGAAGTCAAACTTAATCAAAGCACCGTTTCGTACTTCACCATCCATGGTTATGATTTTACCCTTCAATTCAACTTCATTATTTGGCATGACCGTGATGGTTCTTGAGAAAGGCTCCTCCGAAATATTCTTCCAGTCTAGCTTCTTCTCATCTTCACCATTGCGATCAGAAATTAACCCCTCTAGCCCATAAGCCGGAGATAATATTACACATTCTTCAACCGGCCTCCTAGCCTTGATAGCTGCAACTATTGGTGCAACAACGTGTTGTGCGCTACGCTTCGCACGCACCCAATCACGTGCCGAACTGCCCATCTTCTGCCGGCGCATCTTATCTGCAAGTAGCGTGGCAACTTTATGGTTTAGGTCGGCAATATCCGACTTACGGAAGGTATCTGCGCCAGATTCTTCAGCCAGCTCGGCAAGCGGCGCTACATCGGATAGCAACATAGCCTTGCCAAACGCAGCACCTTCAAGAGGCTTGATAGGGGAGACAAGTTCGGATATCTGCAGCGACTTTCGTGGGATAACAATGAGATCGATCAATGGATAGTAATCTAACAGCGCGGCAGGAGATACGCGACCCGTAAGATGCAAGCGTGAGGCAAAATTGCATTGCGCGGCGACTCTCTGCAATGCCCAGCTAGCAGGGCACTGAGTTGTAGTTTCCGGCCTGCCTAGCGGGTTCGACGAACCGACCAGAAGCAGGGACAAGTCCAAGCCTTGGTTACACACCTGTGCACATGCACGAACGAGATCATCCAGTCCTTCGTATTCACTAAATGAACCAATATACCCTACAACGTACTGTGTATTACATCCTATATCTGCCTTTGTGAGAGCTGGTTTGTAAGATAAATCCGGCAACACCCCGTATGCATTCGGGACAAGATCGATCTTAACCGCAGCCACACCTCTCCTTACCAGTTCGTCACGCATAAAACGGTTGAGCGTAAAAACCCGATCTGCCACTTGAGCGATAAGAGTTTCTCTTGCAACAGTCCACTTGTATTCATCGCTGTTCTCCCAAGCCGGTTCTCGTGATACGCGAGTAATCTCCCAAAATCCGCGTACCTCGTAGAAAAAGGGCAACCCTAGTTCACGCGCAGCAATGGCTGCGATCAAGGCATTCTCCCAGTTAGAGGCGGCCATTACTACGCTAGGCTTGAAAATTCGAAAGGTGGCTTTTAACGCTTCGACCGCAGCAGCTAAATAGTCAGCTTGCTTTTTCCCTAGGCTACTTGGCTCCTTCAGATGCAGGTAACGTACGCCGTCGATGTCGTGATGTAACGAAAACCCAGTGTCGCTAAAGCCCGGCAAATCCCAGGGAACACCGGGACGGGTAATGACAACTACAGAATGCCCATGTTGCAACATTGCAGTGGCAATGCCGTGGGTACGAACGGCATAGCCGTTTGATGAGAATGGATAAGAATGATTAACCACATAGGCTATGCGACCAGGCACACGATAACACTGCGCATCAACCTTTATTATAGTTTGGCTTTTCAGCCGAGCCAGCAAGTCTTTCACAGTCAAACACTCCAATCGCATATACGTTTTGCAGCCAGCCCATCACCATAAGGGTTGTGAGCATGGGACATAGCATCAAAGACCATTGGATCATCGAGTAGGCGGTTGACATCGTTAACGATCTTGGTTTTGTCAGTTCCTACGAGGCGGACAGTGCCAGCATCCACGGCCTCAGGTCTTTCGGTGGTATCGCGCATGACCAGCACGGGCTTGCCCAGCGTGGGGGCTTCTTCCTGCACACCATCGGAGTCAGTAACAAGCAGGGTACTGCGACCCATGAGGTAAACAAACGGCAGGTAATCTAGAGGTTCAATCAATATGATATTTTCTAAACCTGAGAGAATGCGATGCACTGGCTCCTGTACATTGGGGTTGAGGTGCACGAGGTGAACAATTTGCACGTCACCCCGTTGAGCAATTTCTGCTAAGGCTTGGCAAATATTTTCGAATCCAGACCCAAAGTTTTCTCTTCGATGGCCGGTAACATGGATCATGCGCTTGTCGGGGTCAAGAAAGTCGAATTGCTTGGCAAAGCGGTTATGCAGAGGGTCATCTTGGCGTACGCGTGTGACGACATCAAGCAGGGCATCGATAACAGTATTGCCGGTGATGTGTATAGTGTCTGGTGCAGCACCTTCGCGCAGGAGATTGTCTTTGGGCTTTTCGGTAGGGGCAAAGTGAATATCGGTAATACTGCCGGTAATACGTCGATTCATCTCCTCCGGCCAGGGTGAATGTTTGTTGCCGGTACGCAATCCGGCCTCAACATGCCCGACACGTACGCCAGCATAGTAGGCCGAGAGACTGGCCGCCAAGGTAGTCGTAGTGTCGCCATGCACAAGAATGATGTCAGGCTTCCACTGTGCGTACACCTCGCGCATACCAAGCAAAACATTGCTGGTGATATCGCTAAGATCCTGACCCAGCTTCATCAGATTAAGATCAAAATCCGGATGCAGACCAAAAAGATCGAGCACTTGATCAAGCATTTGGCGATACTGGGCAGTGACGCAAAGCTTGACATCGAAGGCGGGGTCTTCATTAAGAGCTTTGAAGACCGTAGCCATTTTAATGGCCTCGGGACGAGTACCAAAGATGATGAGGACTCTCATTAATGCTTCCTTAATTCAAGTTGGTTATTTTTTTCTTGAATTTGACGAGTCTATAGCGATCAAACAAGCCTGTTTCTCTAGCGTGGTGAATTCTATTTTTTCACCCGAGATATTTTGCAAAGCTAATAATTCCATCCATTCGACTACTATAGTTTTTTCCTCATCCCGGATGTAATCATCCATTATAAAATCGAATACTGCCCCAGCACATATATCAAGAAGGATTGGCAATGCCGGAAAACGCGCATGCTTACCTGTAGCCGCAGGTGGGCCATCAACTATTACGAGTATCTTTGGTGGCTTATTGGGCAAGCTGCTCATCAATTGCCTCAAAGATGATTCACAATCGTAATATCTGTACCCCTCATTATCTGGCCCTGTGTAGTGCACAAGTGGCGCTAAAACAAGATTTACCATATGCTCAAGGCCAGCACGCGCAAGATAACCTTGTGTTATTGTGTGGTATTTTTCAAGATGATCAAAACTTAGCATTGGAGAGGCTGGGCATTTGTTACGCTGTCCAACATTTTGCACTGCCTTTGCAAGAAAAAGGGTTGAGGTACCGGAGCCAAACTCAATCACTGCATCATAATCATTTTCTTCCACGCGATTGATTATTAACAAACCAAAGTCTGGGCTAATCGACCAATTATGAACTTCCGGGATCAATATGGCGGGGCCAAGATAATGCTGCAGGCGCATGAAGTATTCAATTTGTTTTGTTGAATTACTTATCTCTTTTTTCTGTACTCTTTCTAAGTGCTTCTGAACGCGTACCAATAGATCGTCTAATTGCCCGACTTCTGTTTTCATGGATTCGGTAAGGGTTGGGAGAAGACCTGACTTCAAATCAATAAATGAGGGATTGATATCAATCATTCCCTCGCCTACCAGACGGATACCTATACAAAAACTAGAAAGCGCGTTATTGGTACGGTGGATAATACGAAAGGCACCGTCTTTAATATTTACTGATTTGCTGGCTATTTTTTCTTTTGCATCATACTCAAACAACCAGACGAAAGGCCGCGCTACCCCCCTGTGACTTATAACACCTGAAACCTCATGTGCGGAATCAGGCACAAGGTTTATTTGATTATTTATGGGTACCTTATTGAAGTCACCATTTTCGTTGCTCACTAAATATATCGACTCATTATCGGGCACTGAGTACTTGAGCTTATTACCATCAATCTCAAAATATTCTGGGTGGCTTGAATTCATTCTAACGCTAAGATTGGCGCCATCAAGTACAACCCTTAATTTAAATATGTAGCTTTGGCCCTGGTCCTCAACATCCCCTCCAGGGACAAAGGTAGTCTTTTCATCTTCTAAAGAACGCATAGACTGACATCTGTTAGCCTTTATGCCCTGACTTGACGCATGAAAAGACTGGCTATCCTGACGAGTGAGCTCTATCTCATGATTCAACAATTCAACTTCCGCTTTCAGCTCTTTGTAATGTTCTTCTTGATCATGCAGTCTCCGTTTTTTTTCATTAGTGGCTGGCAGTTGATGATCTACCAATGAAGCAGCCTGCGGCAACAATCCCATACGCGCCATCTCCCGCACCGAGCGAGCTTGGCTCAACAATGCACTGTCCCTCGTGCCGATAGCCGCCACAGACGCCTCAAAATGATGCGCGATACGGGATTCGTCCTGCTTCAACGCAGCGGCCCTGCCTAACGTATTGTGTACGCCTGCAATAAGAACTTGCGCAACCACCCGTGGCAGACATCCAAAATCAAGGGCCATACGTGTATATTTGCGCGCCTTGTCGTGGTGCCCCAACTGCTGATGGGCACTAGCGATGAGGAGTGCGAAGCGGTCACGATCCGGGTGTGCATGCAATGAATCCATGTCCAATGCAGCAAGCTGATGCCACTCGCCGAAGAACCAGTGCGTCTTAGCGCGGGCAAGCGCACTTTCATCGTGCCCTTCTAGTACTGGTGACAGTTCCTGCTCTGTCAACTCCAGAGCAGGCAGCTCTTCTACAGGTCGGTCTTTAGCCTCCTGACTGATCTCAGCCGCGGACATCTGTTGATGAAGCGCCTTCTTTCTCGCCTTGCGTAGGCGTTTTTTCAGTTTCTTCTTAGAACGCTTTTTCACGAATCAGGATGTCCTTAATAAGTTCAATCTGTGCTTCGGCTTTTACAAACTCGTCATCCAACATTGGCAGCCTTTGGTTGAGCTCCGCTAATTGCTGTTCGAGATTTTCTAGCTCCTTCTGTTTTTTCTCTAGATCTCTCTGATTATTGTCTGCACGCAGTTTTTCTTGGTCACGTTGTAGCTGTTGTGAAACGACAAGGCGCGCCTGCTCATCCTTCGCTTTGGTAAGCTGTTCTATCTGGGTCTGGCGCTCGTTTGCCAGCTTGACCTGTGCAGCCTTGGCTTGGTTGGCCTGTTCCAACTGAGTTTTGCGTTCAGCCGCAAGTTTCGCCTGCTCATCCCTAGCCTTGGTGAGCTGATCTATCTGGCTCTGACGCTCGTTTGCCAGCTTGACCTGCTCGACTTTGGCTTGGTTGGCCTGTTCCAACTGAGTTTTGCGTTCAGCCGCAAGTTTAGCCTGCTCATCCCTCGCCTGGGTAAGCTGTTCTATCTGGGTCTGGCGCTCGTTTGCCAGCTTGACCTGTGCAGCCTTGGCCTGGTTGACCTGTTCCAACTGAGTTTTGTTTTCAGCCGCAAGCTTCGCCTGCTCATCCCTCGCCTCGGTGAGCTGTTCTACTTGGGCCTGGCGCTCGTTTGCTAGTTTGGCCTGTGCAGCCTTGGCCTGGTTGGCCTGTTCCAACTGAGTTTTGTTTTCAGACGCAAGCTTAGCCTGCTCATCCCCCGCTTTGGTGAGCTGTTCTATCTGGCTCTGACGCTCGTTTGCCAGCTTGACCTGCTCGGCCTTGGCTTGGTTGGCCTGTTCCAACTGAGTTTTGCGTTCAGCCGCAAGCTTAGCCTGCTCATCCCCCGCTTTGGTGAGCTGTTCTATCTGGGTCTGGCGCTCGTTTGCCAGCTTGACCTGCGCGGCCTTGGCTTGGTTGGCCTGTTCTAACTGGTTTTTGTTTTCAGCCGCAAGCTTCGCCTGCTCATCCCTCGCCTGGGTGAGCTGTTCTATCTGGGTCTGGCGCTCGTTTGCTAGTTTGGCCTGAGCAGCCTTGGCCTGGTTAGCCTGTTCCAACTGGTTTTTGTTTTCAGCCGCAAGCTTCACCTGCTCATCCCTCACCTGGGTGAGCTGTTCTATCTGGGTCTGGCGCTCGTTTGCCAGCTTGACCTGTTCGGCCTTGGCCTGGTTGGCCTGTTCTAACTGGTTTTTGTTTTCAGCCGCAAGCCTCGCCTGCTCATCCCTCACCTGGGTGAGCTGTTCTATCTGTATCTGGCGTTCATTTGCCAGCTTGACCTGTTCGCCCTTGGACTGGTTGGCCTTGTCCAACTGAGTTTTGTTTTCAGCCGCAAGCTTCGTCTGCTCATCTAAGGCTTTGGTTAACAGCCCTACTTGGGTTTGGCGTTCATTGAGCAGCTCTATTTTCTCATCATTGGTTTTGGTTAACTGGGCCAACAGCTGTTTCAGTTTACGATGGTCAAGTTGTAATTTATTGCGTTTGAGATTCCAGCAGGGTCGATCAGGATCCTGGCTGTCGTCCTCCGTCAGTAGATCAAAACCTTGATCCTGAAGCCATTGAAGAATGGTGGCTGCGGGCTCGCCATCCTCATACAAGGATTGGCGGCCACAATGGAGTTGTAACTGCTCAAAAAGGTGTAGTTGATCGGCTTGCTGAAGCGCCTTGAGTACGGAAAGTTCCACACCGGGCAGGTCGATGATTAGCCGATTGTACTGGTCCACTTGCAGTTGCAGGGGCTGTAGCAGTGTAGTGGAGTCCACAGCTTCCATTTGGAGTTCCTGCACCGTCTTAAGACCGGGGAAGAGCTCCAGAAGCTCAGGACTGGGTCGGCGCAAGCTGCCGACATCGGGGAGATTATAGCGGTGGAACGTGGCAGAGCCCGGCTGGGCGGCCACAGCACGGTTGATGACCTCAACCTGCGGGTAGTCAGTGGTACGCGCTTGAAGCATCTTGGCAAGCTGCGGGTCGGCCTCCACCAGCAGCAGGCGGGCAGGCTTCGCGGCGAGATAGTCATCCAGTTCGCTGCAACGGCCAGCGCCCAAGTGGACGATGGTGTCCATATCTGTGTTGGACCATATCTGAGAATCATGCGGTTCTTTGTGCATATGTGCTTCTAGCTCGTTTGTCGTGTTGTGGGGTATTTCTCCCCACACCCTCACCTTTGGTGGATTTTGAAAAAGCATATTGTTGGGTTACGGCCAAAAAGACGGCCTAACCCAACCTACCCAAGTGGTTAGTCAGAGCCATTTTACTCCTACTTTGCATACAACCGGATTGCGTCGATAAGGCAGGCGAGTTCGCGGCTGTCATCGGAGCCAGGATCATGTTCCCGTGGAATAAAACAGCCATCTGCCTCAATAACAAAGGTCCAGTAGGCAGGTCGCTCCGCCGCAACAGGCAGGTCGATCTGTAGCGAAAACGGTCCTTTTTTTTCAATCTTGTGGACACCTTTCTTTCCATCGGGCAAGTATACCTTCAACTGTAACGGACCATCGGCCTTCGAGACATGCCGCCCCCGCAATTCCACCCGCTGCCAGCGGCGTTTTCGGCTGCGCACCCGCAACGTTGAGCGGACGGGCAGCCAACCATCAGAATATATCTCCAGATAGGCATCCGGAATGACCAAATTTATGCGCGCATCGGTTTGTTGGTAATTGCGTAATTCCTGCTTGTCAGCATCAGAAAGATAGCCGGATATACTACGTGCAAATTTATTTAAGTAAGCCTTTATGTTTTTGATCTGCCGCCCGTGCGGGTAGTCCGCCAGTATTTCATCAGTATAGGTCTTGAACCAATGCAAGGGACTGGCACCCAAGTATTGCGCCAACACTTGCATGCCTTCGCGAATGACTGTTTCCCGCTGATTTAGGGTTATGCAGGCGTTATGCAGGCGTGAACCGGCTTGTAGCGCATCGACGAATCCAATGGCTTCATGCTGCTGGCTGAAGATTCGCAACCACCACTCAAAGTCAAAGGCGGTTTCCAGACTCTCAGTCAATCTCCCATACCTGTTCAGTGCATCTTTACGTAGAAATACGGTAGGCTGACAAATGAAACAGCCATCAGCAAACGCTTGGAGCGGTGTATCGGGCAGACGAGTCGGATAATCGCCGATAACCTGATCGCACTCGTCGATGCGCTGACCATGACCATAAACCATCAACCATTCTGGATGCGCATCCAGTGTCTGGACTACCCGCTCCAGTGCACCTGGCATGTAGATATCATCAGCATTCAGCCACCCAATTACGTCACCTTGGGCCATCGCCATGGCCTTGTTGACGGCGTGGGCCGGTCCACAGTCCGCTTCCGATTGCCAGCGCAGCCGGCCATCGGATTCTTGTGCCAGACGAGACAGAATAGCCTGGGTGCCGTCGGTGGAGCCACCGTCCATGACTATTAGCTCCAGTAGCGCACCCGATTGGGTCAATACGCTGCGGATTGACCGCTCTATAAAGGTGGCTTGATTGAGCGATGGCATGACCACAGATACTGTTGCTTGCCGGCTTGCCGACTTCTGAATGGTGACTGTACCTTCTTTCATATCAACAGGTAGTACTGGCCTTATTCAATGGCCGTTGTTCATAATAGAAACCGCGTTTTATGGCATCCATGCAGTGACACCTTGGTTTGATGGCAACCGACCTTCCTCTTTTCCATACCGGAGATAATGTACCAGCGGATTGATTTCTGCTTCGGCGATGTCGGGATTGGTAGTCAGATAGAACGTGGTATCAAATTTAGATGATGGGTTACGCCCTTCTGACGCACCGTAACGCAGATAGTGCTCAACAGGATCAATGCCCGCCTCGGCCACATCGGGATATTCTGCAAGGTACCAAGTCGCGTCGAAAAGACCGGAATCTTTCAGTAGGTTGACCAGCCTCTTCTCTCTTTTCTGCGCCTTGTTCGTGAGCTTAAATGGCTTGGTAAAGGCGCGAATGGGTGCAGTAATCTTCGAAGTCTTGGTCGGTCTGGACTTCTCTGGCTCTCGCTGTTCTTCAGAATCGCTGGATGCCGTATGTAGTCTCTCTTCCGAAGCCTGTACCAGCTCCTGGTATTTCAGGAAGTAGTGTTCCAGCTCTTCCTGTACCTGGTGCAGCTGCAACAGCAGCAGTTCATTTTCCTGTTCGGTCTCCTTTTTGACCGACTCCAGCTTCTCTTGTGACTGCCTGGTCTGGGTTAGCTGTGCCTGGCGTTCAGTAGCCAGCTTTGCCTGTTCATCTCGTCCCTTGGTCAGCTGCCCAATCTGCGTTTGCAGTTTCTGCAGTTCACCCGCTAACCCTTTCCGTGCCTTTTCCTCTGTCTGAAATTGCCTTCTGGCCTCATCCCGTTCCTGCTGGAGCTGCTTTAGCTTAGTGTCTTGTTCCTTCTGAGCTTGGCCAATCTGCTGCTTTTGCAGGAAAACCGCTTCGAGTTCTTCCTGTACCTGGTGCAGCTGTAACAAGAGCAGTTCGTTTTCCTGCCCGGTCACTTTGTTGGTCGACTCCAGCTTCTCTCGTGACTGCCTGGCTTGGGTAAGCTGTGTCTGATGTTCAGTAGCCAACTTTGCCTGTTCGTCTCTTGCCTTGGTCAGTTGCTCAATCTGCGTTTGCAGCTTCTGCTGTTCACTCGCTAACCCTTTCCGTGCCTTTTCCTCTGTCTGAAATTGCCTTCTGGCCTCATCCAGTTCCTGCTGGAGCTGCTTTAGCTTAGTGTCTTGTTCCTTCTGGGATTGGTCGATCTGCTGCTTTTGCAGGAAAACCGCTTCGAGTTCTTCCTGTACCTGGTGCAGTTGCAACAGCAGCAGTTCGTTTTCCTGCCCGGTCTCTTTGTTGGCCGACTCTAGCTTCTCTTGCGCCTGCTTGGACTGGGTGAGCAGTGTCTGACGTTCAGTCGCCAGCTTTGTCTGTTCAGCCCGCACCTTGGTCAGTTGCTGTATTTGGTCTTGGTGCTCTATGGCTAGTTTCGCCTGTTCATCCCTTGCCTGTGTCAGCTGCTCAACACGCATTTGCCCTTGCTGATAGCTGTGGTACACCTCCAGCGGCTGAGGGGATTCATGGGCCGTTACCTCACCCAACGGTTGGGCGCTCGCCTCCAGCTCCATTTGCAGGTCTTGAATGGCCGGCTGTTCGCCCAGGAACTGGCTGGCCAACAGGCACTCCAGTGCAGGAGCTGCGGTGGTAAGAATAGGTGACGGATTCGCAGCTTGCAGCACGAGTCCGATGCGTTGGCAGGCATCGGCCAATGCTTCCGGCTGCTGTGCAGCCATCTCTGCGTCGAGCAATAGGCTACGGCGGCGATTGCGGCGCTGAAAGTGGATCAACACCTGATTAGACGCATGCCAAGCCTCCATGAACCGCTCAGGATCCACGCTTTGCTGAAGTGCGTAGGCCAAAGCACTCTCTGCGCGGACGTAGAAAAGCAGAAACCTCGCTTGCGGAAAAGTCGTGGCCCAGAAATCAAGCAGCCACAGGCTTCGGCTATTTGCCCACAACATCGGAATATCAGCTCCCTCCGGGAACAGCGCAGCCGCCTTTTCTGCCAGATCAAGGCTGGGTTGAATAGGCTGATTGAGCTGAAGCAGATCCGTTACACCAGCCTCCTGGAACAGCTTGTCGTACCATCTAGCGAAGGAGTCTCCGCCCTCTTCAAGTCCTAGCTGCCGCAAGGCGGGCAATGCAGTTTCCCAGCCGCTGTGCAGGCAACCGGTGGTTACCACTATGTTCATGTATGCGTCATCTTGTTTGATAGCCGATTGCGATTTCATGGTTTTCGCGGGTTGTCTCGTTCCTACTGGCGGTCGTAGTTGTCCTTGATGCGACGACCGTATTTGTCCTCGATGCGGACGATATCATCTTCACCCAGGTATTCACCGCTCTGCACCTCGATCATAATCAGATCAATCACACCGGGGTTTTCCAGCTGGTGTTTATGACCAGCAGGTATATAGGTGGATTCGTTGGCTTTGATCAACATCTTTTCGTCACCATTGATGATACGGGCAGCGCCACGCACCACGATCCAGTGCTCGCTGCGGTGGTGGTGCATCTGCAGTGACAGCGATGCGCCGGGTTTGACTTCAATGCGTTTGATTTTGTAGCGCCTGCCCTCTTCCAGCAACGTGTAAGCGCCCCAGGGGCGGGAAACAGTACGGTGAAGCTTATAGCATTCGTGGCCTTCTGCCTTGAGCTTTTTTACCACCTCGCGCACATTCTGAGCCTGATCCCGATGACTCACAAGCAGCGCATCCGGGGTGTCGACAATCATGATGTTTTCCAGCCCAAGCGTGGCAACCAGCCGATCCTCACTTTGCACAAAGCAGTTGCGGCTGTTGACATTGACGACTTCACCCAGTGTCCGGTTACCCTGTTCATCGGGTTCAGCAAGATCTGCCAGTGCCTGCCAGGAACCGATGTCACTCCAGTCGAAACCAGCTGCCACAACGGCGACATTGTCGGCTTTTTCCATGATGGCATAATCAATGGAGATATTTTCCAAAGTCGAAAAGCTGTCAGCTTCGAGTTCACAGTAGGCATCCTGCTGATTACAGTGTGACGCTTCCCAGCAGTGTTCTCCTGCCGCCAGCATCTCTGGTGCGTAATCTGAAAATGCAGAAAGCAGATCACTAACACTGAAGCAAAACATACCTGCATTCCAGTAGTGCCCACCCTCTGTGATCATCCGTTCGGCTTCATCGAGCGGCGGTTTCTCGATGAAACTGGCGACCTTGAATCCCTCTTGCATCTCCGCAATATTTTCGCCGGCTCGGATATAACCAAAGCCGGTCTCCGCCTGGGTGGGCTGTATACCAAACGTGACGAGGTAACCCTGTTTTGCCAGTTCATGTGCTCGTTCTACATCAGCACGAAATTCCACCATATCTTTGATCATGTGGTCGGCTGGCAGTACAAGCATGACCGCGTCTTCACCATGCCGGTCGCGAATTTTTAACGCCCCCAAAAGTAGCGCTGGCGCAGTATTTCGCCCAGTTGGTTCTAACAGGAACCGGGGAATCACGTCATCAAGTATGCTTCTGCTCCAGCAATCCTTGCTCTGGAAGTAGTAGTCGCGATTGGTAATGGTGAGCACTTCACTGACTTGGTCACAGCCAATAGCACGCGAATAGGTTTTTTCCAGCAGAGTATCGCCATCCGCCAGACGCATGAAGGGCTTGGGATGCCCTTCTCGCGAAACCGGCCACAAACGGGTACCGGCGCCACCAGAAAGCACAACAGGTATCAACATGGTCTTGCCCCCGTTAGATCGAGTTGGTGTTTTATTTCATTCAATCGTTGCGCATATCGGGTGCCTGCAGTAGCAGGGCTGAAGTCAAATGCCTTAGGCTCAATGGGTCTTGGGTGTGTGTAGATTTTTTGCATGAGTTCTGCTGCATGATCGATGTCCGGGTCTGCCCAGCTTTGGCCATCGGCGTGGAAATACTCCAAGCGGCGTACATCCCGTCGCCGATACCGCACCAGTCCGACCCGTTTCTCCGTGCAAAAGTCGAGATTTCCGGAAAAACCGGTGGCGATAAGCTGAAGATCCAGCATCAGTGCCTCTGCGAGCCCTCGTCCAAACCCCTCTGCCCGATGCATCGACACGTAGCAGTCACAGCATTGGTAGAGTGCCAGTACCTCAGGCCTGCGCAATGTGGTATCGATGAGATGGATGCGGTGATCTGCCTCGATAAGAGGCTTTATTCTTTTCCACGCTCTATTTCCCGCATTGACATGACTCGCCTTAAGGACCAAACCAACCTTGCCTCCGGCGGAATTGGGAAAGGCGCGTTGAAATGCCTGGATAACGGCTACTGGATTCTTGCGAACGAGTGTGGAGTTAAAATCGAATGAGAAGATGAATAGATAGTCCTCTTCAGGCAAGCCGAAATCTTTACGCCCCATCGAGGCCACGCTGTCGATTGTGACAGAAAGCGGCATCGCGTAGACGGGACACTGTGCCCTTCGATAGGCATTGGCAGTGTAGTGGCTGATTCCCCATATCTCATCCACCATGCTAAACGCATGGGTACAACTTGCGGGCCAGTCGGGCAACTCCCAGGGCCAATAACCGATATTGTAGCGACCTTCAAACAGATCGAGGCCCCGCTCACAGGCGTAGCGGACCTGCTCTATGCCGGTGGTACAGAAGATGTTTATGGCGTAGCGTGGCTCGTCGACGATCCATTGATCGACGCTTTTGTCTTTTTGCGAAACGTTATCACCCGGTTTGACATTGACGATGCAAAAGGGAATGGCCTGAGACTTCAGTGCCAGGGCAAGCAGCCGTACATCCTCGCCAATGCCGATCTCGCCTTGTGCGTAGCCGAACAGGTTCACGCCGAAAGGATGGCGTGATTGCGACAATGGGCGTTGGCCTGTCGGTATGCGGTTTGTAATGCCGGCCAACTGAAACTGGGTGGGACGGCGCTTGAAACGCACACCAAGCCAGGCGAGTTTACGCAGCACCAGTTTGGGGAGCCGAAGATAAAATCGGCACTGCCCTGCAGGCAACAGGGCCTTGTCAGGTTCCGTTCGGGATGTACAAAGATCTCCAATAGGTAGTTGTTTAACCTCAGTATGTGCATCCAGGGTTTGCAGAACTGCGGCCAAACCAAACTCTTCGACCAGCTGCAATGTACTTTTTCCAACATCTTTTCTTTTAAGCCGAAGCGTGGCAATCAGCGAATCAGTACTACCAAACTGCCGGCGAAAAAATTCAACTTGCCATAAACTTGCTTTAGGAAGCATGAACTTATGACGTTCGCCCCGCCAAAAGGCTCGTGCTATACGGTGCCGGGCTTTAGCATCCCGCAGCATGGGTGCGACAAAATAGCGATAGCGCACAACCCCATAGAAGAACATTGCAACAGAAAAACCATCGGACCAACGGTCATTATTAAGAGAAGGCAGCGATAGTGGGCGTACCAAGGCAGCATCCCACTCTGGTATTGACCGCAAAACAGCATACTGCCGCCTCCCTTCGATGGCGCACCAGGCAAGAAACCGGACGAAATCTTTTGGCCTTCCTTCATGCAACGGAAAGCGCCGCTGCAAAATCGGGCGCAGGTGCCAAATTGCCAACATAGCGCCGTAAATCGGTGTAGGAAGATGGAAGGGCATTGCGATCGGAGCAAACAATCCATGCCCTTCAGATTGCGTCTGTCCGTTAAGTTCAAGCATTGTCTCGATGCAGGAATTCATCCTTAGTCCTGATGTTCCCTGATTGTGGTAATCGTCATCCTGACTATGCCAAACAGCATCAGCAATACGATGAGTGCCGTAACCAGGATATAGACTCTCTCCGGATACTTTGCCTCATCGGCCAGAGAGGGTTTACTGATGACAACCAAGTGCTTCATCTTCTTTGATGCCTCTGCCCTTGACTGTGCAAGGGCTGCCAGAGCGGAGGCGTAGGCGTCTTTGGTAAATTCGAGATCGAGCTGAAGATTGGTAAATTTCACCATCAGATCGTTCAGCTCTTCGTCCCCTTCGCCGATCAATCGACGTTTTTCATCGATTATCTGCTCTGTAAGCGCCCGAATGCGTTCTTTGCTGGCAATCACTTGTGGGGAGTTACTTTTTTGAAATCCAAGAAGCTGTTTTAGTTTGGCCTTCTCCTGACTGAGTTCACCCTCCATAATATCCATGATGGCAGTGAGGGACTGGCCCTGCTGCTCCGGGCTAAAGATCTGGTATCTATTCTGAAACTCCAACAGCCGCTGTTTTGAAATTTTGAGTGACTCCTGCGTCTTCACCAACTGCTGTTCCACAAACTCGTACTGAGCCATGGCAAGGCGGTGACTGATCTCGTTCACTACACCCTCTGCGTGTTGCAGCACGGTTTCAAGCAGCTGCTTGGCATAATCGCGTTCAAACGCCTGCACCTCGACAAACAACAATCCCGATAATTCGTCAAAGTAGACATCGATATGATCACGGTAGTACTCCAGATACTCTTCCCGGGTTGCATCGATGGGCAGCGCGGAGAACCAATCAGCGCTGCTTTTCTGATAGTGCGCCCGGTGATCGAGTTCTTTATCGAGAAAGGCCAACATATCACCGGAGATCAGATACTCCTTCATGATACGCTCATCTTCTAAACCGGAGGGATTACCTATCCCCAACAGGCCTATGTCGAGACTGTTAGAGCTGTTGCCATTCTCCTTGATAGTGAAGATTGCCTCGCTGGTATACCGATCAGAGGCAACAAAGCCGTAATAGAGTAAAAGCAGCACAAAGGGGAAAATGACCAGGGTTAACAGGCTGGCGCTACGATCCAGTTTGATAAATATGCTCTTGGCCATGGCTACGCTGCTTGTTCCCTTTGATAGGTGGCCACGGCTTCTTCAATATCTTCGTATAGATGCATCTGCCCCTTTTCGAGATAGATCCCCACATCACAGTCACGTATCAACTCTTGCATATTATGGGAGACCTTGATGATATTAGCCTTGTCCTTTTTTTCCTGCAATGCCGCGCGGCTCTTCTGTTTAAACCGCTGGTCACCCACCGCTGTTATTTCGTCCATCAGGTAGATATCAAAATCGAACGCCATACTGGTAGCAAAGGAGAGTCTTGCCCGCATACCGTTTGAATAGGTTTTTACGGGCATATCAAAGTAGTCACCCAGTTCCGTGAATTCATGGATATATTCGATCTTTCGTTCGACCTCATCTTCACTGTCGCCGTAGATGCGGCAGACGAAACGAGCGTTATCGCGACCTGACATGCTACCCTGCACCCCGCCTGACAGCCCCATGGGCCAGGATATTCTTCCTTCACTCCGAATGTGGCCACGGTTAGGGTAATCGATCCCCCCCAGAAGCCGGAGCAACGTGGACTTGCCCATGCCGTTACGGCCTAAAATAGCGATATTGCACTTCGGCGGAAATTCGATGTTCACATCACGCAGGATGTATTTTCGCCCCTTCGGTGTAGGATAATATTTGGTGACATTTTCCAGACGTATCATGTTGCCACCATCCTCACCCAGTTGGCCCGGTAGCTAAGCAGACCAAAGGTTGCACTCGCCATGGCAAAGAGAGAAACGAATAACAGGCTCACATCCCCCGACTCAAAACCACGAAAATAGAACAGGTGATTAAGTTCAACTATGTGGAGTAGCGGGTTCCACAGCAGCCAGTGGTGATATTCGGTCGGGATAACTATAAGTGGAAAGAGGATCCCCGACATAAAATACATAGGCCGGAAGATAAATATTGGCACCAGTTTCATCAACTCGGGATAGAGCGTCCCGTAAACCGAAAAGGTCAATCCAATACCGAATGTCAGTAGATAAAGCAACGCATTGACGACCATCAGGCCGAGGAGATTATGAACCCCTATGTCATAATCGAGGAACCATCCTGCAACGAAAAGCAGCATAAGATAGCTTACAAAATAGACCATCGATTCCAGAATAATACGTGCCAGCACCGGATCAATCGGGCGTACCTGCCGATAGTTAAACAGCCCCCGGTTTGACTCAATCGCATTCATGCACTGGGCGGTTGTTTTTTGAAAAAAGAGATAAGGGACGAGCCCCGTTGCCAGAAAGAAGGGCACAGGAATGCCAGAAAATTCAGTACGCCCCATGGCACTCCAGATGGCGGAGAGGATAATGACGTGGGCCATTGGCTCCAATAATGCCCAGACATATCCAAGCCGGTACTTGCCAAAACGCGTTTTCAGTTCGCGAACGAAGAGCGCGAAGACAACGGCTTTCTGAATTTCAAAGGGAGAACGGGCCACAAGTTATTTTGTATCTCATAACGTAAAAGCAACCTTCGCCGAAATGGCAATCTTGTAGATGACATCCATTAAGTCCAGGGCAAACTGTCTTGTCTTGGAATCGACCTTCGGCGGCACAATAATCTCATCACCCGGTTTAATAATCGTCTGCGGAGTGGTAACTTCAACCTCCGCATTGGGGTGGTGAATAATGACTTTTTCTGTATCTGCACGGTCTGAGTAACCACCGGCTTTTTCGATATACTGTTCTGCCGTCCAGCCTTCACGATGAGTGACGGCATGCATCATCATCACCTCACCGACCGTACGAACAAGCTGTGTATTGGTGGGGATGACGAGGGTGTCTTCAGGTTCCAGCAGGATGTTCTGCTGAACCCCGTCCTGCGAAGTCACCACTCTTCCCAGAGGGTCAATCAGGCGGGCCCGCTCGGCAAACTTGGCCATCAACTCAGCCTCTTGTACACGGATCCCCACCTCTCCATGGGAGCCGGATAACGCCAGCATTGAGCTGCGCTCCAAACGGAACAGGCTATCACTGATAGCGTCCTTCTGCGCCACGGCCACCGAAACACGGCGTATGTAAATCGCCGCGGTGTTTGCCAACCTGGGATCGACCGGGATGTGGTTGAGCACATCCACCAGACGGGAACCACGCTTTACCGACATCGTGGCCGGTCCGTTAAATTCGCCCTGGATATTGATCAGTATGGTGTTGGCACGCCCATCGTCCCTGAGTGTTACCGTATCGCCATCGTGCAAGGAGTAACCAAGAAAGGTCATAAGCGACATGGTCTGCTTAACCGGCTGACCGTTGCGCATGCCGATAATAGTGACCTCAGTGGCCTGTGCTGCCTTGGGGATCACCTTGAGGATCTCACCTCCCGATGAACTCGCTGACTTCATCTCGATCAGCGCACTGCGGGCCACATTGCCCTCAAGCTGAATAACGGCCCCACGCTGTTTGACCAGGATGGTGTCATTCTCCTGCAACTGGAGTGAGGCGATCTTTCCTTTGAGGATAAAATCGTAGAGGTCGGTCGTGTTGATGGTTTTTCCAGCGCGGATGATCTCAATTTTCCGGTAACTGCCCAGTTTGGGATCTATGCCACCCGCCAGATCGAGAAAATAGAGAAGGCTGTCGGAAGGAAGACCGGCGTAGAGGCCAGGATTACTGACCATGCCTGTCACATAGACGGCAATCGGCTGCGCTGTAGCGAGGTTGGTGTAGACATCAAAATTGCTGGTGTAGACCTTCTGGATATGTGCCTTGACGGTACTGGTCAGATCGGCATTTTTCACCCCTTCGAGCTTCAGAGGACCTATCTCCGGCATGAAGATATTACCCTGGCTGTCGATGGTATAGATATCTTTTATGGTCACAGCCCCCCACACAGCAACGGCTACCTTGTCACCTGGGGCAAGAATATAGCTGGGGTTGAGCCCGTCACCTCGTGTCTTGAGGAAATTTCCGCTGAAAAGTTTTGCACCGAATGGCTCGATCACGTCCCCTTGCTGAACGGCAACTGGAGGGCTGGATAAAACCTCTGCGGCGTGGAGCGACCATGCCAAACCATAAAATATAACGAGAATAAGCAGAGTGATGAAACGTTTCTTCAACCGATTCACCCCCATCAGAACTCCATAAAATCGTTTAATATCAGTCACTTTACGGAACCCGTTAAAAAGACATCTCCGGAGAAAAACCAATTGTGTCCGTCATTACAGGCCACTCGTCCTCTGGTGACCCCAGGGGAAGGGTTCCCGGTAATCGTAACAGGCCGGCAGCGCCTGCCACTTGCTGCGGTGTATAACTCGCCTGCAACGAACATGACCGAACCCACTGCACCTCTCTCCCCAGGGTTCAGAGTTGTAATCTCAGAGAGAATGGCCGATTCAAGGGGATTGCTGACGGAATAGGCAGCAACATCCTTCTGCAGGGTCTCTGTCTTAGCCGAAGGGGCACTCATAGAGGTAGCACATCCTGTGACTGATACCAGACAGGCCGTCAATATGAGCAGAGGGATTTTTCTGACAGTTTCCATACCAGGGAGATAGAAAGCACTAAAAAGTGGCAATAGACCCAAACGATGTAGTCTACAGATTAAGGAATCCCTGATCAATTGCCATATCAAGGGCGGTGAGAAACCTGGTTCACATAACC
The DNA here is from genome assembly GCA_003660235.1 of bacterium endosymbiont of Escarpia laminata. GTDB lineage: Bacteria > Pseudomonadota > Gammaproteobacteria > Chromatiales > Chromatiaceae > QGON01. The sequence continues at coordinate 10,567 of QGON01000056.1, read as the reverse complement.
CATTGATAATACGATTGTTTAAGACTAAGGCACCGCTGATCAATTGATCAGAGGTTCCCTAAAGTTTATTTCATCACCTGATCCAGCACCAATTTCCAGTCAGGAAGCATCACACCAAAATGGTGTCGCAGTTTTGAATTGTCCAATATTGAATAACCTGGCCTCGGTGCAGGAAGTGGATACTCCTCTGTCGTTATAGGTTTTACAGATTGGAGTAATATTTTTTCGTCCGCTTCACGCAGCAATTCAAATATTGATCTCGAAAAACCATACCATGTTGTCATTCCATCTGAACTCAGATGGTAGAGTCCCTGCTTCTCATCAAGCAAACCAGAATTTATCATGCATTGCGAAACAATTTGGCCGGTTGCTTCTGCGATATGCCGGCACCATGTCGGAGCACCATGCTGATCATCGACAATTCTAAGTTCCTCGCGCTCTTGCGCCAGACGCCGCATTGTCATCAGAAAGTTATGACCGCGATTGCCATAAACCCAGCTGGTTCGAAAGATAAGATATCGCCCATCAACTGCCTCAACCGCCTTCTCACCGGCCAGCTTTGTCTTTCCGTAGACACTTAGTGGATTTGTTGGACTCTCTTCCTTGTAGGGTTCGGTAGCTTTGCCATCAAACACGTAATCTGTTGAGTAGTGGATTAGCGTGGCTTTAATGGCTTTTGCTTCCTCTGCCAGAATGCCGGGTGCTGTGCCGTTTACTGCCATGGCAAGTTCATGTTCTTCTTCAGCCTTATCGACAGACGTATAGGCGGCGGCGTTGATGATCCAGTCGGGTTTGATTTCCCGCACTGCCTTGCGAATGGTGTCGGGATCTGCAAGGTCAATAGTCGACGGTTTTGTTCGGCGACCGATGGCAATGACATCGCCCAGTGTGGCCATGGTGCGCTGAAGTTCCCAGCCGACCTGGCCTTGATCACCGATAATTAGAAATCGTGGTTTTTTCATGTCTTCCATAACTATTTCTGGACAACCTGAAAAGATTATTGCTCTTGCCAAGATGCCAAGTGCGACAAGAAATCATTGTTTTCCCACTCCCTCCTCTGCGTACTTTGCGTCTTGGCGAGAGTCTCTTCGAAAATCATTAGGCACAACTTAAATATTTAACCCGCATGGTACGCAGGCAGTCGTTCAACAGGGAATTCCTTTAACCGTATACCATCACGATCCTTAGCGGATAGTTCCGGGTTTTCAATCGGCCAATCGATAGCCAGGTCAGGGTCATTCCAAAGTATGCTGCCTTCAGCCCCTGGGTTGTATCGGTCGGTACATTTGTAGCTGAACAGCGCCGTCTCGCTGGTTACACAGAAGCCGTGGGCAAAACCCTCGGGAATGTAGATCAGCCGTCTGTTTTCAGATGAAAGGCTTACCGATGCCCACTGTCCAAATGTGGGTGAACCACGACGAATATCAACGGCTACATCGTAAACCTCACCCTGAAGGACAGTAACGAGTTTCCCCTGGGCATTGGGATTCTGAAAATGCAGCCCGCGCAGCACCCCTCGACGTGACATGGAGAGGTTGTCCTGCACAAAATCAGTCGCAATCCCTGCATCAGCATAAAGTTGCTTATTCCAGGTTTCCGTGAAGAAGCCACGCTCATCACCAAAAATTTTCGGCTCGATAATCAATACGCCCGGCAACTCTGTTTCGATAACTTTCATTCTTATTTCAGACCTTCTTTGAGCAATCTTTCCAGATACACTCCATAGCTGTTTTTTGACAATGCGGCTGCCTGTTTTTCCAGTGCTTCATCATCAATCCAGCGACTTCTCCAGGCTATCTCTTCCGGGCAGGATATTTTTAGCCCCTGACGAAGTTCCAGAGTCTGTACAAACTGGCTGGCTGCAAGCAATGAATCATAGGTACCTGTATCCAGCCATGCAGAACCTCTGCCCAACAGATGAACATTGAGTTGCTCTTTTTCCAGGTAGATGCGGTTGATATCAGTTATCTCCAACTCACCACGTGGTGATGGTTTTAATGATTTAGCGATTTCCACGACCTGTTTGTCATAAAAATAGAGGCCGGTTACCGCAAAATTTGAACGTGGATTCTCGGGCTTCTCCTCAAGACTGATTGCATGGCCGCTGCCATCAAACTCAATAACCCCGTATCGCTCAGGATCTGTTACATGATAGGCAAATACTGTAGCACCATCCTTATGGTTCGCGGCATCAACAAGGATTTCTTTAAGATAGTGTCCGTAGAAGACATTGTCTCCCAGAGATCAGAGCACAGTTATCATCGCCAATAAACTCCTCACCCAGAATAAAGGCCTGCGCCAGTCCTTCAGGCTTGGGCTGAATTTTATACTGAATATTTAGCCCCCACTGAGCACCGTCACCAAGGACATCTTCAAAACGCTCTTTGAAGGTAGGTGCGGTGATGACAAGGACATCCCTGATTCCCGCCAGCATGAGGGTGCTTAGCGGATAATAGATCATCGGTTTGTCATAGATAGGGAGGAGCTGTTTTGAAACACCTATTGTTACCGGGTGAAGGCGTGTTCCAGAACCACCAGCGAGTATAATTCCTTTCATCTTTCTTCCTGTTTTTTTAACCACGAAGCTCACGAAGAGCACGAAGGGATAAACATTTAGAGGACAAGGCGTTTAATTCCATTTTTCAACAGTGTGGTATTGAAGTTTATGAGTAGCCCAGTTCCGATGCCTGCAAGTTTCATATAGGTTAGTATCTGAGCTTCATGAATCCGCTGGATTGAATCTACGCTCTTCAATTCAACGATCAGGTTCCCTGCCACCATCAGATCTATACGATATCCACAATCCAGAGCTAGACCCTTATACTCAACAGGCAGAGCCATTTGAGTAACACATTCAATATTATGTCCTCTTAGTTCATGCGCCAAACATTTTTCGTAGGTGGATTCCAGCAAGCCGGGTCCAAGTTCCCGATGTACTTCGATCGCGCAACCAATCACTTGCTTTGACAACTGGCCAAACTCCATCTTCGTGTCCTTCGTGCGCTTCGTGGTGAATAGTTAACTCACTGAGCCATTCAGACCCAGTCGTTCTCTGCGATAGCTGCCGTCCTGCACTCTTCGACACCATTGCAGATTATCGAGGTACCATTTAACGGTTTTCAGCATACCGCTCTCAAAGGTTTCTTCAGGAACCCAGTCAAGTTCTCTCTTGATCTTACTGGAATCGATGGCATAACGCTGATCATGGCCTGGGCGATCTTCAACATAGGTAATGAGATCAACGTAGGCATCTACTTCATGACGGTTGGGAGCCAGTTCATCGAGGTGGGCGCAAAGCGTGCGGACCACTTCAAGGTTGGTTTTTTCATTGTGGCCGCCGATATTGTAGATCTCACCCACTTTCCCTTGAGAAAGGACTCGATAGAGCGCTTTGGCATGATCATCGACATGGAGCCAGTCTCTGATCTGATCGCCCTTGCCATAGATTGGCAGGGGCTTTCCATCCAGGGCATTAAGGATTATCAAGGGTATAAGTTTTTCAGGAAACTGATAGGGACCGTAGTTGTTGGAGCAGTTGGTAATCACCACCGGCAGACCATAGGTCTCATGCCATGCACGGACAAGGTGATCAGATGAGGCCTTGCTGGCTGAATAGGGTGAATTGGGTTCGTATCGAGACTCTTCTGTGAATAGGCCAGTTTTCCCCAAGCTTCCATAGACTTCATCGGTGGAGACGTGGTGGAAACGGAAACTTACCTGTTGTTCTTCACTGAGTCCTGACCAATAGTTACGAGCCACTTCAAGGAGGTTGCAGGTGCCAACTACATTGGTCTGGATGAACTCCAAGGGTCCGTCAATAGAACGATCCACATGGGATTCCGCGGCAAGGTGCATGATGGCTGATGGCTGGTAGCGTAGAAAAATATCGCCCATGACCTCAGCATCACAAATATCCGCCAACTCAAAATGATACCGGGGATCATCGGCTATCTGCATAAGCGAATCGAGATTTCCCGCGTAAGTCAGTTTGTCGATGTTGACAATCGTGTGCCCGGTCTCTTCTATCAAATAGCGGATAACTGCCGATCCAATAAAACCGGCACCGCCTGTGATCAATAGTGTTTCTTTATCCACCTTTTATCTTGATATTCCCTGATTGTGATAATCGTCATCCTGGCCGGACCAAATTGCATCAGCGATGCGATGAGTGCAGTCACCAGAATATAGGTCCTGCCCAAAATACCCCTCCTCGTCGACCAAAGAGATTGGAAACACTCACAAGAAGGGCAAAAAAACACGATTTGTCAGTCTATAGATTTACGTTCAAAGTTTCCAGAAGCCCCCCTGTGGATCGCTCATCACTCAAACCCCAACATCTAATTAGGTGTATTCCCCCTTGACCCATCCGCCTGAAGCGGCTTTAATGTGTATGAATTATGAATACAATACACACCGGATACTGCCATGCGTACGAATATAGTCATTGATGACGACCTTATGGCTAACGCCTTGAAGATGACAGGTTTAAAAACAAAGCGCGAAGCCGTGGAACTTGGCCTCAAGACGTTGATTAAATTAAAAAAACAAGAATATATTAGACACTTCAGGGGTAAATTGCATTGGGAAGGCAACCTTGATGAGATGAGGTCTGACAGTTGATATTTATCGATTCCAGCGTTTGGGTCAATTTCTTCAACGGGACTCAGTCTGCTGAAACGAACAAACTTGATAGCCTGCTGGGTACAGAACCTATTGGACTTGGAGATTTGGTACTTATTGAGGTTTTGCAGGGATTTAGACATGACCGGGACTACAATACCGCTAAGGAATTGCTAACGTCGCTCACTGTTTTTGAACTTGGCGGCAAAAATATTGCGATAAATAGTGCTGACAATTTTCGCTTTCTCCGCAAAAAAGGGGTGACTGTACGGAAAACAGTTGATGTATTAATTGCCACCTTTTGCATTAACAATGACATTCCATTGCTTTATTCAGACAAAGACTTCGAGCCTTTTCATCTGCACTTAAAGTTACGTAATGCAATTTCTGACACATAACCAGCATTTCTCCGCACATGCTGTAATCGGAGGGGCTCCGACCCCAGCACAAAGTATGCGTAGATTCCTCAAATGACCCAACAGCCAGACCACTCCACTACCGATTGGTTTATTGGGTTACTTCCCCACTGCACAAACCTCTATATTGATGCCGGTGTCCACAGTGTCCGGATCTTGGCCTGCGACCCAGCGGGTACCGAACTCGGCAGCGTTGAAATAGCCAGTAACGAAGATCTCGGCGGTACGATCCGCCGGCTTGGACTTGACCAACTGCCTGAGCAAACGGGCATCACTATCACGGGTAAATTGCAGGAGATCGTTCGTCGCTATCTCGGTCAGGGTGAGGTGGTGCTTGGCTCGGCAGCACTGTGGTCAGCGGCGCGCAGCCTGCTGCAAGACAAACCACTGGGCATCATCGAAATCTCCGCTTCAGGCTATATGGCCATAGGCGTCGATATCGAGGGCAATCTCAAGAACGATATGCTGGTGGTCAATCCGCGCTGCGGCGCGGGCTCGGGGGTCAACCTTGACCGCGTACTGCAAAAGCTCAATATCCAACGTAAGGCGGTTGACACACTGTTGAGCGGATACCTCGGCGAGGAAAACCGCCAGCGCCGTGACGGCGTCGATATCCGCGCCGACCGCTGCGGGGTGTTTGCCTCTTCGGCGACGATCTCCGACAAGAATCAGGGCATTCCCCTCGATTTCGCCTTGGCGGTGACGCTGAAATCAGAGGTGCTCAAGGCCTGTAAAAAACTCAAACCCGGCTTTGATACGGTATGGTTGAGCGGTGGCATCTTTGCCTGGCAGTTTGCCCGTGACTGCGCCGGAGATTATCTCGAATCCGTCGGCACTGCAGATGTACGCTACGATAAGGGCGGCAGGTTTCCGTTGCTGGGATTACAGTATCTGCGCAAAATCATCGGCGATAGCAACTTTGCCCAACCGGACCGCCGCGTTGTGCAGACGTCCAGGCTCAGCGAATACCCGGCCATGTTTGACGTCAAGGCGGATCTTGAGGCGCGGTGCCTCTACCAGCGTATCCCCAACATCGCACCGACTCATTTTGACGCTGCCCAGCTGTGCAACACACCTGTCATGTTGGGGTTGGATGTAGGCTCAACCATGGCGAAGCTGATCATCAGCGACGCCTCGGGGGAGAGCATCCTCTATAAGGGCGCCTACTCCAACGCCGGCGATACCATCGATACGATCAAAAAGATCTTTGCCGACATCATTGCCAAGGGGGTGAAAACCCTGCAGATCGGCCAGATCGGCTTGACGGGTAGCGCACGCTACCAAGTGCAAAAAGCCCTCATCAACATCTACCCACAACTGGCAGACCGCGTGTCGGTGCTGGTGGAGAACTACGCCCATGCACGCGGTTCCATCGACTATGCCCGCGCACATATCGAACGCCTCAAGGCGAGCGGCATCGACGGCATCAATGAGGACTTCTGCCTGCTGATCGACATTGGCGGCGAGGACACAAAGATCTCCTCCATTGCACTGAAAAAGGCCGAACTGTTTGACAATGCGATGAACGTCAAGTGTTCCGCAGGAACCGGCAGCCTGATCGATACCCTGACCTCCATGTTTTTTCTGGACGACATCAGCGTGGCCAGTGAGCTGGCCTTCAATGCCGACAAGGGTTACGTCATCAACGCCACCTGCGCGGTGTTTTTGATGGAGAACGCCCGCAAGCTGCAGGCGGATGGTTATGAACTCGGCGAGATCCTCGCTTCAGCCAACTGGGCGATCGTGGAGAACATGGCCAGAAGCCTCTGGAGCCAGATCGAGCTGCCGAAGCACACGGTCGCCCTGCTCCATGGTCAGACCATGCTCAGTGAACCGCTGCCACTCGCGGTTGCCCAACGCATACAGCGCTATGTGGGGGATGACATCTACTGTCTGGTGCCACCGGATCCGGGCCACCGCGCCTGTGTCGGACTGATTAAATCACTGGCAGAGCAGGATACCACCACGGCGTTGGAGGTCGAGCTTGAGTCCTTCATCGACAAGGATTACAAAAAGAAGATCGTGGTCTGCAAGGGGGCCGTGTGTGGCGACAAGGCTGCACGCTGCAATCGCGCGCACCTCACCGGCCTCGGCAGTGAGGGCAATCGCTTCACCTTCACCCTCGGCGGTTGCACCGCGATCAACGAAGTGCTGGCCATGAAAGGCCTCAAGCGAAAAGGCAGCCCGGATAGCTATAAGCAGATCTGGGACTTTATCAACGACCGCCTGCCCCACTCCGATGACCCGAACCGGTTGGTGATACCGCGCAGTTTCGCCGTCTCGGAGTGGGCGATGTTTTTCGCCTCACTGTTTACACCACTGGAGATCCCGGTGGAGGTGGACAATGTGCAGGTGTCTGATGTCATCGACGCCCAAGCGCATTTTCACATCGACACCTGTGCCCCGCACATAGGCGTTGTCGGCCAGTTCCTGCGCCTGGGCGCACAACCACACGGTATGATTCTGGCCCCACAGATCGAGTTCCTGCCTGCAAAACACTCCCTGGGACGCACCTGCACCATCAACCAGGGTGGGCTGGCGGTGGCCAAAAAGATCACTGAATCCAAACACCCGCAAAGCCGCATCCATCTGTTTTTTCTGGATCTCAAACTGCAGAATGCGGAGCGGATCGCCCTGAAGATCTATCCACGCCTACAACCGGTGTTTGAGCATTACGGCAAGCAGGTTGAGTATGAACAGTTCCGTAACATTGTCGACGCGGCGTTGCAGGCCCAACGGGGACTCAAAAAGGTGGCCGCCGATTTTGCCACCGAACTGGCCAACCAGGCGTTTGAAGATGGGCGCGAAATCGCCTTGGTGATGGGCCGCGAATATATCCTCAATCCCGGTATTTATGACAGTCACGTCGGGCGACTGCTGCGGGACAAGAACATGATGGGTATCCCCAGCTATCTCCTCGATGCCGACTTCAACCCCCAATTCAAACACCTCTATTGGCGCAATCCACACATGATCGCCACCCTGGCCGATGCCTGTAGCAGACGCGAACTGCACAGGGTAACCGGCCATGCCGGGCTGAGACAGGTATTTGAGCGGGTGGAAAAGGGCTCCGATACCCTGATGCCGGTGGTGCAGGTATCGACCTTTTTGTGTGGCCCCGACAGCGTCACCAATCCGCTGATTTCCGAGTTGACCAAAAAACGCCCCTATCTGCTGATCCAGTCCGATGCGGCGATCAAGGAGCTGGCGCATCTGGAAAACCGCATGAACACCTACGTCAAACAACTGGAGTCGGGACTGCATCAAGAGCTGAAAAGTGTGGAAGACGATGGCTTTGAGGTGAAGGTGCTCGACCGCCTGGTCAACCAGGATCCCCTCAACCCTGAAACCGATGCGATCTACTTCCCGACCCTGTCGGACACACGGGGGCTGACCTCAGTCATTCGCAGCGCAGGTTTTACCTGTATCGATCTATACGATGAGGATTATGACCTGCAGGCCGCCATCAAGGAGGGACGTTCCATGTCGGGTGACTCAGTCTGCGCCCCTTTGGCAGCGGTGTATGGCGATGTGATGGCGGCGATGGAGGATTTCAAACGCCGCAAACGGGAAAACGATCCTGAATTTATCCACAAGACAAGATTGCTGATATTTAACAACAAGGGACTGGGACCCTGCCGCCAGGGGCAGTACGTCGAGACCCACAAGATCTTTATCAATCAGCAGAAGAACTCAGGCAAAGACGATACTGAAGAGCTGGTGATGCAGTTTCTCGTTGGCCATGAGAACAAGGGGTTTAATACCGGTTTCCCGGCCTGGGTCTTCGTGCGGGGGGTGCAAAGTGCGATTGTACAGGGTGTGCTGCACCAGCTCCTGGCCGATGGCAGCTCTCAGTGCAGGGATTATGCTGAATACCAGACCTTTATACAGGCGTATCGAAAGCTCAAAGAGGAACTGCACCGGCTTATCGAGTTTGAGATGAGGCCCTCAGCAGCTGCGCTACGGATAGCGGATGCCTTTGCCAAGGTTCCCGGCATCAACTACCTGGTCAATTATTTTGCCTACGGCCTGCATAAGTCTGACCTGAAGCGCCCCATAAAGGCTTTTGCCCGACAATGGTGTGCGCAGCCGCTCAAGGGTGACCCGACCCGCATCCATATCGATGGCGAAGCCTATATGCGTGTCGCCCAGTACGAGGCTGTCCATAGGACGCTGCTGGCCACTCTGGGCTTTCGGCAATTTACCCTGACCCACACGCCGGTATGGAGTTTTCTGGATTACAAACTCGCAGGTATGTTGATGCGTGCCCGCGAAGCTATCGATGAAAGCAGATCCGAACTCAAACGCCCTATTGAGGATAGCGAGCGCAAACGCATCACCCGCTATAAGCGCAAGAAGCAGCTACGGCTGATTGGCCTCAGGGCAGTACACTTCATTTTGCGCAACATCATCGCAAAACCGCTCTATACCGCAGCCGGTCTGGAGATGCCTGCTGCGATGCCGAAGATACTCAAGATAGCCGAATCGGTCATCACCACCAAACGTCCGGGGGGTGAATTCATCCCCTATGTGGGCGAAGCCGTATTAAAGCTGCAAAAAGGTTATGACCTGATCCTGAACGTCGCCCCTGAGGGATGTATGGTCTCATCCATGGGTGAGGCAATCACGCCGGGCATCAACGCCGCCGTTCCCGACGCCAAAGGCAGGATTCAGCACCTTTTCAGCCAGCAGGGTGATGTCGATGAAGAACTTATCGCCCTTGCTCTGCTAAAAACGATCGGGCCGGAGCGGTATTACCGAGCCGCCGAGGCGAACGAAGCAGGTTAATTCCACTGATCACCGTCGGGTTACGATGCGCACATAGCCCAGTGAGTCAATTGATGTTGGTAAGAATGCGCATCTAACCTATAGCTCACATTCGTAACTTCTCAAAAACCCGTGGCAAGAGCAGCCCGCTCGGTGATGATATCGGGTAATGGAGCAATGGTCTGTTCACCAATACCCAAACGATCTGTTAAGTAATGCCAAAACGAGATATCCAGCTTACGACAGGTTTTTTTCAAGCTGGCAAAAGTATCTCGGCAACGCCTGCCCTCATCACTGCGGGTTCCACCACTGATTTTTCGTTTCTTCACAAAATCACGGATATCCGTTTCACTGCCATTGGTGTGCAAAGGGATTTCAGGTCGATCAAGAACCACTAATAGTTCAGCTTTATTATTATGGATTCGCTTTAATGTCTGGTTTAAGGTGGCGTAGCTGGTTTTCTGGGTAAATATCTCATCGAATCGATGACGGAGTATTTTTTGCTGACTTTTATCGGGCTTGCTTTTATATCGCTTCAGTTGTGCATAAAAGCGCCATATCTGATCTCTAATCTGAGCTATTTCCTGTCGGTGTGTCTCGTTGAGTGGCAGCATTTTATGGATGAGTCGTTCGGTATGCACCCAGCATAAGGCATGTAATAAGATGTCGAACTGCCCGGCATCCTCACTGACGATGGTGAGATCATCACACAGACCATGTCGTAAGACGCTGCCGAGCAAGGCTCCTTCGGTAGCAAAGCGTTG
>QGON01000057.1 GCA_003660235.1 bacterium endosymbiont of Escarpia laminata | reverse complement strand
GGCAAAATACTTTCGTCTCACTCCTCTTACGCATGGTGGCTTGAGTGCCAACTTTCAGGATGGTAAGAATTTCAGTGGAACTTCAGCCGAATAGTTATCTTACTTGTTAATCTTCCGGGCGGCAGATCATATGACGACTCACGGCACGCGCTGTTCTGTAGAGCAACATAATGATCAGCAGTGTCAGCAGAGTGACAAGCACCCAACCCAATCCCGCATGCATGACTGATCCGGTATGTTCATACACTACAAGGGTGGCAATGGTAATCGCAGCGATAGGGAAGGAATAAGCCCACCATGTGAGGAAAAAGTTGATCCGGATAAAAAACCGGTATTGGGTCACCAGCAGGAGCGTCAGAAAAAGCCCCACATAGTAGAGGATTCTGGCAAACGCATCGAGGTCTCCCGTCAATTTTATATATGCAAGGAAACCCACCGCCGGCGGTGCAATAAGAATAAACAGAGTCGGCATCAGTTTTTCAGGCAACGGACTATGAAACATGATCCGGTAAAAGATGATCGTCATCAGCACGATCCAGAAGACGATGCCAATACTGAAGAAAAACCACGAAACCTCTGTATATCCCAGTTGCATCCCTGCCACAGGCACCAGTACATTCCCGACCACCGGAATAAACCACGCAGGATTAATGTGATGAATCTCGAACTGATCATGATGAATCCAGACACTCATGATATAGAGCGTGAATCCAATATGCATCACAGCACCCATCAACCATAAAGGTTCGGCGGCCACAGGCAGCGTATGCAGAGAGACAATGGAGAGCAGTAGCAGACTGATGGAGATACTGGGGAAGAAATTCATCTTCACGGGATGATGTAATTCCCGGATAACTGCATCAGGAAAGCGGAATATTTTTCTTACATAGAAGAAAAGCAACACCACAAACAGACCGGCGACAAACAGCGCCAGTGCTGCATCAACATTCAAACGCAAACCGAACGCACGTTGAAACGTGCTCCAGGCAATCGAAAGCCCGCATAACCCCATCACAATGGAAAAGAAGGAGATGGGGAAATTCTCTAATCGGGATGGGTTAGACATCATGAATTCTCCGGTAAGCAGCTACTGCATTCAGCTCAACGGAGAGAATCTGTAACCGGTTATTAAAGGCTACAGCATCCACAATTACCTGCGGGCATGCATTGCGTAAACGCAAATTCCGCAGTTTCTATAGGCTTGTTGATATGATGTTGTTTGGCAGGAGCCGCGTATCATGGATCTGATCAGGTATGGGGCAGTGCCTGATTTAGAGGGTTGTTGATGACCTCCAGTTTAGCAGCTTGGTTCGCTATTCAGTGGAAAACTGATAGAGCGCCTGTATCTCCTCTCGCCATATCGTGTCATCGATCGTCTCCAGCACCATGGGAATATCATCAAAACGCGAATCACTCATGATGTAGCGAAAGGCGTCCCAGCCGATCTTTCCCTGACCGAGGCTATGGTGCCGGTCCACCCTGGCCCCCAAGTCGGGCTTGCTGTCGTTGAGGTGCATGCCCCGCAGATAGTTGAAACCGACGATGCGCTCAAACTCACCGAAGGTCTGCTCGCAGGCGTCACTGGTCCGCAGATCGTAGCCGGAAACGAATGTGTGACAGGTATCGAGACAGACACCTACCCGACGCTTGTCCTCCACCCCTTCAATAATTCGGGCCAACTGCTCAAACCGGTAGCCTAGGGTGGAGCCTTGGCCTGCTGTATTTTCAATCACCGCTGTCACCCCTTCCGTCTGCTCCAGGACGATATTGATCGACTCGGATACACGGTCGAGGCTCTCCGCCTCACCGATCTTTCGCAGGGTGGCGCCGGGATGAAAGTTAAGAAGTTTCAGACCGAGCTGTTCACAGCGATGCATCTCGTCGACAAAGGCGGCACGGGATTTCTCCAGCCCCTCGGTCTCCGGATGCCCGAGATTGATCAGATAACTGTCGTGGGGCAGCACATGTTCCGGGGCGATGCCGGCCTGTTCGAGGTTTGCCTTAAAACCCTCTATCGACTCATCGGTCAGCGGCTTCGCCTTCCATTGACGTTGGTTCTTGGTGAACAGCGCTAAGGCCCTCGCACCGATCTTTTCAGCGTTCAACGGGGCGTTCTGAACACCGCCGGAGGCACTGACGTGGGCGCCTACAAACTTCATTGGTTCTGTCCTTTGGTTATTGAATCTCTAACTCTGTTAAAATCCGCCTTTTATCAAAACAGACCGAAGCGACATGGCAAACAATCCCCTCTCCGGCGTCGGCTATCTGCTGCGCGGCCTGAGCCTGATAAGCAAACCCGGACTGAGACGCTTCGTACTCATCCCCCTGCTGATCAACATCCTGGTCTTCAGCCTGCTGGTGGGGGTGGGAATCAGCCAGTTCGACCTGCTGATGGATCACTTTCTGCCCGCCGACGACAGCTGGCTCTCCTTCCTGCGCTGGCTGCTTTGGCCAATCTTCGCCCTGGCACTGCTGCTAATCATCTTCTACACCTTTACCGTCATCGCCAACCTGATCGCCGCGCCATTCAACGGCCTGCTGGCAGAGAAGGTGGAGCTCTATCTCGGCGGCCGATTGCAGGAGGAGAGCAGCGGCATCAAACAGGTGATGAAGGATATTCTTCCTGCCCTGTTTTCTGAACTGCGCAAGATACTCTATTTTTTGCTGCGGGCGATCCCTCTGCTGATTCTCTTCGCGATCCCGGTGCTCAACATCATTGCACCCTTTTTATGGATGGCCTTCGGTGCCTGGTTTCTCTCTATCGAGTATGGCGACTACCCGATGGGTAATCACGGCCTGCTCTTCAAGGATCAGCACAAACGCCTGAAAAAGGCCCGCTTTACCGCGATGGCATTTGGCGGCGCTGTCACACTGTTGATGATGGTGCCCATCCTGAATTTTGTTGCCATGCCGGCGGCGGTGGCCGGGGCCACTGTCTTCTGGAAAGAGCGTCTGGAGAGCACTGGCGGCGACGCTTAACTTTCTGGATATCCTTGCATCCGGATAAATTTACGCAGCCGCGCCACTCCCTCCTCCAGGTTGGGCAGTGAGGTGGTGTAGGCGAACCGCAGATGCGCCTCGGGCCGGTTGAAGCCGAAATCACGGCCAGGCGTGACGGCCACACCGGCCTCCTCCAGCAGCGCTTCGGCAAAGGCATGACTATCATCTGTGACCGCCTCGCAGTTCGCATAGAGATAGAAGGCTCCCTGCGGGGTGACGGGTAGTTCAAATCCCATCTCGCGCAGCGCGGGCAGCAGAAAATCCCGCCGCTGCAGATACTCGACCCGGCGCGCTTCAAGTATCTCCAGCACCTCCGGCTCAAAGGCCTTCAGCGCCGCATGCTGGGACAGGGTGGGGGCTGCAAGAAAGATATTCTGGGCCAGACGGTCAAGAGGGTCGACGGCAGCCTCGGGCGCCACCAGCCAGCCGAGACGCCATCCGGTCATGCCGAAAAACTTGGAGAAGCTGTTGATAACGAAGATATCATCGGCGATGGAGAGTGCGGTTCCCCCAACGGCATCGTAGATCAGTCCCTGATATATCTCATCGACAATCAGCAGACCGCCCAGACGGCTGACTGTATCGTGCAACGCTGTGAGTGCCTCCAGGGTGAGCAGCGTCCCGGTGGGATTGGCGGGCGTCGCCACCAGTACCGCCTTGGTATCCGGCCGCCATGCCGTCTCCACGATCTCCGCCGTGAGCTGATAACCCGTATCCGCGCCAACCGGCACACCCACTGGTTTGCCATTGACCAGCTCCACGAAGTGGCGGTTGCAGGGGTAACCTGGGTCGGCCATCAACACGCTATCCCCGGGATTGATCAGCACACTCATCACCAGTTGCAGGGCACCGGATGCCCCTGGCGTTACGATGATGCGGTCAGGGTCGATATCCACCCTGTAGTTGCTGGCATAGAATCTGGCGATCGCTTCCCGCAGAGCGGGCAACCCTTTGGCCGGAGTGTAGTGGGTCTCACCCGCCGCAAGGGCCGCTTCTCCCGCATGGATGATGGGGGCAGGAGTGATAAAATCGGGTTCGCCGATCTCCATGTGGATGATCGAACGCCCCTCGGCTTCCAACCTGCGCGCTTTTGCCAACAGGTCCATGACATAGAAGGGCTTGATGCGTGCCATCCTGTCGGCAATGGGAATCATCTTCCTGGCTCCTTCAAGGGTGTTTTGACGCTGTATCAACCCCGGCCGTGAAAGGCTCTCAACAGCGCAAGATCGACATAGCCAGCGTCACCCGCATCACCAGAGATCACGCGAAAATTATCGTCAGGGTCGCCCAACTGGTCGAGTACCAACGCCGCACCATTGAAATCGTGATCCTCGGTGTAATCATTGGTAGTGACCAATATTGAGCCGATACCGGCAGACGCAGCGGACTTCACGCCGTTCTCTGAGTCCTCGAAGGCCATGCACTGCTCAGGAGATATGCTCATCTGCTCAATGGCCCAGGTGTAGATATCCGGAGCCGGTTTCTTGGCCGGTACGATATCGCCCGCAGCGATCACCTCGAACCAGCCCGCCGCAGCCGGATCCAGGGCGTGCTTCAGCAGTGCGCTTACGTTTGCCGGGGTGGTAGTGGTGGCGATGGCCATGCGCATGCCCGCCTCTCGCGCCTCGGTCAGCAGCCGTTTGACCCCGTTGCGCACGGGAATCGCGCCCTCCGCCAGCATACGGGTGTAGTGGGCGGTCTTCTGTTTATGCAGATCGGCAATGAAATCACCCAGATCTGAGGGCTGCTCAAAATCGGTATTGAAACCGTCCAGATAGTAACGAATGCGCTCTTTACCTCCGGTCACCGCCAGCAACTCTCCATAGAGCGCCACCGACCACTCCCAGTCGAGCCCTGCATCGGCAAATGCCCGATTGAATGCCACCCGATGACCGTCCTTTTCAGTATCAGCCAAAGTGCCATCCACATCAAAAATCAACGCTTCCAGTTCAGCCATTCCTCTACTCACCTATCAGTCAAATCGCGCTAGCTTACCCAAACCACCGCAACCTTGCACCCCCATGCAAAAAAACGGAATTTTGAGTCCGGGAGAAAGAATCGTCCGATTAATTGACTCAGCACATAAAGAAAATGGCAATCTGGACGATACTGGTAATGTTAAGCAAACATTGTATTGAAGGGACAGCCATTTTGTTGTCTAGCGACTGGGTTTCTGGTATAGATAGGCCCCTTCACTCAAGAGGTATTCAGGAGTCAGTGAATGGCCCAGAAGATAGCCAAAAAAGATGTGAGTTCAGGACCGTTTGGTTTTGAACCCTATCAGCCCGTTGAGGGCGAAGAGTACATGAACGAAGAGCAGGAGGCGCATTTTCTCGCCATCCTGGGGGCCTGGAAAACGGATTTGATGGAGGAGGTCGACCGAACCGTGCATCACATGCAGGACGAGGCGGCAAATTTCCCCGATCCAAACGACCGGGCCACACAGGAGTCGGAGTTCAGTCTGGAGCTGCGCACCCGCGACCGTGAGCGTAAGCTGATCAAAAAGATCGATTCAACGATCACCCAGATCGACAATCACGACTATGGATTCTGCGAGTCCTGCGGTGTGGAGATCGGCATCCGCCGCCTGGAGGCCAGACCCACTGCCAGCCAGTGTATCGACTGCAAGACCCTGGATGAGATCCGGGAGAAACAGATGGGCTGAACCTGCCCGCCTCTGCGTATAAAAAAACCGGCTTACGCCGGTTTTTTTAATTCTTGTCATGAACCACATCAAAACAGACCCGCACTCGCCCTACCGCGGCCGCTTTGCCCCCTCCCCAACTGGACCACTCCATTTCGGCTCACTGGTGGCAGCCCTCGGCAGCTATCTTGATGCCCAGGCCAACCATGGCGAGTGGCTGGTACGCATGGAAGATCTCGATCAGACCCGTGAGATCAAAGGGTCTGCCGATGAGATATTACGTACCCTCGACTGTTTCGGTTTTGAGTGGGAAGGTGAGATCATTCGTCAAAGCCACCGCACCGGCGCCTATGCCCACGCCCTCAATGCGTTGAACAGAGACGATCTTGCCTACCCCTGTGGCTGCACGCGTAAAGAGATCAACCTTGCCGCCCGCCCAGGCATCGAAGGTACTATCTACCCCGGCACCTGTAGCCGGGGACTAGGCGCAGGCAAAAAAAGTCGCGCCATCCGCCTGCGAACCTTTGACGAACCTTTCGGGTTCAAAGATCTGATCCAGGGAGAAGTGACGCAAAACCTGGCCAGCGACATAGGGGACTTCATTATCCGCCGTGCAGACGGCTACCACGCCTACCAACTTGCTGTAGTGGTGGACGATGCCTGGCAGGGGATCACACACATTGTGCGCGGCGCTGATCTGCTGCTATCCACCCCCCGTCAGATTCACCTGCAACAACTGCTGGAACTGCCCACACCAGTCTATGCCCACCTGCCGCTGGCGGTGGATGCAAACGGGCGAAAGCTGAGCAAACAGTACAAGGATGCCCCGGTAGAGAATCGACATCCTCTACCGGCGCTGCTACAGGCACTGCACCATCTGGGCCAGCCTCTACCCGACGAGAGACCTACCGGCATCGACGATTTCTGGGATTGGGCGATATCAAACTGGCAATTGGGAAATGTTCCGGCTAAACCAACACTTCAGCCCCATTGATCTTTGCGTGGCTACGGCTCAGCTTAGGCACGATCAAGCGTAGCGGATCGGGCATTTCTGTCTGCCCTGGTGGGATTGCCGGTTCCGCTGCACTGGAACCAGCCTACCTCTCAAGACTTCTATTCGCGTTACAGAAAATGTGTAAAAATGGCTGACCGCACCACACCAATCAGGGAAGCTATAAAAATGAAAAGAACCTATCGCTCACTCACTGCTTTGCCACTTATTCTAATGTTGTCGGGAAATGCCTATGCGCTTTCCGGGCAGGATTACCTCGACAAATGCAAGGAGGTCATCACAACCCCGTTGGAAAAGGAGACAGCGCAACAGGCAGTCAACCGTGCACTCGATGCCGGATCCTGTGGAGGTTTTCTGGGCGGGACACTCGGCGGAATGAATCTGGTCGGCAATATGCTACTGCACAAAAAAGCACTGAAACGAAACTTCGTCTGCCTGGATGAGGGGAAACAGATCAACGAATTGCTGAAAGAGTTTCTGGTCTATCTGGAAGGGAAGCCGAAAGATATGAAGGCGCCTGTGCAGATGCATATATTCAATCATTTCTCCAAAAAGTATTATTGCAAACCTATCGAAAAGCAGTAAGCCATTCCCTTACCCCATTGAATGGTGGGAGCGGCGAAAACGCCGCACCCACTAACTGCGGGTAAACAATGCAATAGGGATTAAAAAAGCCGCCGCTACTTTCGTAGCGGCGGCTTTTTTGTCTCCCTCAGCCTACGACTGAGTCAACTTTCAGGCCCGTTTTCTACGGCGTACAAAACCTAACGCACCAAGACCAAAGCCAAACAGAATCAGCACCGAAGGTTCAGGGGCAGTTACCGGCGGGACAAACACCGTAATTGGATTCTGACTCATGCCGACAGCACCGGAACCGGTAAAGGTGAGTCCGGTGATGAAGGCAGTGGGATCCGTCGGGTCGAGCATCTCGGCAATTTCGATACCAAGAATACGGAAACGGTCGACACCGCCAGCACCGAAGTCATAGCTCGAGCCAGCCGCCCAATCTGCTGCCGCAAGCACCCAGTCCGTACCGTCCCAGGTGTAGATATCAAACAGATCATCACCGACACTGGGCAGTAAAACTGTCTGAAACAGAGGCATGGTGGCCGGGTTGTCGATCTGGTAGTCATAACCCACAGCAACGTCGGGGTCGATAAAGATGGGCTGGCCCACGACAACATTAAAGTCGAAGTCCCAACCATCCTGACTCTCGACCGGCATCAGCGGGTTTACCGGAGTCGCACCAGGCGGTTCACCGTTGCGAATGGCGAATACCCAGAGTCCGGGGGTATCGGGGCCGACGTTACTGGTGTTTTGCAGTTCCAGCACTTCGGAGCTGAAAGAGCCTGGCAGGGCGAGAAAGTTGGCGTTGTCGCCGGCATCAAAACCTGCCTGCGCCTCGGTGCCGCCCAGACCATCAGTGCCGCCACTGGCGTCACCGGTGGTCCACTCGAGCTGGTCGTAGCGGAACTCGATATCGAAATCGCCATCAACACCAGTCTCGGCCGATGCGTCTCTCAGCACCAACTGGAAGTTATTGGTTTTGGAGGTATCGGCAGGAAAGAAACCGACCTGGTCCCAAGTAACGACCACGGTACTGTCGTTTGGTGAAGCAACCCAGACATTGTTCGATTCGGTATCAAAAGAATTTCCAGGACCGTCAAAACCTCCCTCGAAAAATCCGGCCAGCTCCAAAGCGTCATCCAAGAGGATGTAATCCACACCATCGAAGGTGGATACGGGTATGCCGAGATCACCAGGAAAGATGGGGAGCTCGGAAACCGGAACAAATTCCTGGTCAAAACCATTGGGGTTGAATATTTCGGTCGGCAGCAAATCCGGATCGAAACCATCGCCGAATTGGCCATCACGACTGGTATCCACATCGCCCCACCAGGGCGCGATCATAGGCTGGTTCGCAACCGGGAAAGGATCAGGCGTGTAGGACGAGATCGGGTTATTGAATGAAACGTTGCCGTTGTTGTTGATAAAGAAAGAGCTGAACTCATTTCCATAGAAATTAATATTGAACGGAAGATCCAGCAGATTGCTGGAGCCGTCGTCATTTGGCAACATCGCCTGGTCACCATAACCGCGATTCCCACCCAGGCCATCGAGCAATTCTATTGCCTGTACAGATGTGGTGATACCGAATGCCAGCAATCCTATTGCCAGTTTTCTAAGATGCATTTTTATTTTCTCCCTAGTACGCAGATGGACTAATTTTCAGCGTGTCCTGATTGTTTAAGCACTTCGAAGGAGAATCATAAGCAAAAACCAGGCCAAGAATATTTTTCCCATATGGAACAGTAAGTAAAGTGAGTTCACAATTACAACATATGAATAACTGTAAAGTTTTTCGACGGCAAAACCTTCGAGATTACTTAGGGTAATTTGCAAGCTGCCGCTGAGTTGCAAACAAGAGCAAGCTCACCCCGGAGCATTTACTGGGAGATGGGCGACAATCTATTAACCATTTGATTTAACACGAATTTATTGATCAGCAGATTCATATTAACGTTTTCTGCGCAACGAAGTTGAACGAGATGCCGGCGTGCAGAAGAACGCCTTTCCCTTTTTATCAATATAAATTAACCAATGGATTTCTGATGAACTCGCCTATCAAGATGTGTAAAAAAACCCGACAACTTTAAATCGCCTTAACTCTCTGCGAGATCAAACCCCGGCAACTTCGCGCAGGTATTTAAAGAGCTTACGAAAAGCAGCCGGTGGCTTCTCTCTCTCCCGTTCCTTTTTCACTGCCTGGATCAACTGCCGCAGGTGTTGACGGTCAGCTGCGGGATATTCGGCCAAAAACTCGCCAAAGACACTACTGTCGCCCGCAATCAGTTGATCGCGCCAACGCTCGAGTTTATGGAAGCGCGCCACACCCGCCTGGTGTTTGTTATCGATCTCATCGATCACCTGCTCGATGGCATCAAGATCCTCGTGGCGCAGCAGCTTACCGAGCCGCCGCAGGTGACGACGACGGGCAATATGCGATTTGATGCGTTTGGCTTCTTCCAACCCATCCAGTAAAACAGGGCTCAGAGGCATCCGGTCCAACTCCTTTTTGGAGAGCAGGGTCAACCGCCCGCCCAACTTCTGCAGCGCCAGCATCTCCCGTTTGATCTCGCTCTTGCTGGGGCCGAGATCCTCATCCTCATCAAAATCGTTCAACTCGTTAATTGGATATACTCCACTATCAGCTGGGGCGTTATCTGTCCCCGGTATTCGTTGACATCGAGCCGGTACGCCAGCCGCACCTGCCCGGGCAATTTTCCCAGGTCCGCCTGATTGAAGGCGATAGCATCCAGACTCTCACGTCCGCCCATAGGAGCAAGACGCAGTTTCAGATGGCGTTCACCGACCACACGCTGCTGCCGCACCTGAAAGGTTCCATCGAAGGTTGGCTCCGGAAAGCCTTGTCCCCAGGGACCGGCGACCCTGAGTTGCTGGGCAAGATCCAGATTGAAATCCGCCGCGTCAAGCT
This sequence comes from bacterium endosymbiont of Escarpia laminata, assembly GCA_003660235.1. Classification (GTDB taxonomy): domain Bacteria; phylum Pseudomonadota; class Gammaproteobacteria; order Chromatiales; family Chromatiaceae; genus QGON01. Next base: position 95,901 of record QGON01000057.1, on the reverse strand, counting down.
CTCCGTCTGAAATCACCTCCCCCACCAGTCTGGAAGGATCCAGCAACGCTGCGGCTTCACGTTCGAAGGCCGCTTTGAAGCGCGGCAGATTTTCCTGTTTCAGGCTCAGGCCCGCAGCCATGGCATGTCCACCAAAGCGATCGAGCAGGCCTGGATCGGCGGCAGCGATCCGGTCGAGCAGGTCACGGATATGCAGACCGGGCACTGAACGGGCCGAGCCCTTCAACATACCCTCACCGCCGTCGGCAAAGGCGATCACCGGCCGATGATACTGCTCCTTGATACGGGAGGCCAGAATACCAATCACACCCTGATGCCATTCGGGACGGAATAGACAAAGTCCGGTGGGCAGTTCGCCCTCGGTGGAAAGATGGAGCTGTTCCAGCGCCTGCAGCGCCTGTTCCTTCATCTCCTGTTCGATCTCGCGGCGGGTCTTGTTGAGCTGGTCCAGTTCGACCGCCATGCGGCGGGCCAGAATGCGATCGTTGGTGAGCAGGCACTCGATGCCCTGTCCCATATCCTCCAGGCGGCCTGCGGCGTTGAGGCGGGGTCCCACCGCAAAGCCCATATCGGAGGCCACTGCACGATGCAGGGAACGGCCGGCAAGCTCCAACAGTGCCTGAATTCCCGGTCGGCAGCGACCGGCGCGGATACGCCGCAGACCCTGCTCCACCAGGATGCGGTTATTGCGGTCCAGGGGCACCAGATCCGCCACCGTACCCAACGCCACCAGATCGAGCCACTCGGCCATGTTCGGTTCGGGCAGCCCTTTGGTTTTGAACCAATCCAGCCCCCGCAAGCGGCTGCGCAGGGCGGCCATGACATAGAAGATGACACCCACACCCGCCAGATTCTTACTGCCAAAACCATCACCCGGCTGATTGGGATTGACGATGGCGGCGGCGTCTGGCAACGATTTACCGGGCAGATGATGATCGGTCACCAATACTGGAATACCCAGTTCCGCCGCCCGCGCGACACCCTTCAGACTGGAGATTCCATTGTCCACGGTGACAATCAGCTCCGGCGACCTTTCAGCCGCCAGCTCGACGATTTCCGGCGTCAGGCCGTAGCCGTATTCGAACCTGTTCGGCACCAGATATGAGAGCCGCTGCCCGCCAAACGCTTGCAGCACCAACAGGGAGAGTACGGTACTGGTGGCACCGTCGGCATCATAGTCACCCACGACGAGAATGTGTCCGCCCTTTTCCAACTGCAGATGCAACAGGTCGACAGCCGCATCCACACCGAGAAGAGGAGCCAACGGGAGCAGCCGATCCAGACCCTGTTCGAGATCCTCATCCGAGGTCAGACCTCTCGCCTGATAGACCCGGCGCAAGACAGGATGAATGTTGGCGGAGAGGTTACTGCTTTGGGAGACAGTGGGGCGACGAATGATCTTCACGGTGTAGAATAGTAGGCAGTGAGAACGATGAGTATAAGTGAGAGAGGCGCCTGGAGTCATCGTTATCGAACTCCGACCGACATTCCTGGTCTGAAAAACAAGTGCAGGAGTGTGTTAATCGCCGATGAACACTGCAATACGTCTCTCCTGCGAGTCATCAATCAACGCCTTTGAAATCATGATGCAGTTTCCATTTTTTCTCAGATACTCCCTTTATCGATTAATTATTCTCACCCTGCTGCTGTTGGCAGGCAGTTCGAGCGCCTTGGGCGAGGTAACCACCCGCCTCTCCCGATCTGCCATCTCGGCGGACGAGACCGTCTCGCTCACGATTCAGATTAAAGGGGAGAACAAAGCACAACCCGATCTCTCCGTGCTCGACGCCCAATTCGAGATCCTGGGGCGCTCCCAGCAGCAGAGTATCAGCGTGATCAATGGCAATGTGTCGCGCAGCCGTGGGCTCAAGCTGACCTTGCTGCCAAAAACCACCGGCAGTCTGGAGATACCGCCGATTCCCGTCGGTAATGAAGCCTCAGCGCCACTGAGACTCCAGGTAGACGAGGGGACGGGCGAGAGCAACGGCGTACCTGGTTCGGATGTCTTTATCGAACTGGAGCTGAGTGAGACCAGCGCCTATCTGCAGCAGGAGATCATCCTGACCCTGCGGCTCTTTATGGGAGAGAGGGTGCGGGGCGAACAGCTCTCCGATCCAAAACCCAATCTGCCGGACACCGTTATCCGACGCATCTCGGAGACCCAATACAAGCCCCAGCGGGCCGGTGAAAACTATCAGGTGGTGGAGCGGCGCTATGCGGTCTTCGCCTATCAAAGCGGCCAATTGAGACTCGATGGCGTGCGTTTCTCGGGACGCAGTGGCGGACGCAGCAGTTCCATCTATGACCTGCTCAACAGCCCGTTTGGCAACCAGAAGGTGGATCGGCGCATCTATCGCGCCGTCTCTGATGCGGTGAACATTGACATCAAACCGATCCCGGCGAACTTCAATGCCCGGCACTGGTTGCCGGCGAGGAATCTGCAGCTTGTTGAGACAGGTTTAGCTCCGTATAACCAGCAGATTGCGGGTAAACCCCTGACCCGTACCATCATGCTCTTTGCCGATGGACTGACATCAGCACAACTACCCGCCATCGATATGCATCTGCCGGAAGGTGTTAAGCGGTACCCCGACAGACCGGAGATGAAAGACAATCTCTCCGGCGCAGGCATCACAGGCAGTCGCCAGATCAAGGTGACATTGGTGGCAGCGAACCCCGGTGACTACGAACTGCCGGCCATCGAGATTTCCTGGTGGAACACCGAGACGGATCAGAGGAAGATCGCTCGTCTGCCTGCTCGCAACATCGAGGTTCTGGGGGGCACTGCTTCAGTCCCACCGCCACTCTCAAAACGAACCGGATCCCCAGCGGCTGCAGGTGAAACAGCACCTGCAGCCACCGACCTGCCGGTCACTCCAGAGTCAACCGACAACCCGTTGACCCACTGGCTCATTTGGGTACTGGCGCTAGGCTGGATCACCACTCTGGCGGTATGGCTCATGAGTCGTCATCGATCAAAACAGCAGACTGCGGCAGTCGATCCGGCAGAAGCCGTACGGCGTCAGTCGATTGAGGAGGCTATCAAAACACTGGAGGGTGCTTACCGCGATCAGAACCGGGATGCCGCAAGGGATGCCTGGCTGAGATGGGGGGAGCTGCGCTGGCCGGAGAAGGCGCCAGGCAATCTCAATCGATTGTCACACCGCTGTCCCAAACGGGTTACCGAGGCGATACTCGCGCTGGATCTTACCTTTTACAGCCAGGGCGAGCGTAGCGATTGGGTCAAGTTCGATCCCGGAGTTTTACGCAGGAAGATCGTCCTCTCCACAAAGATGATACGAGAACAGCAGGCAGCCCTTACACCACTCAATCCCTGAGCAGATGGAGTAAGCGCTTGCTGGAGGGCACTAACTACTCCTCTTCCCAACCACCGTAATCGCAGGTGATCTCATCTCCGGTGTTGATGTCTCTGAGTGCAAAGAGATCGAAACCGTCAAATTCTGCATTACCCTCATCTTCGTGATTCAGGTAACGCAGCAGGTTGCGGCCGCTGCGGCCCACCGGTTCCTCGCCCTCTTCGAATACCCACAGTACATAGGTGCCGTCTCGCTTGGCAGTAGGACCTTCATAGGAGCCTATCTGCTGACCTTCGTTGATATCCACTTTGGCGAAAAGCCCTGTACCGTGGATCGTTGAGGGTGCCTTGAAGACCAGGTTACCCAGTCGTTGTGTTTTTTTCCTGCCAGCCATCTGTTTCTCTCTCGATTGGACAAGCATCACCGTAAACTGCCATGATCGCTTCAAGCTCTCTGCGTACGGCTTTGCGTGCAACTTCATCCAGATCGCGGATCTCCGGCAACACCACGCCCTGGGTCAACAGTTTGATCTCCTTGCGCACGGCAACACACCCCTTCAGGCAGAGTTGCTCCACACAATCATCAATCTGCTGTCGCCCCATGTTCAGGTGCCGTTAAGCCGCTACAGACGAGAATTATACCGAATCCCGTTCCAATACGCCTGAAATTCGGGAACAATAGCGCCAACTCACCCTCTAAAAATGTTGGATAGCCCAAATTTACTCAATAACTCCAAATATCAAAGGTAGAACAATGCCCTGGATCAGAAGTCTGTTTTTTGTTTTTGCACTGCTCATGCTTCAAACCGCCTATGCAGAATGGGGCGAGGGATGGGATCCAATCGAGCCACCGGTCCCCACTGCCGTGCCTGAGGGCAAAATCGAGGTGGTGGAATTCTTCTGGTATGGCTGCCCCCACTGCTATACCCTCGACCCGCTGATGGAAGAGTGGGTGGCCAAGAAACCGGACAACGTTGTGTTCAGACATGTCCCCGCGCCGCTGAATCCAAGCTGGACTGTTCACTCGCAATTCTTCTATGCCGCCGAGGCCCTGGGCGTGACGGACAAACTGCATGTACCCCTGTTTGAAGCCCTTCACGACAAGCGCCGCAAACTGTTCGATAAACAGTCACTTATCGACTTTGCCGTCGAACATGGCGTCGACCGCCAGAATTTTACCGAGGCCTGGAACTCATTCGGCGTCTTCGTGAAGGTTCAGCAGGCACGAAAACTCTCCCAACGCTTTCAGCTGGATGGCGTTCCCGCTGTGGGTATCAACGGTAAATACAAAACCAGCGCCACCCTTGCCGGCAGCTATCCGAAGATGTTCAAGATAATCGATGAACTGGTGAAACAGCAGTCCCAGTCCAAATAATGTGCCATACGGATAGTTAGCGTCCGTCAAAAAACACAGTGACTACCACGAAGAACACGAAGGTGAAAAATTGATCAACAACGATTTTTCTTCGTGTCCTTGGTGCGCTTCGTGGTTGGTCATAAGTTTTAAGTGCTGACGCTAAATCCCGGCCTGCTGCATCAGCCAGGATCCCTTGGCGGAAAAGAAAGCGATATAACGTTCCCGGAAATCATCCACCAGCGACCCTTTCACAGAGGGTCTTGCCAACAGACGATCACTCCATGATTGCAATGGCTGTGGCAGTAGTCCTGCCAACTCAACCCTGATTTCCGCAAGCAGTTCCTGACGCATAAATAGCGGTGCATAAGCCGCATCCAGCAGAGAAAACACCCCATCTCCATCAAACACGCCAGCTTCAAGAGGCGCAAGCAGGCGTTTCAGCTGGCGTTCCAGATGTGTCAGCCGTTCTTGAAAAGTGGTTTCATCTTGCGCCAATACCAGTTCCATCTGATCAACCAGCAACCCGGAGCCGAATTCGATCCATGCCTTATGCTGTGCCCGCCGTAGTGGATCCATAGGGTGCAGGCGAGGCTGAAACACCTCATCCAGATAGTCGATAATGACCGAAGATTCAAACAGAACCTGATCCTCCACCTCCAAAAGAGGCACTTTTCCCAGCGGGGAAATTGCCTGAAACCACTCAGGAGGATGTGCCAGATCGATATAGGCCACCTCATATTCGACCGATTTCTCCCTGAGCGCGATAACTGCCCGCTGAACATAGGGACAAAGTACAAAACTGACCAACTTGACCATCATGGGAAATACCCTGCATTCTCTGCTGGACAACTTCGGGAACAGCAACCATCCAGGCCGTTTGGCAAAAGATCACAAAAACCGGACTCAGACATAAAAAACCCCTTACAATCAAACTCCTACTATAGTATCTTTTAGCAATCTCACACTTTAAAATCGCTCAAGAATGCGTAATAGTGGACGATATACAGGCTATAGTGCGCTAATCTACTATTGAAGCGAGGCTACCTCGCAGAAGTTACTGTGTCTGAGGATTGAAATCGATCATTCTGCCGTAAATTGGAATTACGGCATGATCAGACATTAAATTCGCGGCAGTTGGACAGGAATCGCTGGCATCTGCCGTTTCACACTTTGAGTCAGTACGGTCGACAATGGCAACAGTAAGCCGCTTTGGTTTCCGTATCCCCGAACAGGTCCCGCCAAAAGGGAACGCCTTCTTTTTGAGTGCAAAAGAGGTCAAGACCTGGGCTGATCGACTGCCTGTTGCCAATGTTGGGGAGACCTCCCGCCAAGTCTTCAAGGCGCTCGTCGAGTTCAACCGTTCCCTTGTCGCGGGAAAAAACCGCCTGCTGAGCATCGAGGGCTTTCGGGAACCGGTCAACTACATCAGCGAAAATCTTGCCAAACACTTTATCGACGCAGGGCTTCCCCTTTCCGAAAAATCCCATAAAATCGCGATATTAAGCCGCGAGCTCGCCAACGAACTTGCGACTGCCTATAAGTGCGTCGTTGAAGATCTGCTGCGGGAATCGCCCGAGAAGGTGGATCGAAAACTGCTGGCCATCTCCATCCATCGCGGCATCAACTACCTCTCTGGCGTGCTGTTACAGTCTGCCCTGATCTATGACACCTACCCTCACCACACCTGGAAAGAACTGCACACGCTTCATCGACTGGCACAAAAATACAAAGTCAACAGCCTTGCCGTCAGGGATGACATGGAGCAGCGCATCAAAACCTCTACCATCGACGGGGTCTACCGGCGCATTCTGCTCTATTCCTTGGCATCGCCCTACAAGATGCGGCAGCGGGATAATCTTACGGTTTATCGGAATCTGCAGGAGTGGAACCATTTTACCAAGCTCTATTCACAGCAGGAAGCGCCCCCAGAGGCCGTTTTCACCGTGCAGCAGGACAGTGACTGTCCGCCGTCTCACGAATCCCTGGCCGGGCAAGCCAACGAAAAACATCGTTTGAGACTCGATACACGCGAACTCATCGACAAACTGCGGGAGCAGTTTGACGATACATCCGCTCCCGCTAAAGAGGGTGCCTCACTAGTGGGTACTGAACAGTTAAATAAGCATCTACTCAGGCAACTGATTCAGTTATGGACGACAATTCCTCAGCGTGAATTCGTACGCACCAAACTCAATTTCGAGTTACGGGTAGCCGTCGGACTATCAGATATCTACCATTTGACCAAATCACCCGGGACACCTCCCGAGAGCAGCACCGAGGCCCGTCTGCAGGAGGATGTGAACTGGATGGGCCAGCAAACCACCAGGGGTAAACTAAACGATCCTATGTTGGATGCCGACTCTTCTTTCACCCTTATCCCCATTGAGCCGAGCAACGATATACGAAGGAGCGGTTTTGAAGAGTTTGGCCCCGGCTCACGGGACGAATCTGAACCGGAGCCTGCGGTTCCCATCTGGGGCAATGGCCGTGACAACGACAACAGTGCGCAAACCCATACCTTTCGCACCCTCAATGAGAGTGCAGGGGGGTACTGTATCGCCTGGCAAGGCGCTCGCATGCCCGCAATCAAGGTAGGTGAATTGATCGGCATCCAGTCAGCCTCCGCCAGCGGTCAGTTTGGGGTCGGCATCGTACGCTGGATCAGGAACACGCAAAAAAATTCATTGCAGGTTGGACTGCAGATGATCGCGCCCTATGCCGTGGCGGTGGAAGCACAAAGGGAGAATCTCCCGAATGCCCAGACCCACGAATGCCTGCTGTTGCCGGAGGTTGGCACGTCGGGTCAGCCCGCCAGTTTTATCTGCCCATCCTACCCGTTCAATGTGGGTAATAAAATGAAGCTGGATGACGGCAGCAACAATCGCAAGATCAAGCTTAAACGGGTACTCGAGACAACCGGCACTATCTCCCAGTTTCAGTTCAGCTATATTGACCAGGTCGACCAGTCAGCCGAAGGGAGTAGTGACGAGGACTCAGACTTCGACAATATCTGGTCCATCATCTGAAGAACTTCACAGGGGTCGGAGCGACAGGACTCTCGTGCAGTGATACCCCATCTGATTTAGACTCCGACCTCCACCATTAAAACCCAGCCTTTTTGTACCAGCGCTGCGCCTCTTCCGGATCCTTTTCAACACCCCGCCCCTCCGCATACAACATGCCCAACGTAGTTTGGGAGCCTGCCAGTCCCTGATCAGCGGCTTGGCGGAACCACACCGCCGCCTTGGCAGGATTCTGTTCCACACACTCTCCCTCGAGATACATAAAACCAAGCCCATGTTGCGCCATGGCATGCCCGTTCTCTGCCGCAGACTTCATGTATTTGTAGGCCATCAACGCGTTGACGACCATCCCCAAGCCGCCTTGGGCCATAATCGCCATACGATACTGGGCTTCGTAATTGCCGTCGTCGGCCAACGGTGACAATATCTCCGAAGCACGGGCAAAGTACTTCGCCTCGAATGCGGCGATGCCGCTGCTCATCTCCATATCGAAATTATCTTTTGCATCGCTCATACATTCTTCTCTCTGATTCTGTTCCGGGGCTGGCGTTGGCGAAGCGCTCCTCCCCGGCTACGTGATTGATCCATCGGCCGGATAGCCACCCGATTGGTTACCCAGGCGCAGACCTCCCCATTCGGCAGATAGAAACCGAACTCAAAACAGGGATCGCTCCGTGGGCCATGGGCTAAATCCGCCGCAATCCGCTGTTCGATGTCCGCGTCGAAGTCAAAGCGCAACTCCAGATCAAATAGACCCGGACGCCGAAAATCGACTTCCAGATGCCTTGTCCAAACCGCGTGACCGGGAAAGACCCTGTTACAGGACAGTGCAGGAATAGGATCCGCCAGTGCGGCAATGGAGCCGCCAAACATACTGCCACCGGGATTACTGGTTCGGCGATTCAGCGGCAGCAGAAGCCGGACTTTGCGCCAACCGTTTTCCAGGGCCAATACTTTGACCCCCATACTTCGATACGGCGGGAACCACTCCAGACGCCGGGCGGGGGAGATCCAACCTGTATATCTCAACCAGTCGGTTAGATGCATCAATTTTATATCACCCTCAGCTCGGGATACTCCCGTCGAATTCACAGGGTATATCGGTAAAATAGTTGGTTTTGATCGCAATCATCCGCAAAATAGGAGTTTTCCCCTTCGACCTCACCAATGCAGACCAGACTCAGCCCCCAGACACTTGAATCAGCCAATGGCCGGGAAGCCGAGCAGATCCTGCGCAGCTGCGTACATTGCGGATTCTGCACCGCCACCTGCCCCACCTACCAACTGCTGGGAGATGAACTGGACGGACCGCGGGGCCGCATCTATCAGATCAAGCAACTGCTCGAGGGTACGACTCCCACTGACAGTCTACAACAGCACCTCGACCGCTGCCTCTCCTGCCGCTCTTGTGAGACCACCTGTCCCTCAGGCGTCAATTACAGCCGCCTGCTGGAGATAGGACGGGAACACCTGGAGCGGATCAAGCCCCGAACCGGCATGGACAGCCTGCGCCATAAACTGCTCATCTGGACACTGCCCTATCCCAAACGGTTTGGTGCACTGCTGAAACTTGCCCGGGCAATAAAAAGATTTCTGCCAAAACGTCTGCGATACACCATTCCAGCCAAACAGTGGACCGGTCATTGGCCCGAAGCGCGGCACCAACGCCGCATGCTCATACTGGACGGCTGTGTTCAGCCTTCGCTGGCCCCGGTCATCAATTTCAGCACAGCGCGGGTGTTGGACCAGCTGGGCATCAGTCTGATCAGGGTGCCGGAAGCGGGATGCTGCGGCGCAGTCAGCCTGCACCTGGGTGCAAACGATGCAGCCAAACATTTTGCGCGCCGCAACATCGATGCCTGGCTGCCGCTGCTGAAAGCCGGAGCCGAAGTGTTGATCAGCACTGCCAGTGGTTGCGGGCAGACAATCAAGGAGTACCCGCAACTCCTGAGCGACGATGCTGAATATGCGAAAAAAGCCTCAATAATCGCTGCTGCCACCAAGGACATAGGAGAGGTGCTGCTGAATGAAGACCTCAGTCAATTCTCATTGGGTTCCGCACAACATCCACCCATCGCATTCCACTCCCCCTGCACCCTGCAACACGGACTGGGCATGCAAGGGGTTGTTGAACGACTGCTTCTAGACCTCGGATATACCCTCACAACCGTCGATGATGCCCATTTGTGCTGCGGCTCTGCGGGCACATACTCCCTGTTGCAGCCGGACTTATCCGATAGACTCAGACGCAACAAACTCCGCAATCTTCAGGCAGGTGGGCCAACGCTCATCGCCACCGCCAATATAGGCTGCCTGAATCACCTGCAGGCTGAATCCAGGGTTCCTGTAAAGCACTGGATCGAATTACTGGATCATTCTCGTACCCCTTCTTGAGGAGCACTAACCGGCAGTCATCCATTTAATATCAATCAATCTCATCGCCCTCCATTTTGCTTCCCTCCCGGGTGGCAAATGCTATGATTGGAAAGATAACGGAAAAGAGATGGTGCAGCGGAACATGCCTCAAACAATCAGACCTAAAACTCGGCGTCCATCGCGTTTCATCCAATGGTTATGCGCGGCTCTCTCTCTGCTGCCACTCTGGCTCAGCCCCGCCCAAGCCACTATCACTGACCCTCCAGAACTCAAGGCGGCCCGACAACAGTTTCTCGACGCCGAACAGGCTCTGAAAAAGGGCCAGTTAAAAAAATACCAGGTACTCAAGGATCAACTGCAGGACTATCCTCTGCAGCCCTATCTAGAATACCAGGAGATTACCCGGCATCTGGCACGGCAGAAGCCCCAAACCATCCGGACATTCGTAGATAAGTATGCCGATACGCCGCTTAGCAGCAGACTGCGTAACAACTGGCTGAACTTGTTGGCAGACAAGCATCGCTGGAAAACCTATCTCGATTTTGCCAAACCGGGGGGAAGTATAAAACGCCAGTGCTACCGCCTGCGGGCACTGATCGAAACCGGCCAGCAACAGCACGCGTTTACTCAAATCGAACCTGTCTGGCTTAGCGGCCGTTCCCGCCCAAAGGCCTGTGATCCGGTGTTCAAGGCGTGGAATGATGCCGGTGAATTAACCGATACGCTGGTATGGCAGCGGATCAGCCTCGCCATGCAGGCCAGGCAGATTCGTCTGGCAAGATATCTCAAACGTTTCCTGCCAAACAGCGAGGCTAACTGGGTCAGCCTCTGGATCGACATTCATCGTCATCCACAAAAGCTGATGCAGAATCAGCGTCTGCAGCAAAATCACCCCATGCGGGACGAGATTCTGGTTCACGGGGTCCAACGGCTTGCTCGAAATAACCCCGAAAAGGCCTTCGAATTTTGGCAATCGTTGCAACTGCGAGGACAATTCACAGATGCTCAGAAACTCACCGTAGGCCGCACACTTGCCGCCAATCTGGTGGACACATCCGGGGAGACATTTTCCCGGATAATCGAACAGGTTGTGCCAAAGCATCTGCGGCTGGATCCGAAGCTCTCCGACAAGCAGTTCCGTCAGGCCCTGGAGTCCCAGGACTGGGAACGGGTACTCGCCACCATTGCCGGCCTCCCCGAGTCAGACAGCTCGAAAGAGCGCTGGCGGTACTGGCGTGCCAGGGCGCTATTACAACTTGGCCAGCAGGAGAAAGGCAACCAACTGCTCGAAACACTGGCGAAGAACCGCAGCTACTATGGCTTCATGGCAACCAATCGTCTGGGTACCCGCTTCACCATGGCTCATGCAGCCATTGATGTCGCCGATGACGTAGTGGATCGCATCGCCAGTCAACCCGGCATGCAGCGGGCAAGAGAGCTGAAAGTTCTGCACAGGCCCATCGACGCACGTCGTGAGTGGAACTGGGCACTGAGTAACCGCAGCACCGATGAACTCAAGGGCGCAGCCCGCCTGGCACAGCAGTGGGATTGGCCTTCTCAGGCCATTTTCACCTTGGCAAAGATCCGTCACTGGAATGATCTGGAGCTCCGTTTCCCCCTCACCCACAGGACGTTGATCGACCAACAGGCCAAGAGTCTCGATATCGACCACGCCTGGATCTACGCCATTCTGCGTCAGGAGAGTGCCTTTATGACCGATGCCCGTTCCAGTGCCGGCGCCTTGGGCCTTATGCAGCTAATGCCCCGCACCGCCCGCGATGTAGCGACAATCACCCGGCACGGTCCCTTCAAAACCCGGGATCTTCTGCAACCCGGAGTCAATATCAAACTGGGCACCAGCTATCTGGAGAGCATCTATCAGAAACTGCAGAACAACCCAGTACTGGCTACAGCCGCATACAATGCAGGCCCTTGGCGCGTAATGAAGTGGCTGCCAAAAGAATCACAGCCAACCGACGTCTGGATCGAGACAGTTCCGTTTCGGGAGACCCGAGAGTATTTGAAACGCGTACTTGCTTACACTGTCATCTACTCTCACAGGTTGGGAGAAGCCCCCCTCAGCCTGTCGGAGGAGTGGTTAAAACCGATTATTTTGCAGGAGCCTGTTGAGGGGTAAGTGATAAGTCCCTACAGCTAGCTTTCCAGGAGCCTTACACAGACAAAGACGCAATTATGTATCTTGGTCCGTATTAAACAAGATCCATTTATTTCTATCCAATATTGAAACTTCATTGGTTAGCAGATCTTTGTTTCTAACCAAGACAACGATATCTCTTGGGTTTTTTTGAGGAAAAAAATCAAACCTGGACAAGTCCTTTTCCATCCTGCTTTTCTCAAGCAGTACGTATCTTACGCCCAGTACATCCAGTTTTCTGGAGTACTCAAGAAACCGGTAAACCAAGTCATCCAATGCCGAATATTCATCGCTGACAACCAAGTCACGTATTTCCGCAAAACCGTCTGTGATGCTAAATGCAATACACCCAACCCAAGAGTTATCTTCCCTCTTATATAGACAGAAAAATTTATTTCTCTGATAGGGATCCAGACCATACTTCCAGTTCATATATTTTGAACTTTTATTTGGAACTGATACTGATTTATAGATATTTAAACCTCTTCTGAACTCATCATAGTCCGAGCCCAGTTCATCCACTATCTCTGAATAATGTCGAAAAAAATCAAAATCCCATGTTTCAGGTGACATAATTCTTATCAGTGAATCCGTTAACGGGCTAATCATCCCGGCAAGAAATTCAGGCAACCCCTTATTAAGGAGATACTTCTTCGATTGAAATATTCTTACTCGTCCGACCAATAAACCTAGTTTTTTATATCCCACTCTTCTGAATATCAGTCTTGCCGCATCATTTGGAAAGCCGTATAGAAAATCAATATCTGCGATTTCCTCCGATTTAACGATTGTTTCAATCAGCATCAAAGCAGGCCCGAGAGAGCGGTGTTCCTTCCGAACAAAGAAATCACCAGAGATTCCAGCTTTGCACACTACCCCCCCCACTAGAACTTTCTTAGAAAAAACTGCGGCCAATCCAATTATTTCCTGATCATCACGATGGATCAACATCCATACATGTGTCTCTCCATCCGGATTACCCTCATAAATCCATGAGAACTTAGGATCAAGCACCCTGCCCTGATTATGGTTTTCATTCCAAAACTTGATTATCACCTCCTTGTCTTGTTTAAGGTTTGCCTTTATTACTGAATAGTTCACTGGCTCTGAATCCGAATTAGATTTGGATCTCTTTAACCTTCTCAATAAGCTGCGGTTTAAGATGTAAATTTGCAGTTGTCCTTCTCTTTGCCTTAATGTCCTTATAAACGTACGCGGCTTGCTCTGCCGTCATACCCAGCTCTATCGCCAACTCTTCTGCCGCCACTTCATGATTGAACGCCCAAAGGGCAATATCCATTTTCTGATAGGGAAGGGCAAAATAAAACTCTTCCTGCGATTGGGAAAGACTATATGTATCGGTGGTGGGAGGTGCGTTGCGAATGCTTTCAGGTAAGCCAAGGTGTTCAGCGAGCGCATATACCTGTGTCTTATAAAGATGGGCAATAGGCTTAACATCAGCTGAGCCATCGCCATTTTTGACAAAAAAGCCCTGATCATATTCCAGTCTGTTGGGAGTACCCACTACTGCGTAATTAAGCCGATCCGCATGATAATATTCCAAAGTTTTCCTTATTCTCTGCTTGAAATTGGTCGCTGCGACAATTTGCAGATATTCCTTTAAACGAAGTGGCTCCTCGTGCATGGTGCCATCCGGCGCCTGAGCCACTAGAAGAAAATGGTTAAAACGCCCATCCAGGCCACCGGTAATCACTATCTTGGATTTCCAGTCATTATCATAAGACGGTATCACCCGTTTGATAGCAGCATCCCGCTCGCTGTAACAACCTATCGCTTCCAATGTTGGAGCTATATTTTTTTCTTCATATCCAACACCGAAGTGCTTAACAAGCTCAAGCCCCCTGTCACCGGTTTCACCCGAGGAGTCCTTCTCAGGAAGCAGTAGCGCATATACCTTATTAACTCCGATCGCCTCGATGCTCAATGCCAGCGAGACGGAACTGTCGATTCCACCGGAGACAGCCACCACAAGCCCCCTCTTCTTGAGTTTATCGCGTAAGATCTCCTTGATTCGGCTTGATGTCTTTTCAACGTCTTTTTCTTTGTCGAAGTCCAGGGCCTTTTTAAAAATATCATTCATATCTTGTGTACTCATTTCAACTCGCCTTGAGGAGGTAGCGCTTCACCTTCCCTGACTGGGTTTTTTGAAGCTCATCAATAAAGGAGATTTTCTTTGGCACTTTATAATTAGCCAGGTTTTTCAAACAATAAGACTGGATTATTCTCTGATCCAATTCAGCATCTGGCGCAAGAACGATAAATGCCTTAATCGCCTCACCCATCAATACGTCAGGCATCCCCACCACCGCCACTTCGACAACATCCGGAAGTTCAGAAATAATCTCTTCGATCTCCTTCGGACTGATTCTGTTGGCACCGGATTTAATCATGTCAGAAGTCCTGCCATCGATATAGAGAAAGCCCTCATCGTCGGTATGCGCAAGATCACCAGTATGTAACCAGCCATCCACCATGGCACAACTGGTTAAGGCTTCGTCTCTCCAGTAACCCGGCATAATATTTTTTCCGAAGGCGCAAAGCTCACCTGTCACCCCACTTTCAACCAGCTGCCCATCTTTATTCCTTACCTCGATAGTCACTCCATCAACTGCCTTACCTATCGATCCAAGTCTTTCGTTCAGACTTCCGGCATCCAGAATGGTTAATCTTGCACTGGCTTCTGTTTGCCCGTACATCACATAAAAATCTGTCTCTCCAATCAATGTTTTTAACTCATTGATATGTGCAGGCGGCATGGGCCCTCCTGCTTGAGCCATCAAACGAAACGCAGAAAAATTCTTCTCTTTGAGATTCGTTCTTTTCAATAAAATTGCGTAGGTTGATGGCACGCCATAGAAACCGGTAATATTTTCCTGATCAAACTTATCCACTATCAACTGCGGGTACATCATGCTTTTCTCCAGTACCAGGCATCCCCCTGTCAGCAAGTGAGTATTGAGAACAGAGTTCCCATAGGAATAATAGAAGGGCAGTACACTCAAAATCCTGTCGGAAGCGGACAATCCCAATCCTTTTATTATTGCGCTGAAATTGGATTTCAGATTACCATGACTCAGCGACACACCCTTGGGCCTACCTGTAGTGCCTGATGTGTAGATGATCATTGCGAGATCACGATTATTTACCGCAACGACATCCAATGATGATTTAGGATCTGCCGAAATCGTATCGATTGAGTCAAACCAACCAGACCCATCTGAGTCAGCGCTGCCTATTCCTACACAACGAACCTTTTTTCCCAGCTCAGGGATTGTGATACGGGCCTCTCTATTTCTGCCATCGAAAAAAAACCAATCCGCCCCGGAGTGCCTTACCCAGTTATCGATATCTCTTGATTTTGCACCGGTATTCAATGGCACTACAGTTCCACCTGCTGCCAGCACCCCGTAGAAAATCGCGATATATTCCGGTGAATTGGAAAGATAAAGAGCAACTCTTGCCCCTTTTTTTATTTCATATTCTGTCAGATAGTCCTTTACCTGACCGACATTTCCTAATAACTCCGCATAGGTTATCCGGCGACTACCGGAAACCACTGCATCAGAATTAAGATACGCATGGGCATTATTTACAAATGCCCATGCTAAATTCGAATTTTCAGGATGAAAGAGACTATCCATTCTTCGATTCGACAAATTTTACAATTCTTGAAACAGAATCCAGATTCTCCGGAATCATCTCTTCCTGTGAAATAGACACACCATATTCATCTTCCAGGAAAAAGATAATCTCCATTACTCCATTTGAATCCAGAATGCCGGTTTCAAGAAACGAATTATCGTCCTCTAACTTCGATTGGTCATCGGTAAACAGGTAGTTATCCAATACATAACTCCTAATTTCTTCTCTAACAGCCATATGATATGCCCTCATTAATGTCCAACATTTGATTCCCTGTCACTTGTTTGTCCACAAACAGGTGGTTAACAGCCTGAGTCGACAAAATACCGACTAGCGCCATATTGTCTTTGTAACTCGTTGCACGTCCGCGCCGGATTTTCTCAATTAGCCGCAATACCTTTTTATCGTCAAAAAAACCATATTTCTTTATATAATCAGTTCCTAATAGTTCAGTGACATCCGACTCACCGTCTTCTCTGAAAAAAGCGGGGATATCAGGCGCCCTATAGGGCTGCTTGAATCGGTTGATAATCTTCTCAGGTACACGTTTCCGCATGGCAAACTTAAGCAGATATTTCTCATTGATAACTTTCATCTTCTTTGTCGGATGTATGCCATTGGCAAACTCGATAATCCTATGATCGAGAAATGGAAAACGGCCTTCTACCGAATTTTTCATTAACATCCTGTCCCCCTGCGATGAAAGAAGATATCCAGGCATCAACATCCGTGACTCAATAAATTGGGCCTTTTGGAAAGCGTCCATATTCGACATTGCTGGTGAAAATCTTTCGCTTATCGAATCGATAGCCGATTTTGAAAGCTGAGCATTGATATCTTCTGAAAAAAACGCTTTGGTCTTTGCAGTAGTCAGCCATCTTGGAATATGGGAGAAAAACGGAGAGTTCGGGTCATCCAGGCCTGCGCCAAAAAAGTTTTTCAGGTAAACTAAGGCTTGGGGTTGGGAAATATTCAGATATGGATAAAGTCTCTTCAGCAATACCGCACGAAAGGATGAATCCGGATTTTTCGCCCAGAACTGACGGATCTTCGTCTCCTTGAATATGTCATAACCGCCAAATACCTCATCAGCCCCTTCTCCGGTCAATACAACCTTATATCCCTGTTTTCTGACCATGCCGGAGAGCAACCCCATTGGCACTGGTGCAGTCCTTAAAATCGGCGCTTCGATATTCCAGATAGATTGCAAAAAGTTACTTGATATATCCTGATATGAGCATGAAAGATGACTATGTTCGCTTCCCAAATATTTGATCATCTCCTTTTGATAGCTACTTTCATCGAAACTTTTATCATCAAAACCAATAGAAAAAGTTCTCAGGTTGTCCTTCTTGTGTCGGTGAGCTAGCGAGGTTAGTACTGATGAATCCAAACCACCGGATAAATAGGCCCCGACAGGGACGTCTGAACGCAATCTTAATCTAATTGCATCATCAAGCAGATCTTCAAGTTGTTCGGCCAAATCATGGTCAGATTCATCATAATGCGCATCGGTAAATTCCCACTCCCAGTATTGAGAGTGAGCAATTTTGCCATCCTGAAATACCACCATCTTTCCAGGCTCGACCTCATAAATTTCTTCAAATATCGTTTCCTGACCTACGGAACTCCAGAACGTCATTATCTGGTCCAAGGCATGAATATTTATGCTCGGGGAAGAGTGGAGCGCAGGAAGAATTGCCTTTATTTCTGAGGCAAAAATCAGATTATTGTCAACATGTGTATAGAAGAGAGGAACGATTCCTACTCGATCCCGTACAAGAAGCAGTTTCTGCTTATTTTTATCCCACAAGGCGATGGAAAACTGTCCATTAAGATAATGTACGAAATCATCGCCATAATCTTCATAAAGATGAACTATCACTTCAGTATCGGAGAGGGACGAAAAGTGATGTCCCGCCCTTATAAGGTCAGAGCGTAATTCAATGTAATTGAAAATTTCACCGTTAAAAACAACAAGGATCGACTTGTCTTCGTTTGCTATTGGCTGATGGCCACTGTCCAGATCAATAATGCTAAGACGTGCATGCCCCAGGCAGATACCGGAATCAAAAAAATAACCTTCATCATCTGGGCCGCGATGAGTGATTTGCGAAATCATGCGACGTACCCGTCCAAGATTTCCCGCACCATTTACCAATTTAGCAGCAATGCCCGCAATACCACACACAACCTTTTGCCAGACAAAAAATAAAATAATCATTAACTATTGATTATTTATTGCCTGCTCCGTATCTATGAATTCTGTTATTCTTTGCGGCAGACAAGCGCCTTTCTTTACATTACAAGAGAAGATCCAGGACTCATGAGAAGTTAATTACTGGAACTTTTTTCAGCGATATTCATATAGCAGATCATTAGAGAGGGGTTCGGATAGTGATAACCGGGCAGGATCAGGGAGCAACTGTCATTGATGATCCGGTGCAGAGGATATTCTTGTTGCAATAAAATCAGCAGATGCACTTATCCCGGGGCGGGCACATTCATGCAGAGGAATAGAGGCTCAGCAGATCACCACACTGAGGACCCGGCCGAATTGAACTACCCGGCCGAACCCGTTTGCCGACCGTTACGTGAATCCTTATGCTTTGAACTGAGTTTGGCTTTGACCCGGGCGACCAGTTTGAGTTCAGTGACGACTTCAAAGAAATGACGCCCCAGCGGCTCGGGGCCTGCCGTAACATCACCTTGCCAGAGCAACACCGGTGCTTCACGCACCACCAGCCAGTGTGTCGTGCCGTGGCGATCCAAATAGCGGCTAGTGTGAATCTCCTTCACGATCCCGTAACCGTACTTTGTGCAGCGCCAACTCCGATTTAAGCTTAAAAAATGCTGGCGAATCAAGCTCGATACCATTGACGTTATAGCGTAACAGTCTGCCCGCTTCGCTATCCTGCCCAAGTGCTGTCATCACTTCCACCCGGTGGCCCTTGTGTCTCGACCACTGCAGGTTGCGCTTCAACTCAGCCGAACATGAGGAGAGCCGATCAGCCTGATTAATCGCAGGGGAAATCATAATCTTGCGGCGCTCATCGTAGAGGTAGGCTGGCGCATCCTCACTGAAAGCGATGCCCAATCCCAGTTCGAGTTCCGGCAGATTATGCATGCGATTCTGCGTGTTCTGCGTGTCCATTACGGAGAGGATTTTGCGCGCCATACCACAGGCATTTGCCACGCTCATCCACTGGGGAGACGCACCTTCATATTCGAGAATGGTCAGGATCAGCGCATCCCCCTCAACAAATACCTTCTGTGCGCCGAAATCATTCAACAGCTTGGTAATCGGCCCGAAAAAGTTCATGCTGAAATGAGTGGCCGGGTTGAGTCTCTTGGCCAACAACTGTTTGGTGATCTCAGTGGAGCCTCGCAGATCCGCCTTCATGATCACATGCGCCTGGATCTTCTGTTCATCCGGCTCCACCTCGGCACGCAGCGGGTAGTCGTAGAGGCTGCCGTTATCTTTCGAAAGCTTGATATCTTCTGGAGAGGAGAGCAATTTCAGCCGTGCCATTGCCCGGTTCACGAAATAGGCGAGCTTGAGGTCGCGTCGAAAACCCAGAAAATCCCGGATATAGCGAACCACATACTCCTGCTGTTTGGCCGTGGACATGCGCCGAATATGGTTGGATACCATGTCCAGCGCCTTGATCATATCATTGCTGCTCTCACTCTGGGGCAGTGCGCTGAGCCGGCGCACCAGTTTCCGTTTTGGTATGACACCAGCCAGATACTGGTAGACCTCCTTGACAGGTATGCGCCCTTCCAACTGCCGATAGAGACGTGGCGCCCGGTAGGAGGCAACGGCTCGGCGCGTAATATCAGCCCTGAGACAACGCCGAAACAACTCACTTGCAAGACGCTGCTGGAATTCCGGCCAGTTTTTGTCATGCCATGGCGCATTGGGCTGAGGCGCTTTATTCATAGGCCCGAAAAGCCAATGTCCGCCTACGGGTTGAATGAGGCGTTCGATATTGTCGGGGACATCCAGCCAGGATGTTCTCGGCACCATGAATTCCTCATCCTGCAGCGCCTGTTCAAGCAGACGTTGCCCTTCAAGAAAGCCGGAGATCCCCTCTCCGGTATCCCGCTCCTTGATCCGAAGCCCCTGGGGAACATTACGCTCGGATAACTCATCAGCCGCAACAGCCCACTCGGGCAGATAATTCTGAAACAGATCACAGACAATCTGATTGGTAAGGGCAAAAAAGTTCTGTTCGCCATTATCCATGCAAAGCAATGGATAGTGGTTCATGAAATACTCTTCGCAGGTCAGACTCGGCAGGTGCAATAAAGGATTGAAGAGTGCCAGCTTGGGAACCATCCAGGAAGCACCGAGTACCGACTTGCGCATCTTGCGCAAACTGGTCGATTCCTGTCGTTGAACCACCTTGAATAGACGCCGCAGGGTCCGATAGGTGACCCCCGGCTCAAGCTTTGCGAGCGCCACGGCCCGCTCATGCAGCTCCAGTGATCGTCCTGCCAGCTGAGGTGAGAAATTGCTGGAATCCTGCTGCAGTTGATGCCGCAGACGTTTAATCTCCTGACCAGGCAACTCCAGCAGGAGCTTCAATAACGACATATGCAACAGTTGAATGATTTCAGTCGCCGCTGCACGGTCATGCACCCGCTCTACAACCACTTCCATCAAACCGCTGTAGGCATCTCTGAAAGCGTCAAAATCTTTGCTGGAGGCTTCTGGTCCCACCTCGCCCCAATTGCTCCGGGCAAGATCCTCATTGACTATGCGTCTGACCAGTTCACTGGCGGTAGCGCTGATCTTCGGGCTCAGGAAGATGTCGATGTGGGTGTTATCTATACCGATCTGAAATCTTTCCAGCGGCAAAACAGGGCGCGTAAGCTTTCTTAAAGGCGACAGGAACTCTGCACGCCCAGGCTGCCAATGAAACAGCTTTTTCAGTCGTTTTCCCATACCCACCAAGCTGTTTTTGATACTAAGCGGATGTTACACCAATTCCATATAAATGTTGCGCAAATGTTGAATAGTTCAGAAAATTGTCCCCTGACAGGCAAGCAACACCAGATAGTGATCTGCTATTTTCGTCCTATCTATGTCGACAACAAGTAGGGAATCCCCGCAGAAATATGACCTGGATTCCTGATGACTCAGTGGAAGTTCTCATTATTTGGATTTTGGAAGCTCAGCGCGCCAACATGGTTGCAACCAGTCGGTCTTCAAGTTCGACTCGAATCGCCAGCTCTTCTCCCAGAGAAGAGAGGTCTTTTGACAGCTTGTCGAGTTCCAATTCATGGTCTGAAAGGTCATATTTATCGTTGAAGTTCACCGCAGCTTCTGTAGCCTCGACAAAACCGGGGTAGATCTCTTCAGCCACCTTGATCACACGACTACGTCTCTCAGAACCATCACTGATATGACCGAAGACTTCGAAATGACCAAAGGCGGTGTAATCCACCAGGACCTGGCAAAAAGTCTGTAGAAGTTTTTCCAATGACTCCGTCCGTGAATAGGGTTCGAGCCCGGCCACCTGACAAAAAAGCACCAGCATCTCCTGACGCTCGTCGAGCAGTTTGTCGATCATTTCCTGGGTACCGGTTCTACGCTCTCCATCAGATCGTTGTTGCGTGTTCATTGAATCTACTCTCTCCCCTCGCCCAAGCAAATTTGAGTCTTGGTATTTATTGTCGTCTTATTTTCAACCATTCAGACATATCATCTGCCAATAACCCTGCTACCATTTGCGGTATCGGGATCACAGAAAGCAGCTACGGCAGTCAATTGACGGCTCGACCCATAGCTAACCACCATTAGCCTTTCCTGACAAGAGCGGCGCAGCCGCTCAACCCCTGTCCAAGAATGAGATGACCTGATGTTCAACCACAGACTAAAGATGTTTCGATTCAACAAACAGTTATTATTACTCATCCTCTGCTCCCCGCTCGTGATGGCGGGTGGGAACTCCACATCAAACACCATGGCACGGGCAATGCTGTCGATGATGGATGCGATGGGAAAGATTGCCAATCAGTCTCAGGACAGCAACCCGAATGACGGGTTCAACTGGTCCTCCGGCAACAACTTTCAGCCCTTCAACAGCTGGCAGAATATGGCCCCCGCACCCTGGTCTCTCTACACCATGCCTGGGAGTGCAATTCCAGGTCAGCAGATGATGCCGGGCATGGCTACACCAGCTATGCCATCTGTTACGCAACAGCCGATGCAGGGCATGATGTCGCAGGCCCCCGCTCTGGCCAAATCCGGACAGGAACAGATGCAGAACCTGGGGAACCAGGTCACTGGAGGTGCTACCCCTGCAACGTCCAACGCTCAGCCTTACCAGCAAACCGCGCCTGCTAGCGCCGCTCAACGGCTCAAAATGTCCCAGTCTCCATTGGATGGTGTCTGGAAAGGGCAGAGTGGAATGGTTCTGATTCTTGCCTACGGCCATTTCCGAATCTATGCCAAGCGTGATCGCTACTTTGACGGACAGTACAGGCTCGGCCAGAACCGCCTCCTGATTCACGAACCCAAGTCGAACAAAACCCAGGCCTATGAGTTTGCCCACAACCAGGGGCGCCTGGTGCTAAAAGGCACTCAGAATCAACTCCTGCTGTTTCGCAAAATGCCGATTCAGCTGCCCAGTCCCTCCGCGATACAATTGCTATCCCAACAGTAACCGTATACCCATCAACAGTAAAAAAATCGCAAACACCCGTTTCAAAATCGCTGCCGGCAGCCGATGCGCCAATGCCGCACCAAATGGTGCTGTCAGCACACTGGTCATTACGATGATCAGGCCAACCGGCCAATAGAGATAACCTGTACTCCCCGCCGGCAACCCTTCCACGGCCCAACCCGTTATCGCAAAACTGGCGGCACCGGCAAGAGAAATCGGCAGACCGCAGGCGCTCGATGTTGCCACAGCCTTGCGCATCTCCACCCCGCCGGCGTACAGCAACGGCACGGTCATTGTACCGCCACCAATGCCGACGATCGCCGACACCAGGCCGATACCACTGCCTGCCAGAGTCATCAGCCACGCCTGTGTCAGGCGGTATGCCGAGCTGCTGTTGCCGAGAAAAAACATCCGCAACGCCACCAGGACGGCAAAGGTACCAAAGACCCGCTGCAACATATTCGCATCCATCGCACCGGCAGCGATCCCTCCAAGCCAACTGCCCACCAGTATACCCGGTGTCAGTCGCGAGACATGCCCCCAGAGCACAGCGCCATGTTTCTGGTGGGCGCGAATAGCAGCCAGTGAGGTAAAAACTATCGTTGTGAGTGAGGTCCCCACGGCGATATGAACCACCAGATCCGCCTCGACCCCCACCAGGGGCAATCCCCATATCAGTGCAGGCACCACCACCAAGCCGCCTCCCACACCAAACAGACCGGCAACTATACCCACAACACCACCCAGGATAAGGAAGAGCAGTGTCGGGTAGAGTCCAAATGTCAGGGTTAGATTCTCCATCGGTGCCTTGGCTTCACTCTGCTACGGGGAACTTCATGAATATCAAACAGAAACAGGATAGTTGAACCACTATCGGTTCAGGTCCATTATTCACCAACTACAAGTATAAAAAAGATGGAGAGAATGTGATGGCGGATGTTCGTGTCTGTATCCTCGGTGGAAGCGGATTTGTTGGACAACATCTGGTGGGGCGGCTAAGCAAAGCGGGTACCGCCTGTAAGATAGTCAGCCGCCATCCCGAACGTTTCTCTCATCTCAAGATCTACCCTGGTTGCAAACTCGCCACTACCGACATCTTTGACCGGGCAGCGTTGGCGGGGCAGTTTATGGATTGCGATGCGGTGATCAATCTCATCGGCATACTCAACGAGGATAGCCACACGGGCAGCTTCCGAAAAATTCATGTTGAACTGGTGGATACTCTTGTCGATGCCTGCCGTGACGCAGGGGTTCCCAGACTGTTGCACATGAGCGCATTAAACGCCAGCGAGGCAAACGGCACCAGCCAATACCTCCGCACAAAAGGCGAGGGGGAAAACCGCGCCCACACTCACGGCAGCGCCTCTATGCAGGTCACCAGCTTTCGTCCCTCGGTCATCTTTGGCCCTGGAGACAGCTTCTTCAATCGCTTCGCTCAGCTGCTGCGCTTCACACCCGGCATATTCCCCCTCGCCTGCCCTGAAACCCGCTTCGCACCCGTTTATGTTGGCGACGTGGCTGAAGCATTCAGCCGGGCTTTGAAAGATCGTCACACCTTTGGTAAACATTTCGATCTCTGCGGACCACGCAGTTTCTCTTTGCGGGAGTTGGTCCTCTATACCGCACAGATGCTTAATCTGAAGCGGCGAGTCATCGGTTTGGGAGATCGCACCTCCCAACTGCAAGCCCGCCTTCTGGAGCACCTCCCCGGTAAACCTTTCTCTCAGGACAACTACCTCTCCCTGCAAATGGATAGCACCTGCAGTGAGAATAGTTTTCCCGACCTGGGTATCAAACCCAAGGATATCGATGAAATCGTGCCGCTCTATCTGGGTGGGAAAAATTATCGTGGCCGTTTTCAGCGCTACCGTTCAACCTCAGCCCGTTAAGGATAACCGACAACATAATAGGGCCTATAGCACAATCTCCTCCCGTTTCACTCATAACCGATCCACTCAAGCTGAAAAGAAAGATATCGGTGATATGAACCCTGTTCACAGTTAGAGGGAAAAACCCTGAGAAATAGTTGATATATTAAAGTCTCATGATATTCTTATGTGTGAATCATGGATTTGATAACTCGGATGATCATGCAGTTTCGATTACTTTTAGCCTTGCTGTTTCTGTTGGTCTTTTCAGTCTCCAACGCAACAGAACTCAAGAGCACCACTGACTGGGAGGCCGTATCTAAGCAGGCCACCAAGACCGGTAGTCCGATTTTGGTAGCATTCACTGCCGATGGCTGTGGCTACTGCGAGTTACTCAAAGAGCAGGTATTGAAACCGATGCTCGCTGATCCAGAGGCCGCTAAAAAGGCCACAATTCTGGAATACAACATCAGCAATGGCGGCAAAATCACCGATTTTGACGGCAGCCGAATCCGCAGCCGCCAGTTCACCAGACGCTACAAGGTCTTTGCCACCCCAACGGTGGTAATTCTCGATCCCAATGGTAACCCTCTGACAGCACCCATCGCTGGCTTCAACGGCAAGGAAAACTACGAGGACCTGCTCGACAGCGCGCTCAGAGACTCCCGCACAGCCATGCAGAAGATCGGGCTGCCAACAGATGCCATTGCCGGAGCCGCCAAGCCGGTTGACTTGGAGTCTTTTCCACACTAAGAGTATGGTTCAGTCATTTCACCACTGACAGATAATCTCCACAAGGGCATCCTACGGGACGGTTAGAGCAGATTTCTTTATACTGCGTTCGTCCCACTGACAGCTTGGAGATATCGTGCGAAACCTGACAATCGGCTGTCTTGCCGGCTTCTTTCTGTTGCTCTCTTGCCTGGCATTCTCCACCGAGGAAATCCGTATCCCCATCACCACCGATCTACAGAAGGATGGAAGGCTCTCCATCCAGCGGCAACTCCCCATTCTCCTGATGGTTTCTCAGGACCACTGTCCATTCTGCGACCTGATGAAACAGGAAATACTGCATCCGATGTTGTTGAGCGGGGAGTATGAAGAGAAGATCATCATGCGCGAAATCCTTATCGACCTGGGCCAGGACGTCACGAACTTCGAGGGCCAACGCGAGGATGCCTCCCATTTTGTCCATGGATACGATGTCCATTTAAGCCCAACGCTGCTGTTTCTCAATGGGGAGGGCTCAGAGGTACGCAAACGCATGATCGGCATCAACACGGTGGAGATGTTCTCCTTCTACCTTGATGCCGCAATTGACGAGGCTTTGGTCCAGCTAAAGCCCCGGGAAACTGCAAAATCAGTGATCCAACCCTAGAGGAGGATGTTAGAGTCGGTCACGTAAGTCCCTCAGGCTAAAGCCACTGAGACGCTGCCCAGCATCCATACCCAACCCCACCACCTTGAATCTTTCACCCATCTCCGAAGGCAGGGTCAGGCGTTTCACCCCCTGCACCAGTTCCATGTGACTGACCAGGTCATTGGGGTCCGAACCCGCCAGAAGGCTGTCCAGTCCACTGGCCATCAAAAAGTGCGCCTGGGTGGTATACCCCAACAGTTCAAACCCTGCTGCAACACCCGACTCTGCGACAGCGGTAAAATCGACATGGGCGGTAATATCCTGCAGACCGACCCAGCGAAAAGGATCAGGGTGAGCGCGGTGGCGATAGTGGCACATCAGGGTACCGCTGGTGCGTTGCGGATGAAAGAATTCGCTGCGCGGATAGCCATAGTCCACCAATAGGACGGCACCGCGCTGCATCATAGTTCCCAAAGCCTTCATCCAACCATGCAGACGCAGATTGACCTCGGAGACATAACCCTCCGCCAACTCCCCGTTGGTCGCCTGGATCCGCCCAATAGTTGAGTCTAATTCCGGGCTGACAGCCGTCTCGAAACGCTCCACAAATCCCGCTTCATCCCAGGCGACGAAGCTCTCCTCCACACACCCTGAGCGCATGCGAAAACGGTGTGCCGGCATGGCATCGAGAAGTTCGTTGGCCACTACCAGCCCGGAGAAAGAATCCGGCAGACGATCCAGCCACTCGATCCGCGCCGACAGTTCCGGCACCCGCCGGGTTATGGTCTCTCGTTGCCGCGCCTGTAACTCCGGACTGACCTCCATGATCAGATAGCGCTGCGGCAGCGCATCCAGCCGTTCGAGCTCGGCCAGCATATCGGCGGCCATTAGACCTGAACCGGCACCGAACTCCAGAATCGCCCCGCCGTTGATCTCCGCCAGTAGCTGCTGTGCTGAACGGGCAAGACAGCGGGCGAACAGAGGCGAGATCTCTGGCGCAGTGATAAAATCCCCCGCCTCGCCAAACTTGCGGCTGCCCGCCACATAATAGCCCAGCCCCGGCGCATAGAGCGCCAGTTCCATGAACCGATCGAAGGGGATTGCACCGCCCGTCTGCTCCATTTCATCACGAATCCTGCGCTCCAACTGTTCACTGACAGCCAGTGCAGCGGCATCCGGGGACGGCAGGCTGTTGGGGGATGAGTGGTGCGGCGGCTGCAGACAATCGGACATAATGTAGAAACCGGGGTAATGCGCTAGAGTAGTGGCGCATTCAACCACGGAGTACGAGCGTGACGCAAAAAACGATCACCACGCCACTCAGCGGCAGGTGCGCACTGATCACAGGTGGCGCCCACCGCATCGGCGCCCAAATCGCCCGTACCCTCCACCGGGAAGGGATGAGCCTGGTTCTGCACTACCGCAACTCCTCCCAAGCCGCAGAAAGACTAAAGGCGGAGCTTGAAACCGAGCGCCCCGGATCAGTCGCCCTCGCACAAGCAGATCTGCATGAAACCGCAGATCTGCCACTGTTGATTGAAGCTGCCAAGACTCTCTTCGGCCGCCTCGACCTGCTGGTCAACAACGCCTCCAGTTTCTACCCGACCCCGCTGGAGACAGCCACCGAGGCCGACTGGGACGACCTTATCGGCAGCAACCTCAAGGCCCCCTTCTTTCTCTCCCGGGCTGCCGCCCCTCTGCTGAAAGTGTCTGGCGGCTGCATCGTCAATCTGGTGGATATCCACGCAGAACGGCCACTCAAGGCCCATCCGATCTACTCCATCGCCAAGGCGGGTAACGCCATGCTGGTAAAATCCCTGGCCCGCGAATTGGGACCGGAGATCCGCGTCAACGGCATCGCCCCCGGCGCCATCCTCTGGCCGGAACAGAGCCTGGATTCCGATGAGAGGGAGCAGATCCTCAACCGCACGGCCCTGAAGCGCCCCGGCAGCCCTGAGGATATTGCCCAAACCCTGCTGTTTCTGGTGCGGGACGCACACTACATCACCGGCCAAATTATCCCCGTCGATGGAGGCCGAACGTTGCAGCAGTAGCCGCAAGAGGTCGGGGCAAACCCGGTAGTCCACCACATTGAATGGTATTCGCGCCATCAACTAGACTTCAAACAGCAAAATTGTTTCCCGGATTCAGGAGTTTCCAAAATGACCGAAGTCCCGTGTGGCCTATCTTTTCGTCAGAGCATCGATCACATGGTCGACCGGGCACTGCAAATCCTGGATCTGCCACCGGGGGTCGACAACGCCATCAAGAGTTGCACCTCGGTACTCCAGGTCAGCTTCCCGGTAAAGATCGGTGACCATATCGAGGTGTTCACCGGCTGGCGCGCAGTGCACAGCATCCATCGTCTGCCATCGAAAGGCGGCATCCGTTTTTCCGAGAAAGTGGATCAGATGGAAGTGGAGGCTCTGGCAGCACTGATGACCTATAAGTGCGCCATCGTGGATGTCCCCTTCGGCGGCTCCAAAGGGGGACTGCACATCAATCCCAATAACTATACACGGGATGAGTTACAGATTATCACCCGCCGCTTTGCCCGGGAACTCGCCAGCAAAGGCTTCCTCAATCCAGCCACCAACGTACCCGCTCCCGATGTCGGCACCGGCCAGCGGGAGATGTCCTGGATTGCAGACACCTATAAACACCTCTACCCGGAAGATATCAACTACGTAGCTTGTGTCACCGGCAAGCCGGTCGCCCACGGCGGTCTGAAGGGACGTACCGAGGCCACCGGGCGTGGCGTGCAGTTCGCCCTGAGGGAGTTTTTCAGACATCGGGAGGAGTGCAATGAGGCAGGTCTGAATGGCGACCTGGAGGGGAAACGCATCATCGTTCAGGGCTTCGGTAATGTCGGTTACCATACCGCCAAGTTTCTCTCAGAAGAGGACGGCGCCAAGATCATCGCCATCATCAAACACGACGGGGCGCTCATCAACCCTGACGGCATCCACATCGAGGAGGCCTTCTACCATAAATGTTCCCACGGCGGCTTCGAGGGCTTTGCCGGGGCAGATTTCCAGGAGGATGGCGCCAAGGTGATGGAGATGGAGTGCGACATACTGATCCCGGCCGCTGTCGAAGCCGCCATCACCGAAGAGAACGCGCCGAATATCCAGGCAAAGCTGATCGCCGAGGCGGCCAATGGTCCGATCACCTTCGAGGCAGACCGCATCCTGCGCAGCCGTGGCATCACCATCCTGCCGGATGTCTATGTCAACGCAGGTGGTGTCGTGGTCTCCTATTTCGAATGGATTCGGAACCTCACACATATTCGTTTCGGCCGCCTTGAACGCCGTTACGATGAGAGCCGCGGGCGTCATATCCTGCAAGCGCTGGAAGAGACCAGCGGCCGGACTGTTCCGAAGTGGATCAGAAGTGAGTTGGAGAAGGGGGCCAATGAGGAGGATCTGGTGTGTTCGGGTCTGGATGACAGTATGCGCCAGGCACTGCAGGAGATCATCGACACTCGCTGCCGTAAAGAGGAGATCGAGGACTACCGCACTGCGGCCTATTACATCGCGGTAAGCAAGTTGGCTCGCTCTTATCTCGATCTTGGTGTTTTCTAGCCGTAAGCCCGATCAGGCTTGCGGATCGGGCGATCCAGTTGTAGGTCGGGTTAGATGCGCGTTGTACCAAGCTTGAAATTCATCATTTGGCTTGCC
Source organism: bacterium endosymbiont of Escarpia laminata (assembly GCA_003660235.1). Classification (GTDB taxonomy): domain Bacteria; phylum Pseudomonadota; class Gammaproteobacteria; order Chromatiales; family Chromatiaceae; genus QGON01. The sequence goes on along the minus strand of QGON01000057.1, from coordinate 66,429 downwards.
GCGCATTGTAACCCGACACGGCTTTGTCGGGTTACGTCGCGAGAAAAACGTTGTGCCAAATCCAAGTTGCGTGCGGGTTCGCGCCTAACCCGACCTACCTCACTGCCAGCAGGCACTCTTTAAAAGTTATTTTTTCCGATCCTGGCGTTTGACGTGTCTCTTCAGTCGTTGGCGCTTCTGTATCTGCCGATTGGTCAGCTTGTTCTTCTTGCCCTCAAAGGGGTTGTCGCCTGAGCGGAACTCGATGCGAATCGGCGTCCCGATCAATTTCATCGCTTCGCGAAAACGGCCCACCAGATAGCGTTTGTAGGGATTCGGCACATGCTGGGTCTGATTGCCGTGAATCACGATAATCGGCGGGTTCTTTCCACCCTGATGCGCGTAGCGCATCTTGATACGCCGCCCGTGCACGGATGGCGGTTGATGCTCCTGCACCAGCAGCTCCAGCAACCGGGTCAGTTCGGGCGTCGCCATGTCCCGCATGGCATTTTCATAGGCCTGATCCACCAGCTGGTAGAGGTCACCCACACCTGAACCGTGCAGAGCAGAGACGAAATGCAGCCGCGCAAAACCGAGAAACGGCAGTTTCCGGCCAATCTCCTCTTTCATATGCTCACGCTGGTCGGGTGTGAGGCCATCCCATTTGTTCACCACCAGTACGAGTGCGCGGCCACTCTCCAGCACATGACCCGCCAGCGTCGCATCCTGCTCTCCCACACCCTGATGAGCGTCGAGCACCATCAGCACCACATTGGCCTGCTCGATGGCCTGCAGTGTTTTGACGATACTGAATTTTTCGACCGCTTCCGTGATGCGCGCACGCCGTCGCACACCCGCCGTATCGATGAGCGTATAGGGACGTTCGTCGTGGACAAAAGGGATAAAGATACTGTCCCGGGTGGTGCCCGGCTGGTCGAAGGTCACCACCCGCTCCTCTCCCAGCAAACGGTTGACCAGCGTCGATTTACCCACATTGGGACGCCCAACCACCGCGATCTGCGTCCCCTTGATCTCCTCGTCCAGCGTCTCCACCGGTGGCAGGGTGTCGAGTACCTGGTTGATCAGGGTATTCACACCCTGACCGTGAACTGCGGCAATCGCTGAGGGCTCACCCAATCCCAGGGAGAAGAAGTCGGCAGCGGCCATCTCCACCTCCAAACCCTCGCTCTTGTTCACCACCGGGGTAATCGGCGTGCCGGTGCGGCGCAGCTCAGCGGCAATCGTCTCGTCACTGCCGGTACAGCCCTCTCTGGCATCCAACAGAAAGAGGATATGATCCGCCTCGCCAATGGCCTGGCGCACCTGCTGCTCCATCAGGAACTCAACCCCTCCTTCATTACCACTGATGCCGCCGGTATCGACGATCACATAGGGGCTGTCACCCATCTTTCCGGTGCCATATTTACGATCACGGGTGAGACCGGGCTGATCCGCCACCAAGGCGTCCCGGCTGCGGGTGAGGCGATTGAAAAGCGTGGACTTGCCCACATTGGGGCGACCGACAAGTGCTATAACAGGAAGCATGGCCGCGGCTCAGGGGGTTTCCGTTGCGGGCAGACGTATGCGCAATGCAGTCAACTTTCCACTGTCGTCAAAGACATAGACGATGTCGTCCACCACCTGGGGTTTGGCGCGAATACCCTCACTGCCCACACGAATGCGTGCAACCATGCGGCCATCTTCCTGGGATAACCAGTGCAGATAACCGTCGTAATCTCCCACTACCAGATAGTTGCCGATAATCGCGGGGGCCGACAACTTTCTTGCGCGAAGTGCCTTCTGTTGCCACAGGGTCGCACCGTTGCCCGCTTCGAGTGCCCAGATAGAGTCTTCGTCGTCAGTGACATAGAGCTGTCTCCAATCCGCATCCAGACCAGCGTGCACCGAGATATCCCGCCTCCATAGCACCACGCCGCTGCTTTCGGAAACCGCCGCAACCTGCCCCTGAAAACTGGCAGCGTAGATGACACCCTCCACCACCACCGGGTCGGAGTCGATATCCACTATCCGCTCCAGTTCGGTCCGCCCGTGCGCGGTGGCAACCGTTGCTTCCCAATTGGCAGTGCCGCTATCCAGAGAGAGTCCGGCAAGCTTACCGTTGGAAAAGCCGATGAATACCTGGTCTTCATTGATGATTGGCGAACTGTTGCCACGTAGGGTGAGAACAGGTTCCGAATGGTCAAAGGTCCAACGGCTGGCTCCTGTATCAGCCGACAGCCCGGCCGCCCGTCCATCGACAGTGCGCACCACCACAACGCCCCGGGACGCAGCAGGAACCGAGAGCACCTCACTACTGACCCGGCGCCGCCACTTCTCACTGCCATCTGCTGCGTCAAGCGCCACCAGTTCAGCCTCAGCAGTACCCAGTAACACCAGGCCATTGCCCACACCCGGGCCACCGCTCACCTGCAGCTTGGTCTCCACATTCCACAATTGTTTGCCATTGAGACGGTCAACCGCCACCACCCGGCCTTTCGGGTCTGCGATAAAGAGATGTTCATCAGCAACTGCAGGGGCGATCTCAAGAAACTTACCGTCGGTGCCGCCCACCGTGAGCTGCCATAGCGTTTCGAGTTCCAGGGCCGCAGTGAAATCCACAAGTTCCGCCGGTGGATCTGCATTATCCTTGGCGGGAAAGAGACTGCTACAGCCAGACAGCAGCGAGAGCAGAAAGAACCAGAACCAGACGCGCTTCATAACGACCTCAGGGTGTTTCCACTGCCAGATCGTCAAGTTTCATCTGCACCAGCGCGCTGTTACCCACCCCACTGGCAAGGGCCAGACTATAGGCGTCGCGGGCGCTGTTATTATCTTGACGGGCCAGGGCAATGTCGCCCCGTAGTACGGCAAATTCACCTGCATAGGCCCCGCTATCGACCTTCGCCTGAGCGGCAGCGCCATCCAGGTCACCCTCACTCAACAGAACGCGCGCCAACCGTAACTGTGCGATCTGTTTCAGACCGGGTTCAGAGGCGTTATCTATAGCCCATTCCAACTGTGAGCGGGCTGCCGGGGAGTCCCCTGCCTCGAGTTTGATACGCGCCTGCGCCAACGCTGCGAAAACCGCATAGTTCGAGGATTCGTACTCCAGGCGCAATAGCTCTGCCTGCTTGCTGGCAGAATCACTGTCACCACTTTCTACAGCTGTGATCATCTGGTTGAAAGCGACTGAGGCGTCTCCACCAACCCGCTCTTTATATTCTCCCCAGGACTGCCAGCCAAATACGGCGCCCAATCCAATCACCACGCCGGCGACTACGGATTTACCGTTCTCCTGCCACCACTTTTTTAACACTTCGACCTGCTCTTCTTCAGTCTGGTAAACGCTCATCCGGTTTCCTTTATTCAGTCAAAAATAATCACCAACCGGTGATTTTACGCTGTCAGACCGGCAATAATGCCCGCCAGTTCACTCAATTTCACCTGCTGCTGCTCGCCTTCGCCACGCAGTGGCTTTAGACCCACCTCTCCATTGGCCAGTTCATCGTCCCCAAAGATCAGGGCATAACGGGCATTGCTCTTGTCGGCCTTCTTGAACTGGCTCTTAAAACCACCGCCACCGCAGTTTACAATCAACCTCAGGCCCGGCAGCTCATCCCGCAGGCGCTCAGCCAGCTGCACTCCTTCACGTTGCGCAGTTTCACCCATCATCACCAGATAGAGGTCCACCGGCGGCAGACGCTTGGCTGTCTCGCTCTCTTCCAGCAGGGCAATCAGCCGCTCCAGGCCCATGGCGAAACCTACCGCCGGCGTGGGGCGTCCTCCCAGCTGTTTAACCAGCCCATCATAGCGTCCGCCGGCACAAACCGTACCTTGAGCACCGAGCCGCGTGGTGACCCACTCGAACACTGTGCGGGCGTAGTAGTCCAGCCCTCGCACCAGACGGGGATTGATGACATAGGCCACTCCCGCCGCATCCAGACCGGCGCAAAGGGTTTCAAAGTGAGCACGGGAAGCGCCACCAAGATGCTCCATCAGGGTCGGCGCATCTCTCACCACTGCAACCATATCCGGGTTCTTGGTATCCAGAATCCGCAAAGGATTGCTCTCCAGACGACGTCGGCTGTCCCCGTCCAATTCGTCGATACGACTACGAAAATAGTCTACCAGCAGAACCTTGTAGGCAGTTCGCTCTTCTGCTGTCCCCAGAGTATTGAGCTGCAGTTCCAGCCCATCCAGGCCCAGCTCACGCCAGATACGATGGGTAATGAGTATCTGTTCCAGGTCGATATCGGGTCCTTCGAGACCAAAGCTCTCCACCCCGATCTGATGAAACTGCCGATAGCGTCCCTTCTGGGGCCGCTCATGACGAAACATGGGACCACGATACCAGAGGCGCTGCACCTGGTTGAACAGCAGGCCATGTTCCAGACCGGCACGGACACAGCCAGCAGTGCCCTCCGGACGCAGCGTCAGGCTATCCCCGTTGCGATCTTCGAAGGTATACATCTCCTTCTCGACGATGTCAGTCACCTCGCCGATGGAGCGCTTGAAGAGCTCGGTCAGCTCGACGATGGGCATGCGTATCTCGCCGTACCCATAGCGGCTAAGGACCGAACGGACGGTATCTTCGAGAAACTGCCACAGAGGTGTCTGCTCAGGCAGGATATCTTTCATCCCGCGGATTGCCTGGATGTTTTTTGCCATCGGCTGGAACTACCGGTAATCGCTTAAGTGGAACGGTTAAAACCGCGTAGATTAACACGGATGGCACAAACTGGCACAGTGCCAGGGGAAATCACATAATCCAAACTACAAATTTGACGGATCGAAACTGAAGCGGGCCACATTCGCCCGGGTATGCGGCTCAAGGTCATAAGCGACCCCGTCAACGGTTATGCTGACACCCGATGCTTTACCCAGCACTACCGAATAGGGGGCGGGGCCTTTATCAAGCAAACGCGTGGTACCAGCGGCAATCTCACCAAAAATACGCGCCTTGCCGTTGGCATCGCGCACTTCTGCCCAACAACGTTCAGAAAATTCGAACACTACCTTTGGGGCGCTGGAGGCTAAAACCGGGATCTCAACAGGCGCCGGAGGTGGTTCGTCAACCGCCGTAACTGCGTCCTCTTCCCTCTCCTCCGGTTGAACGGCAACGGATTCCTGCGCTACCTCCTGGTCCGTGACCGCCACGCTCTCTGCCTCGGCCACTTCAGCCTCACTCGGCGTCTCCTCTGCCAAAGAATCTGCGACAGTCTCTGCAGATTCAACGGGCGTCTCATCTTCCTGCGCAGGGAGTGAGCTAGGCGTTGACACGCCAGGATCATTCAGTGTTTCCGGCAATGACACAATGGCAGGAACCGCCTCACCCAGGGTATCAACGGGATCACCACCCAACCTCAAGTCAAGCTGACCCTGCCACCAAATACCCAGCAGCACCAACAGAGAGATCACAATAAGCCAGGTCATCATACGCACAGCACCATGGCTGCTGCGTACCTCTTTTCCCACTGTCGCCACTTTCCTGCTGGGATAGCCATGGCTCTGTTGAGCGGGAGAGAGAGCCAGAAAAGCCTCCAGTATCTCCCCCTCCGGCAGCTTCAATAGACGTGCATAGTTGTGCAGGTAACCCTGGACAAAAACGGTGCCAGGCAGGGCATCAAAATCGTCCCATTCCAAGGCCTCGATCATCCCTTCACTGAGATGAAGCTGGGCGGCAACCGTCGATTGGTCCAAGCCGTGTAACTGACGCGCCTTACGCAGACGCGCCCCGGGACCCTCAATGGGCTCTGCTGCCGCTTCCGACTCAGTTTCACTATTGGTAAGCACACTCATTATCGTTCTATTTTGTTGAGGAGCTGAACCTCAGGGGCGTCCGGAAACTTGTCCCTGAGCAGCTTTTTATATGCAGCGGCCTGCTCCCGGCCACCCAATGCATGCTCGATCCGCACCCCAAGCCACAATGATCCTGCAGTTGACTGAGCCGCTGAATTGTAACGTTCTAGATAACCCCGTGCAGACAGATAGTTCCCCTGCTCCAGGCTGGTTTCCGCCATTTGGTAGAGCGCCAGCGGATAGTCTTTTTTGCTGGAGAGCGCCCGCCGGTAATAGGATTCTGCCAGGGTCTTGTCTCCAGCCCTTTCGGCGCAGAGCCCTGCATTTGCCAGTGCGACCCATGGAGTGGGATAGAGCGGATTACTCACCGCGCCTTCGAACTCATCCTTCGCTTCTTGATAGCGTTTCTGTTTGCAAAAGAAACTGCCGCGGGCGTTATGGATATAGGGATTTTTCGGCTGCAGTTTCACAGCCGTACCATAGTGCGTTTCAGCCAATGGCATCTCGCCCAAACGTTCGTAGAGAATAGCGATTACATTGTGGATCTCGGCATTGTCAGGATCAACAGCAAGCCCCTTCTTCAGCTTCTTCAGAGCAATCGCCGGTTGGCCATCCTGCATATAAGCAATGCCCATCTGTAAATAGACATCGGCCGGGCTCTCCTGCTTGCTCCTCCCCAGATCTCCCATATTATCCTGTTCCTGCCTGGTCTCCTGACCGGCGCAGGCACTCATCAACAACACGACTGACAACACACTGAAAAGAGGCAGCACACCTATACCTTTCATGAGAGATTTACCTGCAAAGGCTGTGATTGCCTGCGTTTGAGATCACGGCGACTACGATCCCGCACCTTACCCACCAATTGGCCGCAGGCGGCATCGATGTCGTCACCACGGGTCTTGCGGGTCATGGCAATAATACCCGAGCGTTTCAGCCGCTGGCGAAAGGCTTCGATACGTTCCGGCGGTGAGGTTTTGTAGTCGCTGCCGGGGAACGGGTTGAACGGAATCAGGTTGACCTTGGAGGGTGTCCCCTCAAGCAGGCGAATCAACGCCTTGGCGTGTTTGATGCTGTCATTGATCCCATCAAGCATCACATATTCCCAGGTCACCTTGCGCCGCTTATCACCTTCTATAAAGTCACGGCAGGCGGGAATCAGTTCTTCAAGAGGATATTTCCGGTTGATCGGCACCAATTCATCACGCAGCGCATTATCCGGCGCGTGCAGGGAGACGGCGAGGCTGACGTCGCTCACATCCCTTAATTTCCGCAGGGCAGGCACAATCCCGGAGGTACTGATAGTCACGCGGTATTTGGAGAGCATGTAAGCCAGATCGTCCTGCATGATGTCCATCGCGGTCACCACAGGCTCGAAGTTGGCCAGTGGCTCGCCCATGCCCATCATCACCACGTTGGTGGGGGAGTGACCCAGCTCCCGGGCCGCCACCCAGACCTGACCGATAATCTCAGCCACACTCAGGTTGCGGTTGAACCCCTGCTGGGCGGTGGAGCAGAAGGAGCAGTCCAGAGCACAACCCACCTGCGAGGAGACACAGATGGTACTGCGCCCATCATCCGGGATATAAACGGTCTCGATGCGCTGGCCATCCTCAAGTTCCAGTACCCACTTGCGGGTGCCGTCCCAGGATGGCTGTTCGAAAACCAGTTTTGGCAGACGCACCTCTGCCGCGGCTTCCAGTTGTTCTCTCAGCCGCTTGGAGATATCGGTCATGGCCGTAAAATCAACCACACCGTGTTTGTGAATCCACTTGAACACATTGCGGCCATGAAAGGCCTTTGAGCCCAGGTCGACAAAAAAAGCCTCCATCGACTTAAGGTCGAGCTCCAGCAGATTGATTTTTTGCACCGTTTCCAAATGTTTTTCCGTTGCAGAAATTTGTGAAAAATTCGGGAGTTATCAACGGTTGAGTTTAACCGGAGCTGGAGAATCTGGCAATTTGTTCCATCCACCCGTGCAAACAAAGTGTGATGCACCGTCAGCAGATACGGAAAAAACGTTAAATGACCGACACGATCACAGCAGCACCCAGCCCCACCGTGAGAAAACCCACCCCCCCTTTCAGGCCGTTATGCGCCCATGTGAGAGAACGGGATGAGAGCCGCATGGGCAGACCGATCACCAGCGCCAAAAGCCCCATCCCGGCGATTGAACCAAAACCGAAAACCAGGATATAGAGCAGACCTTCAAGAGGAGACGCCACGGTCTCCAGCGCCAGCAGGATCAGCGCGGCGGAACCCGCCATACCATGCATCATGCCGACAAAGAGTGCTCGCAGGGGAAACCGCTCAGAGTGTTTATGCAAATGCAGATCAACATCATGCGCGCCGCCACCCTGATGGGAGTGAGCATGAAAATGGGTCAGTTCTCCGTGACTATGGGCGTGAAAGTGCACTCTCTCACTTATCAGACGACGCAAAACATCAACGCCCAGTAGAATCAGCATCACGCCCACCGTCAATTCCAGGGTGCGAGCCAGAGACTCAGGCATGATCAAGTCGAAAACCAGCACCACTCCAGCAAAGAGAAACAGCGTCAAGGCATGTCCCAAACCCCAGACAACACCCTGCCTGGCTGTCTGTGCAAGGGTGCGGTTTTGAGTTGCCAGGGACGCGACTGCCGCAACATGATCCGCTTCCATCGCGTGCTGCAGGCCTATCAGAAACCCCAGTAACAGAACTCCCAGCACCTAACCGTCTCCCCTGCCCACACAAAATCGACAATACAGCGACAGCGACCCGTGTAGATCTCAACTGTTACACAGCGTCGGCAATCGCTCAGGAGGTCCAATACTTCCTGGGTCCTAGTATATACGGTACGACGCTTTTAGGTGCGCCTGAAACGGTTCGAAATCTCCAGTCCCTGACGCAGAACACCGACACCCAACCCTTCTATCATTAAGTGCTGTTCCCGCAGATCAACCCTGATTGGCTCAAAATCGGCATTCTCCGGCAACAATACCACCAGATGTCGATGCCGGGCATCGCGATGAAACCGTTTTACTGTCACCTCATCATCCAGACGCGCCACCACAATCTGGCCGTTGCGCGCCTCAGAAGTGCGATGGACTGCGAGCAGGTCACCATCCATAATGCCCACATCCCGCATACTCGCACCCGACACCCTCAGTAGATAGTCTGCCGGCGGATGAAAAAGCTCCGGAGAGAAAGGGTAGCGCTCTTCAATATGCTCTTCTGCAAGAATCGGACTGCCTGCCGCCACCCGGCCAACCACGGGCATGCCTTCGTCCTTCTCGTCCGGCAACAATAACCGAATCCCGCGTGAGCGCCCTTTCAGCAGTTCAATGGCCCCCTTTTTCGCAAGTGCCCGCAGATGCTCCTCAGCTGCATTTACAGAGCGGAAACCCAGAGCCTTCGCAATCTCCGCGCGGGTTGGTGGAAAACCTGTCACCTCCAGGTGAGTGCGAACCAACTCAAGGACCTCTGTCTGTCTTGGCGTCAACTTCATCGGGCTTGACCTGTGGTTATATTCATACTGTTATTATATACAGTATCGATTATGACGCAAGGGAAGGATAAGTTGGGTGCTAATTCAAGCATAACGACCATTAGAGAACGAGATGGAAACAGCCACTTTGCCGACATTTTTCCAAGGCAACGACTCCCTGAATGCCATTCGACGGCTGGTCACTCTGTTGCTGCTGATCTGCCTTCCACTGAGCCTCTCAGCAGCGGATGGCTCTTCCATACTCGATACGGTCACCCGGCAATTCTCCGGTGATCTCGATGAGATACAGACGCGTGCCGCCATTCGGGTACTGGTCAGTTACAACCGCACCGGTTTTTTTCTCCACAACGGTAACCGCAAAGGGTTTGAAGCCGAATTGCTGGAGAAATATAAAGAACACCTCAACAAAGACAATAGGCGAAACCAGATAAATACCGTCCTGGTGTTTATCCCTGTTCCCTTCGATCAGTTGCTGCCCTCTCTGCTCGCAGGCAAAGGGGACATCGCCGCAGCCGGGCTGACCATCACGCCGGAGCGGAGAAAAATGGTCGCATTTACCAAACCCTATCTACCCAACGTGCAGGAGATCATCGTAGCCGCGAAATCCACCGCACCCCTGAATTCCCTGAATGACTTGGCGGGAAAGACCCTCCATCTGCTGAGAGGCAGCAGCTACGCCACACATCTTAAACAGCTCAATCAACGGTTCCGCAGGGAAAACCGGCTGCCGGTCGAGATCATCGAAGTGAGTGAATATCTGCAGACCGAAGATCTGCTTGAAATGGTCAACGCCGGGGTCATCGACTACACGGTCGCCGACGACCACATCGCCAGGATCTGGTCACAGGTGCTGAAAAATATTCAGCTATATCCAGGACACCCTATCCATTCCGGCAGCCAGCTTGCGTGGGCGGTAAGAAAGAACAACCCCAAACTACTGCAGAGCCTGAATGGCTATATCGGGAAGATCAAAAAGGGCAGTCTGCTCGGCAACATGATGTTCAAGCGTTACTACGAAAAGACCCGATGGATCAAAAACCCCCTGGAACCCAATGAACATGACCGTCTGAATCGAGTCAGTAGCCTTTTTAAAAAATATGCCGAACAGTATGATTTCGACTGGCTGGTCATTGCCGCTCAGGCTTACCAGGAATCCGGACTCGATCAGCGCAAGCGTAATCCCTCCGGAGCTATCGGCATCATGCAGATACGCAAGGCGACAGCCGCCGACAAACATGTTGCCATTTCTGACATCGAGAAGCTGGAGAACAATATTCACGCCGGTATTAAATACTTGGCCTGGCTACGCAAACACTACTTCAGCGATCCCTCCATCTCACCGCAGGACAGCGTTTTTTTCAGCCTCGCCGCCTACAATGCCGGCCCGGCGAAAGTACGCAAAATGCGCGCAAAAGCCGAAAAAATGGGGCTGGACAGGGACCGCTGGTTCCTCAATGTTGAGCACGCGGCGCTCAGGATCGTAGGCCAGGAGACCGTGCGCTATACACGCAACATCGTCAAATACTATACGGCATATCGATTGGCATTCGACCTGCATGAGGCGACCAGAAAGGCAAAGAAGTAGGACGGAGGTACCCTGTCTGAACCTCAGGTTTCCAGCCAGAAGGTCACAGGGCCCTCATTGGTCAACTCCACCTGCATCTCCGCACCAAAGCGACCATTCGCCACATCCCCGTGAGTCTCCCTTGCACGATCGAGCAGGTAGAGAAAAAGGGCCTCCCCCATCGCAGGGGGTGCCGCAGTGGAAAATCCGGCGCGTTTTCCTTTATGCGTATCCGCCGCCAGAGTGAACTGAGGCACCAGCAAGAGACCGCCACCTATATCACGCAACCCCAGATTCATGCGTCCGGTTTCATCTGGGAATACCCGGTAACCAAGCAGACGCTCCAACAGCCTGTCGGCCCTGGCCTCGTTATCGTCCCTCTGCACCCCAACCAGCACCAGCAGCCCACGGCCGATCTCTCCGATCACCTCCTGCTCCACCTTCACGCTTCCATTTGACACTCGCTGCAGCAGTCCAATCATTTGATTTTAGAATAGATAGTTGTCATGAAATCGAGAGTTTACCCTGACAACCCACAGGGAAACACGCATATTTCACCTGCAACAGTCACAATGTTCAGAAAATTCCTACAAGAGATGAGGTCATTGCCCACACGAAATCTCACCGCTTTGTGTAAATCTATACCTGTCGCCGGCAGGGATGCAGATGGAACGACGAAATGCGCAGGAACGGCGCAGCTACGGAGAGAACACCTTTGCCAACCACAACCAGGCGACTAAAGCCCCGACAGCATGGAATGCCGCCGGGGTTTTTCTTTTCTGCAAAATCCGCCCACTCTTAACATTTGCCTTCGCCAGCTCCGCGCTAAAGAAAACATATCCCCCGCCGATCACAGGGATAATTGGTACCCTCAAACCCTGTACCGGTCAAAGCAAACAAAACAGTTTGGGTTAGTCATTCAGAAGCTGGAAGACCTTTACCATGAATCCCAAATACCCATATCCATGGATTGCACTGGGCGCCTTGCTTGCAGGCATTGTGAGCCAAACCTTACTCGATAACAGTTGGGTCTGGTTGGGTTTCCAGGGTGTCGCACTGAGCGCAATAGTCGCAGGCTTTATCCGCCACCATTTCCTGCAACAACGTCAATCCGAGGCCATGGACAAAGCTGCTGCAAGCAGAAACCAGCAGAGTGTGGAGTACGAAAGCCTGTTTGATCAGGCCATGCTGGAGGTCAACACCCAGTTTCAGGCGGTGCATTCCGACCTTAACCATGTCGCCAATCTGGTGAGCGATGCCATCAACCGCCTATCCAATAACTTCGCCACGATCAGCGACGTAAGCAACCGTCAGGAGCAGACCTTGAGCAGCCTGGTCGATCAGTTGGTTCAATCCGTTAAATCAGAAGAGAAGAACGAGCAGATCGCCGGCATCGAGAGCTTCGCGCACGAAACAGAAAAGATCGTGGACAATTTTGCCACCACCATTCGCGGTGTCACAGAAGCCAACAAAACCATCGTCGACCGCTTTACCAATATCAATGGGGATGTAGATGGGGCGGTCAGTCTGCTCAAGGAAGTGGACGACATCAGCGCACAAACCAATCTCTTGGCGCTAAACGCAGCAATTGAGGCCGCCCGGGCCGGTGACGCCGGGCGTGGTTTTGCCGTGGTTGCAGATGAAGTGCGAAACCTTTCACAACGCACCACCAACTTCAACAACCAGATTAAGGAAAAATTAACAGCGATGCAGGATGACATCCACAGTATCCGTTCCATTGTGGAAAAATCAGCCTCTACCGATATTTCAACCATCGACGCATCCCAGGCAGCATTGAGCCAAATGTGGGACGACATGGGGTCGATCAATCGGGTCGTGCGCAACAATACGTCACAAATTGCAGCCATCACGCAGAAAACCCAACAACAGGTAGCTGCGGGATTCACCTCACTCCAGGTAGACGACATGAGCCGGCAGATTCTGCAGCACTCACACCTTCGGCTTGAGCGACTCACAGAAGTAACCAACCAGATCAGCGGCATCCTGCTGCACCATCAGGGGGGCGAGCCACCCCTGACAGAACTCTCATCAATACTGCAACAGATTCAGCAGGAGTTCGACAGTCTCAAGGAAAAATCAGTGCAGACCAACGAAATGTCGAGCGGCGATGTAGATCTCTTCTGAATCCGGGCCGCTGACCGACTTCAGCCGCCGCGGGACGCTTTCTTCCGCTCATGCTCCTTGAGATGCTTTTTGCGCAAGCGAATCGCACTGGGGGTAATCTCCACCAGTTCATCCTCCTCGATGAACTCCAGCGCCTGTTCCAGGGTAAACTTCAACGGCGTTGTAAGCATAATCGCATCATCCTTGCCTGAGGCACGAACATTGGTGAGCTGCTTGCCTTTCAACGGATTGACCACAAGATCGTTGGCCCGCGCATGGATACCCACCAGCTGCCCCTCATAGACCTCATCCCCCGGTGAAGCGAACATCTTGCCCCGTTCCTGCAGGTTGAACAGAGCGAACCCCAGCACCTTACCCTGACCGTTGGAGATCAGCACGCCGTTCTTACGCGGCGCAATACCACCGTGCTGAGCAGGCCCATAATGGTCGAATACGTGATACATCAGACCGGTACCCGAGGTACTGGTCATAAACTCGGTCTGAAAGCCGATCAGGCCACGGGAAGGGATGACATAGTCGAGACGCACACGCCCCTGGCCGTCAGGCACCATATCCTTAAGCTCACCTTTGCGGGCGCCCAAAGCCTCCATGATGGTTCCCTGATGCAGCTCCTCCACATCAACGGTCAACTGCTCATAGGGTTCGCAAACCTCACCGTCGACCTCACGAAAGATGACTTCGGGACGGGAGACCGCCAGCTCAAAACCCTCCCTGCGCATGGTCTCAAGCAGCACCGAGAGGTGCAGTTCGCCACGACCGGAGACCTTGAACTTCTCAGGATCGGTACCTTCCTCCACCCGCAGAGCCACGTTGTGTATCAGCTCCCGCTCCAGCCTCTCCTTGAGCTGACGGGAGGTCAGGTATTTGCCCTCCTTGCCGGCAAAGGGAGAGGCGTTGACCTGGAAGGTCATGGAGACGGTAGGTTCATCCACGCTCAGGGGGGGCAGGTGTTCCACATTATCCGGATCGCAGAGGGTATCAGAGACATTTGGCGCATCCATGCCCGTGATGGCAATGATATCGCCGGCCACCGCCTCCTTGACCTCGTGCCGCTCAAGCCCCAGATATCCATACACAATCCCGACCTTGGCCTTGTGCTCCTCGCCGTCGTACTTGACCACAACCACCTGCTGGTTGGGGCGGATGGTCCCCCGTGCGATGCGGCCCACTGCAATAGCGCCCACGTAGCTGTTGTAGTCAAGATTGGAGATCTGCATCTGTAGAGGACCATCAGGGTCCACATCAGGCACCGGACAATGCGTAATTATAGCCTCGAACAATGGCGTCATGTCACCTTCGCTTACATCTTCCTCAAGACCCGCATAGCCGTTGATGGCCGAGGCGTAAACGATGGGGAAATCGAGCTGCTCGTCAGTGGCGCCAAGACGATCGAAGAGTTCGAACACCTGATCGATGACCCACTCGGGGCGGGCGCCAGGTCTGTCTATTTTATTGACCACCAAGATAGGGCGCAAACCATGATCGAAGGCCTTCTGGGTGACGAAGCGGGTCTGCGGCATGGGTCCTTCCTGAGCATCCACCAGCAGCAGTACCGAATCGACCATTGAGAGCACCCGCTCCACCTCGCCGCCGAAATCGGCATGACCGGGAGTATCGACGATATTAATGCGGTAGTCGTTCCAGCGGATCGCCGTATTCTTGGAGAGGATGGTAATGCCACGCTCCCTCTCCTGGTCATTCGAATCCATCACCCGCTCGACTTTACCGAAGCGTTCCCCCAGGGTTCCTGACTGTTTCAGCAGTTCGTCCACCAGCGTGGTCTTGCCGTGGTCAACATGCGCGATGATGGCGATATTTCTGAGCTTCTCGATCACTGAATTACAGTCCGGTCCAAAAAAAGAGCGGGGATTATACCCAAAACCCTGCCGCTCTACGCCTCAATATTTCAGATTTTTGATATATTTCGGGAAACAGACTCTCCCCCTGAGAAGCATCCCCCCCCAAAAGTTAAATCAATACGTTAGCGAATATTCATCAGGATATTGCTTGAAAACAGCTGTAACCCCGCTTTGAAAAACGACTTCCCACTTATGCACATCTTCTGTGGATAACTTTGTTGAAAAAATCGGGACATCACCCTGAAACCCGCATAAACATTGACTTGTCTTTAGATTGTAAAAAAAATAAACGATCTACTAACCAACTGAATATAAAGGATAATATCAATGTACAAATTTTTTTACACCCTGACTATTGACAAATACCCCGCCACAGGAACTGCAATAGGCGCTGTGTGAATAAATCACCAGGCAACACATTGAAAAAGCGGCTTTTCCACAATGTTCAATCATAATTATCAGGGTGTTGGCGAAAGTGCATTTTGGAGTCTGCAAAACCCGGATAGCTGGACGAAATCATCTACAGATAATTAATAAAATTCTAATAATCAAATAACTTACAACACTTCTACTGCTTGCACTTTATCCGAATTGGCGACAGGATGGCGTGATTACAAGATTGTCATCAACGCCTCAGGCTGCCAGCAAGCGCGCCGGGAGGCGTGATGGACAGATAACGACCCATTATAAAAGTAGCTGTAGTATGAATCCTTCCGACCTCGACCCCCTCCGCGAACACTTGGCCTCCCGCATCATCGGGCAACAAAAATTCATCGACGCAATGTTGATCTGCCTGCTCAGCGACGGACACCTGCTGGTGGAGGGTCTGCCGGGGCTGGCCAAGACAACGGCAGTCAAAGCGCTGGCCGAAGCGATCGAAGGTGACTTCCATCGCATCCAGTTCACCCCCGATTTGTTGCCCTCAGACCTTATCGGCACCGACATCTACCGCCACGAAAAGGGAGAGTTCGAATTTCGCCAGGGACCGATCTTCCACAATATTCTGCTCGGCGACGAGATCAACCGCGCCCCCGCCAAGGTCCAGTCCGCGCTCCTGGAGGCGATGGCGGAACAGCAAATAACCGTCGGTCAGACGACCTATGCGCTGCCGCAACTCTTCATGGTGCTGGCCACCCAGAATCCGATTGAGCAGGAAGGTACCTACAATCTTCCGGAAGCCCAACTCGACCGCTTCCTGATGCAGGCAAACGTGGAATACCCGAGCCGCGAAGAGGAGCTGCAGATTCTGGCACTGGACAGCAATCAGATGACGGAAGCCCCCAAGCCCCCGTCAAAGCAGCTCTCTCAGCACGATCTGTTCGCAATCCGCCAGGAAGCGGCTGAACTCTACCTTGATCCAAAACTGAACAGCTACATCGTGGATCTGGTGCAGGCCACCCGTAACCCCAAGGCCTACGATACCGACCTGGCCCGCTGGTGCCGATTCGGCGCATCTCCCCGTGCAAGTATCGCGCTGGCCCGTTGCTCCCGTGCCCGGGCCTGGCTCGACGGTGAGGATTTCGTCGCCCCACACCATATTCAGGCTGTGGCACCGCCGATTCTGCGTCACCGCATCCTGCTGACCTTTGAAGCAGAAGCCGAGGGCATCACCACAGACGACTTCCTGGCGCGTCTGCTGGACATGGTCGCAATCCCTTAATCCCGCCGGTTGTCAGAGGAAGCGTCTCACCATGAGTCTCTACCCCCATATCGACGACCTGCTGGAACTGCGGCATCAGGCCCATACCCTTGGTCTGGCTTCGCACCACCTGGTCAACTCCAGTTTCAGCGGTCTCTACTCATCAGTGTTCCGTGGCACCGGTCTCGATTTCGAGGAGGTGCGCGAATACCGGGAGGGCGACGATATCCGCAATATGGAGTGGAACGTCACCGCCCGCACCAATGTTCCCCACCTCAAGATCTTCCGTGAAGAGCGGGAGCGCAGCGTGGTGCTCTGTGTGGACAAGGGACCACACATGAGCTTCGGCACCCGCGGCACCTTCAAATCGATTCAGGCCGCCAAGGCTGCGGCCCTGCTCGGCTGGGCAGCCTCGCGGCTCAATGATCGGGTGGGTGGCATGCTGTTTGGCGACGCCGGAATCGGCATGCAGTATATCCGTCCCACCAAGGGCCGCCGCGCCCTCTGGCGCCTGCTGCACTCCCTCACTACCGAGGGCAGCCAGGAGAAACGTCAGATCGACTGTCTCTCCGAAGCATTGCAGAAGGCGGACCGGGGTACCCCCACCGGATCGCTGATCTTCGTTATTGCCGATATGAATCGGGAGATAGCCGACCTGGAGCAGACACTGGGACGTCTCTGCCAACACCACACACTGGTATTGATCCCGGTAGACGATCCCGCAGAAAGCGAAATCCCTGAGATGGGCAGGGTCACCTTTGCGGGGCCGGATGGGGAGCTGATAGAGATAGATACCCGTGATCAACAGGCCCGTGACCGCTACCATGAGATTTGGCAGCGGCGCCGCAGCACACTCGAGGCACTCTGCAATCGTCTCGGTGTACCCTTGATGCCCGTCAGCACCGACGAAGAGATCCACATCACCCTGACCCGCGCACTCGCCCGTCACTTCGGCGCGCGCTAGTTATTGATATGGACTCACTGCGCGACATCCACACAATCGACCCCGCCTCCTGGTGGCCCCTGGCCATCGGCTGGTGGCTCTCCGCGCTGGGCATCGTGCTCTTCGTTCTGCTCGTCGTGTGGCTGCTGCGTCAACGCAGACTCTATCCCCTCGGACGCTGGCAAAAAGATGCCCGCCGTCGATTGCTGCAACTGAAACGCAAACTCAAAACCCAGGCCACCAAAGAGGTGGCAGGGGAGCTCTCCGAACTGTTACGCCGCATCGCCATCGCCCGCTGCGGCCGGCCCCATGCAGCGGCTCTGACCGGAGAGACCTGGTTGCTGTGGCTGAAGAAAAACGACAAATCCGACTTCGACTGGCAGCAGAATGGCAAACTGCTGCTGCAACTCCCCTACGCTCCACCAGGACTCGATACCGATCGTGCCGCCCTTGGCCGCCTGATCGATGCCGCCATCCGCTGGGTCAGCAGTGAGGGAGCCTGTCATGTTTGAATTTCACTGGCCCTGGATGGCGCTGCTGCTGGTCCTGCCGTTCCTGACACGACTCTTCTGGCAGCGTCCGAAGAGTGAGGAACAGACGTTGACCGAGGGTCACCAGACCACCCTGCTCCACCCTTCGTTGGGACATCTGCAGGAGGCCTTTCAGGCCCGCCGTCCCGGCACTCCCATCATCGCCCTGCTCTACCGGATCCTGCTCATCCTGCTTTGGATCTCCCTGGTGCTTGCGCTGATGCGCCCCCAGTGGCTCGAACCCTACACGGAGAATCGCACTGCCGGTTACGATCTGATGCTGGCAGTGGACGCCTCCCACTCCATGGACGCCCTCGACTTCACTGTCAAAGGCAAGCAGGTGAGCCGCATGCAGGTGGTGAAAGGCGTCGTGGGCAAATTCATCGATGGACGCCAGGGGGACCGCATCGGCTTGATTATCTTCGGCAGTCAGGCCTATGTTTTGTCACCTCTGAGCTTCGACCGCAGGGCGGTAAACAGCCTGCTCAACGATGTAATTCCCACTATCGCCGGCAATGGTACGGCCATGGGTGATGCCCTCGGACTGGGCGTCAAGAAACTGCGTGATCGCCCGGAAGGCTCGCGGGTGCTGTTGCTGATCGCCGACGGCGAGAACACTGCAGGCACCATCCCCCCGCTGAAAGCGGCACAGTTAGCCGCTCGGGAAGGCATCCGTATCTACAGCATCGGCGTCGGCAGTGATCGTGAAGAGGTACCGATCATGGAGAACGGACGGCTGATCTATCGCAGCGACCTCGGCTTCAACGAAGAGGTGATGCGGCAGATTGCTGAAACCTCCGGCGGCGCCTACTTCCGGGGTACCGACACTGCGGCTCTGGAGAAGATCTACCAGCGTATCGACGAGCTGGAGAAGACCGAAGCGGAGTCCCGCACCATCTTCATTCCACAACCGCTCTACCACTGGCCCCTCGGCATCGGGCTTATCTGCCTGCTGGTCATGGGACTCTTTCCGGAGGGCCGCAAACGCACCTTGAAGGGAGGTGGCTATGCCTGATGCAGCCTTCCATTTTGCCCGCCCGGAGTGGCTATTCGCCCTGCTTGGACTGCTACCGGTACTCGGCTGGCTGATCTTCAGCGTCACTCACCCAAGCAAGGGGCCAATCCATCTATACGCCGATGAACACCTGTTGCCCCACCTCACCGGTGTACGAGAACTTGAGGTCAACGAACGCTGGGGGCGTTTCATCCGCTGGGCGCTGTTGTGGATTCTTGCGGTGATCGCCATGGCCGGCCCCCGCTGGGACTACACTGACGTAGAGGCATTTACCCCCGGCAGCGACCTGATCATTCTGATGGACATCTCCCGCTCCATGGAGGTGGCCGATGTGCAACCCTCCCGTCTGGGGCGTGCCCGTCAGGAGATCCAGGATCTGGTACAGCTCAACCGGGAGATCCGTATCGGCCTGATCGCCTTCGCTTCAGTCTCCCACATCGTCTCACCCATTACGGAAGACGGCCAGAGCATCCTCAACGCCCTGCCCGCTCTCTCCACCGACCTGACTCGATTGCAGGGCAGCCGTCTGCATACTGCACTGGACAAGGCGGAACAGCTGCTCAAAGGCCAGCCCAGCGAGGGCGGACGCTCGATCCTGCTGATCAGCGACGGCGACTTTGATGAACCCGACCTGGCCAAACGGGCCGAAGCCCTGGCGGCAAGTGGCATCCGCCTGCATGTGCTCGGCGTCGGCACCAGCGGCGGCGGTCCGGTACCCGCTCCGACCGGTCTGGGAGACCTGATGCGCGACCGCGCAGGCAAGATTATCGAATCTCGGCTCAACGAGCCGTTGCTCAAAGAGTTGGCGGC
This sequence comes from bacterium endosymbiont of Escarpia laminata, assembly GCA_003660235.1. Taxonomy (GTDB): domain Bacteria; phylum Pseudomonadota; class Gammaproteobacteria; order Chromatiales; family Chromatiaceae; genus QGON01. Next base: position 46,656 of record QGON01000057.1, on the reverse strand, counting down.
AGCCGGTAACGGCCGCTATCTGCAGGCAAACTTTCGCGATGATGACAGCCGCACCCTTCTCACCCTCGCTGCCTCCGACGCTACAGAGGCGGTAGCCACTGATGAGAAGACCAGGATCTGGAACGAGCGGTTTTACTGGATGCTGATTCCGCTGGTACTGCTGTTGCTGCCCACTTTTCGGCGCCAGCAAGCGGAGGGGGGCCTATGAACAGGCGCCTTATCCCGCTTCTCCCCCTCCTGCTTCTGATTTGCGCCCCCACACAAGCCGAGTGGTTCCGCAACAGCGAACAGATCGCTGAGGACGCCTATCAGCAGGGGCACTATGAAGAGGCGGCAAAGGATTTCAGCGACCCCTATCGCCGTGGTGTGGCCCAATACCGGGCGGGCGAGTATGCGGCGGCGGCCGAAAGTTTTGCCGCTGTGGAGCGGGACGACGTAGAGCAGGATGCACGCTACAACCTGGGCAATGCGCGTTTCAGGTTGGAGGACTATCCAGGCGCTGTCGAAGCCTATGAATCGGTGTTGGCGAATGACCCCAAACATGAGGATGCCGGCTACAATCTGGCGCTTACACGTACCCTGATGGCCAAGGAGCAGCCCGAAGAGGATGAGTTGACCGAAGAAGAGAAGGCGGAGCAGGAAAAAGAGGAACAGGAAAAACAGCAGGAAGAGGGAGAGCAGGAGTCGGAGGAAGAGCAGCAGTCAGGCGAGCAGGAATCCGAGGAACAGCAGGAATCCGGCGAGCAGAGCGAAGAGCAGCAGCAGGGCGAGGGAGAGGCCGAAAGCGAGCAGGAGAGCGAGAGCGGAGAACAACAGGATCAACAGCAGAGCGGCTCCTCAAGCGAAGAGTCTGAAGAGCAGGAAGGCGAGCAGCAGGGTGAACAGGATCAGGAGGGTTCATCCGAGGACGAGCAGCAGGGCCAACAGTCCGGTGAGCAAAAGGACGAAACCGAACAGCAGGATAAAGCGGGGCAGGAGAAGGATGATCCTGAACAGCAGGGTGAGGCTGGCGAAGAGGAGTCCGAAGAACCCAAGGCCGGCGAACAACAGCAGGACGAAGGTGAAGGCGGCGAACAGGAAGACCGCACCGACCAAGCTGGGAAGTCCGAACAGGAACAGTCCGAAGCAGAGGATGCAGAGGCCAACCAGCAGGATGAACCGCAGGAAGATACTGCCGGTAAAGAGCCATCGCCCGAGGAAAAGTCTGCTAGCCTTGGAGAATCACCGGATGAAAATTCAGCAGAGCAGGATCAGCCTACTGTCGGCCGACTGGGAGAGGAGAGGCAAGACCCGGAAACACTGCCACAGGGCCAACCAACCCCTGAAGCAGTCGATCAAGTCGACCAGATGGGTGATATGTCGACCCCTGATGCCGACCAACAGCAAGGTGGCGGCCCCGGTGACGACAGTCAATCCCACATGAGTGGCGGCATGGCACTGATGGAGCAGTGGCTGGAACAGGTCGAAGGCGACCCGGCAGAGCTGATGCAAAAACAGTTCAAACTCCAAGAGTACGACTATCTGCGCAGCAAAGGCGGCCGCGATTTTGAGACGCGGCCCTGGTAGCCCGCAAGATAAGCCTGGGTTGGAGTCGAACAAATTTGACTCCAACACCTTATAAATTAAAGACCAAATAAATACTGGAAACCACCGAGGTTCTCAGAGGATGGATAGACGATTGCACGCTTTTCCAGGCATTTTGCTATTGCTGCTGCTGGCGACCAATATCGCAGCGGCGCCCGGCAGCTACCCCGGTTATTTGCCCTGGCAACCCCCTGCCAGCCAGTGGAATTATGCGCCACCGGACCAGCGCAGTAAGGGCACCCCCTCACCGAAACTTCCCCCGCCAACCGTGCAGCCCCCCTCGTACGGACCTGGTGGCTGGCCGGGCATGCAGCGCCCGGGATATAACCAAACACCGTACTACAGCCAACAATCCCGTCCGCCTCGCCTGGAGATCAAACTCTCAGGCAGAACCCCCTATCTGCAGGAGAACCTGCTACTTCATCTCAACATCATCAGTGACGGCAACCTCAAAACCGCCACACCACAACTGCCGCAAACCGACGCGCTCATTTTCCAGAAGATCAAGGGCCCCACAGCCAGCTCCCGCACCCGTAAAGGAAATCAGGAGATCGTGACCGGATTTATCTACCAGGTGACGCCACTGCGTCCCGGAAAGATCGAGATTCCACCGCTTCACGTTACTGGAACACTGGAACCTATGAGTGGATACGGCAGCGCTCCCAAGGCTTTCGATGCGACCAATGATAAGCCACTGATACTCGATGTCAAAGATGCCGATCCTTCCATCAATCCCTGGCTGCCGCTCGAACAGTTGACCCTTAAAACGAAACTACCGGAGAACACCCGCTTCGCTGCCGGGCAACCAACCAGCCTGACGATTGAAATCAAGGCCATCGGAGCGTCCGGCAATCTCCTGCCCAGTCTCGAACGCCAGCTGCAAAGCCCTGCCTTTCGGGTTTACCGGGAGAAGACTCGCACCCATACCAATCTCAGCAAGAGTGGCAAAAAGATTCTGGGAAGCCGCATCGAAACCTTCACGCTGGTCCCCCAGCATGGCGGTGACCTGCAACTACCCGAGTTGCGTATACCTTGGTGGAATATCAGGACAGGCATGCCGCAGCATGCCTCCGAGCCCGTAAAACCCTTGGCTGTCAGCGGTAGTGGTTTAAGGGGGAAAGGACTTTTCGGCCTGACCGAGACGAGCACATTTTTTCCAGCCGGCTCCCCCGCCGCCTTCTGGATCCCACTGGGCGTGGCACTGGGTATTATCTTCGGTTACTGGCTGGCGGTCTGGATCGCCAATAGAAAACGTGAGGTGCAACCTCCCGCTGCATTTGCTCCGCTTACCATTGCACTGAAGAGGCCTTTCCTGAACATGGCACCGGCTTTCGCTCCGCTCAGTAAGAAGTTTCGTGCCACCACTGCCTGCCTCAATCCAATCACCAAGTGGCAACGATTGCGCCGTCAACTGGTCGGCATGCTACCGCTGTCGTTCCGTTTCTGGTTCTGCGTACGTTGCGTTGATCAGGAAAACGATCCTGAAGTCTGGGGTTACACTCTGCGTTTCCTGGCCAACAAACATATGGATATGCCTCCCAGAGCGCCCTTTGCGAGCATTGCGGACCGCATCATCAATTTTCAGCCAAGATCCAACCCTCAGCGGGTGCGTAGCCTCATACACGATCTGGACCAGGCAATCTACGGCCACACTACCCTCGACTTCGAGGCCTGGAAACGGGAATTCAAGCGTGAGATACGGCCCGGCATACCTCTGCTCCGCACTCGACGCAGCGGAAAAAAACATGGAATTGACAACCGCCTGCCGGAGCTAAACCCCAAGGCTGCTGCATAAAACCGAAAAACCAGAACTGCAGCCATCTCGATCCATCGAATCCGCCAAGTGCCGTAGGGTTGTGTGCGCCGTTTTACGTGCGACATACCTGCGTTTAGAAATATCGTTGAATAGTTACAATTGAAATTAAGCTTGATCCCGTGGTCTCCGGGAATCCTTTACACGCCTTCTGAATCTCATTCCTTTCCCCTGTACACAAAAGGTGCATCTCAGGCTATTATCTGAATTTATAAATATTTACAATTTGTTAGAAATATTTACAATTTACCGAGAGCAGCTGTCAGAGTACCCATTTACCAAAGAGCGCCAATATCATCCGGGGATTAACTGCCGGAAGAGGCGGGGTAAGGGAAAGTACAAAACTTCCGGGACAAATTCCGTTAAGCCGTGCTCTGGAAAGCCCAACATCATGCAATCACACTGATCACGTTTTTATATAGGGACAAGATGAATCTTAAACTGACTATTCTAAAAATCTTGTATCGGATTGGCGCCCTAAAGACTTTGCTTTTCCTCAAGAGAAAAAAAATTACAATTTTTACGATTCACGGCGTCATGGATACCCAGGAGGAATCGTCCTCATGGGAACCGCTTCGGCCGCAACTTGCACCTAAATATCTTGAGCAGACCCTCAAGCTCTTCAGTCGTTATTACAACTTTGTCACTATCGATGAAGCTGTAGCCATGCTGGAAGGACGACTGCCGTCAAAGCCCAATTGTTGCGTCGTTACCTTCGACGACGGTTACAGAAACAATGCGACCCATGCGCTACCGATACTGCAGAAATATGGCGTTCCTGCTGTCTTCTATGTCGCCACCGGCCACACTGAGGAGCAACGTCCCTTCTGGGTCGACCGCCTCGATTATGCGCTACAGTTTGCAGACATCGATGGGGAAACAATTCGCTACAAAGAGACTGAAGTTACCATCGACAAATCCAACAGAGACACCTTGGCACGATCCTATTCCCGGCTGCGCGGCATTCTGAAACATGCCGATATGCCGGACATAGAGATGCGCGACTACTTCGATCAGCTGGCGGAATCACTTGAAAAACAGAGTGGCATGAGCATCAGGCAGATTGTCAAAGATGATCCCTGGTCCGCCATTTTGACCTGGGACGAGATAGGCGATATCTCACGCTCCACCGAAATCACCATTGGCAGCCATACCGTAGATCACGTCCGGTTGGGTCAGACGGAGGCTGAAGCATCGCGGGATCAGGTCGTCAGATCAAAAGAGGCAATAGAGAAGGTCATAGGGAAGAGTTGTCACCATTTCTGCTATCCAAACGGCAGTTGGAATCAACAGGCCGTCGATATACTCAAAGAGACAGGATACGCCTCGGCAGTAACCACCGATGAGGGAATCAACGATCCAGGTGCCGACCCTTTCAAGCTGAAAAGGATCTCGATTTCCGGAAAGAAGGATCCACTCTTCCTGCTGGCCAGTACCGCATGGCTTTCCCGTTGACCTACTCATGAACTGACTCCCGGATTTTCGGTCTGGTCCGTGTTATGCTCGACCGCCACTGAGAGCGTAGAAACTGAAATCCTTTTCACTCAGCGCTGAAACACTTGTCCAAACAAATGCGCTTCAATCTGTGATCAAATGGATCATGCTCCACCCAGATCCATATTGCGACAAGCGAAACAATTCTCTAAAAACGGTATAGCGCAGTGTCTGACTCAACAAATGAAAAAAAAGAGGATGTTTCAGGTCGCGACAGAATGATCTGGAATGTCATCACCAGCTGGGCGGGTTATCTTGTCTTTATCGTTGCGGGATTCGTCATGCCCAGAATGATAGACAACAACATCGGCCAGGAGGCTCTGGGCATCTGGGATTTCTGCTGGTCACTCGTAGCCTATATGCGTCTTACCACCATGGGCCTGGGCTCGCAATTGAACCGCTATATCGCCAAGTATCGGGCCAGCGAAGAGTTCGACGAGATGCGCGGTACGATTTCCACCGTACTGGTGATCCAGGCGTTCATCGCAGTCATGGTGCTGCTCGTTGTCACAGCCCTCTACTTTATACTGCCCATCTTTTTCGCTGAAAAACTCGGCAGCAACCTGGAGACTGCACAGGGGGTCATGCTATTTCTGGGCGCGACCTTCGCTGCAGAGATGGCGCTGGAACCTGCCAAAGGGGTCATCACCGGCTATCATCGCTGGGGTATGCATAATGCCATCAGTTCAGGGTTTTATTTCATCACGGTAGTCGGCATGATTACCGCCCTGACAATGGGCGGGGAACTGGTCAGCATCAGCATTATCTATTTTGCCGTTACCCTGTTTGGCGAAATCATCCGTATGATCTACGCCCGTCGTATCTGCCCTGAATTGAGATTTCACCCCCACTCAGCCACTTGGGCGCATGCCAAAAAGCTGATCCACTTTGGTGGAAAAACCTTCGCTGCTGCAATTGTGCCCATCATTCTGCTGCAAACCACCAGCATCTTTATTGTCAGTAATCTTGGGCCTGCAGCCTTGGCGATATTCACCCGACCCGTGGCTATCGTCAGGCACATTGAAACATTCGTGCGTAAATTCACCTATGTGCTGATACCTACGGTTGGCGCACTTCATGGCGCCGGAAAAACCGATGAACTGAAAGAGCTTCTGATCACCACAGCCAGGTATGGTGTTGCGCTTACCACCCCGTTTCTTATTGCTTTTGTCATCTACGGCGATGTCATCATGACAGTCTGGATGGGCAGTGAGTATGTCAACATGACGATCATTCTCGTCCTGGCCGTTGCCTACTTCCTGCCGATTTCGATGGACCCGTTCTACCGTGTGTTGATGGGAATCAACATGCACGGCTTTATCGGCAAGTGGAGCATTATCATCACCCTCTCTTCACTCGTCATCGGCATTACTATACTCAATATCACAGGATGGACACTGGAAGGCGCCGCCTACTTAATCGCAGTACCGATCTTTATCACCTTTGGACTCCTGGTCCCCTATCACTCCTGCAAGGTTTTGGAGGTTCCGCTCAACTCCTTCATTGTGCAGGTATTCCTCACCCCCCTGCTGTCAGTCATACCCTTTACACTTTGGCTGCTGCTGGTGCGCCATCTGCTGGGTGACCGTTTTGTTGAAATCCTGATCTACGGCAGTTTGGGAGGTGGCATTATCCTGTTCATCATCTACTGGATCGTGCTCTTTCCCAAACCCTTTAAAACAAAGATCACCAAGCGCATTCTCGCGTTTGCAAAATAGCAGCGGCAGCATCCAGCCACAGGAAGAACGTCTTTACTGAACATGGGCCACTCTCCCTATCAGACGCTAGAGCACGCCATAACCTGTATCGACACAGGTTATCAGCGTTCAGGTCTTGCGGCCTGCTACATGATCGAGGCACAGGGGGAGTTGGCTTTTGTCGATACAGGCACAACCTATACCCTGCCTGTCATTCTCAAGCTGCTGGAAACCCGTGGACTGACCACCGACCAGGTGAAGTACATCATCGTGACCCACGTTCACCTGGATCACGCAGGGGGTGCTGGCGCACTGATGGAAAAGTGCCCCGAGGCACAGCTTGTCGTCCATCCTTTTGGCGCCCGCCATATGGTCGACCCGACAAAACTGACTGCTGGTGCCACTGCGGTCTACGGTGAGGAACAGTTCCGCAAAGCCTTTGGCCGGCTGATTCCCATCCCACAGGAGAGAGTGATTGAGGCATCCGACGAGATTGTGATCGAACTCGGTGGCAGGTCTCTGCTCTGCCTCGATACCCCTGGCCATGCCCGGCACCACATCTGCATCTATGACGACAGGAGTAAAGGACTCTTTACCGGCGATACTTTTGGTCTCTCTTATCGGGACCTGGATACCTCCAAGGGGGCTTTTATTCTGCCCACCACCACACCGGTGCAGTTCGACCCACCAGTCTGGCAGGCAACATTAAGCAGACTGATGGAGATGACCCCATCCAGTGCTTACCTCACCCACTATGGAAAAGTGAGCGACATGAACCGGCTGGCAGATGACCTGCACCAGGCTATCGACGATTTTGCAGAGATTGCCCTGACTGTGGAACCAGAGAACCGCCTTGCCGGAATCCAGCAAAAATTATGGGCATGGACCAATAACGCGCTCATGAAGCACGGCTGTTCGCTAGGGAAACCCCGGCTCAAGACACTGCTGGCCATGGATATCGAATTGAATGCCCAAGGGCTGGATGTCTGGCTGCAACGCAGGGAAAAAGAACAGGCCGGACAACCTGGATAGAGTCTTACCCTGAGATATTCCTGCAGGAGGTATTTTTCGACCCACTCATATCCCAAGCGTAAGTGCAGTCAAGGTGGCAGAGTACATTCACCAACCCACGTTCACCACCTTCGATCATAACTGCCAAGGGTGAACGCCTGTGTAACTTGGTATTACGCTGACGTATCCAGCGCCGCCCCATATCTGGATTCAGCGGGTAGGTGGTACGAAGCGCATCATTGATACGGACCAGATACTCAACTCGTTTGGTGATGCCTGGGTTATTGGGTAAGGGCTGATCGCTCATATATCGCACCATATGACGTGGCTTTCCTTCCAGATCCAGCAGCGCCATCATCTCTTCCGCTCTGAGCCCCCAGTTTTTCAGCATATTCAGTACGCCACGCGTCATCTCCAAACGTTCATCCAAAGACAAATTCCCGCTTTCTTGTGCTGTTTCCTTCATAACCCAACCACATATCACTCGTGAATTTCTTACCTGCAAGCAGGATTGTTAACGGCAGTCTAGCACGGGAAAAGAGGCTTATTTCCCACTAACAGACATGGATTTACAGGATAGAAAGGCGTTAGTCGCCAAACAGATTCCGCCACCAGCGCTTCCGATTTCCGGGGAGCACCTGAGTTGACGGCAGATCAACAGGCTGGATCTTGCTCATCACCCAACCCGGCAGAGGAGGATTATCACTATAACCACAGGAGACGCCCAGATTATTGGGATCATATATCTTGACGAAAGAGGGTGCGGTCAGATCGTCCGCATAAACAATGCCGCAGTAATCCTCATCATGCTCGTTTCGCAGCAGCTCATCGATTTCAGAGATAAAACGATTGAAGCCATCCGCATCAACCACCCCGGAGGGAGGTTGCTCGCCAACCGCATAGATATACCACCCTCCGTCAGCATCCATACGCAACACCTCCCATAAACTATCCAGATGGTGCCAGCGTAATGCTGAGGTAAAACTGCCACGAAAGGCGCGAAGATAGTCGTTCTCTTCATTCATGATTTTTCGACTCTAACAATCTGCTTATGGGTTTCCTGGGATTAATACTCATCAAACTCTCTATCGGTTTCAATAGTCGGCCTGTACCTGCAATTTCGCGCAGTGACTAATTCAAGTTTCAGAGTTCGCGGTGATGGTTGGCATGGGGTATGGTTCCTCAAAAGGTGACGAACGCAGAGTGCCACCTGCGCACCATGATTGCTGTAACGGCTTATTCTGGTGCGCACGGCACACCCCACCAGATGCTCATTTGTGCATGTCGGTTATTCTGTGACTGCTTTAGTATCGCATACCCTTCGTAGAATCCCGCCCCTCTGCTTACTTCTCTCTATCAAGAAAGACCAATGCCAACTGCCCTATATATCCCTCCATATACTTCAGGAGAGCGTAGATAAACATGATAATCCCAAGCATCTCACAGAGTTCTTCGAACGTGTAGATAACGGCATAGGAGACCGCCCCCCTCCTCTCATAATATGTGTATTGGTCCCCAATAAAGTTGAATCCAATGGCGCCGACAAGATAGACCGCACCGGCCAGGATAAACAACTTGGCGGTCGACTTTGGCAATCTGGTGAGAAATCGGCGATAGATCAACAGCATGGCAAGCAGCAGCGGCACATAGACCAGCAGCCACGCATAGGAGACCATCCCAATAGCCTTCAATTGACTGCGAACAGGCGCAAAGATACGAGCGTGAATATCGGTATACTCATCGATTGCCAGCAGGAGAAAAACTATCGCTAGACCGTACCAATACTTGAAGTCCACCTCACCTCTACTGTGGTGCACCCTGGCAATCAGTGTGAGTAACAAAACGCTGAAGAGAACAGCGAATGAGGCGTAGAAAGACGGAATACTCCACTCTCTGTTCAAGTTGAAGAGATACACCAGGCCAAAAAGCCGGCTGTGACCCAAAAAATGGTGTGAAATTTGTCCCAACGTGTTGGCAATGGTCAAAAATGCGACAATCCACAATAGGACCCGGACGACCTTCTCTGCCGAAAATACGATTTGCATAGGAGAAACTGTGAGTATGGGAAGAAAGCTGATGTTGAGCGGGTTATAATACAGTTTTGTTGAACTGAAAAGCACCATGAACGAAGCAAATAACACCCTGTTTGAATCCAATCTCACCGGCCTGGAACGGGTTAGCCGGGGAAAAGTCCGCGATATCTATGCTGTCGACGATACTCATCTGTTGATCGTTACAAGTGACCGTCTATCTGCATTTGACGTCATTCTGCCACAAGCCATACCTGGTAAGGGCGAGGTGCTGACGCGAGTGGCAAATTTCTGGTTTGAACGAACCAAAGATCAGGTGCCGAACCATCTGTCTGACATCCCACTTGAATCTGTCATCCCGGACTCCAACCAGCGCTCGGCACTGGGTGACCGGGCAATCGTCGTACGCAAGCTCAAGCCTCTGCCAGTCGAAGCTATCGTCAGGGGTTATCTGATCGGCTCCGGCTGGAAAGATTATCAACGCAACGGAGGGGTTTGCGGCATTCAACTGCCGAAAGGACTACAGCAGGCAGACAAACTGCCTGAGGCAATCTACACGCCATCGACCAAGGCCGAAGTGGGTGAGCACGATGAAAATATCAGTTTTGAGAAGACCGTCGACCTGATCGGGCAGGAACTTGCCGGGCAGGTACGTGACCTGAGTCTTGGTATCTACACTGAAGCAGCAGACTTTGCCCGCGAAAAGGGCATTATCATCGCCGACACCAAATTTGAGTTCGGCCTGGATGATCACGGCACCGTACATTTGATCGATGAAGTACTGACCCCAGACTCATCCCGTTTTTGGCCCGCGAGTGAATACCGCCCAGGCATCAGCCCACCCAGCTTCGACAAGCAGTTCGTGCGTGACTACCTGGAAACCCTTGATTGGGACAAAACCCCGCCGGGGCCTGAACTACCTGAAGAGATCATTCGTAAAACCGCCGAGAAATACCGGGAGGCGGAGAAGCGTTTGACTGGCGCCTGACCGACTGGGAATAGATGTTGAATCCTATGGTGAATAACAATTCAAACACCGCCAAGGTGGTAATCTACACGACCCAGCGTTGCCCCCACTGCAAGCGCGCCAAAGAGTGGCTGAGGGAGCAAAAGGTTCTGTTCTTGGAGTTTGATGTTGGCAAGGCCGGAAAAATGCAGAAACATTTTTTCAGCATGGGGGGGCGAAGCGTACCGATGATTGTTATCGGCGACCGGCAGTTGCCTGGTTTTGCCCCAAAGCAACTCAGACAGGTGCTTGAGCAGGCAGGGATACTTATCTAAACATTGCTCGACTCTTACTGAACCCCATTATTCCGAGCACAAAAAAGGGGCGCCAAGCGCCCCTTTTTCTTGTCTGGATTCCAGCCGATCAGTTGACTTTGGGATCCAACTCGCCACTCTCGTAACGCTGGAACATATTCTCCAGGGAGATCGCAGTGAACTTGGAAGCCATACCGGCGGAGCCGAACGCTTCGTAGCGGTTCTTGCAGATATCTGACATCGCCTTGGTCGCTTCCTTGAGGAACTTGCGTGGATCGAAGTTGCTCTTGTTCTCTTCCAGGTGACGACGCACCGAGCCAGTGGAGGCCATACGCAGATCGGTGTCGATGTTGACCTTGCGCACACCAGACTTGATGCCTTCGACGATCTCTCCAACCGGCACGCCATAGGTCTGCCCCATGTCACCGCCGTAGTTGTTGATGATCTTCAGCCACTCCTGGGGTACCGAAGAAGAACCATGCATCACCAGGTGGGTGTTGGGGAGACGCGCATGGATCTCTTTGATGCGATCGATACGCAGGATCTCACCGGTCGGCTCCTGGGTGAACTTGTAGGCGCCGTGGGAAGTACCGATAGCGATGGCCAGCGCATCAACACCGGTCTTCTTGACGAAATCAGCGGCCTCATCAGGATCGGTCAGCAGCTGATCCATATCCAGCTTGCCTTCGGCACCGTGGCCATCTTCTTCGCCCATCATGCCGGTTTCCAGTGAACCCAGGCAGCCCAACTCGCCCTCAACAGAGACGCCACCAGCATGAGCCATATCGACGACTTTCTTCGTGATATCGACGTTGTACTCGTAGGTAGACGGTGTCTTGGCATCGGACATCAGAGAGCCGTCCATCATGACGGAGCTGAAGCCGGACTGAATGGAACGCAGGCAGATGTCTGGAGATGCACCGTGATCCTGATGCATGCAGACCGGGATGTGGGGGTACATCTCGATGGCAGCCTCGATCAAGTGGCGCAGGAAGGGCTCTCCGGCATAGGAGCGGGCACCAGCAGAACCCTGCAGGATGACAGGGCTGTCAACCGCATCTGCCGCCTGCATGATGGCGTGCACCTGTTCCATGTTGTTAACGTTGAACGCTGGCAAGCCGTAGCTGTGCTCAGCGGCATGATCCAGAAGTTGGCGCAGGGAAATCAGGGCCATGATAGCCTCCTTGAGTTGGTTTCTATAACTTGGTTAAACGCTCTGCGAGAACCCATGGGTTCTTGCCTAATTCTCTTTGGGCAGCACATGCTCACCCACTCGCATCACTTTCATGATATTTGTTTGGCCTTCAACACCGGAGCGATCCCCCTTGGTGATGATTACCAGGTCGTTCTCACGAACCTCACCCCGGCGCAGCAGTTCATCGATGACTTCTTCATTGACCTCGCCCATGTTGGTGCTGGCGACATCGAAGCTGACAGGATAGACACCACGGTAGAGCGTGACTTTTCTGCGGGTCTCCACATTACGGGTCAAGGCATAAATCGGGATACCTGAACTGATTCTTGACATCCACTTGGATGTGGAGCCCGACTCTGTCAACGCGGCAATTGCCGTCACGCCGAGGTGGTTTGCAGTGTACATGGTCGCCATTGCAATGGCCTCATCCACGCGTCCAAAAACAGAGTCGATACGGTGCTGGGAGCGCCGCACGATTGCCTGTTTTTCAGCTTCGACACAGACACGATCCATTGCAGCAATGACCTTGTGAGGATATTTACCCACAGATGTCTCGGCAGAGAGCATCACTGCATCCGTACCATCCAGCACGGCATTCGCCACATCAAAGACCTCGGCACGAGTCGGTATCGGGCTGTCGATCATCGACTGCATCATCTGGGTCGCTGTGATCACCACGCAGTTCATCTTGCGTGCTATTTTAATCAGGTTCTTCTGCACTGCGGGGAGTTCCGCATCACCAATCTCCACCCCCAGGTCACCGCGTGCAACCATGATGGCGTCAGACACCTCGATGATCTCCTCGATGCAGTCCAGCGCTTCGGCCCGTTCAATCTTGGCGATGATGCCGCCCTTACCACCCGCCTCTTCCAGAAGCTTGCGCGCCTCGATGACATCATCCGCACTACGCACGAACGAAACTGCCAGATAGTCAGCATCGATCTCTGCCGCGAACTTGATATCAGCGCGATCCTTTTCCGTCAAAGCGGGAGCCGACAGGCCGCCACCCTGCTTGTTGATACCCTTGCTATTGGAGAGCTTGCCACCGACAACAACCTTACAGTGAATCTCCGGGCCATCAACCTCTGAGATCCAGAAAACGATTGCACCATCGTCCAGCAGCAGAGTATCACCACGAGAGACATCATTGACAAGATCAGGATAGGTCAGGCCGACACGGGTTCCATCACCATCCGTAAGCGGACAGGTCGCATCGAGTATAAATTCGTCTTCCTCGTCCAGCACGATGTAATCGTTTTTAAACCGGCCGATACGAATCTTGGGGCCCTGCAGATCGCAGAGTACACCGACCTGCCTGCCGCTGGCACGGGAGCGATCACGAATCCGTTCAGCCCGCTTCCGTTGAGATTCGTGCGGATCGTGAGAGAGGTTGAGGCGAACGACATCCACCCCCGCACGAATGATCTTATCCATCATCTTAGGGTCGTCTGTGGCCGGCCCCAAAGTTGCAACAATCTTTGTTCGTCTTGGCATAACGCTCTTTAGCTAAGTGTCAGCGACAGGTTACGATCAGGCAACTGCCCCACCGTGCTTGATTACCGCTTCAACTTTTTTATTCAGCTGCCCTTGCTTCAAGCATGGCAACCGCAGGCAGGGTCTTGCCCTCAAGGTACTCCAGAAAAGCACCGCCCGCAGTGGAGATGTAGGTGACCTTGTCGTAGATATCATATTTCTGGATAGCGGCAATCGTGTCGCCGCCACCCGCCAGACTGAAGCAATCGGAATCGGCAATGGCCATAGCAACGGTCTTGGTACCCTCGCCGAACTGATCGAACTCAAACACACCCACGGGACCGTTCCACACCACGGTACCCGCCTTGGCGATGATGTCAGCCAACTCCTTGGCGGAGTCAGGACCAATATCGAAGATCATGTCGTCATCTTCCACATCACCGGCAGCCTTCAGGGTTGCCTCGGCAGTTTCGCTGAACTCTTTACCGCAAACCACATCGGTCGCAATTGGAATACTGGCACCGCGAGCCTGCATCTTCTCGACCAGAGCCTTGGCGGTGTCGACCAGACCGTCTTCACACAAGGACTTGCCGACATTGTGCCCCATGGCCTTGAGGAAGGTGTTGGCGATACCACCGCCGACCACCAGCTGATCAACCTTCTCGGAGAGTGCCTCCAGCACGGTTAACTTGGTGGAGACCTTGGAACCGCCGACGATGGCAACCATGGGGCGAGCAGGATTGGCCAGTGCCTTGGCCAGGTTATCCAGTTCACTGGCAAGGAGCAAACCGGCACAAGCGACGGGGGCAAATTTGCCGGCACCGTGAGTTGAAGCTTGGGCGCGATGTGCGGTACCAAAGGCATCCATTACGAAAATGTCGCAAAGAGCAGCGTACTTCTTCGCCAGCGCTTCGTTGTCTTTCTTCTCACCCGCATTAAAACGCACGTTCTCAAACAGCACCACTTCGCCGTCGGCAACCTCGGGGGCATTGTCCAGGTAGCCCTTCACCAGACGCACGCTGGTGCCCAGCTTGGCGGACATATTCTCGGCGATGGGCTGCATGGAGTTCTCTTCATCCACCTTGCCCTCTTCGGGGCGTCCACGATGGGACATGACCTGCACCTTGGCGCCTGCCTTGATGCAATGTTCAATAGTCGGCATAGAGGCGGTGATACGGGCATCGGAAGTGACCTTGCCGTCTTTGACCGGCACATTCAGGTCGGCGCGGATAAGGATACGCTTGCCTGCGAGATCGAGATCGGTGAGCTTGATGAAAGACATGATGGCACTCCGTAAGTTTGATTCAGAGAGATTTGGCAAAGCAGGGGGCCTTGCCGAATACCTCTGGGGAAAGGATCCAGGGCCAAGGGCCGAGGAAAAACACCCCGCCCTTGGCCCTGATTCCTCGGCCCTGAAAATTCGGCCCTTATGCAGAGACGTGCTTCACAAAGCGCAGCATGTTGCAGGTGTAGCCGTACTCATTGTCGTACCAGGCGACCACTTTGACGAAGGTACCGTCCAGTGCGATGCCGGCACCTGAATCGAAGATGGAAGATTGGCCACAACCACGGAAATCGGTGGAGACAACCTTCTCATCGGTGTAACCCAGGGTCTCGCTCATCGGGCCAGACTCGGAGGCGGCCTTCATGGCGGCACAGATGTCGTCGTAAGAAGCTTCGCTGTTCAGCTCGACAGTCAGATCGACAACGGACACGTCAGAGGTGGGTACGCGGAAAGCCATACCGGTCAGCTTGCCGTTCAGCTCAGGCAGTACAACACCCACAGCCTTGGCGGCGCCAGTGGAGGACGGGATGATGTTCTCCAGGATACCGCGGCCACCGCGCCAGTCTTTCAGGGAAGGACCGTCAACGGTTTTCTGGGTTGCGGTTGCCGCATGAACGGTGGTCATCAGGCCACGCTTGATACCCCACTTGTCGTTCAGAATCTTGGCAACAGGCGCCAGACAGTTGGTGGTGCAGGAAGCAGCAGAGGTAATGGCCTCGCCAGCGTATTCGTCGTGATTTACGCCGTGTACGAACATTGGGGTGCCATCTTTGGAAGGCGCAGACATAACGACCTTCTTGGCGCCGGCGTCGATGTGCTTCTGACAGGTCTCTTCGGTGAGGAAGAAGCCGGTGCACTCGATAATCAGATCGGCGCTGATGTCACCCCATGCCAGGTTTGCAGGATCGCGCTCAGCAGTCAGGCGGATGGTCTTGCCGTTAACCACCAGATTGCTGCCGTCTACAGCGATATCGCCGTCGAAGTTACCGTGAACTGAGTCGTACTTCAGCATGTATGCGAGGTAGTCAGCGTCCAGCAGGTCGTTGATACCGACAACTTCGATATCACCAGCGAAATCCTTGGCAATAGCACGGAAAGCCATACGACCGATGCGGCCGAAACCGTTTATGCCTACTTTGATAGTCATGAGAAATACTCCGTAAGAACGTAAACTTTAATAGATTGGGTCAACAGGGCGCCATCAGACACCCTGTAATTGCAGAATCAGGCAGATACTTCGTCGATAGCAGCGACAACGTTTGCCACGGTGAAGCCAAACTCTTCGAACAACTGGCCTGCAGGTGCAGACTCACCAAAACGATCGACGCCGATCACCTTGCCGTTCAAACCGACGTATTTATACCAACCATCGGTGACAGCAGCTTCAACAGCCACGCGTGCGGTGCAGGCGGCGGGAAGCACAGACTCTTTGTAAGCGGCATCCTGAGCGTCGAAGGTGTTGGTGCAAGGCATGGAGACCACGCGTACCTTCTTGCCGGACTCGGCCGCAGCCTTGACCGCCAGATCCACTTCAGAACCGGTGGCAACAACGATCACATCAGGCGTACCGTCACAGTCAACCAGTACGTAACCGCCTTTGGCGATGTCGGCAAGCTGCGCATCGCTCCGGTTCTGATGTTGCAGGTTCTGACGGGAGAAGATCAGGGTGGAAGGACCATCCTTCTTCTCTACCGCGCACTTCCAGGCCACTGCGGTCTCAACCGCATCGGCAGGACGCCAAGTATTCATGTTGGGGATCATGCGCAGGGTTGGAATCTGCTCGACCGGCTGATGGGTGGGACCATCCTCACCCAGACCGATAGAGTCATGGGTATAGACGAAGATCGACTGGATCTTCATCAGCGCCGCCATACGCAGAGCGTTACGGGCGTACTCGGAGAACATCAGGAAGGTGGCGCCGTAGGGGATAAAACCACCGTGCAGGGTGGCGCCGTTCATGATGGCGGACATGGCGAATTCACGTACACCGTAAGAGAGGTAGTTGCCGTCGGCATGACCTTCAGTGATCGCCTTGCAACCCGACCAGAAGGTCAGGTTGGAGGGGGACAGATCTGCGGAACCACCAAGGAACTCAGGCAACAACGGACCATAAGCGTTGAGGGTGTTATGAGAAGCCTTGCGGGTCGCAGGGGACTCAGCCTTGGCATTGACCTCAGCAATGAATTTGCTGGACTCCCCTTCCCAGTTGGCGGGCAGATCGCCAGCCATGCGACGCTTGAACTCGGCTGCCAATTCAGGGTGCGCAGATTCATAAGCGGCAAACTTGTCGTTCCATGCGGACTCGGCGGCAGCACCGGCATCCTTTGCATCCCAACCGGCATAAATGTCTTCGGGAATCTCGAACGGACCGTGACTCCAGCCCAACTGCTCACGGGTCAGTTTGATCTCATCATCACCCAAGGGGGCGCCGTGGCAGTCGTGGGTACCGGCCAGGTTCGGGGAACCGAAACCGATGGTGGTCTTGCAGCAGATCAGAGTTGGCTTATCGGTAACCGCCTTGGCGGCTTCGATTGCCGCATTCAGGGCGTCTGCATCGTGACCGTCGACATTGGGAATGACATGCCAGCCGTAAGCATCGAAACGCTTGGGGGTATCATCGGTGAACCAACCCTCGACGTGTCCGTCGATGGAGATGCCATTGTCGTCCCAGAAGGCGATCAACTTGCCCAGACCCAGGGTACCGGCCAGGGAGCAGGCTTCGTGGGAGATACCTTCCATCATGCAGCCGTCGCCCATGAAGACGTAAGTGTGATGATCGACAATCTCGTGGCCGTCACGGTTGAACTGGGCAGCCAGGGTCTTCTCGGCCAGGGCCATGCCCACGCCGTTGGTAACGCCCTGACCCAGGGGACCGGTGGTGGTCTCGATGCCGGGAGCGTAACCGTACTCAGGGTGGCCCGGAGTCCTGGCGTGCAGCTGACGGAAGCTCTTCAGATCATCCATGCTGAGGTCGTAACCGGTCAGATGCAGCAGGGAGTAAATCAGCATGGAACCGTGGCCGTTGGAGAGGATGAAGCGGTCACGATCCGCCCAGTCCGGATTAGCCGGATTGTGCTTCATGTGGCTATTCCACAGGGCTTCAGCGATGTCGGCCATACCCATGGGCGCGCCAGGGTGACCTGAATTGGCTTTCTGCACTGCATCCATGCTCAGGGCACGGATAGCGTTGGCAAGTTCTCTGCGTGAGGACATTGACCCCTCTCCTATTTGAATGTACGAAATCTCGTCTATTTCCACTTGGCGACCAGCAAAGGCTACAAGCCTGATAGTCAGCCACCCGGCCGGGAACACTGTCACCAGCCACTGTTGTTCACGTCGGTGTATGCCGGAAACTTCACATTAGAGGTTCTGGGCACCCCACCGCAGGGCAAAAGGTGAGCTATTCTCCCCTAAGCTAAAGCCGCCGGCAATTTAGCTGCCTTTATAGGGGTAATAAGCTGGCTTGATGGGAAAATTTTAATATCCTTATATTCTGACCTTTCCGGCCAGCTCAGGATTCGCGCCATTTTATTGAGCAACCCATGCTCGGGATCTGATCTGCGGGACCAGCGCCGGTTTCGGACACCAGCTTCATCGCCTCAAACAGGTCGCGCCGCACACCCTCAGGCGCGGCATCTTTCCGGCTCTCATCAAGACGCCCCCGATACTGCAGCTGCAGATCTGCGTTGTAACCGAAGAAATCCGGCGTGCAAACCGCACCGTAGGACTTGGCAATCTCCTGGCTCTCATCCCAGAGGTAGGGGAAGGGAAAATCGAACGTCTCAGCAACCCGCCGCATGTTTTCGAACGAGTCCTCCTCGTACTCCGCCGGATCATTGGACATGATGGCCACGCAATTGATGCCCAAGGCTTGCAGCTCTCTCGCATCCCGCACAATGCGATCCCTGATCGACTTTACATAGGGACAGTGATTGCAGATAAACATCACCAGCAGACCCTTCTCCCCTTTGCAGGCGTCAAGTGTCCAGGTTTTACCGTCAACCCCCCGCAGATTAAAGTTTGGTGCAGACCTGCCGAAATCACATACCGGTGTTTGTAGTGAAACCACTATTGAAACCCTCAATACTTTGAATTGAAATCTGGATCGGCATTATGCAAAAACCCCAGCTGGGTGTAAAATCGCCGATCACTTTTTGACGGCATCTATTTTCATAGAGAAAATCATGCCGGTATAAACGCATCTTCAACACCCTTAATCTATAAGGGATTACGGAAGGAACTTAAGTCCAATGGCGAGCGAATTCATATTTACTTCAGAATCTGTCTCAGAGGGACATCCTGACAAGGTGGCGGATCAGATCTCCGACGCCATGCTGGATGCGATTCTTGAACAGGATCCCAACCCGGAGCAGGCCCGGGTGGCCTGCGAAACCCTGATCAAGACCGGTGCGGTGATCGTCGCCGGTGAGATCACTACCGAAGCCTGGATCGACTTAGACGAACTGGTACGAGGCGTGGTCTGTGACATCGGTTACACCAGCTCCGATGTAGGATTTGACGGTTCTACCTGTGCCGTGATGTCGCTCATCGGCAAACAGTCCATCGATATCGCCCAGGGCGTAGACCGCACTAGCCCCGAGCAACAGGGCGCCGGCGACCAGGGTATGATGTTCGGTTACGCCACCAACGAGACCGACGTGCTGATGCCTGCCCCTATTACCTTTGCCCATCGGCTGATGCAGCGCCAGTCGGAGATTCGCAAGACCGGGGTACTGCCCTGGTTGCGCCCCGACGCCAAGAGCCAGGTCTCACTCCGCTACAAAGACGGCAAGGTCACCGGTATCGATGCAGTGGTGCTCTCCACCCAGCACGATCCAGATATCGATCACGCCCATCTGCTTGAAGCGGTGATGGAGAATATCATCATGCCCGTGCTACCGGAGGAGTGGCTGGCCAAATGTCCCCTGGAAAAGATCCATATCAATCCCACCGGCAGTTTCGTCATCGGCGGCCCAGTGGGTGACTGCGGCCTGACAGGGCGCAAGATTATCGTCGACACCTACGGCGGCTCCGCCCGTCACGGTGGCGGCGCCTTTTCCGGCAAGGATCCCTCAAAGGTGGATCGCTCTGCCGCCTATGCCTGTCGGTATGTCGCCAAAAACATCGTTGCCGCCGGACTGGCAGATCGTTGCGAAATCCAGGTCTCCTACGCCATCGGCGTGGCGGAACCCACCTCCGTCATGGTTGAGACCTTCGGTACCGGCAAGATCGCCGATGAGAAGATCGTTGACCTGGTGCGCAACCACTTCGATCTTCGCCCCTATGGCATACTCAAGATGCTGGATCTGCTCAACACCCAGCAGATCAAATACCGCAAAACAGCCGCCTACGGTCACTTTGGCCGTGAGGACGAAGGGTTCACCTGGGAAAAAACCGACAAGGCGGAAGCACTCAAGGCCGACGCAGGTCTTTAAAACCAAGCATTTTTATTCCTCCCACTTCCCGAGGGGCGCTGCAGCGGAAACTCTTCCGTCAGGCTCGGGCAGAGGGCAACTCGAAAACGGCGCTCATTTGTCTCTCGGAGATTGATAAATGAACGCCGAATTTACCGACTACAAGGTCGCCGACATCTCTCTTGCCGACTTCGGTCGCAAGGAAATCGCTATTGCTGAAACCGAGATGCCGGGCCTGATGGCCCTGCGCGAAAAGTATGGTGAGGAGAAACCCCTCTCCGGCGCACGCATCACCGGCTCCCTGCACATGACCATCCAGACCGCTGTACTGATCGAAACCCTGGTCGCCCTTGGCGCTCAGGTTCGTTGGTGCTCCTGCAATATCTTCTCCACCCAGGACCATGCCGCCGCCGCCATCGCCGCAGGCGGCATCCCGGTTTACGCCTGGAAAGGTGAAACCCTGAAGGAGTACTGGTGGTGCACCGAGCAGGTAATCAACTGGCCCGGTAACCAACAGCCCAACATGATCCTCGACGACGGCGGAGATGCCACCCTGCTGGTTCACAAAGGCGTGGAATACAGCGACGCGGGCGCCGTCCCGGAGCCAAAAGATGACGATCCGGAGGAGTGGCAGATCATCCTCGGTGTACTCAAACGCAGTTTGGCGGAAGACAACAAGCGCTATCACAAGATGGCCGAATCCATCAAAGGCGTTACCGAAGAGACCACCACCGGTGTACATCGCCTCTACGAAATGTTCGATGAGGGCAAACTGCTGTTTCCCGCCATGAACGTCAACGACTCGGTCACCAAGTCCAAGTTCGACAACCTCTATGGCTGCCGCGAGTCCCTGGTGGACGGCATCAAGCGCGCTACCGACGTGATGATAGCGGGCAAGGGCGCCCTGGTCTGCGGCTACGGAGACGTCGGCAAGGGTTCTGCCCAGTCCCTGCGTGGTTTGGGCGCCAATGTCTGGATTACCGAAATCGATCCAATCTGCGCCCTACAGGCGGCGATGGAGGGCTATCGTGTCGTTACCATCGAAGACGCCCTGCCGGTTGCTGACATCTATGTCACCACCACCGGCAACAAGGACATCATCACTTACGAGCACATGGCCGGCATGAAAGATCAGGCCATCGTCTGCAACATCGGTCACTTCGACAACGAGATCCAGGTGGAGAGGCTCAAGCAACATGAGTGGGTAAATGTGAAACCTCAGGTCGACCAGATCATCTTCCCCGATGGCCACCGCATCACCCTGCTGGCCGAGGGTCGCCTGGTTAACCTGGGCTGCGCCACTGGCCACCCAAGTTTCGTCATGTCCAACTCCTTTACCAACCAGGTACTGGCGCAGATCGAGTTTTTCACCAGGCCTGAGGACTACCCGGTGGGTGTCTACATTCTGCCGAAGATACTGGATGAAGAGGTTGCCCGACTGCATCTTGAGAAGATCGGGGTCAGGCTGACCACCCTGTCACAGGAGCAGGCCGACTACATCGGCGTACCCGTGGATGGCCCTTACAAGGCTGATCATTACCGTTACTAAGGCGCCTTAAACGCTGAGACCGCAGAGTCGCGGAGGAGACAAAGAACTTTCATGTAACGGGATTACCGCCTCATGAAAAATTCTATCTCCACGCACTTTGCGCCTCTGCGATCTCCGCGTTTGTTAGCAGCACCTATCGATTGGCTTGAGAGAATATTCCAATGACAACGAAACGATCCTTCAGTTTTGAACTCTTCCCCCCAAAGACGGAGAAGGGATTCGAAAATCTGAAGAGTGCCGTCAACCAGCTCAATGCACTGAATCCCGAGTTCTTCTCGGTCACCTACGGCGCTGGTGGCTCGACCCAGGAACGCACCTTCGCCAGTGTCGACTGGCTGCGTGAACAGCAGATCGAAACTGCGCCCCACCTCTCCTGCATCGGCTCCGGCCGTGAAGAGATCTTGCAGATACTCGATCGCTACCATGGCCAGGAGATTCGACGGCTTGTGGCGCTCCGGGGCGACCTGCCCTCCGGTACCGGACTCGGCAGCCTGGGTGAGCTCAACTATGCCAATGAACTGGTTGAACTGATCAAAGAGCGGTATGGCGACCATTTCCACATCGAAGTGGCAGCCTATCCTGAGTTTCATCCACAGGCGAGCAGCGCGCAGACCGACATAAAAAACTTCAAGCGCAAGGTGGAAGCCGGTGCCGACAGCGCAATAACCCAGTATTTCTATAACCCGGATGCCTATTTCTGCTTCGTCGAAGAGTGCAGCGGCATGGGCATAGATATCCCCATCGTGCCCGGCATCATGCCGATCACCAACTATGTGCAGTTGGCCAGGTTTTCAGACGCCTGCGGTGCGGAGATCCCCCGCTGGGTGCGCAGGCGGCTGGAAGGCTTTGGCGACGACTTGGAGAGCATCCGGGCATTCGGCACCGAGGTGGTAACTGAACTCTGCCGGCGACTGCTGGATGGCGGCGCACCGGGACTGCATTTCTACACCATGAACCAGGCAGCACCCACGCTGAAGATCTGGAAAAACCTTGGAGTATGACAGAATCTAATTACCCACACGGGTGTTTGGAATCCGTAGCCACCGTTTCATAGATAAGTTTCGGTTGCCGGGCAGCACCTGAAAACAGGCACCCAACCTGTTGGTATGCACTCAGGTCGGAGTAAGACCTCATCAATGAATCGCCACTTTGAGCAGATTTTTGGGGAAATACCGGCAGATTCCAAAGTGGCTTATGCCCGGCAAATAATTTTATGCCTTCTCTTGGAGATTGCCGGGTTTAATACTGTTTGGCTGCAATCGCGTTGATGTGTAGCTGGTAACCCGATTGAATATGAAAGATACGCCTAATCGTAGATGCAGTCGAAACAGTGCAGGTTCATCGAAAATCCCTCGCCGTGTCCTCTTCCACAACCACTGCAGCAATCAACCCACAGCTATGATTTCTGTAACTTTTTAAGCGCCTTCAAGCCCTTTTTTCGTTGCAGGTAGATGATATCCAATGCCTTCTGAATGCGTTTGCGCTCTTTCTCGTTCTTCTCTTTACCCAGTTTACCCTTGAGTGCGCGCTGCTGCTTCTTGAGTTGCTGCAGAACTTCTTTCATACAGTCCTTCCGCTTGCACTGCTTTAACTTATCAGCGTCAACGTACTCTTGAACTCTTTTAAGTAATTTTGGTATCTTCATGGCATCCTCCAACTATAGCGGGTTATTATCCCGTTCTAGTAATTCAGCGATCTCTTCGTCATCCAGGGCAATCATGCGTTCTACGTCTTTCATCGACTGCATACCCGTGGCAAAAAGAACCTCCCCCATCTGCACCAGATTCTTGGTCACATCATAGGCGTAGGCAGCATCATTCATCAATGAGGTGGCCATATGCGGCGTAATGCTCTCCTCACGAATAAGGGATTCAAGCGTACCGTTCACCGTCGTATCGTTCTCTTCCATCTCCACCTTCATGATGTCAAGAGAGAGGACACTGGTCGGATCGTCCCCCTCCTGTTGCACCACCGCCAAGCGGCGCAACACCGAACCCAGGTAGCTACGGATCCTGTTGTATTCAGCGCGGATATGTTCGTTGTCCGAGACGATGTACTGGGACAGGTTCTTATGCATATGCTTGGTATCTTTAATCGCCTCGACAATATCACGTCCGGCGGCACGCAGGGCAAAAAGTTCGTCCGCCTGATCCGGTTCCATGGTTGACTGTGCACGGCTGGTGAAATTGACTATGTCGCTGTAGAGGCCTTTGACGTTCTTCTCATATTCGGCGTCGATATCGATCGGCATGACTTTGGTGGATTCGGCAGCCACCTCATCCAGGTCTTTGTCCGAAAGTATGTCGTGACGGTGCAGACTGAGACCATGGGCAATAATCGCAAAGGCGTTATCGTAAAGGTGTAGAGTCTCTTTCCGCACCGCTTCGATGGCAGTGTCAGGCAGCTCGATGACCGAATCGTTCAAATACTTGGGCTCCGCCACAGATACTATCTTCTCCGGCATCCGCTGCATCAGGAAATCCACCAGTGTATTGATGAACGGAAGCATTGCCAGAATCCCGATAACATTGAAAATAGTGTGGAACACCGCAAGTTTCAGTGTGTAGTTTTCATCCGCGATACCAACGACACTACTGACCCAATCCACCCCTTCCGCGATCTGATAGAGGAAGATGATGGCAATGATCGCAGTCACCATATTGAAAATGAGATGGGCGCCTGCCAGACGCTTGCCCTGCACGTTCGAACTCATGGAACCGAGGATCGCCGTTATGGTCGTACCGATATTGGCGCCGATCGCCAGCGCAAGGGCGTTCTCATAGGTGATCTGCTGTGCCGCCAACGCTGTGATAATGATAACCAGGGTGGCGTGGCTTGACTGCATCACCACCGTGGCAAAGACGCCGATAAGGGTGAACAGGAGGATGCCGGGGTAACCCGCCACCGCAAATGCCGTCAGATCGATGGTGTCACGGAAGGCCTCGAAGCCCTCCTTCATGTGATGGATGCCGAGGAAGAGGAAGCCGAGCCCGGCCAGGATATAACCGAACCCTTTCAGATTCCTCGATTTCTGAAACACCAAAATAATGCCGAATACCAGCATCGGCATGGCGTAGGCGGAGATTTTTACCTTCAAACCCAACCCTGCAATCAGCCAGGCACCCGTGGTCGTGCCCAGATTGGCGCCGAAGATGATGCCGATACCAGCCGCCAGACCGATCAGCCCTGCACCCAGGAAGGAGATGGTGATGACCGATACCAGCGAACTGGATTGCATGATCGTGGTACTGACGACACCAAAGCTGAGCGCCTTCCAGGTGCTGCTTGTGGTTTTACGCAGCAGACGTTCCAGCAGACCGCCTGTGAAGGCCTTGAAACCCTCTTCAAGGAAAAGCATGCCAAACAGGAAGATGGAGACACCAGCGGCTATCTCTTTGAAATTGGGACTGATCCAGAATCCATAAGCAAGCAGAAACAGAATGGTAGGTAGGACGATTTTCCGGATCAATCTGGCAATTTCCCCAAAAAAATAAAAAAAAGGACAGCGCGCGCTTCCTCAGTGGAGGTGCACCGAATGCATTTCGTATTAGACTTCTTTGCTAAGTGGGCAAGCAGCGCACGTCAGAAGATAGTTGCACTATCTCCGCTCCATTTGAGTGCGTTAGCTGGCGCGTGCAGGGGCCACATCCAAAAAGAACTTATTAGCCCATAGAATATAAGTATAATTGTTTTTTGGCTATGTCATCAAACTGTAATAATACTGTAACAATAGCATGATTTTGATCCTCTCTGACCGAAAGACACCCTTGACGGACTCAATTTTCGATCGCGTTGATCAGCGGAATCAAATGCTCGACGGGGTAGTGAAACGGATAAACCCGGCCACCCACCTGCGCCATAACACCGACCCACTGGTCATTACTGGCATAGATCACATAGTGATTATCGATGTCACCCACATTTTCCCAGAGGGTGTCATCAACGGACATCGGCGTATGGCCGACAATGACCGGGGTATCTGGAGCCAGATCGAAATATTTGCGGAATTTCTTCACTTCCCTTCTAAAATACCCGGAGGGAGAGTTGGGGCGCCGAATACGATTCTGGGTCACTTCCCGGATCAATTTCGGATGTTGGCGAATGTTAACCAATTCCTGACGCGAGGTGGAACGGGTAGGCGGCCCGGCATGGCAGGCGATGAAATTCTTTGAATAGGCGATATAGGGAAGCTGCTCATAGAACCGTGCCATCTCGTTCCTGTACGCCTTGCCCCTGATCTTTACCAACGCCTTTTCCCACAGCATCCCCTGCGGCACACCCTGCTTTCCGATCTCCTCAGAAAAACTGTCGTGATTGCCCCGCAAATAGAACACCTGCCGTGGAAAACGCAGCTTCAATTTGAAGATCAGATCCATAATCAGTATTGAGCTGTCCATCCGCTCAAGTTTCCCTGCGTCTTCGCAATGCACGGCATCACCCAGGATCACCAAAGCTGCATTGCCTTTCTTCAGCTCCTTGAGAAAACCGCTCTGACTCAAAATCACCAGCAGATTATCCGCCTTGGTATGCAAGTCCCCGAGAAGAACCGGTATGGTTCCAGAAGGGAGTTCAACTACGCCACCAGGTTTCCCACTGTCATCCTCTACCCGGTATGCCTCCTTCTCCATCACCTTGTTGACACGCCGTATCACCGACAGTGCATCATCAGCAGGCAGCATTTTGACAGGGCCACCAAAAATGGAACGGAGCCGTTTCAGCTTGGCCAGCCTCCATTTGTTGATACGGTGGAGCTGTTTATCCTTCAACAGGGGTGAGATGCATGCGTGATGCTTCGCATCTAAATTCTTGAATACCAAACTGCCATTATCATTGACGATGCTGAGGTGGCGCTCCGAAATATTCTGCGGAAGGTTGAGCAGATCCTTTTGCGCTGCATTGCCTTTTCCCAGGATAATTTTCTTACCCTCATTGATCGGGAGAAAACCGGACACTCCCTTGTAATAACTCTTGGGGTCAAAAATGATATAGCGTCCCGTCTGAAACCCCTTCTGCGAGTGATTCATCGGCCGTTCCGGGTAGATATGCAGGGCTTTTCCATCGGGGCCGATATTGAGCTGTATCGGATAATTCTCCATCTGCAGGCGAACCTTCTTGTCTTCCAGGAGGTAGGCCCTCTTGAGATCCAGTTCTTTGCATTGCGCCAACCCGGAAAAGCTCTCCTTAAGCCGTTTCATCAATCCCTTTTGCTGCTTGGAACTTTGTGTAGCCATCGGTTATTGCCCAGGGTCAATGATTTGCAGAGGAACGCCGTCGGTATCTTCTCTCAGATAGACATTGAGACCACTCTGGTGCAGATACAGGGCCGCCTGCCGGTATACCTGAATCTGGGTCTCTATGGTCTTCAGTTCGAGTTCCACATCAACGTGATGCGTACCCCGCTTACTTCTCTCCAGCCTGCGCTCCAACAGAAGACCGGCAGGAGGCAACAAGAATTCAAACACATAACGCCGACGCCAGTTGACGGAGAAAAAAACGTTTTTTCCGGCGGTATTCTTATGCGCTCAAGATCGGTCACCGGCCTGACATCTGCCTCAAGCCACGCCTTATCAAACACGGCCAGCGCCTGCTCAAACCCAACGAAGGGAAACCCGAGATGAATCTCACGCGGGCGCAGGGAGAGACTTTGCGCAGCCCACCACTTGTTCTGGGAGAGATCGATGTAACCCTCCTCGGACCAGCCACCAAGCTTACGGATCAGGGTGCTCTTTCCCGAACCGGGCGGCCCGGTGATTAATAGCTGGCGAAAAGTGATATGCCCGGGGAAGGTGACACCCTTTATGATCTGCATGTCTTCGAGTAGAGCGGTTTCGAATGGCATTGCTGTCAATATAGTTATGCAGCGGCCGGACAGCGGCTGAATTTACCCATGAATATTGGTAAAAAGCAGAGCCCGTAGCGGGCTCTGCTTTTCTCTTAGCCGAAGATGGCTTTGATCAGAAAGAAGAAGAACGCTGCCAACAGGCCGCCTACGGGAAGGGTCACCAGCCAGGAGATAACGATATTGCCGATCACGCGCAGATCGATAGCCCCGACCCCACGCGCCAGCCCCACACCCATCACCGCACCGACCGCAATCTGGGTGGTAGATACCGGCAAACCGGTCTTGGAGGCGAGCACAACAGTGGTCGCCGCCGCCAATGTGGCACAGTAGCCGCGGGTCGGAGTCAGCTCAGTGATCTTGGTGCCGATGGTCTGCATCACCTTGTAACCCATGGTGGCCAGACCGGCCACGATACCGGCGCCGCCAAGTACCAGAATCCAGATAGGCAGACCCGCTTTCTGGCCGATGTCACCACCGCTCTGGACAACGGAGACCACCGCTGCCATCGGACCAATGCCGTTAGCCACGTCATTGGAGCCATGAGCGAAGGCCATGGCACATGCGGTAAAAACCATCATGGGGGTGAAGACCTTCTCCACGCTTGCATAGTGGTAATCTCTGTCCGCATTCGCGTCGACCTTGATCCGATTGATCATTATCTTGCCGATAAAGGCGACAATAAGGCCAAAAATAGTTGCCACCACAAAGCTCTCCAATCCAGAAAACTCCAGGTGGAGATGCTTCAGCCCTTTGAAAAGAGTGACCAGGGAGACGATCCAGCCCACCAGGAAGATATAGACGGGACCCCAGGCCTTCGCCTTGTCAAAGGGATTCTCGGTATTGAGTATCAGTTTGCGGATACTCATCATCAACAACAACGCGATGACCCCTCCGATCAGAGGCGACACGATCCAGCTGGCGACGATGCTACCGAGCTTACCCCAGTTGACCGCATCCACGCCAATACCGGCAACAGCAAAACCGACGATAGCACCGACGATAGTGTGAGTGGTAGAGACGGGCCAGCCCCTGGTCGAGGCAACCATCAGCCAGATGCCGGCTGCCAGCAGGGCCGCCAACATCCCGTACACCAGCAGCTCCGGTGATCCGGCGATACTGGCAGGGTCGATAATCCCCTTGCGGATGGTACTGGTGACGCTACCACCGGCGATAAAGGCGCCGGCAAATTCAAAGATGGCGGCGATGATAATGGCCTGTTTGACCGTGATGGCGCCGGAGCCTACCGACACGCCCATGGCATTGGCAACATCATTGGCGCCGAT
Organism: bacterium endosymbiont of Escarpia laminata; assembly: GCA_003660235.1. Taxonomy (GTDB): domain Bacteria; phylum Pseudomonadota; class Gammaproteobacteria; order Chromatiales; family Chromatiaceae; genus QGON01. Next base: position 17,726 of record QGON01000057.1, on the reverse strand, counting down.
ACCCCAACTCATATAGAGACCAAAGACGACGGCCATACCGATAAACAAAAAACCCCATTCGGAGATGATTTCCATTGCTGGATTCCTCAATTTCCCCTGGCCGGAGGCAAAAAAGCCTCCCTACACGCCAGACGTGTTAAACAAATAAAATGATGTCAGCCATCCGGCCTGATGCCGGAGGTGATGACTCGATCAGCGAGCGATCAATACCAGCATACGGTCACCAACCTTCTCGCCGTAATCCGCCAAATCGCCTATCCACTGCAGCGTCTGGTACCAGAACATGACAGAGACGGGTTTGAGATCATCCTCCATTGCAAACAGGCTTTTAGCGAGTGCAATCCCCATATCGTCGGTCTCATCCTCCAGCTTGCTGAGTGCTTCGACCATCTCCTGCACCTTAGTGGCCTCACGGCCCCGAAAACCGGTCTCGATCAGCTCATCCAGCTCTTCGACGATCGTCGCGGCATGATTGCAGGTATCGACACAGCGTTGCACAAAGGCGACCAATGGCTCGGCCATGCCCTCAGGCACCGACATATCCCGTTCCGTCATCAAGCCGGCGATATCCTGCGCGACGTTGGCAATGGTGTCCTGCATATCCAGCAACTCCAGTAGATCGCGTCGATCAACCGGCATGAACAGACTCTTCGGCAGATGAGCCCGCAGATTGTGCTTGAGAGTGTCCGCCTCGCCCTCTTTTGCAAAAACCTTCTCCTTCTGCTCGACAAGTGCCGTGTTGTCTCCCGCCACCAAGGCATCAAACAGGGCAGGAACCTCATTAACGCACTCGTCAACGATGCGCATATGGGCCTGCAGTGGCTTGAACGGGCTGCTTCCCAACAGGGAAGCAATAGGGTTGGTAGTCCGCATGTATGTCTCCGTATTACTTGTAATTAATATCAATAAACCAGTAGCGTGAACCTAAGCCTTTGCGCGCAAGGTGAAGGCGACGCAAAGCGGTCCAGTCAAAGGATCTTCTTCATCCCTTAAGGTCAGACAAAATCTTCGTATCTCAAAAGGCTCCCCCCTTTTTTCGTTGGACGTCACTGCCGCCGCGAAATGCGGCAAGCAGTTTTAATACTTGCCATGACTCAGTCATAGTGCCTCCACCCTCTCCGTCTCATATGCACCGGAGGCAGCGATCAAGGGGCTTGGAACAGCTCCAATCACTTGTAATCGACAGCGCTAAGTATCCTCTTCATTATGTTGATACACGCCTGATGATTGGCATCCAAACGGATGATCCCCCAGGGTGCATAGATGGTGAGGACGGGTCGTTATTCTCTGTTGCCGTGTTAAGTTGTTCTGTCATATTTGCCCCTCTCTGATGCCAACACGACACCCCCATGAGCATTATTCTCACGCTTTTTGAAATAGTTATTTTTCATGCACATATTACTCCTGTTAGTGCATTTCCGCATCATGTCCTGTAACAAAACTGTCATATAACCGGCATATTATTGAGCTGGGTCAATTAGCCAAGGGGGAGATCAAACTTGCTTAATGAGATCAGGACACTACTCTGCCGACGGCAGCTTGATGCCAGCACGCCGGATTATAGGCAGAGAGGAAATTTTTCAGAAATGACACATCCTGGTTGACAGTAGGGTTGAGGGGTGGCGAGAATGACCCTCTGCTTAAAAACCGCGATGAGAAGAACAATGAAATGGAACCAAAGCCAAGCAGTGACGGTGCGGCTAAATCCATCTTCCATCGCAAAAGCAAACTCCTATCTCTCTGATCTAAAGTGAATTTCGTGACTGCCAAACATTTATCTCTGGAAACAAAAATAATCACCCGCTGGCCCGACTTCGACCCACTCGCTAAGGAGTGGAACGGCCTGTTGCAGCGGTCACGCTCCAACACGATCTTCCTCACCTGGGAGTGGCTGCAGACCTGGCGCGAGGTCACGCAAGAGGCCGCTAAGCCGTTTGTCGTCACCGTGCGCGATGAAAATGGGCGACTGGTTGGAGCGGCACCGTTTTATGTCTCGGAACTGCGCCTGCTAAAAGTGCTCCCGTTCCGCACCCTGCGTATGATGGCGGATCATGCAACCGGCTCCGAGTACGCTGACTGGATCGTCGATCCGGATGTGGAGACGGCGGCCCTGTCTGCCATTGCGGATACCCTGCTGGCTGCAAAGTCGGATTGGGATACCATCTGGATGCCCCGTATGGCGGGCTGGACCGGAGCCATGGAGAGAATCAAGGCAGCCTGCGAAGAGAAGGGGCTGTTGCACCACTCGCGTACCACAGTCTTCAGCTACTTCGATCTCCCTGACTCGATGAAGCTCTATGAAGAGAGTTTCTCCTCCAAACGCCGACAGCAGATGCGCCGCAAGCGCCGCAAATTACTCAATACCGAGGGTGTCGAGGTGGTACTCTGTGAAAAACCAGAGGATCTCCCCCGATTCATCGAGACCCTGTTCGAACTGCACTACCGACGCTGGCAGCTCGATGGCCAGGTAGGCGCCTTTCGTCGCAAGCCCTACGAGGCTGAATTCTATCGTCAGTTTTCCCGCGTCGCCCTGAAGAATGACTGGCTGTGGCTGATCGCACTCACTGACCACGGGGAGATCAAATCGATCCAGATCGGCTACGTCTACGATGGTGTCTTTCTGCAGCTGCAGGAGGGCTTTGATCCCGACTTTGTGCAAGGCTCAGGTAACGTGCTACGCACTGAAGTGATTGAGCGGTGCATCGATGCAGGCATCTCCGGTTATGACTTTCTGGGTGGCGGAAGCGAACATAAACGGCGATGGGGGGCAGCGGAGCGGGATGGCTACGATCTATTCATCGCCCACCCGTCAAAGCTGAAAAACAAACTGCTTTTCTCCAAGGATATCTGGCCCTCAGGCCGCTACATTGACGAGATCGGTTTGCTGGGCGGCGCCTAAAATCACATGGGGACTATCGCCCTCTTTTCTGATGTGCATGGCAACATCGATGCCTTACGGCGCGTATTGGACGACATTAAATCCGTAGGTGCGGAACGGATCATCTGCCTCGGCGATCTTGCCTCCTACAATGCGGACCAGCACACCTGCATGGAGCTGCTGCGGAGCCAGAATATCGAGTGGATCGCCGGCAATCACGACCTGATCGCCGCAGGCCTGCTGGCCCCACTGGCATGCAGTCCCTACGCACTCTACTCATCGACCCAGGCAAGAAAACGGCTCAAACCTAAATGGCGGGAGTACATCCGCTCGCTTCCCTTGATGATCGTAGAGGAGAGATTCTGCGCCTTTCACGGCTCTCCGGACAAGGTTGATGAGTACTTATCCCGGGAAGAGCGATTACGCAAGGCCGTCAGAATCATCAGGGAGAGAGGGCTGCCCCCGCTGGCATTCTTCGGACACACCCATCTCACCAAGGCGACCTGGATTCAGGAAGATGGCAGGTTGATTCCCTTGGGAGACGGCGAGATAGAACTCCAGGATGACGGGGTGTTCCTGGTCAATGTAGGGACAGTTGGCGAACCAAGGGGCGAGGTAAAATGGGCCAGTTATGTGCTGTATGATCCCGATGCGGGGAAGGTAACATTCCGCAGAGTGGAGTTTGATCATGAAACCTCCTGGCAACGCTCCATAGAGCACAAGTGGCGCCGGAAGGACTCAAATGGGTTTAGCGGATTATACGACAGGTTTCGGCGTAAGGCAGGACGCCTGCGTCATCGGCTCTTCCCTCGCACAGCGGATGATTCCAGCCTCGATGCGCTGAAAGAGCGCATGGACGCCTGATCCAGTGTGGTCAAGGAGCCTCTGAATAAGTCTGGGCCGTTCAGATTGTGAGATGAAATGCGCTGATTTGAGGCGGAAATCGCACGTAATAGCAGGCTATTGCGAAGATTTCCAACGAAGAAGCAGTGCATTTCAGCCGCAAGCTGTAGGTCCATGACTTGTTCAGAGGCTCCTTAACAGGCGAGAGGACTACTTCAGTTTCCTGATGCTGTGTTTCATGTAGTCGAAGGTCTTCACCAAAAACGGCATGGGATCACGCCACTCGAACATAGCGTAGACCTTCGGCCGCATCAAAGAGCTTAGCCATTGCCAAGTGGTGAGCTGACCGGACGGGCGGTAGTCTTTGACGAATGAACGAAAATCGCGGCCCAGATGTAACCAACGCAAGTCGTCTTTATAGTCACCCGGCACCTCCATTGGCAGATCGCACAGATCCCGATAGACAAGTTCCGCCAGATTAATGCCTGCCCGCGCACCCAAATGATTCCACAAGGTGAAGCGCAGGTTAACCTCCAAAACGAAAAAGCGGCCACTGTCGACATCCTTCTTGAAGTCGATCTTCATGACACCACGAATGCCAAGCTTCTCAGCCACTTCCAGCCCGAGTCGCGTGACTTCGTCATCGCGAATCAGGCCGACGTAGCTACTCTCCCCACCCATGGAGGGATAAGTCCTGATCTTTTTTCCAACATACGAAGCCACCGGCTTGCCGTCACGACCGACGAAGGTATGGAAAGAATAGACCTCCTCCTCGCCGCCACGAATAAACTCCTGCACTACGAATTTATCGGTGAACTTGCGGATACCGGACAAGGCGTGTTCGCACTCTTCACGATTCTGCGCCAGCAACACCTTCTGCGGCATGTCTCCCGCATCTTTTACCGCCTCTGACTCAAACCAGCCCAAGTGGGAGTCGGGTTTGAAGACGCAAGGGTAACCGATATCCTCTTCGATCTGAGCGCAATCGAGGGAAGGGGACTCCACCAGGCCTTTGGGTACCGGCAGCTCATACTCCAAAGCAAGCTTGGCAAATGCCATCTTGTCCGAACACTCTTCCAGTATCCGCTGTTCAGGCATGGTGAAACGGAAATATTCCGACAGAACACTCCGGTGCCTGGTAACAAAAAAGAGTACCCAGTCGTCACCAAAAAACAGGACCGGCTTCTCGGGATAACTTTTTGCCAGTTCGATCAGGCGCTCAAGAAACAGCGCCTCGTTCTCCATCAGATCTTCCATGGTCAGACCGACCCCACGATAATATCGGGAGTAGGCGCTGGGATCCTTGGGCGCACGGGGAATCAGAACGAAGGGAATACCCGTCCCTTCCAATTGCCGTAGCAGTATCAGTCCGCCGATGACGACTGCGGGAGTGGTGAAAGAAGCTGTCATAAGTCGTGGGTAAGTGTCATATTTTGGGGCAGCTATGGTAGCTATTTTGCCTTTTAAGTGTCAACTTGTTGGATTCGGTGTGTGTCTTTTATCGACAGAAATAAAAGTGCGGGCTTACTTCCCACACAATCCATGCAGATCTCTACACCGTTTCTTCGCCATCCCAAAGAATCAACTCCTCGATCCGCTGCGTCATTCGCGCGATCTGCGGCCAGTCGTGGGCGACGATATCCTGGGAGTGGGCCAGGTTGTTACGCAGTGACTCCAACTCCTTGACCACATTCTTGGCCGTGCGACGGCTGTCGAATCCAAGCGATTGCAGTTGACTGTCATCATTGATCAGGATCTTGGCCTTGTCGGAAAATTGCAGACAATCGAGAAGACGACCGGATTGACCTCTGCGGGTGCGCTCCTGCTGCATCTTGAGCGCCTTCGCCAGGCGCGACTCGCTCAACTGCTCACGCCAAAGATCATCCGGAAAGATTCTCTCGATCCGTTCCACCAGATTCATCTCTATGATGGTGACCATGCCAAACAGCCACATGCGCACAATCGGTTTCTGTATATGCTCCCGCAAAATAATGCCGGAAACGCCACCCACCATGGAGACGAAGCAGCTCTCATGCCGGGTCAGGACATGTATCACATCGGAAAGTGATGCATTCTCACGCAGCACCTGTCCCCGGGCAAATGAGCGGTGGTGATCCCTGCAAAAGCCGGAGAGCAGATCCTCTTCATGAACATATCCGCTGACCAATCCGTCATCCCGCAGCCCAACTACCGACCAGCCATTTTTCTGCAATATCTTGCGCACAGATTTTGCCGGTGTTTCCGCATCAAATGAAGCCAGGGGCTCAGCAATATCCCGCGCAGAGAAGGATTTGGTAAACAGCCGCAGGGCGCGTCTCTGTTCAAAATTCTCACCAATACCGGTACGAAATGGCACCGCTATTGAGTTTGACACTGCGGCGGGATCCTGGCCAATCGTCTCTTGACAGCGCGCCCAGACTTTACGGGCCTGCTTTTTCAGCCGCTCATCGCCCTCCTCAAGAACCTCTAGCAGCGCCGCCATCTCTGCCAGGTAGACACGCCCAAAACGGGGGTCATGCTTGCAGATATCCCTGCAGTTGTCGGTAAGATCCGCCAGTTTGATGGTCTTCGCCCGAATCGATGCCTTTGCCGTGTGATCGCGATCGATCGCCTTACGCACCGCCCGGTTGCCGTCACTGGCACGACTGATGTCCGTCAGATCCGATACCAGGGCCGCCACATCGGGACAAAAAGCCGTTTCAATATCGCGCACCGTGGCAGTGGTATCCTCTACCGTGTCATGCAGCCAGGCCGCTGCAATCATGCGTTCATCATCGGTGACTTCCGACACGATCTCAGCCACCGCCCGCAGATGGACATCGTAGGGTTGGTTGGAATATTTACGCCGTTGATCGATCCGCGCATGGGCCTGGGTGGCATAGAGTGCCGCCCGTTCAACCAGATCACTCATAACACTTACTCATATTCCTGCGTCTGCACATATCTGGAGATCACCAAATCCAACTGTTGCGGCTCTGCCGGTTTATTGATAAAGCCATCCATCCCAGCCTCGTGACACTGTTCTATAACATCCTCTGCGGCATTGGCAGTGAGCGCCAGAATCGGCATGTGCAGTCCCTCAGGCTCCTGCTCACGGTAGAGACGGGTGAAATCAAAACCATCCAGATGCGGCATACGAAGATCGATAAAGGCCAGATGAAATTCGTTACTCGTCGCCGCCTCCAGCGCCTGTCTTCCATCAATGGCATGAATCACCCGGTGCCCCTTCTGAACCAGCAACGTCGTCAGCACCTTGGCAGCAATCGAATTATCTTCCGCCAACAGAATATTCACACCGCTGTCTTCAGCACGCTGCCCCCCACGCTTGGGCAATGCCGCCTCATCCTCACCATTAGCACTCTCCCCACGCAGCGCCCGCACTGCGGCTTGCGCAAGCTGATCGACAAGAAAGGGCTTCAGTAATACCGGGGTCGCCCGTGCCGGCAGGTCCACCTTGCGCCCTCGATAGCCGGCAAACAGCACCGGAGGTTGTCCGGTCACATAATCATCGAGCTGGTTCAGCACGCTCTCCGGATCTATACCATTGACCGAATCACAGAGTAGAATCAGTTCCCAAGCCTGCTTCGGTATCTGCGCCAGTGAATCCACGCTGGAGACCGCTGTCACCTCCATGCCCAACTCCGTCACCATCTCACTGTATACGACCCTCCCCTTATCATTGGCCTCAAGCAGTAGACAGTGGCGACCGGACAATATGGGGGGTTTAACCCCAATTTTGCTGCCGTCCTTCGGCAGCAGGGGGAGTTTTACCCAAAAACAGGTTCCCTCACCCAGTCTACTTCTGACCCCGATATCACCCCCCATCAGGCGCGCCAGATCACGAGCCACCGTGGTTCCGAGGCCTGTACCGCCGAAGCGACGGCTGGTCGATACATCCGCCTGCCAGAACATCTCGAATATATTCTCCAGCTTCTCAGCCGGGATGCCGATCCCGGTGTCCTCCACCTCAAGCCGAACATGCGGCAGCGTTACCATATCGTCACCCGGCGCCAGCAAGACACGCAGGATCACCTCTCCCTCATCGGTGAACTTGATCGCATTACCCACCAGATTAAAGAGAATCTGAGAGAGCCGCAGTTCATCTCCCAACAACTCTCTGGGTAGCCGCGCATCCACCTGACAGATCAACTCAACCTGCTTCTCCTGCGCCTCTGTTGCCAGGGTTGAAGTGACACCACGCAACAGCTCCCTGATTTCAAAGGCACTGCTTTCCAGTTCCAGTTTATTGGCATCGATCTTGGAAAAATCGAGGATATCCCCAATCAATGCCCGCAACAGATGAGCAGAGGCCTTGATTGAGTGCAGGTACTCCTGCTGCTCTGAATCCAGGCGGGTGGTCTGCATCAACCGCGACATACCTATCACCCCAATCAACGGGGTACGCAGTTCGTGGGTCATGGTGGCAAGAAAATCCCCCCGTGCCTTGTTGGCCTGTTCCGCCTCCTGCCGCGCCTCATGCAGTTTGCGCAGCAGGGAGTATTGGTACATCGGCAGCACCACCAGCAACAACAGGAAGAAAAAGGCCTCAAAGGTGTGCTGCTGCCACTCATCCAGGGCGATCAACACAACATTGTAGGCGAAGACGCTAAGGATGGAGGCTACCTTCAACAGCCGTTTGCCATAGCGGGTGCCGTAGGAGACGAAGATCCAGATGTAGAGCAGATAGAAGGGGCTGATTGCCTCGTTGGTGAGAAATATTGCCAGACTGACGGCAACGATATCGGAAACAACTGTGACGTAGCGACGCGCCGGCATCTCCGGTACATAATAGATACTGACCAGCAGACCCAGAAAGAGCAGAATGAAGAAACCGAAAAAGAGATAGTACTGCCCGACGTCGACCGCATAGTAGTCGGTCCAGGCGCCAAGCCCGATATACCCGACACTGAAACCCCAGATCGCCAGACGTACCCAGGCCGACTGATACTCTGAGTTATGCAATAACTCCCTGGAAAAAAGACGAGAAAACATCTGATTCATTCCCTATTCATACTTGGCAAAGAGACTTTTTATTTCAGCTTGGTTCAAGAAAAACCTCAATCTGCCGAAAAGCTAACATAGATTGCTGCTGCTGTCCGTCCAGCAGCCGAAACAGACAGCACCCAGCCCCGGCAATAGCAAGGAGCACTAATTTAGTATGTATATCAAGAAACCCTTTCAACAGGATGAGAACGAACAAAACACTGGAGATGATCGCCGCCAGATCAAGCGACGCCACCTCATCTACTATCTGCGTGTTTGGGATACCGATTACGAACAGTTGCTTGGACATGTCGTCGACATCTCCAGCGAGGGATTGATGCTGCTCAGTGATCAGCCGATCCCCAAAGACAAAGAGTTTTCGATGGAGATCCGTCTACCCGATCTCAACGGCAGCCCGCAAAAGATCGATTTTCGGGCAGCCTGCCATTGGAGTAACAACGACATCAATCGGGCATTCTATGATTCTGGTTTTAGCTTCCTGAACAGCGCCCCTGAGGCGATCGAAAGCGTACGGCAGTTGATCAAGGAGTATGGTTTCAAGGACTGAGTCTCAGGACTGTTTCAGTTTTCCGGCCACAATCCACGGATAGCCGCAATACCTTGGGCGCCACGCCGCCTTGCCTCAATCATCGTTTCCAACCGCATCCCCCCCAGCGCATAGACGGGTAGATTGGCTTGATCAACCCACGCCGCAAACCGTTCCCACCCCAAAGGATCCGCATCAGGATGGCTGGCCGTCGGCAGCACGGGTGACAATAACGCGTAGTCCAGCCCCAGATCGACAGCGCGAGCGAGCTCTTCTGGATCATGGCAGGATGCCCCCACCAGATCTGCGTTGGCAGGACGCCGTTGCAGTGACATCAATGTATGACGATTGAGGTGCAGACCATCCGCCAGCCCGGCCCAGTCCAGGACGCTGTCCGGACGATTCAGAATGAGGCGGGCACCCACATTTCCAGTAGTTTTCCTGGCGACATCAACCAGCGCCCGGTAATCTTGATCTGATAGTTCATGGGCGCGCAACTGGACGATACGCACGCCCTGTTGCAAAACATGCTCAAGGCGCCGCAGAAACTGTTCCGGCCGTGATGGATCTGCGCCGGTAATAAGATAACGGGAAGGCAACTGAAGCGCCGTAATGACCGGTCGATCCGCCGCAGGAAATGCCTCCGGGCGCATCTCATGGGGTCTGCACCAACGAAGCGGCTGGCCCTCGACACCCCGGGGCGTTCCTGCAAAGGCACTCACACGGTGGACGTCAAGGAGCACGGAACGATTTACATAGTGATGGGTGATGCGAATCAGTGGTTCAGACCGCAGCAGTCGTATGTCGAGCTCCTCCAGCAGTTCCCGCTCCAGCGCCTGCAGCGGCGACTCGCCCGCTTCCAGCTTGCCGCCGGGGAACTCCCAAAGTCCACCCTGATGTACATGTTCCGGACGGCGGGCGATCAAAATGCGGCCCTGGTCATCCTCGATAGCTGCGGCGGCGACGTGGATCAGCACTCTGCTTTGGTTTCTTGATTAAAGTTGCTCAAGACGTAGGCCCGATCAAGCGCAGCGGATCGAGCAGCCTCCAGTTGACAGAAAACAAGGGTTGCCGGTTCCGCTACGCTTGAACCGGCCTACAGCGGCGATGTGAGTAAAAATCAATCCATCAGGTTCGATATTCAGCATTGATCTTGACGTAGTCGTAGGAGAGATCGCAAGTCAGAATCCGTGCTGCGGCATGACCACGGCCCAGTTTCACACCGATGGTAAATTCGGCACGATCCATCACCTGCTGTCCCGCCGCTTCGGTATAGTCTGCGGCACGTCCTCCATCCCGAACGATACATACGTCGTCGAGCCAGATCTCCACCTGATCAATGGCCAAATCTTCCAGGCCAGCCCGTCCCACGGCTGCGAGAATACGCCCCCAGTTGGGGTCGGAGGCAAAAAGCGCAGTCTTGACCAGAGGGGAGTGGGCAATGGTGTAGGCAACCAATCTCGCCTCCCGCTCACTGGTTGCGGATTCCACCAGCACCTCGACCAGTTTGGTTGCGCCCTCGCCGTCCCGCACTATCTCCCGCGCAAGAGACATGCAGACTTCGGTGACCGTCTGACTCAGTTTCCGGTATGCCTCAGAATCGGCATCAGACACCAATTCAGCCCCGGCCTTGCCACTGGCCAGCAGCATGCAGGCGTCATTGGTGGAGGTATCCCCATCCACGGTAATGCTATTGAAGGAGGGCTGGACCGCATCGAGCAGGCACTGCTGCAACAGCGAAACCTCCACTGCGAGATCCGTTGCCAGATAGGCCAACATGGTGGCCATATCGGGCCGAATCATGCCGGAGCCCTTGGCAATACCGGTCACGGTGATGCTCTCCCCCGCCAGGTCGAACTGGCGGGATACCACTTTGGGGCGGGTGTCGGTAGTCATTATCGCCGCCGCGGCCATCTCCCACGTCGCCTCATCCAGCGACTCAATCGCTTTCGGCAGCGCCTGTTCAATGCAATCGACCGGCAGATTCTCACCAATCACACCGGTGGAGAAGGGCAGAACCTGGGCAGCCTTACAGCCAGTAACCTCAGCCAACGCCGCACAGGAGCGTTGCGCATCCAACAAACCCTGGTCGCCAGTGCCGGCATTGGCATTGCCTGAATTGATCAGCAAATAACGAGGGGCTTCTGCCCCCAGATGCTGTTTGGCCACATGCACCGGGGCTGCGCAAAAAACGTTACGGGTAAAGACACCGGCGCAACTTCCCCCCTCAGGTAAAGCTATGACAAGCAGGTCATTCCTGTCGGGATATCTGATGCCCGCTGCCGCCACCCCCAGGCGAATGCCGGGTACAGAGTAGACGTCCTTCCCCATGCTCAGGCGAGGCGTCCATGACACTGCTTGTATTTCTTACCGGAACCACATGGGCAGGGTTCATTGCGCCCGATCTTGCGTCCCTCACGCACAAACGGCTGATGCTCTTCCTCTCCAGCAGCTGCCTGTTGCGGTGCCGTCTGTTCCTCTTCGGTCAGGCCATGAAACTCTTCATGCTTGAACTCAAAGTCGGTGTCCTGCTGAGAGTGGTCCCGCAGCGTCATCTCTTCCGGCATCTGTACCTGAACCTTGGAGAGAACACCCACAACTTCAGCTTTGATGCTGTCGAGCATGTTGGAAAACATCTCGAAGGCCTCGCGCTTGTACTCCTGCTTGGGATTTTTCTGCGCATAACCACGCAGGTGAATACCCTGACGCAGATAGTCCATCGCGGCCAGATGCTCTTTCCAGATACCGTCGAGGGTCTGCAGCATCACGCCCTTCTCGAACTGACGCATCCCCTCAGCACCGACGAAACCCTCTTTCTTCTGATACTCAGCTTTGAGCGTCTCCTCAATACGCGCCTGGAGAGTCTCTTCGTGCAGATCATGGTCGTCATCCAGCCACTGCTGGATCGGCCACTCTCCACTAAACTCATCAGCCAATGCCTGACTCAGCGCTGGCACATCCCACTGCTCTTCAAGACTCTCACGGGGGATATGCTGGTGCATGACATTATCCACCACGTCGGCACGCAGACTGGCAATAGTCTCGGAGATGTCCTCCGTCTCCATCAGTTCGTTGCGCTGCTGATAGACTACCTTGCGTTGGTCACTGGCCACATCATCGTATTCGAGCAGCTGTTTGCGGATATCGAAGTTACGTCCCTCAACCTTGCGCTGCGCATTCTCGATCGCCTTGGTCACCCAGGGATGCTCGATCGCCTCGCCATCCTCCATGCCCAACCGCTTCATGATACCGCTCATCTTGTCGGAGGCGAATATGCGCATCAGGCTGTCGTCCAGCGAAAGATAGAAGCGGCTGGAACCCGGATCGCCCTGGCGGCCGGAGCGGCCCCGCAACTGGTTGTCGATACGGCGGGACTCATGACGTTCGGTACCCACCACGTGCAGACCACCAGACACAATGACCTGTTTGTGAACCAACCCCCACGCCTCAGTCATCTCATCGGCTTTTACCTTGTCCGGCTCCTCTCCCAACACAGCCAACTGAGTCTCAAGATTGCCGCCCAACACGATGTCCGTACCACGGCCCGCCATATTGGTGGCGATGGTAACGGCTCCCGGCGCACCGGCCTGAGCTACGATCTCGGCCTCGTGCTCGTGGTGCTTGGCGTTCAGTACCTTATGATCGACATTGGCCTGCTGAAGCAGATTGGAGACCAGTTCCGAGGTCTCGATAGAGGCGGTGCCCACCAGCACCGGCTGACCCCGCTTCACGCAATCCTGTACATCTTCGAGGATCGCCTGATACTTCTCATCCGGCGTAAGAAAAATCAGGTCACCCTTATCGTCACGGATCATGGGCATGTTGGTGGGGATGACCACTACCTCCAATCCATAGATCTGTTGAAACTCGAAGGCCTCGGTATCGGCAGTACCCGTCATACCCGACAGTTTCTCGTAAAGCCGGAAATAGTTCTGGAAGGTGATCGAGGCAAGCGTCTGATTCTCGTGCTGAATCTCCACCCCCTCTTTGGCCTCGACTGCCTGGTGCAGCCCATCGGACCAGCGGCGGCCATGCATGGTGCGACCGGTAAATTCGTCGACAATAACGATCTGCCCATCCTTGACGATGTACTCCACGTCCTTCTGGAACAGAGCATGGGCACGCAGCGCCGCATTCACATGGTGCATCAGCATGATATTGGCTGAATCGTAGAGGCTTGCGTTCTCATCCAGCAGCCCGGCCTCAGTCAGCATATCCTCCACATGCTGATGTCCCTCTTCGCTGAGAAAGGTCTGGCGCGCCTTCTCATCCACCGAAAAGTCACCGGGACCAAAGTCCGGCTGCCCCTCGTCGTTGGTGATGGGATCCTGCCGCGTCAGCCGCGGAATGATCGCATCGACCGCCTGGTAAAGATTGGAACTGTCGTCGGTGGGGCCGGAGATAATCAGCGGTGTACGTGCCTCATCGATGAGGATGGAGTCCACCTCATCCACGATGGCAAAGAAAGGGGGACGCTGTACCCTTTGCTCTCCGCTGAACGCCATATTGTCGCGCAGATAGTCGAAGCCGAATTCATTGTTGGTGCCGTAGATCACGTCAGCGGCATAGGCCTCTTTACGCTCAACGGGACGCAGGTGCAGGAAACCACCTGTGGAACCATTGTGTTCGGGATCATAGAGATAGGATGCACTGTCAGGCCCCGACCCGCCGGAGGAGTTGATGACACCCGTGCTCAGACCCATGAAGTGGTAGATCTTGGACATCCAGGCCGCATCGCGGCGGGCCAGATAGTCGTTCACCGTCACCACATGCACGCCCTTGGCGGGCAAGGCATTGAGATAGACTGCAAGAGTGGCGACCAGGGTCTTGCCTTCACCAGTCCGCATCTCCGCGATCTTGCCTTGGTTGAGCACCATGCCGCCGATCATCTGCACATCGAAGTGGCGCATCTGCATGGCCCGACGCCCCGCCTCACGTACTGTTGCAAAGGCCTCGCTCAGGAGTGAATCGAGAGACTCGCCCTTCTCCAGACGTTGGCGAAACTCCTGGGTTTTGGCACTCAGCGCTTCATCCGAAAGCGCCTCCATGTCCGCTTCCAGCGCACTAATCTGGGCGACATTCTTGCTCATCCGCTTGATCAGACGCTCGTTGCGGCTGCCGAAGACCTTCTTGAAGATATTGGTGACCATGTAGTTGTTGGTGTCCGTGAAAAATGCGAAATCGGGCAATCATACCCCAAGCCGCCTGTTTCATGAAGTAAGAGGAAAGCAATAGGGGGCGCGACACAGGTTCAGCACCTAATCAGGCCCTGCACCGCCGAATATGCGGATCAATTCAGCGGATTCAAGACTCGGTCAAGAGAGGGTTCTGACAGAGGGGAGAACTGTAGGAATCAGGCCCTGGCTTCGGTGCGTTTGGAACGGATATATTTGGTGGGATTGACGGTTTTACCATTACGCAGCACCTCAAAATGGACGTGAGGACCTGTGGAGCGGCCGGTGGAACCCATGCTGCCGATGGTCTGACCCTGCTGCACCCGATCGCCGACTTTTACCTTAACCTCGGCATTGTGGCCGTAACGGGTGACGTAACCCTTGCCGTGATTGATCTCTATGAGGTAACCGTAGCCACTCTGTTTGCCCGCCTTGGTCACCACGCCTGCCGCTACCGCGACCACATCCGAGCCTTTTTTGCCGGCAAAGTCCATCCCCTTGTGCATGGTGCGCTTGCCGGTAAACGGGTCGTTGCGCATGCCGTAGTAGGAGGAGATCCATCCCTTGGCCACGGGACGGCCGGCAGGGTGTACGGATTTCTCCAACTCCGAATTCATAATCAGATCTTCCAGCAACATCAACTGCTGTTCCCTGTTCGCAATAAGCGCTTCCAGACTCTCCATATCCTGCAGGATCTCCGGCAGCACCGACTGCGATTTCGCCACTTCAGCCACTACCGGGCCACCCACCGCTGACGGCGCCTCAAAACTGAACTCACCCTTATCCAGGTTGCCGATATCCACCAGACGCTGTCCAAGGGCATCCAACCTCAGCAGATTGGCCTGCAACTGCCCCAGCCGCATGGCCAGGCCATCGATGCGCTCCTGGGCATCGGCCCTGGTATCTTCCAGTACACGACGCTCCTGGGTGAAGGTATCTCTCAGCGAACGCACCAACTGGTGCTCAGGAAAGGTCACGTCCTGCACACCCATTCTGTAACCGGTCCAAAGCATACCTGCGCCAAAGACGCAAAGCAGTCCAAGTAGAGTGATTGCCGATAGACAACGTCCTGTGGTGCTACAGCTTTTTCCGATGCCACGCAGGTAGATGATCTTCATTTATCCAGTTCTATCCGGGATTTTCAGGGGGAACTACGGCATTTATCGACCGCTTAAGCCGAAACCTTTAGGCCTTTCTCTGCCAATTGCGATGGCATACAGCCGAGCATTCTCCTATGATTTGCCCATGCAAATCAAGATGAAGTCACTGGGAGAGCTGTTTGGCTCCCGGGAATCGATCAAAACCCTGAACAAAAAACTGGCGCAGCATGCGGCGCTATTGGCCAGAATTCGCCAGCTGCTGCCCGAACCCCTGGGCGACCACTGCATCGGAGCTGTACCACATGAAACCCGGCTGGTGCTGTTTGTTGACTCACCCGCCTGGGCCAGCCGCTTCCGCTACCTGGGGCGGGATTTACAGGAGAAACTCAAGGCCGAGGGCGTGGCGCTGGAGAGCATCAGGGTCAAGGTATTCCTGCCCCAATCCGCACCGGCCGAACGGCACCACCCAGCGGAACCGCTGATCCTTTCCAAAGAGAGCGCCGAAATAATTCGAAGCACCGCCGAGTGCACCGAATCGGCCGAATTGCGAGAGGCGCTGCTGCGTCTGAGTAAGCACGGGAGCGGACAGTAAGGGAACCCAGCCATGCCTTTATCACAAGACCTGCACCCCGGTTAGACAGACCCCAAATACCTCATCCATACTTACGGCGCCAGCGGCGGGAGATTTGGAATTATGTAGTGGGATCCACCCAAGTCAAATTCAGCCTCCCAGCTCCAACTGCCGTCTGGTGGGAGGCGTCGATTGAGGGTAGTCTGAATGTCAGCTTCCTTGGTGGTAGGATTACATGCGGTAGTGGCTTCATCACCAGGTGCCAAGTTACCCAATTCTGACGTTTTGGCTGGAGCATAGATAAAGCGGTTGCTAGGCACCTCTGTTAGCGTCAGCACAAGATTTTCTATTTCTTCGCTGCCGATGTTCTTAACAGTAACAATAATCCCATAACGGCTGATAAAGCGTGTCAAGCGATTGACCCAGCAGTTTTGATAGTTTGTTACAAAGGCCAATCCGATCGTTATGATCTCAGCACCTGATTCTGCAGAGTCACCAATACTATCTGTTACTTTTAATACAGCAACGCCAGAACTTGGTAACGTAAATGTTTTGGTCACTATGCCTGGTGAAGTGATGATCCCATCATCATGTTGTTCGTTGAAGATGCCATCACCATCCAGATCCCACTCATACGACACAATAGTTGTACCGGAATTCTGAGCATATGATGCTGTTCCATCGAAAGTCAATGGATTTCCTGCAACTGCAGTCCATGGGCCATTTGTTAATGGAATGGGTGGTAGTCTGCTAGTAATATTGAGTTCGTAAGCGCCTGTATCATCCATCTCTTTAGCTCTGACTCTAAGCCAGTATTTCCCTGGATCTAATATTGTTTTTATAATAGAAGGATCCCCGATGGAAGCACTGTCTTGTGATTCTGTGACAAGGTTGGTCGGGATGTTCTGCCCTGCGGTGCCGTCGCCGTATAGATACATGTGCGCATTTTTTAACTGTGATACTGCAATCATAGAAGCAGTAATCGTGTAGGTTCCCCTTGTGACGACATCAAACTCATACCAGTCATTGTCACCGGCAAAAGAAACATTGCCATCCGTATGCGTTCCACCTAAATTTAGATATATAGAGGATGAGGTGACCCTAATTGTATAAGCACCTTCTTGAGCCGTTGCATCATCAGGCGCGGTCACAAATGGCACTTACTTAAGCTTTTTGGGATGTCCATTTTTCTTGACTTCCTCCCTCGCTGCATGCCTGGGTTTAACGAGTAGAGGAAAGGGTTTCGGTCGTCGTTTTAGCGCCCTCGGTTCAATGCGTCCTGGTCGCTTCCCAACTTGCTGTTGTGCAATCAGGATGAACAGGCGGCCAAGTTTTTCATTATCGTAATTTCCAGGATCGCGCTGCCTCCAGGAAAGCCACAACTGCAATGTGTGCTTGAAACTCAGTTGGCGGGGTAGCAGGTCGGCCAACAGAGCGGCCTGAGCCATCAGAAGTCTGATTAGATTATAGGCCAACAGATAGACCCAGATCTCCTTTTTCGCCATAGCCGGTGTGCGGCAACTCAGCGTCTCCATGCCCAGGGTGGTCTTGATGTTGCGCAAATCCAACTCGACATGCCAGCGGTCTCGATAGAGTGCTTTCAGGGCTGCTTTGCTCGTGTCCTTGGGAC
>QGON01000058.1 GCA_003660235.1 bacterium endosymbiont of Escarpia laminata | reverse complement strand
CTTTTTCTGCGCTGCATCAGGCCTTTTAGGTAATGTGTCGCTGGTTGGAATACGGACCTCGTTTTGCTTCGAAAATGTGATTCGAAACGGTGCTGAAAATTCACGAATCGCTTCGCAATATAATCAATACTGCTTATGCATCTATTAGGTAATTCAAATGACCTTGGTGGTTGTCATTTGACCTCTTCCCTTCAATAATCGTTTATGAGTTTCACGACGTATATTTTATATTATTCAGCTAGTTACGTCATGGTGTAATCTGACAAAGTAGAATTAATGGCCCACTCTAACCGGTTCTTGAACAGACGGCGGTTTGGCAGTTCAGTCAGGGTATCGTAGAAGGCCAGGCGTTCCATCTGTTCATGGGCTGATTTCAGTTCAGTTATATCTTCACTGACTGCCACGTAGTTAGTGATCTTTCCACTATCCGCGGTAATTGGTGAAATAGAGAGATGGCTCCAGTAGAGTTCGCCGGATTTCTTGCGATTGTGCAGATCGCCAACCCAGTGCCGTCCTGCCGAAATGGTATTCCAGAGGTCTTTGTATATGTCAGCCTGGGTCTCCCCCGAGCGCAATACTCTGGGTGTTTTCCCTCTAATCTCATCCAAAGAGTAGCCTGTCACTTCTATGAAGCGAGGGTTGACATACTCGATCTCTCCTTGATCAGTGGTGATCACAACTGCGCTGGCACCCTGCTCAACCGCACTCGAAAGCTTGCGCAGAGAGCTCTCCATTCTTTTCCTTTCAGTAATCTCCTGATGTAGATCGCGGTATACTGTTGCCAGTCTCTGATCGATGCGGCCAAGATATCGGACAAACAACAAAAACAGAATGCCGCCAGCCACCAGAAAGAGGGTAAGGAAACGCCCGAACAGCCCCCAGATTGCAGTCTGCTCCTCCGTGTTATCAAGGATTATGCCAATATGGCCTATATAACGACCGGCCTCGTCAAGCAGAGGGAACTTGCCTAATGAGTAGGAGCGCCCCTTGTCTCTGTAGTTGATTGCCGGTTCTTCATCTCCGATAACATGGCCGTCAAAAAAATGTTTCTGTTTATCGGGAAAACTCAATGGGTCGCCAATTGTGACAATGTGGTTTTCCAGGAATTCCCAACCATAGTCACTCTCTAACCGGCTTGCTTCTTGCTCCCACAATGCCCTATTAATCTCCGGTTTTTCAATGAAAGCAAAGAGGTCCACATTCTGCACAGCTGCAACCTCATAGATAGCATCAGATATATCAATCTCCATTTCGATAAAACCAGGTGTGCTGTTTTCAATATGCCAGGGTTTGGCAATTACCAGAAGGAGTTGACCACGTTGGGATAGCTCCAGCCCATAACTGAGTTCTCCGGTATTGGCAGCACGGCGCACAACCCGGCCACGCTCAGAATCTCCATATCTTGAGGGCTCGTCAACACGCAAAAAATAGTTGAAATTGTCTGTGACATAATTCAACTCTGAGACTTGGAAAAACGCCTGCATTTGCTGAAAGACGGGTCCACTGCATGCCAGCAGTGCCTCTCTGTCCTTTGTCCTCCAGGCATTTTGAAAGCAGCTGCTGTTGCTGATGAAAAAGAGATGGCTGGAAAGCAGCGCCGCCTCATCATCCAGTTTCCTCAGGAAAGAGGCTTCGATGGAATTCCTCAGAGAGAGGAATTTCTCTCTTGCATGCTCCTGCTCAATCCATAGAATTGAAGCGAGAAATGCACTCGTCAGAATAATGAATGTCAAGGCCAGCGGTAGCAACACCGGTCGTTTGATTCTTGTCAAATCACTGTTTTTATTCATTTGTCTCAGTGATGTCCCAAATAGCGGTTATTCCAGGTCACCTCTCTCATTTACTGTTCAGACGAATAGCCAATCTGGTGCCAATTCCTTCAATTCACTCTAAATAATAATAGCGGCTATGCCGGTAATTCCTTTAGGTTACATGAAGAGAGCCTGACAAAAGTCAAAACACTGCCTCGCAAAGCACTTCCAGCCTGTCCAATTCTGTTGTACTGAAACCGGCTTCTCTTGCGCCGCCTTGTATTCCAGGATGTCCAGGGATAGACGATTGCCGCAGGAGGCATGAATGCCAAAAGCGACCTTTAAAAGCGGGGAAGGGTTGCGGATCCTATAGCCGAAGCGGACCGATCTTGCTCAGATTGTGTAGACTGGGATTTCTGGATAAGCTGAAATAATAAGCTTCTGAAGTATGTGAAACAGAATTCATGAATATGCAAAGAGGATAGGGATAATGAAAAAGCGCGAATTTACCCGACTGCTTGCGGCAGCGGTTGTATTGGCAGTGCTTGCATCGAGTGCACAAGGTGATTGGAAAAGTATCTTTAAGCAGTTTCTCGAGAGCGACGATGTTGAAACTGCCACGCAATCGGTGTTGAGCAATAGTGACATGGTGTCAGGATTGAAAGAGGCGCTTGCCAATGGTGTCGAGGCTGCGATCAATCGATTGGGTAAGACGGATGGTTTTTTAGCTGACGAACTGGTGCGCATCGCCATGCCTGATTCTCTAAAGACGATTGAATCGATTGCCCGTAAGACAGGGCAGGGGCACTATGTCGACGAGTTTGTCACAACCTTGAATCGGGCTGCCGAACAGGCTGTGCCGGAGGCGTCGGCAATCCTGGCCGACTCCATTCGTGACATGAGTCTCGGTGATGCCAAATCCATACTGAATGGATCAGACGATGCCGCGACGCAATATTTTCGCAAGAGCAGTGAAGCGCAACTGGAGGAGAAATTTCGTCCAATTGTAGAACGGGCCACGAATAGCGCTGGCGTCACCTCGGCCTATAAATCGCTGTTGGGCCAGGCGGGCGGAATGTTCGGTGGTTTTTTCAATACCGACTCGCTTGATCTTGACCGGTATGTCACCGACCGGACCATGGACGGACTGTTCAAATATATCGCCATACAGGAGAAACAGATCCGGGAAAACCCAGCAGCCAGAACCACTGATCTGCTGAAAAAAGTGTTTTCCAAATAAAGCATTGCGTTCATGTCATCTCGACCGTAGGGAGAGATCTCAAGCCACCGGACTGAGATCAAAGGTAGGCGGCATTACCTGCAGGAGCCCTGCCTTATCGCCGCTGGGCGCGGCTCCTACCGGAAAAGCGGGTTTCCGCTTCGGATCAAAATCCATGCTATGTTGAACTCATGAAAACCCTCACCCGCTATCGCAAGCGCCCGGACCAGTCCGTCACAGCCGTCCAACTGGACCTGGAAACCACCGGCTTCGTCTACCAAAAATGGGGTGCAGAACAGCGCTGCAAACAGGGTGATTGGCTGGTGAATAACGATGGCGATATCTATACTGTCGATGCCGATGTGTTTGTCCGCACCTACCGCCAAGTCTCGCCGGGGCATTTCGTGAAAACCACCCCAGTGTGGGCGCAGCAGGCAGGTCGTGATGGCAGTATCAAGACCATAGAGGGTGAATCCCACTACAAAGCCGGTGACTACCTCGTATATAACAATGAGGACGGCACCGACGGGTATTGCATCTCGACTGACCGCTTCCATACGATGTATGAGATGGATTCTTCCGCCTGAGTTTCCTATTTGTGGCGATAGCTGGGCGGGGGAGTCAGATGAGATGTTTGATGTAGGAGAGTTACATGGCCGATGCGGCTGTGGATTTCACTACCCCGGTTTTGCCTTTCAAGACCGCCCAAGCCGCGTTGGCATGTGCCTGAGTCGAGTGCCAGGCTATTGCCGTAAGCCAGGTAAAGAGACCGAAAGCGGCAAGGATACTCCATAGCCATATGGGGTTCTGCCGCCAGGCATCAAACCATCCGCCCAGTAAATCCGGCAGGGCATCCTTGACGATATGCGCCAGCGTGGACCGGGATGTTTCTCCGGACGCGCGGTGTATCGGGTGGTTCCATGGTCAAATATAGACTCTCCAGGAATTAAAATCTTCTGAGATATGTCACCTTTGTGTTGACGTTTATCAAAGATTATCTCTGTGCTTTTGGTTGATACTCTCCGTTATTTTATGTAGCCAGGGGCATCAATGAGCACCATTTCTGCAACGATGACGCATGATCACCGGCGTTGTGATGAGATCTTTGCTGCAGCGGAAAACGAGACGGCGAAGGGAGACTGGGCGGCCGCTGCAACCCAATTCGAGGCGTTTCACGCGGCCATGGAGCACCATTTTAAAATGGAAGAAGAGGTACTGTTTCCCGCCTTTGAGGAAATTACCGGCATGGCCATGGGGCCGACAGAAGTGATGCGTGGCGAACATGCGCAGATGCGTGATCTGTTTCAAGAGATGGCCGAGAGTGTTGATGCCAAGGACCAGGATCGCTATCTGGGATTGTCGGATACGCTGTTGGTGGTTATGCAACAACACAATGCCAAGGAGGAGCAGATGCTCTACCAGATGTCGGACCAGGTTCTTGGCGGCCAGGCTTCCGAGTTGCTGCAGCGGATGGAAGCGATCGACTGAAACTGCATCATGGTGATTAATCTGGATGTCAGCATGCTGGAGCCCTGTGAACCCTTGGAGCGGACACTGGAGGCGGTACAGGCGCTCGCATTGGGTGACTGCCTGCATGTTATCCATTCCCGTGAGCCGCGCATGCTTTTTCCCATGCTCGAGGGGCGCTTCGTTTGGAAGATCGGCACTGCCCGCCTGGGACGATTTGAGATCTATATCTGGCGTGCCGATGACGCGGAAATGGCCGCAAGGGTTCAGGCTTTGATGGGGAAAGCGGAGGCATGCTGACTCAGGCCACTCTTTCGCTTGAGCAGGCGCCACCGTTCTCCGTTCCAATTCGTTTTTTTCTCACTGCGCCGTTGTTTCTGTTTCTTGCCGGTGTAGTGCTAATGATCTATGGGGCCGATGCGCTTACGTTCCGCTGGTCACCTGTTACCCTGGCCCTCACCCACCTCTTCACTCTGGGCTTTCTGGCGCTGGTGATGGTTGGGGCAATGATGCAGATGCTCCCTGTGCTGGCGGGGGCCCCGGTGCCTGGCGTTTTTTGGATCAGTACACTGGCTCACTTGCTTCTGACCATCGGTATCGCCTCTCTTGTCATCGGGTTTATCCAGGATGGACAGTTTTGGATGCCCGTTGCCATGGCCGGGCTTGCGGGAGGTTTTGTCATCTTTGGGAGTGGGGTGGCGCTAACGCTGCTGAAGGTTAAATTGCCGAGTCCCACCGTTACGGCAATGCGCTTTGCTGTTTCAGGGTTGGCGGTGACGGTTATTCTTGGCCTGTTGCTCACCGCCAGTCTGGTCTGGCCTTTGCCTCTCTGGCAGCCGTTGGTGTTGACCAATGTTCATCTGAGCTGGGGGCTGTTGACTTGGGTGGGATTGCTGGTGGTTGGTGTCTCCTACCAAGTGGTGCCTATGTTTCAACTCACGCCTGAGTATCCTGGGCCGATGACGCGGCATCTCTCCCGCGCCCTGTTTTTGCTGGTATTGCTTTGGTCGATGCTCTACCCGGCGGGAGTTATGGAATGGACGCCGGATTGGCTCGCGTGGGGTATCGTGGCTGCCATAGGACTGGGCTTTACCGGTTTTGCCTGGTCGACGCTGCAGTTGCAGCGGAAACGGCGTCGCAAGCTGCCGGATGTGACACTCGACTTCTGGCGTTTGGGCATGCTGATGCTGCTGGCCGCTTTCCCGATCTGGATGATGAGAGGTCTGGACCACCGATTCGTCTTACTGCTGGGCGTGGTCATGCTGGTCGGCTTTGGCCTTTCAGTCGTCAATGGAATGCTCTATAAAGTTGTCCCGTTTCTGAGCTGGTTTCACCTGCAACATCGAAAAATGGTTCAGCAGGGAGGTGTGGGACCGCGTATTCCCACCATGAAGGACTTTCTTCCTGACACATTGGCGCGGCGTCAATACCGCCTGCATCTGCTGATGTTGGTGACTTTGGGCGCAGCTGTATTTTTTCCGGAAGCGCTTTCCCGTCTCGCGGGGTCTCTCTTGTCGCTATCTGCGCTGCTGCTCTGCTACAATTTAGTGCATGCAGTCCGACGATTTCGTGCCGTGAGCATTGAGCTGGATAGGGTTGGTTGACAAACTTATCCTTGGTTCGGGCTGCCTCTTGAATGCCTATGGAGCGCAGTGTGTCGACAGAGCTGAAACAGTCGTATCTTTTTGCCCGTCTGGACGAAGGGCAGATCCAACGCGTTGAGGCAATGAGTCGCCGTATAATGCTATCGGATGGGCAGCATCTGTTCCAGGCCGGAGAAAAAGCGACGCGCTTCTATCTGGTCGCACAGGGTCAAATCAAACTCTATCGCCTGGCGCTGAATGGTAATGAGAAGGTCATTGAGATCATCTCTCCCGGCCACACCTTTGCTGAAGCATTGATGTTTCAGGAGAGTCCCAACTTTCCGGTGAACGCGTCAACCATTGGGGAAACCGAGGTTATCTCGTTCGATAACACCGCTTTTCTCGGCATGTTGCGGGAGTCGGTGGATACCTGCTTTCGTTTAATGGGGGATATGAGCCAGAGGCTCAAGCGGCTGATCAAGGAGATCGACGACCTCACTTTGCAGAGCGCCACCGGGCGTGTGGCGGGTTTCCTCTGGGGACGCTGGAATGCAGGGAAAGCGAACGGAAACACCTTCGAACTGAATGTCCCCAAAGGGGTGCTGGCCTCAAGACTCTCGGTAAAGCCGGAAACCTTCTCTCGAATCCTGCACAATTTTTCCGAGCAAAAGCTGATCCAGGTTCATGGCAGCAGTATCGAAGTGGTTGATGAGGAAGGACTCTACCGGCATGCTGAGTCAGCCGGGATTTGCGGTGGCAGCCTTTCGCCCGATTTGTAATCCGGCCGCCTTGCGCCCCGTTTTTTTCCTTGTCGCAGAATTTTACAGCTGCCAGTTTCCTGACTCCAGATTCTATATATTGTTCCTATCTTGTTGTTGTTTGGGTAAAAAATCCCACGCATTGCCGTAACTTAACGGATTTCATCTGCTTTTTATTCTTGATAAGGCCAAAAAAAGAATTTAAATTCTATTATTGTGTCGGGTTATTTTACATGCCGGTCTGGAGTC
Source organism: bacterium endosymbiont of Escarpia laminata (assembly GCA_003660235.1). Classification (GTDB taxonomy): domain Bacteria; phylum Pseudomonadota; class Gammaproteobacteria; order Chromatiales; family Chromatiaceae; genus QGON01. The sequence continues at coordinate 102,975 of QGON01000058.1, read as the reverse complement.
TTCTTCTCTTTATTGAAAAAAGATTAAGAAATCATTGACTTGATATTTATGGAATGCATCTTGCTTAGTCGTATAGAGAGGCCAGAATCGTCTCGAATCGATATAGGTTTGAAAGAAAAATAGAGTAAAAAAACCTGGCATGCCGTTAAAGCTGGGCTGTGCAAAGCAGTTTGGAAGAGGCGCTATGCCGCGGATATTTTTGTCCTGGTCGTCCGGCCAGGCTATCCCCCGTCTATTTTGACCTGGGCGGGTAAAATCTTGCGGTTTCAAGCTAGCCGAGCGTGAGCTTGGATGGTTACGCACACGCCTTCCTGCAACGGTTTATGAGATTAAGCTGATTACTCGATGGCCTGGATTTAAGGGTTGTCGTGCTGAAAATAAAGCATTCAATGGGATGAGATAAAGCGTATGAAAGGATTTCCCGGGTTCCGTAAAACCATTTTTCTTTTAATGGCGCTTAACTGCATCTATGTGCTGCCGGCCTTTGGTGAGTTGAGCATGGGGCTGGTTACAGCAACAAGTGTTCAGCGCATAAGTCGGTTTGAAGTCATCTATACCTATACGGCTGTACTGAATAATAGCGGACCTGAGCCACTGAGTAATGTTACCGCAACCCTCACAAGCAACACGCCGTACCTGACAATTATAGATGGGGAGATATTTTTTCCGGACGTCCCGGTTAGTGACGGCATAGAATCAACGGATACTATTACTATACGGTATAACAGGCGCCACACTTTTAGCGATGATGATCATGATTGGAGCTTTAGTCAGGAAGATCCAGCCCCTTCAAATACAATTCCAGTCGCCGACGCAGGGCCGGACCAAAGTGCCTTTCTCTGGAGCACTGTAACACTGAATGGTTCCGGCTCCAGTGATGTTGACGGTGATTTACTGACCTTCACCTGGTCCCTTCTGAGTGTACCCGGCGGCAGTGTCGCCGCTTTGTCCGACCCGAATGCTGTCATGCCCGACTTTGTCTTGGATGCTGTCGGACTCTATGAACTGGAACTGGTTGTGAATGATGGGACTGATGACTCAGTGCCGGACCGGGTTCTTATCACCACCAGCAACTCGCCACCGGTAGCCGACGCGGGGCTGGATCAAAGCATTCTTACTGGAACCACGGTTTCGCTGGATGGTTCGGGATCCAGTGATGTTGATGGCGATCTGCTGACTTTTACCTGGTCCTTGCCGGGGGTGCCAGCTGGAAGTGTGGCCGCCTTGTCGGATCCCAATGCCGTCATGCCTAGTTTCATTGCCGATCTGCCAGGCGGCTACTCGGCTGAGTTGATTGTGAATGATGGCGTTGTCGATTCGACAGTGGATATTGTCACTGTCACCACCGAAAATTCAGGCCCCGTGGCGGATGCGGGGCCCGATCAAACGGCCGGCGTCGGTGACCTGGTAACCCTCCAGGGTAGCGGCTCCAGCGATGCGGATGGTGATCCGTTGAGTTATCTGTGGTCGTTGATTGCCGTACCCGCGACCAGCAGTGCCAGCCTGTCGGATTCCACCGCAGTTTCTCCGGCCTTTACCCCCGATGTGCCGGGAGACTATTTGGGTCAGCTGATTGTCAATGACGGAGTGACTGACTCAGCACCGGATACGGTGAAAATCAGCACAATCAACTCTGCGCCGGTAGCTGATGCAGGACCGGATCAGACGTCGCCTGTAGGTGGTGTGGTGACGTTGGATGGCAGTGGTTCCAGCGATGTGGATGGCGATGTGCTGACTTATTCCTGGGCCTTTACCAGCAAACCGGCAGGCAGCAGTGCCAGTCTGAGTGATCCTGGCGCACTCTCCCCGGCATTTGTCATCGATCTGCCCGGTACCTATGTTGTTGGATTGGTCGTCAATGACGGCACTCTCGACAGCGACTCGGACCCGGTCATTATCCAGACCGAGAACCAAGCGCCGGTGGCAATGGCGGTGGCCGATGCCGGCAGCGTGACACTGGGCACTCAGGTGAATCTGGACGGAAGCGCTTCCAGCGATCAGGATGGGGATCCCCTCAGCTATGCCTGGACATTGACGACGCCGACGGGAAGCACGGCAATTCTATCGGGCGCTACCAGTCCGACACCGAGTTTTACGCCAGATGTGGCAGGTAACTATCAGGCTACGCTGGTGGTCAGTGACGGTACGCTGGTCAGTGTGGCCCAAGTGGCCGTAAGCGCGACTATCCAGAACAATCCTCCCACACTTGTGGCAGTGGGCAATCGTACCATTTCAGCCAACCAAAACTTCTCCCTGCGGTTGTTTGGAATAGATACAGATATCGGCGATACGCTGACCTATTCACTGTCGGTATCACCATCTGCAATGAGTATAAATCCAGCGACGGGTGATCTTAACTGGACGCCGGGTGCTGCTGATCTGGGTGCGAACGTGGTGATGGCCCAAGTGAATGACAGTGCGGGTTTAAGCGATGCGAAGAGCTTTACCATAGAAGTCGTCGCGCCGGTGGTACCGCCACCTGTCAATGAGCCACCACAGCTGGCGCCGATTGTTGACCAGACTGTTATTGTCGGTAATGCGCTGGCAGTAACACCCACAGCAAGTGATCCGGATGTCGGTGAAAGTCTGACCTTCTCCCTGCCGTTGGCACCAGCTGGTTTGACCCTGGCGGCAGATGGAACACTGCAATGGACACCCACGGTTGATCAGGTGGGCTCCCATGATGTGACCGTGCAGGTAACCGATGGCTCAGGGGCTGTCGCGGTGCAGAGTTTTATCATCACTGTTGTTGCAGCCAATCGTGTCCCGGTCGCCGTCGATGATATTTATACGGCCAGAGTCGGCGAAACCCTGGTTGTTGCTGCTCCAGGTGTTCTCGAAAACGACTTGGATCCTGATGGTGATGTACTGACCGCTACATTAATCACATCACCGCAGAATGGCGACATCACATTCAGATCGGATGGCTCTTTCGATTACCTGCCACGAACGACCGGTTCCGGATTACGCACTAACTTCAATCTGACGACCTTAATGTTTTCAAGGACGGCAAGTTCGAGTGGGTCATTCTCTAACGCCTTCGTGATGGAGAAGGGTGTGGATAATGATCTTCAGACCTCGTGGATTTCCAGTGGGGCTGCATCAGAACAGTTCTTCGAGCAGATATTTTCGATAGACGTCCTTGTTCGTGAAGTAAAAATACTGCGTCACCGTCTGGTTTTTTTTCCGGCCGGATCATTCGAAATCACCAGCGGTACGCTTTCAGTATACGATCGGTCAGGTGTTGAGCTCTGGACCAGTGGAGTCTTGTCATTCGATCCTCTTGATGGGGATTTTTCCATAGCAGTACCTGCAGTTCCTAGTGTAGCGCGGGTTCGTTTTGTCGCAGACTCATTTGTCGTTGCAGCCGGTTTCGCTGAGTTTCATGTCTATGGTGATGCAGTGCCTGAGAAGCCAAACCCAGTGCTTGAGTGGGCGTGGACTGCCAGTGATGTGCTACCCGATTTTGTTCAGGTCATAGGTGCGCCAGTCGTTGCAGACATTGATCTGGATGGAATTCCAGAAATAATTTTTGGAAGTTCTGATTATATCGGCTCCGGAAATGCAGGTTTCACAGGTCCATTACGTGCTATTCACGGCACTGACGGTAGTGAACTCTTTACCGTTTCCGATCCTGCGTTAGAGATCTTGGGAGCGACTCAGCTTGCGGTAGGCAATATCGACTCAGATCCTGAGTTGGAGATACTGGCAGTTTCTGCAGACAGACAGCATGTGTATGCCTTTGAGCATGATGGCAGTCTCAAATGGTCTACACCGAAAATCGCAGTATCAACGCTGGGTGGAATCGCACTTGCAGATTTGGAGGGTGACGGCATCCCCGAGATCCTGGTCGATGCCCCCGGCACTATGTGCATTAATGTTGACGGGACTATCCGTTGGATGGAGCCAACAAGAGCAGGGCTTTCCAATTTGCCAATCGCTGTTGATCTCGACCTGGACGGTGTGCAAGAGGTTATTTCCGGGGGGCATGCCGTCAATGCGGACGGTACGCTGCGCTGGAACGCTAACGTTGCACCTGCTCGTGTGACTGGTTTCAATGCGATAGGGAATTTTGATAGTGATGCAGAACCGGAAATCGTTGCAGTCAGCAATGGTGACGTATTCCTGCTCGATCACGAAGGTAATGTTATCTGGGGTCCAGTAGAGCTCGGCCCGTTTGGTGCTGGCAGCGGCCCGCCAACCGTTGCGGACTTTGATGGTGACGGAGAGCCTGAAATAGGCATATCAGGATCTACCCAGTATGTCGTGCTGGAGACGGATGGAACAATCGGCTGGGCCGCAGCTACCCGGGATGGGAGCTCGCGTATAACCGGATCGACGGTCTTTGATCTTGATGGGGATGGGGCAGCCGAGGTTATCTACAGTGATGAAGAGACTCTGTGGATTTTCCGTGGAAGCGACGGTGAAGTGTTATTTGAGACAGAAATGCGCTCCGGCACCTTGCTGGAATATCCGCTGGTCGCTGATGTTGATGCTGATGGCCAAGCAGAGATTGTTGTCGTAGCAAATCAGGCGATTTTTGGGGGAACGCAACATGGTGTGTACGTGTTCGGCAGTGGTTTCAATGATTGGGTGCGGGCACGTTCAATCTGGAATCAGCATACCTATCACGTAACCAATGTATTGGAGGACGGTACAATACCCGCGCACGAGCAGCCAAATTGGCTAACGCCGGGCTTGAATAGCTTCCGGCAGAATTCTTTCCTGCCAGATGAAGCCAGTCGTGCTGACCGGTTTACTTATCAGGCAAGTGACAGTGTACAGAACTCGCAACCAGCAACTGTCTACCTGGATGTGTTGCCGGTAAATACCGCCCCGGTTTTTACCTCGGTCCCTGACATTACGGCAACAACTGGCTTTGAATATCTCTATGCCAGTCGTGCGACTGACGTGGATTCAGATCCCCTGGTTTTCTCGCTACTTAGCGGGCCGGTTGGAATGACTATCGATCCTGCAACCGGGCTGGTTCGCTGGACATCGACTGCAACGGGTAACTTTGATGTCCTGCTGCGTGTCGATGATGATGACAACTTTTTTAACCTGCAGCAGTTTACTATCACGGTTGGTGTTCCCATCCGTGTACCCGATGTTCTGGGTTTTACTGAAGCCAATGCAGCTACAGCCATAATCGGTGCCGGGTTTTTTAACGGAACCGCGCAACACATCAATGATCTGCATGTCGCGGCTGGACTGGCATTGCAGCAGCAACCGCCTGCAGGTGCAGCGGCAGAGCCGGGAGATCTTGTGCGGCTCATCCTCTCTCTAGGGCCTGTGCCGGCGGATATTGATGATGATGGCGACGGCTTTACCGAGAATCAGGGAGACTGTAACGATGGGGATGCTGGCCTTAATCCAGGGGCTACCGACATCCCCGGCGATGGTATCGATCAGAACTGTGATGGTGTAGATGCCTCACCCAATGATTCGGATGACGATGGCGATGGTTTTACTGAAAACCAGGGTGATTGTAACGATGCGAATGGAAGCATCTTTCCTGGTGCCGTGGATGTTCCCGGAAATGGCATAGATGAAAATTGTGACGGTGCTGATGCAATACGTCCACCCGCAGAGATTGTCGTATCACCCGCGTTGATAACGATTTTGACCGACCAGAATGTGAGTCTGGAAGCAACGGGCATTTATGGGGACGGTAGCAGTCAAAGCCTCACCAGTCTTGCGGGTTGGTCTGCCGGTCCCGAGTTCAGTTCAGCCACAGCGGGTACGTTTGTCATCAGTGCCAGCCTCGGCGGAGCCACGGGTTCTGCAACTATTAATGTGGTGAGCAGGATAGTTGATGACGCTGTTCCTCCGACCGCAACGCTGACTTCACCTGGAACAAATACCACAGTCACTGAACCTGTGGATGTGCTGGGTAGCGCAACAGATGACAACTTTCTGAAGTACGAACTCGCCTACGCCCTGGCGGGTGATACGAATTTTACCTTGCTCACCTCCAGCGACACAGCTGTTGGCAACGGCGTATTGGGTCAGTTCGATCCAACGGTTTTGATCAATGATCTCTATACCCTGCGTCTGACGGTGTTTGATCGGGGGGGGAATATCAGCGTTGCTGAATCAACGGTTCAGGTCGATGAGAACCTCAAGGTGGGCAACTTCAGCCTGAGCTTCACAGATCTGCATATCCCCATGTCGGGTATACCGATCAAGGTGGTTCGTAACTACGATAGCCGTGACAAGCGCAAGGGCGATTTTGGTATCGGCTGGCGGCTCGATGTACAGACACTGCGTCTGCGCAGTAATCGGGTGTTGGGTACGGCTTGGCAGGTCGCAAAATCCGGTTTTACCTATGCATTGTTGCCAACGGATGACCACAAGGTGAGCCTGGTACTCGCCAATGGAAAGGTTGAAGAGTTTGATCTGCTGGTCAATCCCATTGTCTCTCCCCTGGTTCCTTTCCCACCTTCAGCCAACCGGGCAAGTTACATCGCCCGGCCTGGAACCCTCGGCCGTCTGGAGAGCCTGGATAACAACAATCTGACCATCCTCGATGGTCAACCCGGAGAGGTTGGACTGCTGGATGACCTGACCAACAATCTTTACGACCCGGACCTATTTCGTTATACCTCAGCGGATGGCATGCAGATCGTCATCAGCAAGTCGGATGGTGTGCAGAGTATCAAGGATGCAAACGGCAACACCCTGACCTTTACCCTGAATGGCATCACCCACTCATCGGGTAAGAGCATCGTTTTTGTGCGGGATGATCTGGGCCGTATCGCACAGATCACCGATCCGAATGGCAACAGTCAGACCTATACCTATGATGCCAATGGTGATCTGACCCACCACACGGATACGCAATCCAGTACCACAAGATACGCCTATAATGCCAATCATGGTCTGACCGACCTGTTCGATCCTCTGGATCGACCACTGCTGCGTAATGAATATGGTCCCGATGGTCGACTGATCAGCACCACCAATTCAGAGGGTCGGGTGATCACCCTGACCCACAATGTGGGTGCACGGCAGGAGATAGTCACTGACTTCGATGGCAGCATGACTGTGATGGAATACGATGCCAGCGGCAATGTGCTGTCGGTGACCGACCCTCTCGGCAATGTGACTAGCCACACCTATGATGTGTCGGGTAATCCCCTCACTACCACCAATGGTGAAAGTGAGACCACCACGCGAACCTATGATGCGCGGAGCAATAAACTCACTGAAACCGATCCCCTTGGCAATACCACGACCTTTACCTACGACAGTGCCGATCGGGTGACCCGTAAAACCGATGCCCGTGGAAATAGCACAGACTTTAGCTACGATGCGCGAGGCAATCTGTTAACTCGTACCAATGCACTGGGTCTGGTTGAGGTAAGCAATAGCTACGATACAAGGGGTAACCTGTTGGTGCAGACGGATGCCCTCGGTAATACCATCCAGTATGAATATGATGCAGTCGATAATCAGATAGCCAGGACGGATGCGCTGGGCAATCGCACGACTTATACTTATGATGCTAATGGTAACCAGCTGACGGAGACGGATCGACGCGGCAAGATCACAGTCCAAGTACTCGATGGGCGTGGACTGGCCACTCGTAGCACTGATCCTCTGGGCAATACGACGGAATTTCAATATACCGTTACAGGTCTGTTGGAGGCGATCACTGATCCCGCAGGCAACACAACCCATCAGGTACTCGATGCAGAGGGCAGGGAGCTCTCATCCACGGATGCCCTCGGCAACCTGACAGAAAACAGCTATGACATCAAAGGTAACCTGACTCGCACTACCGATCCTTTGGGTCGCGTCAGAACCCTGCAGTACGATGATCTGGATCGCCAGATTGGGGCGACTGAACCGGATGGCAATGCCAGTGAGCTGATGTATGACAATGCCGGTCGCATCGTCGAGCAGATCGATGCTCGCGGCAACAGCACGAGATTTGTTTATGATGCAGCCGGCCGAAATATCAAGGTGATCGATGCGCTGTTGCAGGAGACCCGGTTCGAATATGACAGTGTGGGTAATCGAACCGGAATGATCGATGCCAAAGGCCAGCTTTTCAGCTTTACCTATGATGCACTCGACCGTCGGGTGCAGGTGACCTTCCCCGATGGCAGCTTTGAGACCATTGAATATGACGCCGGGGACCGTGTGACCCGCGAGACGGATGCCCTGGGTCGTTCGGCCCGATACCAGTACGATGCCAACGGCAATCTGACCCAGGTTACCGATGCCTTGGGAAATCTGACCACCTATCTCTACGATCAGGAAGACAACCTGTTGGCCCAGACAGATGCACGGGGCAATACGACCCGGTTCGCCTATGACGATATTGGCAGACAGACCACCAGGATCTACCCGGATGGCACCGTTGAAACAATGCAGTACGACTCGGTTGGCAATGTATCAACAACCACCGATCCCAATGGCAACTCAACAGTGCAGAGTTTTGATGCCAAAGGGCGACTTCTATCAAAGACATTCCCGGATACGAGCGGGGAGATCTTTACCTATACAGCAACAGGCGAGCTTGCCACGGCAGATAATGTTCAGGGCACGACAACCTATCTCTATGATGTGAATGATCGTCTGGTTCGATTGGGTAACCCGGATGGCAGTTCAATCGAGTATGGTTATGATGCCGAGGGTAACCGCACCAGTGTCTCCACCCGCCTCATGCCGATCGCTCTGCCGCGCACCGCAAGTTATACCCACGATGCGCTGAATCGTATCGCAACCGTGGCTGATCCTGATGGCAACACCACCACCTATGCCTATGACACCATAGGCAATCTGGCCAGCATCGATTACCCCAATGGTGTTGTCACGGCCTATACCTATGACAGTCTGAGCCGGCTATCTCTGCAGGTGCATAGCAAGGCGGGTGTTGAACTGGAACGCTTCCACTATGAGGTCAATGCAATCGGTGACCGAACCCGCGTGACACAGACTGACGGTTCGTCTGTTGAGTATGCGTATGATGATCTGAGGCGTCTCACACGCGAGACCCATAGGAATATTTTCAACACTCTGATCTTTGATCGCAACTACATCTATGATGAGGTCGGAAACCGTACCAGTACCATTGATCTGGGCGGCACCACCATCGTTTATCTGTACGACAGCGCAGATAAACTGCTTTCAGCAGGCAGCACAAGTTACGCCTATGACTCCAACGGTAACCGACGGTCGCGTACCGATAGCGGCGGGCTGACGACCTATGATCTTGACTTTGAAAACAAGCTGACCTCAGTCAACGCATCCAGTGGTGCTGTGACCTATGGATACGATGCCCAAGGTAACCGAACCCAACGGACTGAATCAGGAGCGACTACCCACTTCCTGGTCGATCCGATCAACCCCACAGGTGTGTCGCAGGTGCTGAGTGATTACGACAGTGCGGCAAACCCGGTGGCAGAGTATTTTTACGGCAACCAGTTGTTGGCACAGAGTCGCAGTGGCGTGACTCACTACCTGCACAGGGATGCCAGGCAGAATATACGACTGCTGACGGATAGTGCCGGTAATCTTTCAGACAGTTACCAGTACCAGGCGTTTGGCCAGGAGTTGAGTCAGTTCGGTTCAACCACCAATCCCTATCGCTATTCTGGTGAACGTGTTGATCCCACCACCGGCTTGGTGCATATGCGGGCTCGTGACTATGATCCCGCCACAGGACGTTTTGTTGGTCGGGATTCGTTTGAAGGTGTGTTACGTGATCCTGTCTCCCTGCACCGTTACCTCTATGCCAATGCAAATCCGGTGTTCTTCTCTGATCCTACCGGGCGTTTCTCTGCGGTGGAGCTCTCTGTGTCCGTCAGCATTGGTGAGATTTTGTTTAACCTTGGGCCAGCCCTGATCAAAGGCACCTTTACCGCAGCGATCATCCAGAAATTTTTTGGCATCGGCTTCCATCTTCGTCAGGCAGGTTATGAGTTAATGCTGGGTCAATACAAGGGACCGCACAAGTTCGAGGTGGGAACCTCTGGGTACCACGTCTTTCTCACCGGTAATGCCTTTATCAAGATGGGTGCAATCGCGATCGATTTTGTCGATACCCTCACAGATGCTCTGTTCTCAATCAAAGCCGCAAGCTCATCATTGGTTGGAGTGGTTGGCGCCGTGGGAGCCGGAGCAGGAGTGGTCAGTGTGGCAGGCAACGGGGCACAGCTAGGGGTTGATCTCTTCGCCTTGACAAAGAAGATTGATTCGGTCACTGGATCAGTCAAAAATCTGCATGCAGCAGCAACCGGTAAAAGCGCAGGAAAGGACCCCAATACCACCAAAGCGGCCGCGCAGTTGGACACGGAGCGTACCAAGGCCGTTTCATTTGAGCTCCTGAATTTTCTAGTGGGCGCCTTTAGTAAAGGTAAATAACGGGGGTAGAAAAAATTGGGAGTTTGGGATCGCTTTCTAAATGGGGGGCGGTAAAGAGGACCATCGGTAAAGGAGTATATTTATTTAGTACTCAGCCGCAAGGCGGCCTCACGTGGCAGCAAAAGCGTCGGACTGAATGATGGAGTGGTGGATCAGAAATTGGTCACCGCATAATGCTGTCGGGTGGAGAACATCCCAGCCTACCCGCCTAACCTGAGTCATCCTGGCGGAAGAGGATCTCCAGACGCAGGAACAGGGCCGTGTTGATGTCACGACCGCCACCGCCGTCGTCCTGGGACCAATAGACTTCCGGGATCACTTCGTAGAAGAGCCAGGGGCGGTAGAAGTTGCGCCGATAACGTGTACGGACCCGATAGGTGTTGACCTGAAAACCGGGTTGGGTCTGCCCGAACACGCCGGCGTCGAAGGCGATGGCCCGGTGGGATGAGTCCCGGTAGAAATAGGTGAATTCGCTGCTCCACTCCACACCGTTGCTGATCTCGGAGAGAAGCCCGTAGTTGCTCCAGCGCAGCATATCTCCATCTGGCAGGGCGTGCTCGATATCACCGCGCAGATCTGCGCCAAAGCCGTCCAGGGAGTCCCAATAGCCGGTGCCGGCCAGTCGGGTCAACCAATCCTCATCGTAACGCCAAGCCTCACGGTAACGCGTCCGGAGTTTGGTGGCCAGTGGGTTGAGCCGGAACCCGGCGGAAAAGGACAACTTTTTCATTGCCTGATCCAGCACATCGAAGCGCAGGTTGGCGCCACTGGCACTGGTGGCTCCGGTAGCCGCGCCGGTGGGCAGCGGCACCTCTGAATCGCTCAGGCGACCCTCTTCGGTTCCCCCCTCGATCACCAGCCGGGCCTTGCGTTGCAGCCGCGGCAGTTTCACCTGCAGGCGGAATTTCGGGTCGTAGGTTGTTTCATTGCGCGATTCGAACCGCAGATCTTGAATCAGACGCAGATGAACCACCGCATCGGTCTCCTCCGCATCCCGCTCATCTCCAAAGAAACGGTCGAACCAGTTGGCTCCTGCGTCCAGGGTCTCACCGACTCCATGCACCGAGTAGTCTAACCAGTTTTCCTCCGCTTCGGTCTCTGCGCCGGCGGGGCCGACAGCGAGCGCCAAACCCAGGGGAAGCATGAGTAGTATCACCCCAGCCGACGGTCTATCTCCTACCTTCATTCACTGCGCCTTATCTATCCTGCCCTACAATGACCTTTGGCCTGTCGCCTGTCAAAGCGATGGCTGCTCGCTCCCACCCGCAAGCTGTCACAGCAATACCCATTCTTCATTATACCGGATCCCAACTGACCCAGGTTCGTATTTGCCGCAACAATGCTTCCGACGGCAGGTTTGAGGTATATGCCACAAGGCGAAAGTTCCGGTCCACCTCGGGGATGTTTATTCCGCTGCGCTTCGCTAAAGCAAATTCCTATCCCGATATAAAATGCTAAGGGGCAGCGTTGACCGCTGCCCCGGCTAATCATATTTGGCTACATTCACATCACTCACTCAGGTAGTACCCCAGGATACCCCCCAGGACGAATGCTCCAAGCGCATCGTCGTAATAGTAGTGGTGCCTTGGATAGCGGTATGCCGGGTATCCCCAATGGTGGCGATTGCCTTTCCAATGCCGGTGGTGCTGGGGATGGCGGTGCTTCCTATGGTGCCGGCGCTCATGCTTGCTTGGCCGCCCGGCACGATAGCTGTAGTCGCCGGTCTTGATCATGCCTGCTTCATCATAGGGTTCTGCTACCGTGGTCAGCGGGACCCCAAAGGACATCAGAATCAATGTTGATGCAGAGAGTGCGGAAATCAGGCTCTTGTTGCGCATTTTGAACCTCCAGGAGAGCGATTGAATTCTTCTCCTACTGATAACGATAACAGGGAAATGCTGAACGAGAGCTTAATGATGTTTTTCGAAAGTTCCTTTAGCTGTAATAGGTAAAGGGGTTTATATTTAGCTTGGCATCTCTACTAACTCTGACACCTCAAGTGAACCGCCAATATCAAGAAAAGGGCAAGCCTTTGCAATCGACAGCGCCGCCTCCATAGAATCCGCTTCAATTATTGTGTAACCAGACATTGTCGTTGTGCCTCCAATGGTAACAGTGCCATCAGAGTTTACTGTGCTCGTATTCTTAAGCGGATTTGCAGGACTAACAGCTGAGTCGCCCAATGAAGATAACCAATCCATATATTTTGAAAAATTTTGCTTACCTTCCTCTGGACTGGATGGTTGATCACCGCCTAGATAAACAATAACGTATTGAGACATTTGCGCTTCTCCATTGTTGAAATTTAACTTTTACCGCACTTCAAAAAACATAACTTCGAAAATCTCCGGGTGGAGGGGCGAGACCCTCTTCCCTCGCCTTGCTGTTAGCTGGATTTGCTGGTCTGGGTTTCGCAAGACGTAAACGGCTTCAAAAATAACAGATTGTACGGGCTTTCCAGCCCACCCTGGGCCCAGTTCACTGATGTAAGTTTTTTTGCTTTGATTTTGAATATCTCAAAAAGGGGGATAAAAAAAGTAAACCGCAACTGATAACTAATAAGACCAGAGAAATTGCAAAAAAGCGCGCATAAATATTTGAGATATGCAAAAAAACCCTTATAGGGAAAACAGGATCACCGTTTACTAGTGCAGAAAAATCTGGATCAAATTCAATTTCTTTTGCTAATAGCGATTGTATATTATATAGCTTAATGCCCGTGCTCTCGATGGCGTTAGCATCTGTTAAGTTAAGGGCGGCATTAAATTCGTTTAAAGCTTTATCATATTTATATTTATTAAATGCAATTCTGTTTAAATAGGCGCGATCCATTCCGATATCTTCCGGAGTTCTGCTGGCTTCTTTTTCTACTTGAGAATCACCATTAACAAACTGTATTGCAATAGGAGTTCTTTCATTTGTAGGCCAGATATAGTAACTCAGATCTTTTATAATTAAAGTCGGCGATAGCATAAGAATTTTATTATTTGCTTGCATATAGACCAAAGTTGACACTGTTAAAAGGCACGCAACCATCACAAGAAAAATGATTTTCGTGCCAAAGCCCACGGATTGCTGTTTCTCATCATTTAAGATGCCTTCATGAGTTAAGATATTATTTGCGATGCTTTTACGCCGAGACAGTTCTTCAGTATAAGCAGTGAACCCAACTTCAGTAATGTCTTTCGGATCTATTTCATCAAACTCTTCCTGCGTCATCTCTCTATATCGAGTTTGCAACTCAAGTAGTGTTGGAGTTTTCACCGTTACATCCTCATATAATCAGTTGTATTTTTTATCCTTGGGGGGGGGCGTGAAATCCCTACCGACAGATATTGCCGAGGAGGCTAATTTTTAGCCCCATATTTTATTAATAGCTCAATTATGCGGATATGAGACATTTTTTTGCTAAAGTTAAGAGCGTATAATCCGTGCCTTTTATATTTATCCTCATATTTATATCTGCACCACTCGCCAGCAGCAGTTTTACAACTTCAATGTGATCATTCTGCGACGCCATCGACAGTGGAGTAACTCGGTCAGTATCGGTCGCATTAACATCCGCCTTGGCCTCCAGCAGCAGCTTTACAACTTCAGTATGCCCATTCTGAGACGCCATCCACAGTGGAGTAACGTCGTCAGTTTTTCTGGTCATATTAATATCCGCCTTGGCAACCAGTAGCAGCTTGACAACTTCAGTATGACCATTTCCGCTCGCCATCCACAGTGGAGTAACGCCATCAGTTTTTCTGGTCGTATTAACATCTGCCTTGGCTGCCAGCAGCAGCTTTATAATTTCAGCATGACCATTTTGCGATGCTATCCACAGCGGAGTAAGGCTGTCATTTTTTCGGGTCGTATCAACATCTGCCTTGGCCGTTAGTAGCAGCTTGACAACTTTAGCATGGCCTTTCTCGCTCGCTATCAACAGCGGAGTAACTCCATCTGTTTTTCGGGCCGCATTAACATCCGCCTTGGCCGCCAGCAGCAGCCTGACAACTTCGGCATGGCCTTTCTCGCTTGCTTTCGATAGCGGAGTAACGCCGTCTGTGTAGGCAGCATTAACATCAGCCCCGGCTGTGAGCAGCAGCTTTACAACTTCAGCATGACCATTCTGCGATGCTATCCACAGTGGGGTAAGGTCGTCAGTTTTTCTGGCCGTATTAACAACCGCTTTGGCTGCCAGTAGCAGCTTGACAACTTCAGTATGACCTTTATGCGACGCTATCCAAAGCGGAGTAGCACCGCTAGATTTTCGAGCCACATTAACGTCCGCCTTAGCCGCCAGTAGCAGCTTGACAACTTCAGTATGACCTTTATGCGACGCTATCCAAAGCGGAGTAGCACCGCTAGATTTTCGAGCCACATTAACGTCCGCCTTAGCCGCCAGTAGCAGCTTGACAACTTCAACATTACCATTCTTTGATGTTATCCACAGCGGAGTAACGCCGTATTTATTTATTACATTTACATCGGCTCCGGCCTGTATTACTTCTTGAATCTTAGGTATATTTTTCCCTGTCATAGATTCAGAAAGAATCTTCAGCTCTATTGTTGCTACTTTGTTTATCGGATTTACAGCGAATGCAGAGTTACTGAAAATACATATGACAAACAAAGCTAGCAAGACCTCCCTTGTTCCTGTGTGATTTATTCTTTCCACAGGCAATATCTCTCTAAGCACTTTCTTAATACCTTATATATTCAGTAAAAATATTACCCGGCAATAAAATAAGCAATCAAGCAGGGAGTAGGCCAGGATATTGCCTTCTTAATGCTCTGGCAGCAGAAAAATAGTTTGGTTATGGAGTAAAAATTGGGCCTTAAAAAACACCTGAAACCGACCACCTGTCTTTGTGGAAATAACACCATCGCTTAAATCATTATCAGATAACTCCTCCGGTTTCCCATCAATGGTTAGTTCACCGATTCGACCAGAGATTGGTTTTACAAAACAAGATGTGTATGAATATGGCTTTCCTTCCTTTATCGTCTCAATGGTGATGTCATCCTGAACGATTGATCTAAAATAGAGGTCGCGAACCGTAATCGTTTTATTTGTTTTTTTATACACCCCCGGCTTAACACCGGTAATTACGACGCCTTTAACCTCGAATGGGTAGGGACGGTCCTTTACCCCCAGAAAATACCCGGCACCTTTGGGTGATAGCCAATCGTTGTCACCGATGGTCACGGTACCGTCTTTTGCTTCATGCCTAAAGATACCGCAGACAAGATCTGGATTGTCGGTATCATATCCTAAGGCAATACCCGAATCCGCTGGCCGAGAAGATAAGTCATAAGCTATTCCAGCTGAACCATTCGTGGCGGCGCAGAGAATGATAATTGCTAATAAAACCACCCGCCATGCGGATGTATATACAAGTTGCTCTTTCCTTTTTCTCATAAGTCACCTCGATTATTTGAAACTTTTTACATTCATCTAACGTTCTGCATGACCCACCGAAAAAAGCCTAAGTGCAAACCTGTGAGCTGACGAGCAGAAGTCGCATATAAGCCCGAACCTCTGGGTGAGTGAGCACAACATCACGAAATCCTCCTGGAAAACATGGAGGATGGTAAATGCGGTAGTTGTGCTGGGAAAGATCATGCTCTTACCCTTAACTTTGCGCCCACTGACAGGTGGTAGCGCCTCATGTAGTAATACATGGGGTGATTGATCAGAAGACAGCAGACGGCATAGTAGTGGATTGCTAACGGATGAAGTGAAGGTCTGAAACCAAAAGAGAATGTTTCGTATCATGCTCTATTCTCAAGTATGAACCGACCAGTATTACGCCTTTAATTCTCCTGCAAATTGACTATTACCACCCATATCGCTGTTGCTCTCCAATGACCGGCGATATTTCCTAGAAAAACCTTGCATATATTAAGCCATTATAACTTTCAGTATTGAAATCAGTGGGATACAAATCATAATGTTGGTAGATCAATATAAAACTGTAAAGTCTTCCGACAGATTATAGAGTCCTACTTGATCGTATAGCGCTATTCAATAACTTACATTGATAGTCTATTGGCTAATTTTCTTTTAGTTTCAATTAATTGGAAAGGATGGACAGTTGAAAAAGGCCAACTGGCGTTGCTGTAAAGAAATCCGACAGCTACTTATTGGCAGTGTTTACAGTGCACTGAGACATTGAGCTTTTCTGCCGTCTCTATATTGTGAGGTTGCTTCAATTTAGCCATGCTTTGTTCTGCGAGCTGCTCAAATAGTTCATCAAATGCCACCCGATACCGACGTGCAAGCACGACCGCACGCCGTCTGCTGTCAGTAGCCAATGAGCGCCGTATCTCCCGCCTGTTGAGGGGGAAGTGGTGCCGGTATTGCGTGGGGATCACGGCGCGGAAGTACCAAATGCCGTGACGGTTTTTCCAGAGATGGGCGGATGTCTTCACTTTTCTGACCTGAGTGGATCACTACGGGCCAGAAAAGTAAAAAATCCTTATTTACCAATGAGTAGGTTGGACGGGCTCATCCGAAAAGCAGTAATCAGGTAAGTTTTAGGAGGATGAGAAAAAAGGATTACAAACAATAGGTTAATTAAGAAATCCAAAAACCCGCTTGGTCGGTAGTCGTATGCACAAGTCCATTGGATTATATGGGATGTTGCAGTACATTACAGTACATTTGCAGTCGCTTGAAAAGGGGAGCTATGGCTACCACCAAAACCGCTACTTTGACCTTCAGGATTGATCCAGGGCTGAAGGAGGCGCTACGCACCGCCGCCCATTGGGAACACCGTTCCATCGCCAATATGTGGAGGTGTTGATACGAGACTATCGCCGGCACAACGGTATTGCGATCTCCGAGCAACAAACCCTTTTCAAGGAAGATGATCAATGAAATTAACCCTCTCCCGTTTAGAAAACCTGCTGCTGACCGCCTGCGACGACCTGCGTGGCAGCATGGATGCCAGTGAGTACAAGGAATACATCTTCGGCATGTTATTTCTGAAGCGGGCCAGCGACCTGTTCGATCAGCGCCAGGCCGAGCTGCGCAATCAGTTCGCCGATCAGGGTATGTCCGCGGAGGATATTGTAGAGGAACTCAAAGACTCTGATCACTACTCCGGCAAATATTTTTTCGTACCGCCCCGCGCCCGCTGGAATCAGGGTTGGGAAGAGGAGGTGGTGGAAGATGGGCAAACAAAAACCATCCAACGCCCAGCCCTAAAACACGTCAAGGAGAACGTCGGCACCACGCTTAACAAGGCGCTGGAGGCCATCGAAGATGCCAACCCGGATGCCCTGCAGGATGTACTCAAAGGCATCAACTTCAACCGCAAGATCGGCCAACGCACGCTGGATGACGACACCCTGGCCGACTTCGTACTGAACTTCGAGAAGATCCCGCTCAAGGACAGCGACTTTGAATTCCCCGACCTGCTCGGCGCCGCCTACGAATGGCTGATCAAATACTTTGCCGACTCCGCCGGTAAAAAGGCCGGCGAATTCTACACACCCGCCGAAGTGGTACGGATCTGTGTAGAGATCGGTAATCCTGAAGAGGGGATGAGCGTCTATGACCCCACGGTCGGCTCCGGTGGTATGCTGATCCAGATGCGTGACTACCTGCGCGAAAAGGGCGGTGATGCCAATGAGCTGGCTCTCTACGGTCAGGAGAAGATGGGCACCACCTGGTCCATCTGCAAAATGAACATGCTGCTGCACGGCATCTCTCACGCCGATATCCGTCAGGAGGACACCATCCGCGAGCCTCAGCACTTGGCCGAAGATAACGAACTCAAGCGTTTCGATCGCGTAGTCGCCAATCCGCCCTTCAGCCAGAACTACATCAAGAATAACCTAAAATTCTCCGGTCGCTTTCCGGTGATGATGCCGGAGAAGGGCAAGAAGGCGGACCTGATGTTCGTTCAGCACATGCTCTCGGTGCTCAAACATGATGGCCGACTGGCCACGGTGATGCCACATGGCGTGTTGTTTCGCGGCGGTGAAGAGCGCGAGGCACGCAAATACTTCATTGAGCACGGCTATCTGGAGGCGATTATCGGCCTGCCCAGCAACCTGTTTTACGGCACCGGCATCCCCGCTTGTATTCTGGTGATGAACAAGGCGGGCGCTGCTGACCGCAACCATGTGCTCTTTATCAATGCCGACCGCGAATACCGGGAAGGCAAGGCGCAAAACCATTTGCGCCCGGAAGATATCGACAAGATCATCTACGCCTACCGTAACAATGAAGCACTTCCCGGTTATGCGCGCCCTGTGTCGCGTGCCGAGATCGAGGCGGAAGAGTACAACTGCAACATCCGCCGCTATGTGGACAACGCCCCACCAGCGGAACCCCAGGATGTGCGCGCCCACCTGCACGGCGGTGTGCCGAAAGTGGAAGTCGAGAGCCTGTCGCACTACTGGGACAACTATGCGCAACTCAAGGACGATGCCTTTATCGACAGGGACGAAACCTATCTGGAGTTCGCCCTGCTGCGAACGGACGATGTACAGGGATGCACAAGTGTCCCGGAAGGCAAGACGCCGGGAGGGACCAAGCGCGATATTGCCGATTTTGTCGCCGGCCACCAAGGCGTGACCAGCCGCCATGAACAGTTCATGCAAACACTGGAAGTGTGGTGGCAAGAGAATCTGCCCATTGTCGAGGCGCTGGCGCCGGTTGCCGAGAATCAAGAGGGACGACCGCGCAATGTCTATGTCATGCGCAGCCGTCTGCTGACCAGCATCGAAGAGTCTTTGACCGAACAAAACTTGCTTACTCCCTTTCAGGTACGTGGGGCCTTTGCCAACTATGTGGACTGGCTCAAGGCCGACTTCAAATCCATCGCCGCCAGCGGCTGGGGGCCGGAACTGATCCCGGACGAGGATATTCTGCAAAGCCAGTTCCCCGAAGTGCTGGAAGAGCTGGAACAGGCGCAGACGCGACTGGCCGAACTGCAAGCCCTGTTTGCCGCCGCCAGCGAGGAGGAGTTTGAAGACAGCGAAGATACCGGCGTGATGCCGGGTGATGAGGTGAAGAGTAAAAAGGCCGGGCTGAAGAGCTCCACTGCTGAGTGGAAGGCACAGCTCAAACAGATCAAAAACCTGGCGACCGACCTCTTTACTGAACTCAAGGCCGCCGACCGGCTGTCTGCCGGGAGTAAAAAAGGCTTCTACTGTAGCGAAGGCCTCACGGCAAAAGAGCCGCAATTCAGCAACGGCCAGCGCATTCTCGACCTCGCCAACCAACAGGGCCACAACAGTGATTATGCCGACCCCCTTGTTGATGCCATGCAGCAGGGCCAGCAGGACTATGAACGCGCCGCCAGCATTGCCGCCAGCCTGGAACGCCACAAGGTACTGGAGGATGAGGTCAAGGCCCTCAGGTCCACCATCAAGGGTATCGAAGGCAAGCGTGATGAATTGGTGCAGAGCGCCCGAGAGAAGATCTCGGTGGATGAAGCCCGTAGCGTAATTATCGAGCGTCTTCGGCAACTGCTGATGAATACCTATCGGGCCTATCTGCGCGCCGATCAACGCGACTGTATCAAGGCGATTGAAAACCTGTGGAGCAAGTATGCGGTAACGGCCAGGACTATTGAGGCGGAGCGGGATGTGGCTTCGCAGCAGCTACAGGCGTTTTTGGTGGAGTTGGGGTATGAGTGAGTGGGAAAACTATGCTCTTTCTAATGTTGCGAACATCCAAATCGGTGGAACGCCTTCTCGGGAAGTATCTGCATACTGGGCTGGAACCTTTGACCCCGGTTTTCCCTGGGTTTCCATTGCTGACTTGAACACCCGTGTTATTACAGAGACAAAGGAAACGATCACTAGAAAAGGTATTTTGAATTCCAATGTGAAACTGGTAAGTGCAGGGACACTTATCATGAGTTTCAAGCTAAGCATTGGGCGCACCGCATTGGCTGGCGTCGATTTGTTTACTAACGAAGCAATTGCCGCCATTGTTACGCAAGATAGGAAAGTGAACCCAGAATTGCTGTATTACGTTTTGCCCCCTGTGGCAAAAGCGGCAATAACAGATACGGCTGTTAAGGGCTCCACATTAAACAAAGCATCCTTGGGGAAACTCAGGATCAAGGTTCCGACTAGCTATGCTCAACAGGCTAAAATCTCCCACATCCTCCAAACCATCGACCAGACCATCGAAAAAACCGAGGCGCTGATTGAAAAACAGCAGCAGATCAAAGCGGGGCTGATGCACGACCTCTTTACCCGCGGCATCGGCCCCGACGGCAAACTGCGCCCACCCCGCGAACAAGCCCCGGAGCTGTATCAGCAAACCCCGATTGGGTGGATTCCTAAGAAGTGGCAATATGCAACCATAGACGCGGTAAAGGAAGGTATTGTGGATGGGCCTTTTGGCTCAAATCTGAAGACTGAACATTATGTCTCAGATCCAGGTGTCCGAGTCGTACGTCTACAGAACATTCAAGCTACTATTTATAATGACAAGGATCGAGCGTTTGTGAGCGACAAACATGCTAACTCTCTATTCAGGAATAAAGTTGTAGGCAGCGATATTCTTATAGCTGGCTTAGGGGAGGAACGTTATCCCGTAGGGCGAGCTTGCTTGTATCCTGATGAGCTTCCTCCATCGATTAACAAAGCGGATTGTTTTCGTTTGCGCTGTTTGGATGGTGTGGTCCATAACGGATTTCTTATGTATTTTTTAAATACATGGCAAGCAAAATCACAAGTCCGAAAGTACGAGCAAGGTGTAACTCGACCAAGAATTAACCTTGGGAATATGAAGAAAGTATTTGTTCCAAAACCAAAGCCAGAAGAGCAGATAACTATTTTCAGTCGATTGGAAGAACTAACTGCAAAGGTTAATGCGGAAACTACATATCTAAACAAATTATCGTTACAAAAATCCGGCCTAATGCACGACCTCCTAACCGGCAAAGTCCAGGTCAACATCGACCAACCTGAGGTCAGCCATGCCTGACAAGCTGCCCATCAACCTGCACGATCTATTGCATCAGCGCACGGTAGAAGGCGAGCGCATTGAATACAAGGCGGGCTGGAATCCGGACCCTATCGTTCGCACCCTCTGCGCCTTCGCCAATGACTTTGAAAACCTCGGCGGCGGTTATGTGGTAATCGGCCAGGATTGTGATGCCAACGGCCAACCGCTGTTCCCCCCGGTGGGTCTCGTGGAGAATCAACTCGATGCTATCCAGCAGGCCTTGCTGGCGGCCTGTCAGCTGATTCAGCCGCCTTATTTTCCTGCCTTGAGTATCGAGCAGGTCGAAGGCCGCAAGCTCATCGTGTTGCAGGCGCCGGGAGGCATGCACCGCCCCTACAAGGCACCGGCCTCTGTCAACGCAAAACACAAAATCTGGCACTACTACATCCGCCGCTACAGCAGCACGGTGGAGGCCAAAGGCGAAGATGAGCAGGAGTTGTTGAGTCTCACCGCACGTGTTCCCTTTGATGATCGCTTCGCCCAACAGACGAGCCCGGAGGATTTGTCAAAATCGCTGATGCTGGAGTATCTGCGTGAAGTGGGCAGCGCGTTGGCGGACGACGCGGTGGGCTTGTCGGTGGAGGCGCTGGGGCGACAGATGAATGTGATTGGTGGTCCCGTCGAATCGCCATGGCCGAAGAACGTCGGCCTGCTGTTTTTCAACGAGGCGCCGGATCGCTTCTTTCCCTACACCCAAATCGATGTGGTCTGGTTTCCCGAGGGTGCTGGCGGGGACCGCTTTGACGAAAAAATCTTCAAGGGGCCGTTGGCGCGCATGACCCGCGAAGCCCTCGGCTACATTCAGCGCAACTACCTGCACGAAACCGTGATCAAGCACCCCGACCGGGCCGAAGCGACACGGGTGTGGAACTTTCCTTACGCGGCCATTGAAGAGGCGCTGGTCAACGCGGTCTATCACCGGTCGTATGAAGAGCGCGAGCCGGTTGAGGTGCGCATCAGCCGCGACGAATTGGTTGTGTTGAGTTTTCCCGGACCGGATCGCTCGATCAGGCTCGCGGATTTTGCCGCAGGCCGTGCGATAAGCCGCCGTTACCGCAACCGGCGTATTGGTGAGTTTCTGAAAGAGCTGGATCTGACCGAAGGCCGCTCCACCGGGATTCCGAAAATCCTCAAGGTGATGGCCGCCAACGGCTCGCCTGCGCCGCTGTTCGAAACCGATGATGACCGCTGTGCGTATGTGATCCGCTTGCCGGTGCATACCTTGACAGAGCAGCCCACCCAGCAAGTCACCGGGGAAGTCACCGGGGAAGTCACCGGGGAAGTTGAGCGATTGATTGGCGTTTTGGTGGGGGAGATGGCTCGGCGGCAGATTCAGGATGCTCTTGGTTTGAAACATGAAGATCATTTCCGCAACGCCTATCTGACACCAGCCTTGGAAACGGGTCTCGTCGAAATGACCTTGCCCGACAAGCCGCGCAGCAGCAAACAGCGTTATCGTCTGACTGCACAAGGTCGGCAGTGGTTGCAGGCCAATGCTGTGAAGGGTTCGCCATGAGCGAATACACGGAAGTCGAACAGCCCTTTCTGCATCAACTGCAGGGCCTGGGCTGGGAGATCATCGACCAGGGACCGGACATTCCCGCCGCCCCCGGCAAGAGCCAACGCCTGAACTTCCGCCAATGGCTGCTGCCGGAGGTGTTTGCCCGATCTGTCACCGCACTCAACACCTCCGCCGATGGCCGACCCTGGCTGAGCGGCAGACAACTCCAGGATCTACAGGACCAGATCCTGCGCCAGCCCAACCGCACCCTGCTGGAGGCCAACGAGGCGATCCAGAAACTGCTGTTCAAGGCCCAGGTGGATGTTAACGAAGTCAGCGGCGAGCAGGACCCGGTGGTCAAGTTGGTCGACTTCGCCAATCCGCAGAACAATCACTTTCTCGCCATCAATCAGTTCCGCATCGACACGCCGGGTTGCGTAAAGCAGTTCATCATTCCCGATATCGTGTTGTTCGTGAACGGTATCCCCCTGGCGGTGGTGGAGTGTAAAAAGGGTGGCCCCACCTGCGCCAACCCAATGGCGGAGGCGTTTGAGCAGTTGCAGCGCTACATGAACCAGCGTCAGGCGACTAAACAACAGGGATTGAAAGAGGGCGAATCGCGCCTGTTCCACTGCAATATGCTGCTGATCCGTACCACGGGCGTCGAGGCCGACTACGGCACCATCACCTCGGGTGATGAACATTTCTATCCCTGGAAAACCCAGTGGCCGCAGCCGGACAGTGTGGCCGAGGGCATGAATCAGCAACAACAACTGATCAACGGTATGTTGAACAAGACCAATCTGCTCGGCATGTTGCGCAGCTCATCGCTGTTTATGGATACGGACGGCGGCCCGCGTATCAAGGTGGTCTGTCGCTATCAGCAGTTCCGCGCCGCCCACAAGATTATCGAGCGACTGCGCAACGGCCAGACCGCTGAGGAGAAGAGCGGCGTGGTGTGGCACACCCAGGGCTCCGGCAAAAGCCTGACCATGGTGTTCGTGGCGCGGATGCTGCGCGCTTCCCGTGACCTGAACGATTACAAGATCCTGTTGATCAACGACCGGGTGGATCTGGAAGATCAGTTGGCTGGCACGGCTACCCAGATCGGTGGCCGGGTGCATACCATCGAAAGCCGCAAGGCTCTGTGGGAGCAGCTGGCTACCGACAGCTCTGATATCAATATGGTGATGGTGCATAAGTTTCAGCTGCGCGATCAAAGTCTGCCCTTGAAGGTGGCGGAAGCCCTGGGCACCTATCAGGCCATCCCCACCAGCCAGACCTTTGGTGTGGTGAATAACTCTTCACGTATTGTGCTAATGATCGACGAGGCGCACCGCACCCAGGGCTCGGATTTGGGCGATAACATCTTCGAGGCCTTCCCCAATGCCGCACGCATCGCCTTTACCGGTACGCCGCTGATTACCGAACGTCACGGCGAGAAAAAGACCTACAAGCGTTTTGGCGATTACATCGACACCTACCGGCTGATGGATGCGGTGGAAGACGGCACCACCCTGCAGATTCTCTATGAGGGGCGCACCGCCGATGCAGCGTTGAACGACAAGCACGGCTTTGAAACCGAGTTTGAAAATCTGTTCAAGGATCGCAGTGACGAGGAGCTGCTGGCGATCAAGAAAAAATACGGCGCTACAGGTGACCTGCTGGAGGCCGAACAGCGCATCGCCGCCATCGCCAAAGATATGGTGCAACACTATCTGCAACAGATCTTTCCCAACGGCTTCAAGGCGCAGGTGGTGTGCCACTCCAAGCTGGCGGCGGTACGTTATCAGCAGGCCATCCACCAGGCATTGGCTGACACCCTAGCCGAGCTGGAAGCGGCCCCCGTTCCCGATGCCGAACTGATTAAACAAGTACGCTTTCTGAAGGCTGCGGTGGTGATCTCCAGTGATGGCACCAATGAAGCGGCCTTTATTACCGAGTCACGCAAACAGGCCAAGGCCTGGAATGCAGTGGATAATTTCTGCAAGCCCTTTGCCTTTGATGACCCGGACAAGCCCTACAGTGGCATCGCCTTTCTGGTGGTGTGCGATATGCTGCTCACCGGCTTCGATGCGCCCATCGAGCAGGTGATGTATATCGACAAGAAGATCCGCGAGCACACCCTGTTACAGGCCATTGCCCGTACCAACCGGGTGAAGAAGGGCAAAAAACGTGGCTATGTGGTGGACTATATCGGTCTCACCGACAACCTGACCGACGCCTTGACGCTCTACGCCGCCGCCGATGAGCGGCAGGAGCTGGCCGATGGCCTGAAAAGCATTACCTCCGAAGTACCGGTGCTGGAAGAGCGTTACCAGCGCCTGTTGCAACTGTTTGCCGAGCATAAGGTTGCCAAGGTGCGCGAGTTTGTCGAAGGTAAGCTGGCCACCGTGGAAGAGGATGCTGCCGTGGTGCATGAGGCGGTGAAGCTGTTGAAGGATGAGAAGATTCGCGCCGACTTTGATGTTTATCTGAAAAAGTTCCTGATGAGCCTGGATATTATCCTGCCGCACCGTGCCGCCCATGCCTACCGGGTTCCGGCCAAGCGCCTGGGTTACATCCTGCGTGTGACCAAGGAACGCTACAAGGATACCAGTCTGAATCTGGGCGATGCCGGGCAGAAGGTGCGCGACCTGATCAATGAGCATCTGATCAGTTTAGGTATCAATCCCAAGGTGCCGCCGGTGGAGCTGCTATCAGAGGACTTTATCGCCAACCTGAACAGGCATGCCGCCGGCAATGCCGAGGCGAAGGCCAGTGAGATGGAGCACGCCATCCGCAAGCACTGTACCGTGCATAACGATGAAGACCCTGCGTTCTACAAGAGCCTGTCGGAAAAGGTCGAACATCTGATCGATCAGTATCAGGATCAGTGGGAAAAACTGGCCGAAGAGTTGGAAAAGCTGCGTACCGAGGCTATCGAAGGGCGCAAGCAGGGCGAGGGGGGCATGAGCCGGGAAGCCACCACCTTCTATGAACATATCGCCAATGAAGCCTTTGACAACGGTGAGGTGCCTCCGGAGAGTAAAGGCAAGATGAAGGTGCTGATGGAGGCAATTGTCGATACCCTGCAGGAGAGCATCGGCAGCATCGACTTCTGGCACAACAGCGACAAGCAGAAGAAAACCCGCAGTGAAATCAAGATTGCGTTGATGCAGACCGGCATTGCCGAGCTAAAGACCAACCGTGAACGTGTTGCCATCGAAATTATGAAACTGGCCAAGAACCGCCATGACAAATTGCTCAAGGGCGTAGCAGGGAGTGACCAATGAACGCCCGCCGCGTCAAGGATATTGAGTATCAATTATTGCCCGGTAGCCCGCGCAAGACCACAGATATTGTGATCGAGCGTAACGGCCAGGTGACCGCACGTCCGCCGACTGATTACACCCCGGAGCAGGTCGATGCGGTGGTAGAAAGCAAGCGTATGTGGATCTACCGTAACCTGGCCGAGTGGAAGGATCTGAACGCCAGCGCCGTGGTGCGTGAATGGGTCAACGGCGAAACTTTTTTGTACCTGGGCCGTGCCTATCGGTTGTCACTGGTATCAGATCAGGGTTGTGCCTTGCAGTTGAAAGAAGGCCGTTTCTGCCTGAACCGTACGGTGGTTGAACGGGGTGGTCCCGAGTCGGCCCGACAGTCCTTTGAATCCTACTTTGCCGATAAAGGTCTACGACGATTTAGTGAGCAGGTTAACTACTTCGCGCCCAAGGTCGGTGTTCAGGTGGCGGGAGTTAAAGTCAAAGAGATGGGCTACCGTTGGGCCAGTTGCGGCAAAACTGGCGTACTGAACTTTCACTGGAAATGCATGATGGCGCCGCCCAAAATCATCGACTACATCGTGGTGCATGAACTGTGTCACTTTCATCACCGTAACCATACCGAAGCTTTCTGGAATGAGGTGGATAAAGTGATGCCGGATTACCGGGAGAGGAAGGAGTGGTTGCGAAAGCATGGTGCTAGTCTGGATGTTTAGAAGGGATATAAGAAACACATTTATACAAAAGGGAGATAATGCATGAGCACCTTTGACAGTACCAAGATACCGGGTTGACCACCTCAGCCTGTGGCTACGGCATAGCGGAATATCTGCCCGCAGCTCTGGTGGATGCGGTGGGCTGTTTCCAGTGCGCCTCTGTCTTCTATTCGGCGAAGGACTGTCAGTAGCTCAGGTGCTGTGATCTCGCCGATTGTCCTTGAGCCAATCCAAGGGAACACGTCTTTCTCCAGTCGCAGCAAGATCCGGGAGGAGTGGGTTTTCGACCAGTTGGGCTCATGCTTGCCCCACCATTCACGGCTACGGCCTCTAGGCTGTCTGCTCCTGATTGAGATGCCTTGGTTGCTTTGCGGGCTTCGCTTGGGTTAATTCCATCCACCAATTGCTTTCGGGCTGTTGATCTCCTGTCTCTTGCAGCTTTCAGAGACACGTCAGGATAGACCCCCATTGAGAGGGTTTTCCGCTTGCCCTTGAAACGGTAATCCAATCGCCACCACTTCCCTCCTTTTGGCGTAATGAGGAGATACAAGCTCGAGCCATCTGTCAGTTTGTACTGCCTGTCTTTGGGCTTGGCGTTACGGATGGCGCTGTCAGTGAGTGGCATGGCGGTAACTCCAGTGGCGGTAAGTGGGGCTACCGCCAAACTTACCGTCATTTATCGTGGATTTCATAGGATAATACTAGACGGTGTAACGGACAGTCAGACAATAAAAAAGCCCGCTGTTACGCGGGCTTAGGGTCTTTATTGGATTGCTTTGGATCTTCAAATGGTGGAGGCGGGCGGATTCGAACCGCCGTCCGCGAGTCCTCTGCCTGAGGTTCTACATGTTTAGTCCGGTCTATTATTTTTAGCTGGCTGCCACCCGACGGACAGGGCGTGCAGATAGCGATTTCGGTAAGTTTTAACGAATCCACCCCGAACAAGCTTCATCGCGATCCTATGAGATATGACGCCTGATTGGTCCGAAGACCCTGGACGCATAAGCACGGCTCCAGTCAGACGGCACCCTACTGGGGTTTAAGCAGCGAGTGCGTAGTTGTCGTCGTTGGCAACTATAAGTTTGCAGCTGGTTTTACGAGGTTATCTGCCCCTCGACATGCACCTGAGGTTTTGTAACCCCCGTCGAAGCCTACGTCGCCCCCAAGGAGGAACTTTTCTCAAGTTCTCAAGGGTAGACAGTATAGAACAGCGGAAAGTTCCGTGCCATACCGAAGTGAGACTGGATTAGCCTCGTTTGAAGATCCGCTCTTTCTCCCGCTTCCAGTCACGGTCTTTGTCGCTGGAGCGTTTGTCGTGCTGCTTTTTACCCTTGGCAAGGCCGATCTCCAGTTTGGCGTAGCCTTTTTTCCAGTAGAGCGCGGTGGGAACCAGGGTGTAACCTTTGCGCTCCACCAGGCCGATGAGTTTGCTCAGTTCGCGGCGGTGCAGCAGCAGCTTTCGGCTGCGGGTTGGGTCGGTCGCGACATGGGTGGAGGCGGTTTTGAGCGGGGTGATGTGGGCACCAAAGAGGTAGGCCTCGCCATTCTGAATGATGACGTAGCTCTCCTTGATCTGCACGCGTCCCGCGCGCAGGCTCTTGACCTCCCACCCCTGCAGGGAGATGCCCGCCTCGTAGCGCTCTTCGATAAAAAAGTCGTGCTTCGCCTTCTTGTTGAGGGCGATGGTAGAGCCGCCGGAGGATTTCGCTGATTTTGATTTTTTTCCCATCGGCGCATTCTATGCGAGTGGGCATCTATCGGCCAGTCCTGCCTTGTTATAGGGGCTGATTTCACGCAGAATAAATCGCTTTAGAACAAGCGTTTCAGGGAAAACAGTCTCCGCCATGACAGAACGGACATCCATCCACGGCCAGTGGTCATCCAGACTGGTCTTTATCCTGGCTGCCACGGGCTCAGCGGTGGGATTGGGCAATATATGGAAATTCCCCTATATCACCGGTGAGCATGGTGGGGGTGCATTTGTCCTGGTCTATCTGCTCTGTATTGCCGTGGTGGGTATCCCGATCATGATGGCGGAGGTGATGCTGGGACGGCGCGGCAGGCAGAGTCCGATCAACACCATGACATCCCTGGCAAAGGAGGAGGGGGCCGGCTCCGCCTGGTCCCTGGTTGGCTGGAGCGCCGTACTGGCCGGTTTTATTATCCTCTCTTACTACAGCGTGATCGCCGGCTGGGCATTGGCCTATGTCTTCCGGGTGGCCGGTGGTATTTTCAATGGCGCCGATGCTGCGGGGGTACAGACAGTTTTCACCGATCTTACCGGTGATCCGGAACGTCTGATTGCATGGCATACCCTGTTTATGTTGATGAGCATGACAGTGGTGGCGCGTGGGGTGCGGGCTGGTCTGGAGAAGGCGGTGATCTACCTGATGCCGGCGTTGTTTGTGCTGCTGTTTGTGATGCTGGGTTATGCCATGAGCACCGGGGCGTTCATCGAAGGGCTCAAATTTCTTTTTGAGCCTGATTTCGGCAAGCTGTTCTACGCTTGTGAAACCGTGGCGGGAGTTGAAAACTGCGAACTATCCGGTGGTCCCGTTCTGGTGGCAATGGGACACGCTTTCTTTACCCTGAGCCTGGGTATGGGAGCGATCATGGTCTATGGCTCCTATATGCCGAAGGGAATCTCTATTGCCCGTTCAGCGGTGCTGATCGCCCTGTTGGATACTCTGGTTGCGCTGGTCGCAGGCATGGCGATATTCCCCATCGTTTTTGCCAATGGCCTGGAGCCCGGATCCGGTCCCGGGCTGATCTTTCAGACCCTGCCGATCGCCTTCGGCGCCATGCCCGGCGGGCAGATCTTCGGCACCCTGTTTTTTGTCCTGCTGGTCTTTGCCGCCTGGACCTCGGCGATCTCCCTGATCGAGCCGGCGGTGGCCTGGCTGGTGGAGAATCGTGGCTTGAGCCGCGTACGCGCAGCCGGGGTGATCGGTATGACGACCTGGGTTTTGGGACTTGGCAGCATCTTCTCCTTCAATATTTGGTCGGGAGATGAGTACAAGTTGTTTGGTATGACCTTCTTCGATCTGCTGGACTATTTGGCAGCCAATATTATGTTGCCGCTGGGTGGTTTGCTGATTGCGTTATTTGCCGGCTGGCTGATGAAACGGGAATCGAGTATGGATGAGTTTGCCATGCAGGCTCGGCGTTATGACCTGTGGCGGGTGTTGATCCGCTATATTTCGCCATTGGCCGTTGTTGTCGTCTTTCTTAACGCTATCGGGATCTTCTGAGTATGCCGATAGTGAGTAAAAGCGCCTTGGTTCATCACTCTGCGGAAGAGATGTACCGGTTGGTGTGTGACTTTGAGTCTTATCCGGAGTTTCTCCCCTGGTGCAGCGCCAGTCGCCTGATCTCAAGAACCGAGGATCAGATCTGTGGAGAGCTGGAGGTGTCCCGCCTCGGCATTCGACAGAGTTTTTCAACCTGCAATGCGTTGGTTGCCAATGAGCGGATGGATATCCAGCTGTTGGATGGGCCATTCAAAAAATTGCAGGGTGGCTGGCGTTTCACTCCCCTCAAAGCCGATGCGAGCAAGGTGGAGCTGGTACTGGATTTTGAGTTCTCCGGTAGATTGATCAATGCTGCTTTCGGCAGGGTTTTTAACCATATTGCCACCACGATGGTAGATTCGTTTTGTAAGCGGGCGGATGAGGTGTACCGTGACTGATAAAGATATTCTGGTGGAAGTGGCCTATGGAAAGCTTGATGAACAGGTCATTCTGAAGGTCGAAGGTGCATCCGGCATGACGGTGCGCAAGGCCATCGAATCGTCAGGCGTTCTGCAGCAGTTTCCTGAGATAGATCCGGACTCAGTCAAGGTGGGTATTTTCGGCAAACTCACCAAGCAGGATACGGTATTGAACAGTGGCGACCGGGTGGAGATCTATCGGCCACTGATTGCTGATCCCAAGGAGGCGAGAAAGAAACGCGCTGCCGAGGGTAAGGTGATGAGAAAAGGGGGCGGCGAGCAGAGCTGAGATGGCTAGACGCTTTTCACGCAGCTAGTTTAGGGTAGGCCGGTTCAAGCGTAGCGGAACCGGCAGTTCTATTACGTTCGACCTTCGGAAACGCCAGATCTGGCCT
This sequence comes from bacterium endosymbiont of Escarpia laminata, assembly GCA_003660235.1. Lineage (GTDB taxonomy): Bacteria > Pseudomonadota > Gammaproteobacteria > Chromatiales > Chromatiaceae > QGON01. The sequence goes on along the minus strand of QGON01000058.1, from coordinate 72,051 downwards.
ACGCAGTATATGTCCTAGTCATCCTCGATCGCTGCCAGCCATGGAGAGCGAAGCGAAGGCTGGTAGTCCCCGGTAGCCGCGAGGCCGCACTGCTTACCCGGCGTGCCTTGCGCCAGAGGGGAAGCAAAGTAGGCATCCGAGCGCGGCGTCCAGTCATCGGGAGCTGGCAACGGAGCGGCAACGAGCTTGCGAGGTTGTCGCGTAGTGCCAGTGACCGGGACGGCCGGGGCACAAACAGGTTGTCGAAGGCCGAGTCGATTTTGGGGACTGGGATGTCCCAAAATCTATCACGAGGTCGAAGACTCACTTGATCGAGACCGGCTTTTTGCAGTACCTTGTCCACGATACCCAATTCGCCGGTGTAGTCAGGTACGCTGACTACGAGTTCTTTCTTTTCTTTCTCTTCAGCAACGTTTTCAGCAGGTTTGATGTCTCCACTGTAACGGATCATTGAGTCACCGTCGAAAAAGACGGAAAAGTGCTTGATCTCCAGAGGATCGTTGCGCCTTTTTATGCTGAAAAGGTAGTCCCATCTGTTCTGATGAAAGACATCCACCAGGAGGGGGGTGCCAAGTAAGAACCGTACCTGTCTTCGGCTCATTCCCGGTTTGAGTTCAGCCACCACTTCAGGGGTGACGATGTTGCCCTGTTGGATGTCAGGAATATGGACCAGGGAGAAGTCCTGCCAGCTTGAACAACCGCCAAGGATGAGGAGAGTGCTGACCAAAAGAGAGATGAGAATCTTTTGCATTACGAGTACAATTCAATAAAAATCAATGTAGGATGATACCTCATCACCTTCTGAAAAACACGAAGGCGGAGTAGTGATAAGTGGATAATCAGGAAATTAGAAAAGCAGGCTTGAAGGTTACCCTGCCAAGGGTAAAGATTCTTGAGCTACTTGAAGCGAGTGTGCCCCGCCATGTTAGCGCCGAAGATGTCTATAAGATGCTTCTGGAAAAGGGTGAAGAGATCGGTCTGGCGACAGTCTATCGGGTGCTGACCCAGTTTGAAACGGCGGGTTTGGTTACCCGGCACAATTTTGAGGGAGGGCACGCGGTATTTGAATTGGATCGTGGAGAACATCACGATCACATCGTCTGTGTGCTCTGTGGGAAGGTTGAAGAGTTTATGGATGCCACTATTGAGGAACGGCAAAAAGAGATTGCCGCTGAGCATGGGTTTGAAATGGAGGACCACTCTCTGATTATCTATGGGCGTTGCAACAACACTTCATGTCCGGGCCGGGAATAGCGACAATCCCCCAGCGCTTCTCGATGAACCCCGTGTATGGAGTTGTAATTCACACGCTCAGCCAGCACTACCACCCCTGATTCCTTGCGGCAGAGACAATTTTCAGACAGGGGGGTGATCCTGTCTCCGATGATTGCTGTTCTTTATTGCAGCAGATAACCTTTGGCGTTCCGGTCAACCCGAGTGTGAGCATGGATGTTTGGACAGGCGGGGTGATGTCCGATGAAAGCACCCCTGAATCCTGGTGGTGGATGAAGAACTCGGTCCAGGTGGACTCCAGTATATCCGCTACGACAATCAACATGCGGGTTCTCAGCGGCTGTCCTTTGTCTCCAAGCGCAATATACAAATCGAGCAGAGCGCCAGCGATGCCGGCCTCATCATTGAGACGTAAGTGGAGATAGATTCGCTGTACATGAGAGCGCAGATCGGAAGGCTCATGTGTGATCTGCCGGGCCAGGTAGCTCGAAGCCTGCTCCCACCAGTTGCCGGCGTTCAACCAGAGTCGCTTTGTATCAGGTATACGAAATGCGGCCTCGATATCGGGATTGATCTCCCGAACACGCCGGAGTTGATGCTCATGGTCAGAGTGGGTGATGAGTCGCACTTTGCTTTTCCAGAGTGTACAGTGCCGGTTCGTTGCCATTTACGAAAGGCTTCAACGCCCGTTCCGCCAAGTCTACCACAGATGTGACCTCTCTCTGAGATAGAGCAATATTGACAGTGAGTGAAGGCTTGATGCCATCAAATGGCGATCTCGGGGTCTTGGATCAAATTATTTTGATGATGTTTTCTGTTGCACGCTTTACGTCGAGGAAGATTAAGCCAAGTTTTGCTGTGGGCTTTGCCAATACAGTCACTACCGCCTCCTCGCCGGCGTGCATCATAAGCACGTAACCGTTTTTGCCTTTCACCAGGACCTGTTCGAGCTCGCCGCGGGCAAGCTCCTGGGCGGTACGGTCTCCCAGTGAGAGCATGGCGGCACTCATTGCGCCAACCCTGTCTTCATCCATTCCCGCAGGCAGTTGTGACGCCATCATCAAGCCATCTGTGGAGATAACCCCGGATGCTTCGATATCAGCTGAAGTGCCGTTAAGATCACTCAATATAGAGTTCAGCATGTCTGAGCGCATGTTTATTTCCCCAACTTTATAAAAATGTTGTAGATTTCTGTTGTTTTCATTATTTTACAGCCCCGGCGGGGAGAGGTGAATTTCTCGACCTTGTGACCGGCGGTGCTTTCTCTTAAATTCATGGTGCGAAGGCAAGGGTAGGTATTTCTACCTATTCAGCTTTCCATAACGTTTGTTCAATGCCCAAATCAGCTGGGTCAATACCGGCTGATTAAGATGTGGTACGCCGCCGATGACGAGCACGAATCGGTGTTCACCAATGTAGATTGGCCAGAATCCAACCTGGCTGTTTCCTGCTGCGTCCACCAATGCCCATGCGCTGGTCCAGAATTCCAGCTTATCATGCAAAATGTTGAGCCGACGTTCGTGCATCGAGGCAATGTCAGCGCTGATAGCGGACAGATATACCGCAGTTTCGTTGGAAAAACCCAGGGAATAGATGGAAAATCCCTGATAATCCGCCAAAATGACTTTGCCGCTGCCCGAAAGCTTTGGGAGCAATTTTGGCAACAACTGCTCGATGATTTCCTTCGGCGCTGCGTGTCTCTCTTCAAAGCCCTCGATCCAACCCATGGCCTGTGCTTTGTAGAGCGTCTCCAGAGTCTCTTCTTCGTCGACTTGGCTCCAGGATATCAAGTTATCCAGGGTTAAACGATGGCTCGACTCTCCATCCATCATGGCGCGCAGCATGATTCTGGCTAATGTCGGATCGGGTGCAGAGACACAGTAGTAGGCACCAGCGGGCGATGGGAGTACAAACAAACCCTGCATTAAAAGATAGTTTTCCACGTCAGGCAGCCAATTCCAGATCCAATGAAACCATTAATGCTTCGACAAGTAATGCTACGTCTATTTGGTTTCTCGCATCTACCGAAAAAACGGGAATATTAGGAAGGACGTTCCGTAGTTGCGCCTGATAATCATTGATTCTGGGGGTAACGCAGATGTCTGTTTTGGTGATGCCGATGGCAATGCGACTTTTTTTGATGATTTTTTTGAATGCCCGGAGAAAAAAGTGCAGTTCACTGAAAGGGTCTGGATGGGTGTTGTCGATGAGCAGTACCAGGCCAGTGCTGCCCTTGCTCAGAATATCCCACATGAAGTCAAAGCGTGTTTCGCCAGGTGTGCCGTAGAGATGAAGGGTTCCAATCCCCGGCAGCTGCATTGTCCCGTAATCCATGGCGACTGTGGTGGTCGTTTTGTAATCCCGGGATATGTCGGTAGCCTGTGCCTCGGTAGTCAGGGGAGGGGTAGCGCAGACGCTGGTGATTGCTGTGGTCTTACCTGCACTAACCGGCCCAGCAAAGAGTATTTTATAGTTATCCATCAGGTGGTTAGGGGGGCAGACCTAGTGCAGGTTTAACTGACGCAGGATTTTGCGGAACAATGTTTTGTTGCCGTTGGACTTGACGGCTTTTTCTTCGGTGGCGATTCCCTCATTTACGGCTTCCTCCGTGGTTGCCAGTCCGATTGCATGAGCGGCACTGAAGAAGGAAAAAACATAACGTTGCGGGATTTCCAATGCCTGGGCGGTACTGGCCAGCGTGTGTGTCTGTTTTGCCCAAAGTGCAGCAATCCGAGTGGCTTGGGGAAAAATCTGTAAACGTGTCAGATTGGGCCAGTGTTTAAATACGACCTTATTATTGGGACTGACGTTGACAGGAATCCGCCCCAGGCAGGTCCAGAGTGTGAGTTCCCAAACAAAGGCTTCCACGGGACGGCGATGGGTTCGGCCCGGTATGTCGCATACTGAATCCTGTACAGAGAGCAGGTATTCATCATCGTTGACTGGTTGGGAGGCCAGCGACTGTAGCCGTTGGCCGTCAATTTCAACCAATACTTCACGGGTCATAGGAACAATGGTAATTGAGCCGTGGCTACTTGAGATGCTGACGGGCCGCCCGGAGGTTTCAGCAAGCTTGACGGCCTTCTGTACACGTCCGATCAGAAATCTTTTTGGATCGTATTGCACCCAGGCGAGCTGGGTTTCATTATCCAGATCCACGTCAGGTGTTGAGCCGATGAATGGCACAGCAGTTTTTATTTCCTGTTTCCCACCTGAGATCTGCTTGATTGGCGCAGCGGCAGGTTCGCTCAGAAGCGGTGGGTTGTCGGCCTGCCCACCCTGCTTGTATGCACTCAATTGGGCGCGTCTGATCTTCTCTTTTTTCAACAGCGCCTGTAGTGATTTGATTTTATGCCGTAGCTCCTGATGGTGGCCGCTAAGCGCCAACTCAGTTTCAGCAGATGATTCAGGCAGGGAGACCGGTGCCACTTGCCTCTGTTGGAGATGCAGTTTCTCGCGGATTTTTTCCAGCTCACTATGCAGAAGATCTGCCTGCAATGGTTTTTGCAGCCATTTTGCGTTTTCTACCTCCGTCTTATGCAGGGAGAGCAGAATAGCAGGGCAGTTGTGTTGGTGCTCTGCGTGTTTTGCCCAATAAGATTTACCACGGAGGCCATCCAGGTCGATAAGGCAGATGTCGGCAGATTGGGGATCCGCGTCTATGACATAGTCGCCCTGACATCTGTCTGAAAAGAAGTATCGCAATCTGTTTTCGAAGCGCTCGTTGATATCGAGCAGGGCGACTTTCAGTGGCCTGTAGTCTGCCTTCTGCGGCATGGCACAGGTTGCGATGAATGACTGCTCCACGGGGGTATCGTTGCTCTGCTTTTGAACTTTCATAACTACACTTTTTATCTTGTGGCTACTTTGTATAGAACTCAGAATAACGCGCAGCGAGGTCCGTAAGATAGGGCATGAAACCTAATTTTACATCGGGTTGGATCTGTCCGCCAAGACATTATTCAGGCCTTCTGGATAGTGTCCTGATGGGCAAGGGCTGGGAAGTGTGTCACAAAAGCGCAATGAAATGGCAGGGGGCTGGACAATCAGGCCAGGAAGTGATGATTGTTTACAATACGCCCACTGAGGGGATTACCGCCTGTCCGCGAGGGAGATCATCTCTTCAGCGTGGGCGAGCGTCTGTTCAGTGATTTTGATGCCGCCCAACATGCGGGCGATCTCCTGGATTCGGCTCTCATCCCCCAGTGGAGTGATCTCCGTAAGGGTCAGCTCATTGGTCGTGCTCTTCTGCACCTGGAGGTGGTTCAGAGCCTGTGCCGCTACCTGGGGCAGGTGGGTGACACAGAGAATTTGCCTGGACTCACCGAGGGCGCGCAGCATTTGGCCTACGATCTCAGCCACACTGCCGCCGATGCCGACGTCGACCTCATCGAATACGAGGGTCGGGGTATCACCGTAACGGATGGTGGCGACCTGGATGGCTAGACTGATGCGGGAGAGTTCACCGCCGGAGGCCACTTTGTTGAGGGGTTGCAGAGGCATGCCTGGATTGGCGGAGACCATGAATTCGATCTGCTCAAGCCCCGAGCCGTTGGCGTCTGCAGCGTTGATCTCCTTCAGGGTGACATCGAAACGGCCACCGGGCATACCCAGCTGTTGCATGGCGGCACTGATCTCCAGGGCCAGACGTTTGCCGGCTTGGCGGCGCTTGCCGCTCAGTTTTTCCGCCTGCCTGAGAAACGCCTCCCGCTGTTTTTCAACGCGTGCTGACAGGGTCTCCAGCTCTACATCGGCGTTCTCCAACTGCGACAACTCTTGTTGGATCTGCTGCAGGCGTTGGGGGAGTTTCTCAGGGTTGACCCGGTATTTTCGCGCCATGTCATGCAGTGCACCGATGCGCGCTTCCACCTGTTGCAGGCTTTCGGGATCGAGTTCAAGGCCTGAGAGGTAGTCACGCAGGCCGATCAGGGCCTCATCCACCTGAATCAGGGCGCTCGCCAGCATCTCTCCGGGTTCTTTGAGATTGCTGTCCAGCCCCTGCAATACGCTGAGTTCATCACTCAGACGCGCAAGTTGGCTGCGCAGTGACGGTTCGTTCTCATCGAGCCCATCGATCACCGCCCCGCAACCAAAACGCAGCCGCTCCAGATGGCTCAGACGCTTGTGGTCTCTGTCCAGCGTCTCGACCTCTGCGGCGGAAGCATCAAGCTGCGACAACTCATCAGCCTGGAATCGCAGCAGGTCCAGCCGGGAGGCATGGTCGGCAGCAGCGGCCAGCAGGGTTTCCAGTTGCTCAAACGATTTGCGGTAATCTCTGAATGATTCATCGACTGTTTTTGTCAGGGCAAGATGGCTCCCGTAGGCATCGAGTAGACGCCGCTGATAGTGGGGGTGCAATAGTGATTGATGCGCGTGTTGGCCATGGATCTGCACCAAATGTTGTCCCAGTTCCTGGACCTGTTGGATAGGGACAGGACGACAGTTGATATAGGCACGAGAGCGGCTCTCTCTGCTGAGTACACGCCGTAGCAGACAGTCGTTCTCGTCGTCGAGGGAGTGATCCTGGAGCCAGCGGCGGATCTCCGGCAGGGCGGAGATATCGAAGATGGCGGTGATTTCGGCCCGTTCACTGCCGCTCCTGATCATGCTGTTGTCCGTTTTGCCGCCGAGGGCCAGACCCAGGGCATCGATCAGGATAGATTTACCCGCCCCCGTCTCACCGGTGAGGGCGCTCAGTCCGGAAAAAAGGTCGAGCTCCAGTGCTGCAACGATGGCCAGATTACGAATATGTATCTGTGTCAGCATCAGCCCCAGCCCAACTTGGCGCGCAGGAGATTGTAGTGATCGTGTCCGCGGGGATGGATCAGTCGCACCGGGTGCTCTGCCTTGCGGATGCGGATTATCTCCCCCTCCACCACCGGAAGCGTGGCCTGACCGTCACAAGTGACCCGGACATGTTCCGCATGGCCCTGGACCAGGTGGATCTCCACTTCACTGTCACCGTCCACCACGATGGGGCGGTTGCTCAGGGTATGGGGGCAGATGGGGACCAACACCAGCGCGTTGAGCGAAGGCATCAGCAGGGGGCCGCCGCCGGAGAGAGCGTAGGCCGTGGAGCCGGTCGGTGTGGAGATGATGAGGCCGTCAGAGCGCTGGTCATTGACCAGTTTGCCGTCGATATAGGTCTCGAATTCGATCATGCGGGCAATGTTCCACTTGTGTATCACCACGTCATTGAATGCAGGGGTGGCATCACTCGAACCTTTGCCTTCACCGATGGAGGCTTGCAGCATGAAACGCCGCTCCTCATCGTATTCCCCGGACAGAATGGCGTCGAGATGGGGCAGCATTTCGCCGGGTGAGATGTCAGCGAGAAAACCGAGCCTGCCAAGATTGATGCCAAGAATGGGGGTGTCCTGGTCTGCCAGTACACGGGCGGCGTGCAGCAGGGTGCCGTCACCGCCCACCACGATCACCAGGTCGCTGTTACTGGGTAGGTCGATTTCGGGAATGCCGGGCAGGGGACGTCCCTCCAGCAGTTTGCAGGTGGCCTCTTCCAGCAGTACGTCGTGACCGCGCCGGGAGAGGAAATCCCAGAGACGGCGGGTTGTCGCCTTGACGGTCGGGTCCCCGTGCTTGCCGATCAATCCGATGCGCTGGAAAGGCTGGTTCATTTTATTAACGGCTCCTTAGTGCCAGGAATCATCGGTTTTACTCAGGGAAACTTAGCATGTGCTTCAGACCAATCCAAGCATTCAAAGGCTTATATTCCTTGACTCAAAAGGGGCGAATTGCTAGCTTTCACTCGATTTTGGCACTCGATTTAAAGGAGTGCTAACAGTGTGCCTTTGCGGAGGGCTTTTTGGCAGCAAAGAAGGTAATCAGTGAAAGCGGGGTTGGCGAACGTGCCCAGCACTTTCTCAAAGTGCTGATTGAACGCTATATCCGTGATGGTCAGCCCGTGGGTTCCAGAACACTGGCGAAGGATGCCGGGATGGATCTGAGTCCTGCGACCATCCGCAATGTGATGTGCGATCTGGAGGATCTCGGGCTGGTGGCGTCGCCACATACCTCGGCCGGGCGAATTCCCACTGTGACCGGTTTTCGTATGTTCATCGACTCTCTGCTCACGGTGCAGCGGCTGCAGGCGGGAGAGATTGAACGCATTCGCACGGAGCTGGCTTACTCCGGTGATGCGGGCCATCTGCTGGCCTCGGCTTCGCAGCTGCTCTCCGGCGTGACGCACATGGCCGGGATTGTGACGATCCCGAGGCGGGAACGCACGGCATTCCGTCAGATCGAGTTCCTGCCGCTATCCGAAAATCGGGTGTTGGCAATTCTGGTAACCAATGATGGCGAGGTGGCTAACCGCATCCTCAATACCCATCGGGATTTTACCCGCCTGGAGTTGGATCAGGCAGCCAATTTTCTCAACCACTCCTTCTCCGGGCTGGAGATGAAGAAAGTGCGTAGCCGGGTGCTGGAAGAGCTGAATGCTGCCCGTAAAAGTTTTGATCAGACCATGGCCCAGGCACTGGAGATGGCGGGAGAGGTGGTCGATGCGAGCACACCGCGCGAAGATTGTCTCATTGCCGGACAGACCAATCTGATGGAGTTCGAGGATCTGGCCAGTCTGCAGCAGTTGCGCAAACTGTTCGATGCCTTTGCCGAGAAGCGCGAACGCTGCCAGCCATGGAGAGCGAAGCGAAGGCTGGTAGTCCCCGGTAGCCGCGAGGCCGCACTGCTTACCCGGCGTGCCTTGCGCCAGAGGGGAAGCAAAGTAGGCATCCGAGCGCGGCGTCCAGTCATCGGGAGCTGGCAACGGAGCGGCAACGAGCTTGCGAGGTTGTCGCGTAGTGCCAGTGACCGGGACGGCCGGGGCACAAACAGGTTGTCGAAGGCCGAGTCGATTTTGGGGACTGGGATGTCCCAAAATCTATCACGAGGTCGAAGACTCACTTGATCCTCCATCTGCTCGATCAGTTTCACAATGCTGATGGGGTGCAGATCTTTATCGGCGAGGAGTCGGGTTTTCAGATACTCAACGGTTGTTCGATCGTGACTGCCCCTTACCAGGTGGATGAAGATGTGGTGGGCATGCTGGCCGTGATTGGTCCAACCCGCATGGAGTATGAAAGGGTGATCCCCATTGTCGATGTCACGGCAAAGATTTTGGGTGCGGCCTTGAAAAACAGATAGCAACCCCAATTTGTCGGGTAAATCAGACCAAAATATTGAGATTCAGAGGTTAAGTGAGAGATGGATAAGGATCAGCCGGCAGAGTCCAGCGAAGAGGTAATGAAGACAGAGGGTGTGAGCGAAGCCCCGGATGTTGAAGTGGTGATTGAGGATGAGACCGTTGCCGAAGAAGCCTCCCCGGAGGGGCTAACGAGGTTGCTTGAAGACGCCCGCAGCAAGGCCGACGATCACTGGGATCAACTGATGCGCTCCCGGGCCGAGATCGACAACCTGCGCAAGCGCCAGGAACGCGATCTGGAAAATGCCCATAAATTCGCGCTGGACAAATTCTCCCAGGACCTGCTGCAGGTCTGGGATAGCCTGGAGCTGGGTCATCAGGCCGCGCTGGAAGAGAACACCGATGTGGGGAAGCTGCGGGAAGGCACGGAGCTGACGCTCAGGCTGCTCAGCAGCGTGATGGAGAAGAATGGTGTGGAGCAGGTCGATCCTACGGGTGAGATCTTCAATCCGGAATTCCATCAGGCGATGTCGATGCAGGAACGGGATGACGTGGAGCCCAATACGGTGGTGGCTGTTGTGCAGAAGGGTTACCGCCTGAATGGCCGCCTCATTCGTCCGGCAATGGTGATGGTTTCCAAGGTGCCGTCCGCACCCGTTGATGAAAAGGCTTGAAGTTTTTTCGGCTGACCCCACCTATAGAGTCAGTTAGCAAGAATTACGATATTAATTTTAGATATAGAATTCGGAGATAGAGAGACATGGGCAAGATCATAGGAATCGATCTGGGTACCACCAACTCCTGCGTGGCAGTGATGGAAGGTGATACTGCAAAGGTGATCGAAAACAGCGAAGGTGATCGTACCACCCCCTCCATCATCGCCTATGCGAATGATGGAGAGATCCTGGTGGGTCAGTCGGCCAAGCGTCAGGCGGTTACCAACCCCGACAACACCCTGTTTGCCATCAAGCGCCTGATCGGCCGTATGTTTAAGGACGATGTGGTGCAGCGCGACATGGATATGGTGCCCTACAAGATTGTCAAAGCCGACAATGGTGATGCCTGGGTCGATGTCAGTGGCAAAAAGATGGCCCCGCCGGAGATCGCGGCCAAGATTTTGCAGAAGATGAAGAAGACCGCTGAGGACTACCTCGGCGAAGAGGTGACCGAGGCGGTGATTACCGTTCCGGCCTACTTCAACGACTCCCAGCGTCAGGCCACCAAAGATGCCGGCCGTATCGCCGGTCTCGAAGTCAAGCGCATCATCAACGAGCCCACTGCTGCGGCCCTGGCCTACGGCATGGACAAGAAGCGCGGCGACCAGACTCTGGCGGTCTATGATCTGGGCGGCGGCACTTTCGACATCTCAATCATCGAAATCGCCGAGATTGATGGCGAACACCAGTTCGAGGTGCTCTCCACCAACGGTGATACCTTCCTCGGTGGTGAAGACTTCGACATGCGCATCATCGACTTCCTGGTCGAGACCTTCAAAAAGGACCAGGGTGTGGATCTGCGCAACGATCCGCTGGCCCTGCAGCGCCTGAAAGAGGGTGCGGAAAAGGCCAAGGTTGAACTCTCCAGCAGCCTGCAGACCGATATCAATCTGCCCTATATCACAGCGGACCAGACCGGGCCCAAACATCTGAACATCAAGCTGACTCGTTCCAAGCTGGAAGCCCTGGTGGACGATCTGGTGACTCGCACCATCGAGCCCTGTAAGATCGCTCTCAAGGATGCGGGGCTCTCCACCTCCGATATCGACGAGGTGATTCTGGTCGGTGGTCAGAGCCGCATGCCCAAGGTGCAGGAGCAGGTACAGGCTTTCTTCGACAAGGAACCGCGTAAAGACGTCAATCCGGATGAGGCGGTGGCCATCGGCGCTGCTATCCAGGGTGGTGTATTGGGTGGCGAGGTCAAGGACGTGCTGCTGCTCGACGTCACCCCGCTCTCCCTGGGTATCGAGACCCTGGGTGGCGTGATGACCAAACTGATCGACAAGAACACCACCATCCCCACCAGCGCGTCTCAGGTGTTCTCCACCGCCGATGACAATCAGACTGCGGTGACCGTGCATGTACTGCAGGGTGAACGCGAACAGGCGGGAGCCAATAAGTCCCTGGGTCGTTTCGATCTGACCGACATCCCGCCGTCAGCCCGTGGTGTGCCGCAGATCGAAGTGAGCTTCGATATCGATGCCAACGGCATCCTCAATGTTTCAGCCAAAGACAAGGCGACCGGTAAGGAGCAGTCGATTGTCATTAAAGCCTCCTCCGGTCTGAGTGATGATGAGGTCGACCGCATGGTGAAAGACGCCGAGGCGCATGCCGATGAGGATCGCCAGTTCCAGGAGCTGGCAACGGTTCGCAACCAGGCGGACAATATGATTCACGCCACCAACAAATCGATGGAAGAGCTTGGCGACGACAAGCTGGAAGCCGGTGAGAAGGACGCCATCGAAGCGGCGATCAAAGATCTCGAAGAGGTGATGAAAGGCAAAGACAAGGATGCCATCGAGGCGAAGACCAAGGTACTCACCGATGCTTCGTCGAAAATGGCCGAACGTCTCTATGCTCAGCAGAGTGGCGATGCGGGTGCCGCCGAAGCAGCGGGTGCAGCTGGCGACGACGCCGGTGCCCAGGGTGGTGCCGGCGACGATGTGGTCGATGCCGAGTTCGAAGAGGTCAAAGACGACAAAAAATAAGGCCGGATTGCCTTGTTGAAACACCGCGCATCGATCTTTGGATTGGTGCGCGGTTTTGGTTTTTTTAGGGGGAACGCGAAGAAGGCGAAGAATACGCAAAGAACGCAAAGGTTTTTATCTGTTTTAAACATACTTTGCGCCCTTGGCGTTCCTTTGCGTACTTTGCGCTCCAAAAACAATTGAGATTGAAGTTCGGTTCAACAGCGCATGTCTAAACGCGATTACTATGAAGTACTGGGCGTACAAAAGAACGCCAGTGAGGCCGAGATAAAGAAGGCCTACCGGCGCCTCGCCATGAAGCACCATCCTGACCGGAATACCGGAGACGAGGCGGGTAAGGCTGAAAAGAGTTTCAAGGAGGCCAAAGAGGCCTATGAGATTCTCTCAGATGCCCAAAAGAGGGCCGCCTTTGACCAGTTTGGACATGCCGGTGTCGATTCCAGTATGGGCGGCGGCCCGGGAGGATTCGGCGGTGGCAACGCAAATTTCAGCGATATCTTCGGCGACGTGTTCGGCGATATCTTCGGTGGTGCCCGAGGCGGCGGCGGTCCTCGTGTACAGCGTGGTTCCGATCTGCGTTACAACCTGCAGCTTTCACTGGAGGATGCCGTCTCCGGCACCACCGTGAAGATTCGGGTGCCCACACTGGTCAAGTGTGATACATGTGGTGGCACGGGTGCAAAGAAGGGTTCCAAGCCCAAGATCTGCGATACTTGCGGAGGACAGGGTCAGGTACGTATGCAGCAGGGATTCTTCTCTGTGCAGCAGACCTGTCCGCGCTGTCATGGCAAGGGCTCCGTCATCGATAACCCGTGTACAAGCTGTCATGGCCAGGGTCGGGTGCAGGAGCACAAGACCCTCTCGGTGAAAGTGCCGCCAGGGGTCGATTCCGGTGACCGTATCCGTCTTTCCGGTGAGGGTGAGGCCGGTGAGAATGGCGGTCCTTCGGGCGACCTCTATGTGCAGGTCGTGGTCAAACCCCATGGGATATTCAAACGGGAGGATAACCACCTCTATTGTGAAGTGCCGATCAGTTTTTCCATCGCGGCGCTGGGTGGGGAGCTTGAAGTACCGACCCTCGGTGGTAAGGTAATGCTCAAGATCCCGGCAGGGACCCAGACCGATCGTATGTTCCGCATGCGCGGCAAGGGGGTGAAGCCGGTACGTGGCGGTGCGGTGGGTGATCTGCTCTGCAAGGTGCAGGTGGAGACACCGGTAAACCTGACTGAAGAGCAACAGGAGTTGCTGAGAAAATTTGATGAAACCATGAAAAAAGGTGGCAGTAAGCACAGTCCTCAGTCCAGCACCTGGGTGGATGGTGTAAAGAAGTTTTTTGAAGGAATGGGCTTTTAGTTATATAACTGCCATAACGGGCTGATGATCCGCTGGTTAACCGGGCAACTGAGAGGATAAAAATATGACGCGTGTAGCCATTGTAGGTGCGGCAGGGCGTATGGGAAGGACGCTGATTCAGGCAGTGAATGAAGCGGAAGGACTGACCCTGAGCGCGGCAACCGAGCGGTTGGACAGTAATGTGCTCGGCATGGATGCCGGAGAGATGATAGGTATTGGAAATCTTGGTGTTTCCATTGCCGACTCACTGGAGGATGTGGTGGATGATTTTGATGTGGTGATCGACTTCACTGCGCCAAAAGCCACCATGAAACATCTTGAAGTCTGTATGACTGCGGGCAAAAGCATGGTGATCGGCACCACCGGCCTGAGTGATACTGAAAAGAAAGACCTGGTGGATGTTTCCAGAGTGATTCCCATCGTCACTGCACCGAATATGAGCGTTGGGGTCAATCTCTGCTTCAATCTACTGCAGATTGCCGCCAAGGTGATGGGGGAAGATACGGACATCGAGATAATCGAAGCCCATCATCGCAACAAAGTGGATGCACCATCCGGTACTGCGTTGCGTATGGGGGAAGTGGTAGCGGATGCCCTGGGGCGTGACCTGAAAGAGTGTGCTGTCTATGGCCGGGAAGGCGTGACAGGCGCGCGCGATACCAAAACCATCGGCTTCGAGACGATTCGTGCCGGCGATATCATTGGTGAGCACTCGGTCTGGTTTGTTGGTGATGGAGAACGTGTGGAGATCGTCCACAAGGCTTCTAACCGGATGACCTTTGCCAAGGGCGCTGCAAGGGCAGCGAACTGGATCGTCAACCAGGAGAAAGGAATCTTCGACATGCAGGACGTACTTGGGTTGAGGTAACGCCTTGTGGACTGGCTGCTTCGCCTGCCGTTATTTTGGGTACTGATATTGCTGGCAGGATGCAGCGATACCCCCTACCTGTCACCGGAAGATCAGGTCCGGCAATTCGTTGCCAGAGGTGAAGTTGCGGTGGAGGGCCGGGATCTGATCGGTGCCGCAGCACTGATCTCGGAGCAGTATTCTGATGGCAGAAGGGGCACCCGACATGAGATCAGACGCCTGCTGGCAGGTTATTTTCTACGCCACAAATCGATTCATATCGTCTACCGGATCGACCAGATAGAGTTGCTTGAGGATGCACAGGTGCGGGTCGTGCTGTTTGCAGGTATTGCCGGTACCGCTCCTGTGGGTAGTGAGGCGCTGAGCCAATGGCGTGGTGAACTGTTGCGCATTGAGCTGCTGGTGGCACTGGAAAGTGATGAGCAGTGGCGCCTCCAGTCGGCCAAGTGGCGCCGGGCGAGCAAAAAAGATATTTTGTAGCATGAAATACCGGCTCTCCCTATTCCCCTAAGAGCCGTTTCTCCTCTCAGTCTTATAATCTGGCCTGGTTTATGCTGGTTATCTGTCAGGATTCATATGACAGGCCGCGTTTATGCTTCAGTTACCCGCACTACCCGCCAGCCAGGCAGCAGCCACGCTCTCGGGTGCCTCATCAGGAAAAGGCGGTAATCAGCCAGCTGTATCTCCGGACAGCGCGCCGGAAAACCCTTTTGATCAGCAGATGCAGGAGATGATCGACGACCTCGAAGAGGGGGTTGTCATTGCCCTGCCGCTGACGCCGGGTGTAGAGGGGAGTGACAAGCTGTCACCGTTTATAGTTACCGGCGGCAACCTGCTGCCGTTCAACCCCATTGCAAACGGCAAGACAATGCCGCAAGCCGCTATCCAATTGACAGACACCGCTGGTCTGCAGACAGCTTTGCCTCCCATCGGTACAAACGCCCAGGCTGACATGAAAACTGCGTTGCTGCTCGGACAACTGGTCCAGGGAGCGGAGAAAGGTGATCTGGCCGGTTTGGGCATGGTCTCAACAGGTGTTGCCCTTGAGGGCAAGACAGCTGGAGAAATTACCGGTGGATTCAATCTGGCCGGATTCCAGGCAGTGGGTGGCGGCACTGTTGCCCGACCAGGCATGGAGATGCTGCGGGTCGATGTGCCGGTCAGTCAGCCGGGGTGGGATCAGGCTGTAGGAAAACGCATTCAGTGGATGCTCGGCCGCAATATTCAGAGTGCTGAAATAAAACTGACACCGCCGAATATGGGGCCGATGGAGATCCGTATCTCCGTGCAAAATGACCAGGCCAGCGTAAGTTTCATCGCTCAGCAACCCCTGACGAGGGAGGCCCTGGAGGCTGCGATACCCCGTTTGCGTGATATGTTGGGCGAAGCCAACCTGAACCTGGCCAACGTGGACGTGGGGCAGCGTGAGAGCCGGGAGTCATTTGCTGATGCCAATGGCAATAGCGGCAGAGGGGGCAGGGGGAGTATGACCGGTTCGACAGACTTGCCTGAACCCGGCAGTTCAGATGTGATAAGGCTTATGTCAGATGGTTTGGTCGATGATTATGCTTAGGCGCTGGAATGTAGGCCGGTTCAAGCGTAGCGGAACCGGCAACACCCGATCCGCTACGCTTGATCGGGCCTACATCCTCAGCCTACATTTTTTTGCGCTATCTACACATTCAGGATCGATTTGATCGAATCGACCACCCGGCCGGCGGTCTTGCCGTCCCAGAGATCGGGTGCGCTGCCTTTTCCTGATTCGCCTCGGAGCACTGCGTCGATCTGTCCTTCGATGCTCTCCAGAGTGCTGAGCTGGTTGGTGCCCTGGGTGATGGTAATCGGCCGTTCAGTATTGGGGCGAAGGGTCAGACAGGGGATGCCGAGATAGGTTGTCTCCTCCTGCAGACCGCCGGAGTCAGTGATGGCGATACGGCAGTTGAAGACCAGGTTCATGAAACTGATGTAGTTCTGCGGCTCCAGCAATTTGATGTTGGGATTGTCGGAAATCGATGCCAGCAGACCGGTGTTCTCCAGATTCTTGCGGGTTCTTGGATGAACCGGGAAGACGATGGTCAGCGCTTTGGCAAGATGGGTCAACATGTCGCAGAGTGACTTCAAGGATGTCGGGTTATCCACATTGGCCGGTCGGTGCAGGGTGACGACGGCATATTTCCCCTTTTCCAGTCCCAAATCGGTATAAGCCGGGTCAGCTTCGATCTTGTCTCGCATCATCTCCAGTGAATCGATCATGATGTTGCCGACCCGGATGATCTTCTCCCTGGCGATGCCTTCGTGCAGCAGGTGTTCGTCCCCGTCTGAAGAGGGGGTCCAGAGAATGTCCGCCAGCACGTCTGTTGCCAGACGGTTTACCTCTTCAGGCATGCTGCGGTCGAAAGATCGCAGGCCTGCCTCGAGGTGAGCGACCAGCGGACGATTCAAGCTGCTGGTGTCATCGGGATCGTAGACTACCTTGGTGGCTGCCAGCGTGCAGGCGATGGTGGAGTTGACGTCGCCGACCACCACCACCATGTCTGGTTTGTGTTCCAGCACGACCTTCTCATAGGCCATCATGACCTTGCCCGTCTGTTCTGCATGGCTGCCGGTGCCTGCGCCCAAGTGGATGTGGGGCTCCGGGAGTTGCAGGTCATGGAAAAAGGCATCGGACATGTTCAGATCATAGTGCTGGCCCGTATGCACGATTTTCGGATCGGCCCACGACTCTTTGGCGAGCGCGTGGTAGAGCGGTGCGATCTTCATAAAGTTGGGCCGGGCTGCTGCGATCAGGTGTATGTTCCGTTTCATTGACTAAGGTCGCTCCGATTATTGTTTCGTCCTGGATCTTCCCTTTGCTGACTATGGGTATGGCTGCCCGGCAGCAATAAGGAAGAAGGTTTATTTTAATGTCTGGGGTCGGGTGGTAATGTTATTTTTTGTAAGGATAGAAGTATGGAATACCACTCAGTATCGGTCCTCGGCTCCAGAACTTGAATGTGATCAAGTCCGACAGTCGCCAGAAAATAAGGGAATCATCGACATAGATCAAGCTTCGGCGATTTTCTGCTGCCAGTGATTGGCGCGTGAAATGACGCTGGCCTCGTCGATGGTCGTAAGCGCTCCATCACGCAGCAGTTCGCGGCCGGCAACCCAGACGTGATTGACCTGTTCGCGGCTCGCCGCATAAACCAGCTGGGAGATAGGATGATACACCGGCTGAGTGTTGAGCCGTTGCAGGTCCACAGCCACCAGATCCGCCGACTTGCCGCTCTCCAGTGAGCCGGTCACGTCACCCAGGCCCAGTGCCCGGGCGCCGTTGATGGTCGCCATGGAGAGTGCGCTTGCGGCTGGTACGGCACTGGCATCCTCCGCCACGCCCTTTGCCAGCAGTGCGGCGGTATGCATCTCGCTGAACATGTCGAGGTCGTTGTTGCTGGCGGCGCCATCGGTACCCAGGGCGACATTCACTCCGGCTTTCATCAGTCGGTTTACCGGGCAGAAGCCGCTGGCCAGTTTGAGGTTTGATTCAGGGCAGTGGACGACGTGGCCGCCTCCGTCAGCAAAGGTCTCGATCTCACCCGCTTCCAGATGGGTCATATGCACGGCCATCAACGAAGGGGTGAGCAGTCCCAGCGCCTGCAGGCGCTGCATCGGGCGGTTTCCGTGATTCTGCAGCCCCTGCACAATCTCGTCGTTTGTTTCGTGCAGATGGATATGTACCGGAATCTCTAGTTCGTCAGCCAGTACCCGGATGCGCTCCAGGGGTTCGTCGGAGACGGAGTAGGGGGCATGAGGGGCGAAGGCGGTGTGGATCAGGTTATTACCGCGAAACTGGTCATGTACCTCCAGCCCTTTATGCAGATAGTCATCGGCATCCGTGGCCCAGGCCGAAGGAAAATCGATGGCGATGAGTCCCACAACGGCCCGTATTCCCGCCACATCGGCAGCGCGCCCCGCGACATCCGGGAAAAAATACATGTCATTGAAGCAGGTGGTGCCGCCGCGCAGCATCTCCGCTATTGCGAGCTGGGTGCCGTCGTGGACAAACTCTTCGCTTATCCAGCGCCCCTCGGCAGGCCAGATATGCTCGTTGAGCCAGGTCATCAGGGGGAGATCGTCGGCCAGGCCCCGCAAGAGCGACATGGAAGCATGAGTATGGGCGTTGATCAGGCCGGGGATAAGCGCATGCCCGGTCAATTCAAGCTCATTGGCGGCCAAATATTTTTCCCGTGCCTGAACGCTCGGCAGGATGTCGTGAATGCGGCCTCCCTCTATGGCCAGTGTATGGTTTTCCAGTACCAGGTTTTCCGGCACGACAGGGATGATCCACTGGGCGTGGATCAGGGTATCGACAGTAGAGGGCATAGGGTAGTCTTGCCTTTTTTATTGAATTTGTCTAAACAGCGCCAAATTTGCCACGGGAACCCAAAAGATGGAAGCACCAGATAGAAAGATTGAGCCCACACCCGATACTGCGATCGTCTGGCGTGAAAACCGGCTCTGGTTATTGGACCAGCGTTATCTGCCTGCAGCAGCAGACTATCTGGCGCTGAACAGTGCTGCTGCAACGGCAGATGCCATTCGGAATATGGTGGTTCGTGGCGCACCGGCAATCGGCGTTACAGCGGCTTACGGCGTGGTGCTGGCGGGCAGGGAGGCATTTGCGTCTGCGGCATCGAAGTGGAAACAACGGATTGGCCCGGGACTGGAGAAACTGCGCCAGTCACGGCCTACCGCCGTGAATCTCTTTTGGGCGCTCGATCGGATGCAGTCGTTGATAGACGATCTGCCTGAGGCAGAGAACCCGGAAGCCGCCCTGCTGAGGGAAGCCGTGGCCATCCATGAAGAGGATGTGGCGGCAAATCAGCGCATGGGGGCGTTGGGCGCCTCGCTGATCGATGGACCCACCGGGGTCATTACCCACTGTAATGCCGGGGCGCTCGCCACCGGTGGATATGGTACCGCCCTTGGGGTGATTCGCAGTGCCCATGCTGCCGGCTTGATCGATCAGGTGTTCGCGGATGAGACGCGGCCCTGGCTGCAGGGATCGCGCCTCACTGCCTGGGAGTTGCTGCAGGATGGAATCCCCGTGACCCTGCTGACTGATGGTGCGGCGGCGAGCCGTATGTCCCAAGGGGGCATAGGTTGGATTATCGTCGGTTCCGACCGCATTGCCGCAAACGGGGATGTGGCAAACAAGATCGGCACCTATGGTCTGGCCGTTGCGGCGCCGACCTCCACCATCGATATGCAGGCGGTTTCCGGGAAGGATATCCCCATTGAAGTCAGGGATGGGAACGAGGTTCTCTCCTGCGGGGGTAGACGCATTGGTGCAGAAGGGGCAGAGGTCTGGAACCCTGTTTTTGATGTGACGCCGGCCGGACTGGTCGACGCCATCGTCACCGAGAAGGGGGTTGTCCACTCGCCGAACGCAAAAAAGATGCGTGAATTGATGGAAGAATAGGCTGAGACGGCCTGAAAACCGATTTCAGACGTTTTTTATACAGCAGCAGGGGCAGTGGCTATGGTACAATTTGCTTTTTATAACGCCCCTTAGACGTCTGTTCAGGTATTGATTGCCTTGGGACAAACGTCTAAATTCGTACCCGCGAAAGATAGCAGACGCCCATGAGCGAATTCGCCAAAGAAATCCTGCCGGTCAACCTGGAAGACGAGATGCGTCAGTCCTATCTCGATTACGCCATGAGCGTAATTGTGGGGCGCGCCCTGCCGGATGTCCGCGACGGCCTCAAGCCGGTCCACCGCCGCGTTCTCTACGCCATGAACGAACTCGGCAACGACTGGAACAAGCCCTATAAGAAATCGGCGCGTATCGTTGGCGACGTCATCGGTAAATACCATCCCCACGGCGACACTGCGGTTTATGACACCATGGTGCGTATGGCTCAGCCCTTCTCCATGCGCTACCTGCTGGTGGATGGTCAGGGTAACTTCGGCTCGGTGGACGGGGATTCACCTGCGGCCATGCGATATACCGAAGTTCGCATGTCGAAGATCGCCCACACCATGTTGGACGATCTGGACAAGGATACGGTCGATTTCGTTGCCAACTATGACGAGACGGAACATGAGCCCAGTGTCATGCCGGCCAGGGTTCCCAATCTGCTGGTCAATGGCTCTGCCGGTATCGCCGTGGGCATGGCCACCAATGTGCCGCCTCACAATCTGACCGAGGTGATCGACGCCTGTGTGGCGCTGATCGACAACGACCAGATCACCATCGATGAGCTGATGCAGTTTGTGCCCGGTCCTGATTTTCCGACGGCGGGCATTATCAACGGCGCCCTGGGCATTCACGAGGCCTATCATACAGGCCGTGGCCGCATCTATATGCGGGCACGCACCGAGATCGAGACTGATCCGTCCAACAATCGGCAATCGATCATCGTCCATGAATTACCCTACCAGGTGAATAAGGCGCGCATGCTGGAGCGCATCGCCGAACTGGTGAAAGAGAAGAAGATCGAAGGCATTACCGAGCTGCGCGACGAGTCCGACAAGGACGGCATGCGCGTGGTCATCACCCTGCGCCGTAGCGAAGTGGCGGAGGTGGTGCTGAATAATCTCTTCCAGCACACCGCAATGCAGAGTGTATTCGGCATCAACATGGTTGCGCTGGTGGATGGCCGGCCCCGCCTGTTGAATCTCAAGCAACTGCTCGAATTCTTCATTCGTCACCGCCGTGAGGTGGTGACCCGCAGAACCCTGTTTCAGCTGCGTAAGGCGCGCGACCGCGCGCATGTGCTCGAAGGCCTGGCGGTTGCGCTTGCCAACATCGACGAAGTCATCGAACTGATAAAAAAGGCTTCCAGTCCTGCCGATGCCAAAAAGGCGTTGCTGGCGCGACACTGGAAATCCGGGGCGCTGGAGTCGATGCTCGAACGGACCGGTGCCGGGAGCACCAGACCGGAAGGATTGGCGCCGGAATTTGGTCTGACCGATGAGGGTTATCGTCTTACTGAGGTACAGGCCCAGGCGATTCTCGACCTGCGGCTGCATCGTCTGACCGGCCTTGAGCAGGATAAGATCATCAAGGAGTACGAGGAGCTGCTGGAGAAGATTGCCGATCTGCTCGACATCCTCGGTAATCCGAACCGCCTGATGCAAGTGATCCGTGATGAGCTGCTGGCTATTCGCGAGCAGTATGGTGATGAGCGGCGTACCGAGATTCTGCAGAACCGGCTGGATTTGACCCTGGAAGACCTGATTACCGAAGAGGACGTGGTGGTGACTCTCTCTCACGGAGGTTACGCCAAGGCGCAGCCCATCACCACTTATCAGGCCCAGCGCAGGGGTGGTAAGGGTAAGATGGCGACAGCGACCAAGGACGAGGATTTTATCGATAAACTGTTCGTTGCCAGCACCCACGACACGATTCTCTGCTTCTCCAATCGCGGCAAGATCTATTGGCTGAAGGTCTATGAATTGCCCCAGGCGGGCCGCAACGCGCGTGGCAAGCCGATGGTCAATCTGCTGCCCCTGGAGGGGGATGAGCGCATCAACGCCATCCTGCCGGTGCGTGAATATTCCAATGACCGCAATGTCTTCATGGCGACCAGTTCCGGTACGGTGAAAAAGACGCCGCTGGAGGCCTTCTCCCGGCCTCGGGCCAACGGCATTATTGCCGTGGATCTGCGCGATGGGGACAAACTGATCGGCGTCGATATCACCGACGGCGACCAGGATGTGATGCTCTTCAGCAGTTCCGGCAAGGCAGTGCGCTTCAATGAGTCCAATGTACGAGCCATGGGGCGTACCGCTTGTGGCGTACGTGGAATCAAGCTTGGGAAAGGGCACGAAGTGGTCTCCCTGATTGTTGCGGAGCATGGCGACATCATGACCGTGACCGAAAACGGCTTCGGCAAGCGCACATCGGTAGAGAAGTACCCGGTGCATGGCCGTGGCGGCATGGGGGTTATCTCTATTCAGACTTCGGAGCGCAATGGCCGGGTGGTTGGCGCAGTGCCGGTCGATGATGGTGATGAGGTGATGATGATCACTGACGGTGGGACGCTGGTGCGTAACCGGGTCGCCGATGTCTCCCGGATGAGCCGTAACACCCAGGGTGTCATAATGATCCGCCTGAGCAAGAAAGAAAAACTGATCGGCATCGAGCGCGTCGAAAGTCTCGACGAGACAGAGGACGCGGAGGATGAGGATGCAGCAGCGTCCGCTGAGGACGAGAACGAATAGGGATTCAGATCACGCCGACTTTGACAGGCGTGATGTCAATATTATTAACTTAAATATCAGTAGATTGAGAGGCAAAGATGTCACGTGTCTTTAACTTTAGCGCCGGTCCTGCGGCGCTGCCGGAAACCGTTCTCCAGCAGGCGCAGGAGGAGCTTCTCGACTGGCATGATGCAGGCATGTCGGTCATGGAGATGAGCCACCGGGGCAAGGAATTCATGTCTATCGCGGAAACGGCAGAGGCCGATCTGCGGGAGTTGCTGGCGGTGCCTGACAACTACAAGGTGCTCTTTCTGCAGGGCGGCGCCTCCAGTCAGTTCGGCATGGTGCCGATGAATCTGACCCGGGATAACAACAAGGTCGACTACATCAACACAGGCTCCTGGTCGAAGAAGGCGATCGCCGAGGCGAAACGCTACTGTGACGTCAATTTGGCCGCGGATCTCACCGGTGGTTTCACCCGTGCCCCGACGCAGTCCGAACTGAATCTCCGCAGTGATGCTGCATACGTCCACTACACGCCCAACGAGACCATCGAGGGCGTGGAGTTTTCCTATATCCCGGACACAGGTGATGTGCCGCTGGTGGGTGATTTCTCCTCCACCATTATTTCCCGTCCGCTGGACGTGTCGAAATTCGGCATCATCTATGCCGGCGCGCAGAAGAATATCGGCCCTGCCGGTCTGACTCTGGCCATTGTCCGTGAGGATCTGATCGGGGAGGCCATCGACGGTACGCCGGTGATGTTCCAGTATGGGACTCACGCCAAAACGGGTTCCATGTACAACACCCCACCGACCTATGGCTGGTATCTGGCCGGACTGGTCTTCAAGTGGCTCAAAGGCAAGGGTGGACTGGCGGCGATGGCCGAGATCAACCAGCGTAAGGCCGCTGCCTTATATGCCGCTATCGACGATTCTGACTTCTATGCCAACCCGGTGGAGATCGCGAGCCGCTCCTGGATGAATGTGCCGTTTACCCTGGCCAACGCTGAACTGGACGGAAAGTTTCTGGAAGGGGCTGCCGCTGTGGGTCTCAAGACCCTCAAAGGGCATCGTTCTGTAGGCGGCATGCGTGCCAGTATCTACAACGCCATGCCGGAAGAGGGGGTGAAGGCCCTGATCGATTATATGGCCGAGTTTGAACGGACTCACGGTTGATTAAAAATTAAGGAACGCAAAGAGCGCTCAGTACAATTCACTGTAGGTCGGGTTAGTCGCGCGACAGTACAAGGCTGAAATATGGTACTGCACCTTGTGCGCGACGTAACCCGACAAACTGCTGTTGGGTTACGATGCGCACGAAGCTTGGCGGCAAAATGATAGTTTGGAGCAATGCGCATCTAACCCAACCTACAAAAAAGCACAAATTCATGACTAAGCTGAATAGTTACATATTTCTTTGCGTTCTCCTCGTCTCAGCGGCCTCCGCGTTGATAGCACCAAGGTTGAAGTAACATGTATAAGATACTGACATTAAACAATATTTCTGTGGCCGGGCTGGATCGTCTTCCGCGCGAAAAGTATGAAGTGGCCTCCGAGATCACTCACCCCGATGGAATCCTGCTTCGCTCCTACAAGATGCACGATATGGAGATTCCGCAGACGGTGAAAGCAATCGGCCGCGCTGGCGCTGGTGTGAATAACATCCCGGTCGATAAGATGACGGGGAAGGGCATCGCCGTCTTCAATGCACCGGGTGCCAACGCCAATGCGGTGAAGGAACTGGTGATTGCCGGCACGCTTATCGCCGCACGTAATCTTGGCCAGGCCTGGCAGTTCGCAACCGGCCTTGGCGGCGAAGATGCCGCCATCACAAAGGATGTGGAGGCGGGCAAAAAGAATTTTGTCGGCTTTGAACTGCCTGGGCGCACCATGGGTGTCATAGGTCTGGGTGCCATCGGCGTTAAGGTGGCCAACGCCTGCCGTGCGCTGGGCATGAACGTCATTGGCTACGATCCGACGATCACCGTGCAGAGCGCCTGGAAACTGGCGGCTGATGTGGAACAGGCGCTGAGCGTGGATGACCTGTTATCCAAAGCGGATTTTGTCACTTTCCATGTGCCGCTGAATGATGCCACTTCCAACATGATCAATGAGGACCGTCTCAAGCTGATGAAGCGGGGATCGGTACTGCTTAACTTCGCCCGCAACGGCATCATCGATGATGAGGCTGCCGTAGCGGCGCTGGATAGCGGACAGCTCTACGCCTATGTCTGCGATTTTCCCAGCAATCTGCTAAAGAATCATCCCCGGGTGATTACGCTGCCGCACCTGGGTGCATCCACCAAAGAGGCGGAGGAGAACTGCGCCATCATGGTGGCCGATGAAGTCAGTGACTATCTTGAGAATGGAAATGTTACCAATTCGGTGAATTTTCCCGAGATCAACCTGCCGCGCAACGGTGATGGTGGATACCGGATTGCTGTGGTCAACAGCAATGTGCCAAATATGGTGGGTCAGATCTCCAGCGATCTGGGCAATGCCGGGCTGAATATCATCGATATGCTCAACAAGTCCCGCGGTGACATCGCCTTTACACTTCTGGATGTGGATAGCGAGCCACAACAGTCCACACTGGATGACTTGGCAGCCATCGACGGAGTACTCTCCGTGCGCTGTCTGGGCTGCAACAAGTAAGGCCAGGCCGGACTGCGCACATGAGTGACGACGATAAGCTGGAGGAAATTCGCGAGCGTATCGACTCCCTGGATCAGCAGATTCAGCAACTGATAAATGCCCGCGCAGCAGCGGTCCAGGAGGTTGCCGACATCAAGTTGGCAGCAGATCCCAATGCACAGTTCTACCGTCCGGAACGCGAGGCGGAGGTGCTGCGCCGGGTCAAGGCCCGCAATGCCGGTCCGCTGGATGGGGAAGAGATGGCGCGCCTGTTTCGCGAGATCATGTCCGCCTGTCTGGCACTGGAGCAGCCGCTCAAGATTGCATTTCTCGGTCCGGAAGGCACCTTTACCCAGGCGGCAGCCCTCAAACACTTTGGTCACTCGGTCAAAACGACATCCCTGGGTTCTATCCCCGATGTGTTTCGAGAGGTGGAATCCGGTATCTGCCAATACGGCGTGGTGCCGGTGGAGAACTCCACAGAGGGGGTGATCAGTCACACACTGGATACCTTTCTCTCCTCTCCATTGATGATTTGTGGGGAGGTCTCCCTGCGTATCAACCACAATCTGTTGAGCCATGAGGCCGGCTTGGATGCGATCATAACTGTCTATTCGCATCAGCAATCCCTGGCTCAATGCCGCAGCTGGCTTGATCACCATCTGCCGCACGCTGAACGCGTTGCTGTGGGCAGTAACGCAGAAGCGGCGAAGATGGCTGCGGAAGCGCCGGGTTGTGCGGCTGTCGCCGGAGAGACCGCTGCGGAAATCTATGCACTGCCGGTGCTGGCGAGCAATATTGAGGATGAGCCGGGCAATACCACCCGTTTCCTGGTCATTGGCAACAAGGATGCGGCAGCGAGCGGTGAGGATAAAACCAGTCTGCTTTTTTCCATTCGCAACGTGGCCGGTGGCCTGCACACGATCCTCTCCCCTTTTGCCGAACATGGCATCAGCATGACGCGCATCGAATCACGACCGTCAAGACGTGGCAGATGGGACTACGTCTTTTTTGTCGACATCAATGGTCATCGTACTGATCAATCGATAGCAGAGGCGCTGGCTGAGCTGGAAAAGAAAGCGAGCCTGTTCAAAGTGCTGGGCTCCTATCCAAAGGCTGTTTTGTAAAGGGAATGGGTACCGACCCAACTTGGGTAGGTTGGGTTAGGCTGCCTTTTTGGCCGTAACCCAACAATATGCGCCATTATTATCGTGTTACGCTACGCTAACATGACCTACTGTTTTTTAAGGTATTTTGCAAGTCATTGACAATACGAATATTGTTGCCTTAAGGCAGTGCCATTTGGCACCGACCCCTTTCACTGCACGAGTTTTCAATAGGTCATGAACCGTTTCATTGATATTGCCGCTCCCGGTATCGCTGAACTGACGCCCTATGTTCCAGGGAAGCCCATCTCCGAACTGGAGCGGGAGTTGGGAATCAGCCACTCGGTAAAACTTGCCTCCAATGAAAACCCGTTGGGTGCCAGTTCTAACGTGGCGGAGGCGATCGGGCGGTCGATGTCTGAACTGGCCCGATACCCCGATGGTGGAGGCCATGACTTGCGGTCAGCATTGGGGGTAAAGCATGACATAGATCCAGCATGCATCACCCTTGGCAACGGCTCCAACGATGTGCTGGATATGATCGCCCGGGTCTTTTTGGCGCCAGGAAGCGAGTCTCTCTTCTCCCAGTATGCCTTCGCTGTCTATCCCATCAGCAGTCAGGCTGCGGGGGCGAAACTTGTGGTCGCACCTGCCGATGATTACGGCCACGACCTGGATGCGATGCGGCTACGCATTAGCGACTCTACCCGTGTCATCTGGATTGCAAACCCCAACAACCCCACCGGCACCTGGCTCGAAGCTGATGAACTCAAGGCGTTTATCGTTGCTGTTCCGGAGAATGTCATTGTTGTGGTGGATGAGGCCTACAGCGAGTATGTGGCTCAGGAAGCCTATCCGGATGTTTCACAGTGGCTCAAGGATTTTCCCAATCTGATCGTCACCCGTACCTTCTCGAAGGCCTATGGGCTGGCTGCCCTGAGGGTCGGTTACGGCATCAGTCATCCCGACGTGGCGGAACTGCTCAACCGGGTGCGCCAACCTTTCAATGTGAACAGTTTTGCTCAGGTGGGTGCATTGGCAGCGCTGGAGGACCAGGCATTTATCCAATCATCGGTAGAGGCCAATCTGGTGGGCATGGCGCAATTAATTGATGGTTTTGAATCGCTGGGTCTCGGCTACATCCCCTCGGTAGGTAATTTCATCACGGTTGAATTGGGCTGTTCCGGCGTGGAGATCGATCAGGCTCTGTTGCGGGAGGGTTGTATCGCACGGCCGGTGGCCAACTATGGTATGCCGACCCACCTGCGGGTCACCGTGGGGTTGCCGGAAGAGAATCAGCGTTTTCTGGACGCTCTGAAAAAGGTGCTGGGACGGTGATCAGAAAACTTGCCATCATCGGAGTCGGTTTGATTGGCGGATCCATGGCCCGCGCCTTGCGTGAAGAGGGTGTGGTACAGGAGATCGTCGGTTGCGGGCGTAGCAAGCCTAACCTGGAGCGGGCGGTTAAACTGGGTGTTATCGATCACTATACCCATGACATCGGTGAAGCTGTCAGCGGGGCGGATTTGATTGTCCTGGCAGTGCCGCTGGGGGCAATGGAAGCGACTTTTCGCGCCATGCTGGGCCACCTTGCAGACGATGCGGTGATTACCGATGTGGGCAGCGTAAAAGGCAGTGTTGTCGAGGACGCCGTCAAAGTCTTTGGTGAGGCGCCTCCCTTCCTGGTGCCGGGCCACCCTATTGCCGGTACCGAAAGGAGTGGTGTAGAGGCGTCGTTTCCGGAGCTGTTTCGCAACCGCCGGGTCATCCTGACGCCGTTGGAAAACACCGATCCGCAAGCGTTGCAGAAGGTCGAGCAGGCCTGGCGGCATTGTGGTGCCGATCTCAGTTACATGGCTGTGGCGCATCACGATGAGGTGCTGGCTGCGACCAGTCATCTTCCCCATCTGCTGGCCTACAGCCTGGTGGATAGTCTGGCGCGCATGAAAGAGAACGACGAGATCTTTCGCTATGCAGCGGGCGGTTTTCGGGACTTTACCCGTATCGCCTCCAGCAATCCGGTCATGTGGCGGGATATCTGTCTGGCAAATCGTGAGGCGCTGGGCGGTATGTTGAAACGTTTTGCTGACGAGTTGCATGACATGGCGGACGCGCTGGAAAAAGGCGATGCAGAGGGCCTGCTTGAAACCTTTGAGCGCGCCAAGGCAGCGCGGGATCGTTATATCGATGGGGTGGAGTAGAGTCTCTATCCAACTGTAGGCCTGATCAAGCGCAGCGGATTGGGCGTTTTCGCTATCCCTCCAACTGTTCAAATATATTGAGAGAAAAATAGTTGAACGCATCATCGAATATCAAATTTCACGTCAAGCCTGGCGGCAGTCTCACCGGCAGTCTGCGGGTGCCGGGTGATAAATCGATCTCCCACCGCTCCATCATGCTCGCTTCTCTGGCCGAGGGTGTGACTGAAGTGACCGGTTTTCTTGAAGGAGAGGACAGTCTGGCGACCCTCAACGCCTTTCGCCGGATGGGGGTTGAAATAGCGGGGCCGGACGCAGGCAAGGTAGTGATCCGCGGCGTCGGCAAACACGGACTCAAGGCGCCGGATGCCCCTCTTGATCTGGGCAACTCCGGGACCTCGATGCGGCTGCTCTCCGGTCTGCTGGCAGGACAGGGCTTTGAAGTGACCCTCAGCGGCGACAGCTCTCTCTCCGGACGGCCGATGAAACGGGTTACCGAACCCCTGACGCAGATGGGGGCAAAGATCGATACCGCCGAAGGGAGAACTGCTCCCTTGGTCATCCATGCCAATTGCTCGATGCAGGGCATGGACTACAGATTGCCGATGGCCAGCGCCCAGGTGAAATCCTGTGTGCTGCTGGCAGGACTCTATGCGGCAGGTGAAACCTGTGTCACCGAACCGGCGCCGACCCGTGACCATACCGAACGCATGCTGGAGGGGTTCGGTTACGAGATCAGGCGTGAAGGGGCGCGGGTCTGCCTGACTGGCGGAGGAAAGCTGTCCGCCTGCAATATCGATGTCCCGGCGGACATCTCTTCCGCCACCTTTTTTATGGTTGGCGCGACCATCGCCGAAGGTTCGGATGTCACCCTGGAGCATGTCGGTATCAACCCGACCCGGGATGGCATCATCAATATTCTGCGACTGATGGGGGCGCAGATCGAGGTCTTCAATGAGCGAACCGTGGGTGGTGAGCCGGTGGCGGATATCCGGGTGCGTTCCAGCCGGCTCAAAGGTATCCCGATTCCTGAAGATCAGGTGCCCCTGGCCATTGACGAATTTCCGGCAATCTTTGTTGCTGCCGCCTGTGCCGAAGGGGAGACCATCCTGACCGGCGCCGCAGAGCTGCGGGTCAAGGAGAGTGACCGCATACAGGTGATGGCCGATGGGCTGAATACGTTGGGCATAGATGCCAAGGCGACGCCTGACGGTATTGTCATACAGGGTGGGACGATCCAGGGTGGCAGGGTCGACAGTCATGGCGATCACCGGATTGCCATGTCCTTTGCCATGGCGGCGCTGCGTGCCACAGGAGATATCCACATCGACGACTGCGCCAATGTGAATACCTCGTTTCCCGGCTTTACCGGTCTGGCCGGCGGGGCAGGGTTGCGGATCAGCAGTTCGGAGGATGCTTGACCATGGTTCGGGTGATTACTATCGATGGGCCCTCCGGGTCTGGCAAGGGCACCATTACTCAACAGGTGGCAGAGGCCACCGGCTGGCGCATTCTGGACAGCGGTGCGATCTACCGTGTGCTGGGTCTGATGGCAGAGCGTGCTGGCATCAGCGTCGATCATGTCGGCAAACTTGCCGAAATGGCGGAAAATATGCCGCTCTCCTTCAATGGAGCGCGGGTTTCGCTGGATGGCGAGGATGTCACTGATGCGATTCGCACCGAGACTGCGGGAAATGCGGCCTCCAAGGTGGCTGCGGTACCGCAAGTGCGCACCGCACTGCTGCAGTGGCAACGCAACTACGCACAAGCGCCTGGTCTGGTGGCTGATGGGAGGGATATGGGGACGGTCGTTTTCCCCGCAGCGGAGGTCAAAATTTTCCTCACCGCGAGTGCCGAAGAACGTGCCCGCCGTCGCTATAAACAGTTGAAAGACAAGGGATTGAGTGTTAATCTCGCCCGTCTCACTACGGAGATCCGGGAGCGTGATGAACGCGACAGAAATCGTAGCGTGGCTCCACTCGTAGCGTCGGAGACGGCGTTGGAACTGGATTCCACTGAGATGACCATTGATGAGGTTGTCGAGAAGGTGATGGAAAAGGTGCGTTTCACCTTTTCCGATCTCAACGTCTGACCATTGATGGCAGCGGCAGTAGCCGCATAGCCAGCTGGATCGACCAGCTATTTTTTAACCATTAACCCGGCAGGTTTTTACAACTGTCTGTGCAACCGTTCAGCGTTGCAGGAAATTCAAACCCATGACCGAAAGTTTTGCAGAATTATTTGAGGAGAGCCTCTCCAATACCCAGCTTCGTCCCGGTGCCATCGTTATCGGCACGGTGTTGGACATCACCTCCGAATCCGTCATCGTCAACGCCGGACTCAAGTCCGAAGGCGTGATCCCGCGTTCCCAATTCCTTAATTTGGATGGTGAGATCGAGGTTAACATCGGCGATCAGGTGGAAGTTGCCCTGGATGCCGTGGAAGACGGCTTCGGCGCGACCAGGCTCTCCCGCGAAAAGGCCAAGCGCAACCAGGCCTGGAAAGTGCTGGAGACGGCATTTGAAGCAGAGGAGACCATTCACGGCCGTATCAACGGCAAGGTCAAGGGTGGATTTACCGTCGAGCTCGGCGATATCCGTGCATTCCTGCCTGGTTCGCTGGTGGATGTGCGTCCGGTCCGCGACACCGCGTATCTTGAGGGCAAGGACCTCGAATTCAAGGTGATCAAGCTGGATCAGCGCCGCAACAACGTTGTGGTTTCCCGCCGCGCCGTGGTGGAGCAGGAGTACAGTGCAGAACGCGAGAAGCTGCTGGAGACCCTGGAAGAGGGCCAGCAGATCAAGGGTATCGTCAAGAACCTTACCGACTACGGCGCCTTCGTGGACCTGGGTGGTATCGACGGCCTGCTGCACATTACTGACATGGCCTGGAAACGCGTCAAGCATCCTTCCGACGTGGTTGAGATCGGTGATGAGATCGATGTCAAAGTGCTCAAGTTCGACCGCGAGCGCAACCGTGTCTCCCTGGGTCTGAAGCAGATGGGCGACGATCCGTGGGTCAATCTGGCTCGCCGTTATCCGGAAAACACCCGCATGTTCGGCAAGATCACCAACATCGCCGATTACGGCTGTTTCGTGGAGATCGAAGAGGGTGTCGAAGGCCTGGTTCACGTCTCCGAAATGGATTGGACCAACAAGAACATCCACCCCTCCAAGGTTGTCAGCCTGGGTGACGAAGTTGAAGTCATGGTGCTGGATATCGACGAAGAGCGTCGTCGTGTCTCCCTCGGCATCAAGCAGTGCAAATCCAATCCCTGGGATGAGTTTGCTGCTACCCACAACAAGAACGATCATGTCTCCGGCAAGATCAAGTCGATCACCGATTTCGGTATCTTCATCGGTCTGGACGGTGGCATCGATGGTCTGGTACATCTCTCCGATATCTCCTGGGATGATGTCGGCGAAGAGGCAGTGCGTGACTTCAAGAAGGGTGATGAGGTTGAAACCGTTGTTCTTTCCGTCGATCCTGAGCGTGAGCGCATCTCCCTCGGCATCAAGCAACTTGCGAAAGATCCCTTCTCCTCTTTCGTTGCCGCCAATACCAAGGGTAGCCTTGTGAACGGTGTGGTTGCCGAAGTTGACCCACGAGGCGCTGTCATCACTCTGGCTGATGGCGTTGAAGGCTACTTGCGTGCCTCTGAACTCTCCCGCGACCGCGTCGAAGATGCTCGCAGTGTGTTAAAAGAGGGTGACAAGATTGAGGCGAAGTTCCTTGGTGTCGATCGCAAAAACCGTACCCTCTCTCTCTCTATCAAGGCGAAGGATGTGGATGAAGAGAGTGCAGCTATCAAGGGTTATGCCCGTGATGCGGCCACCAGCGCACCGACCCTCGGTGATTTGCTGAAAGAGCAGATGGATAATCAGGGCGACTGATTTTTGATAAATCACGTAGTCTGACAATGTGGGGGCCGGGGTTGCCGGCCCCCAAGAATCACTGGGAAGCTGATAAGAATGACAAAATCCGAGTTGATCGAGATAATCTCTAAGGCGCAGAGCCACCTTGCCTACCGGGATGTGGAGCTTGCGGTAAAGTGCATGATCGAGCAGATGAGCCAGTCTCTCTCATCTGGCGAACGCATCGAGATCAGGGGTTTTGGCAGTTTTTCACTTCATTATCGGCCGCCGCGCATGGGACGCAATCCAAAGACCGGCAGAACAGTCGCGCTTTCAGGAAAGTATGTTCCCCATTTCAAACCGGGCAAGGAGCTGCGCGAGCGCGTGAACAGCGCTATTGAGCAAGAGTAGCTGCCTGTGGCCCGCTAGTGGGTCGTTTTCTCTGTTACTGCTTTGTTGTGGTAACCCTTTCCGGACTTCCCGTCATACTTTGAGTGGCCCACAGGGGATATAGCCGCTCGCTTTGTCATCGCTTTTCAACTCTGCTCGCAGTCGTTCGACAATCGTTCGCAGTACGGTGACACGGGCATATTTTTTGTCGTTTCCCGGGATCAGATGCCAAGGCGCAAATTCTGTGCTTGTGCGGATCACCATCTCGTTGACCGCCAGCTTGTAGTCTGCCCACCTTTCCCGGTTTCTCCAGTCTTCATCGGTTATTTTGTGCTGTTTGTATGGCGTGGTCTTGCGGGCCTCAAAACGGGCGAGTTGTTCGTCGGCGTTGATGTGTAGCCAGAATTTCATGACGATGATGCCGCTTTCCGACATCTGCTGCTCGAACTGATTGATCTCTGAATAGGCGCGCTGCCACTCGGGATCGCTGGCAAACCCTTCGACCCGTTCCACCAGCACACGGCCATACCAGGAACGGTCGAAGATGGTCATACGTCCAGCCCGGGGCAGATGACGCCAGAAACGCCATAGATAGTGGTGCGCCTTCTCCTCATCGGTGGGTGCAGCAATGGGAATGGTTCGATAGAGACGGGCATCAACTGCGCTGGTAAGACGCCGGATGGCGCCGCCCTTACCCCCGGCATCGACGCCCTCGAAGACCAATACACAGGAACGTTTTTTCTGGTAGGCCTTCCAGGCCAGTTCGTTGGCTTCGTCTTGTAGTTTTTTGAGCTCGGATTTGTAGAGGTCTCTTTCCTTCGTTTTTGAGAGATTGACTTGATCGAGCAGGGTAATCTGCGCCGACGCCTGATTTGGTAGTGTGGGGGCATGAGATGTGGCCGGGATGCAAAGAAGTTGAGGCGTCTCCAGGCGGGATTTCATCGTCTCCAACAGTGTCCGGCCAACGGTAAGATCACGGTAACGCTTGTCCGTGGCCTCGATCATATACCAGGGGGTGGCGCCTGTGTCCGTGTGCCGGATGACACGTTCCGCCACCTTTTCAAAATGGCGGTACTGCTGGCTGAAACGGGCTTTTTTGGGCAGCATCTTCCAGCGGCTCTTGTCATCTCTGGAGAGGATTTTCAGCCGCTTCTTCTGCACCGTTTCCGGCAGGTGAAACCAGAACTTCAGTATCAACGTGCCATCTTCCGTGAGCATGCGTTCAAAGTCGGCAATACGGTTCAACTCCGCATCCAGTTGCGCATCGTCACACTGGTTGCGGAATCTGTGTTCGATGGGTGCCAGATACCAGCCGCCGAAGAGGATGCTGATATCCCCTTTCGGTGCCAGGGTGCGCCAAAAACGCCAATAGCGGGGACGTGCCTGCTCCTCATCGGTCTGGTCCCAGAAGGCGAAGGTCTGCACATTACGGGAGTCGAGCCACTCATTGAGGCGATTGACCACCCCACCTTTACCCGCCCCTTCAACCCCCGCAACGATAATTACAACGGAAGTATTGGTCTTTCGGATCTCCCGTTGTACATGAAGAAGTTCGGTGCGCAGATCGGGTTCTTCCGCCTTGTAGTCCTCTTTAGTGACTTTTCGGCCGACTTTAGTGGCTTCGAACATGGCGCTCTCTCCTGGGGCTCAGTCTGTAATCCATGTTTCAGGACGAACACTTAAGGTTAGTTGCTTACGGGATGAATCGCTATCAGCAATTACGGGAAACAGCGGTGTGGTTGCTCATGATCAATTGGAAACGCCATTATCTGTTTACGGTTCTCTAAATGTTCTCTATTATTTTAGGGTGGAGAACATTTAGAGAACGATTATGTTGAGCAAAAGTCACCTGAAGACACTGTATTTTATTCGTGAATTTATCGTTCACGAAGGTTATGCCCCGACTTTGAGCGAGATTGCGCTGGGGATTGGTATCCGCTCCAAAGGTGTGGTGCATCGTTATGTGCAGGCATTGGCCCAAGAAGGGGCCATCGAACTGCATGCCGGGCGCAAGCGGGGCATTACCTTGCCGGAGCCGAATAAAGCGCGGGATATGACGCTGCCGCTGGCTGGGCGCATTGCAGCGGGGCGGCCGATTGAGGCGATTGAGGATCAGGTACGGGTGGATCTGGCCGCCTTTTTTATTGGCCCTGGGCGTTTTGCGCTGCAGGTCTGTGGTGATTCGATGGAGGAGGCCGGTATCCTCGATGGCGATATGGTGGTGGTTGCGCAACAGGAGCACGCTGCCGATGGCGACATCGTGGTGGCACTGATTGACAATGAAGAGGCAACGCTGAAATACCTGCGGCGGAATCCGCAGGGTGACATCAGTCTGATTCCCGCCAACAGCGCGATGGCGCCCATGGTTTATGCCGCAGAACGGGTGCGTATTCAGGGTGTGGTGGTGGGGCAGCTGCGTACCTATGGTAAGCGTTGATGACGACCTTGGAGAATAGGCGCTGGCGGCGTGTCATCATTTTGATGGATATGGATGCCTTCTTTGCTTCGGTGGAGCAACGGGATCATCCAGAGTGGCGGGGACGGGCGATCGGTATCACCAACGGCCAGCGTGGCACCTGCATCATCACTTGCTCTTACGAGGCGCGTGCCCTGGGGATAAAAACCGGCATGCGGGTCAGGGAGGCGCTACAGATCTGTCCGGATTTTATCCAGGTACCTGCCTCCCCTGAACGGTACGCCGCAGTTTCCACCCGCATCATGCATGTCCTGCGGACGATCACGCCGGATCTGGAGGTCTTCTCCGTAGATGAGGCATTCCTTGATGTCACACATTGTCAGCGGCTCTATGGATCGCCGGAGAGGATAGGGCGTCTGGTAAAAACGCGGGTGGAGATGGCTTCTGGCGTGCGCTGCTCAGTGGGTGTGAGCGGGGATAAGACAACGGCGAAGTGGGCAGCCAAGCAGGGTAAGCCGGATGGGTTTGTGCTGATTCCGCCCTGGGAGGCCAGATATCGCCTGCGGGAAGTGCCGGTCACGGAACTCTGTGGTATTGCAGATGGAGTAGGCCGTTATCTGGCGGAGCGGGGTGTCTATCGTTGCGGTGATATGGCACGGCTGCCGATCGGTGAACTTGGACGGCGTTTCGGCAATCAGGGAAGGCGCATCTGGTATATGTGCCAGGGGGAAGATCCGGAACGGGTGGAGACCCAGGTGGCACCGCCAAAGTCCATCGGTCACGGCAAGGTGATGCCGCCGGATACACGGGATCTGGAGACAATCCAGATATTTTTTCTGCATATGAGCGAGAAGGTGGCAGCCCGGTTACGCAGGCATGAACTGCGGGCCAGTCGCTTCTTTGTGGGACTCCGGGCGGGGTGGGGGTGGATTGGCGCCAAGCGGGCTACCCCCCTGCCGACGAGTGACGGGAGGCGGATCATGGCATTGTGCCGCGAAACCTTGTGTGAGCAGTGGCAGGGAGAGGGTGTCTCTCAGGTTCAGGTCACGGCGTTGGATCCTCGACCGGTTTGCGAACAGCTGGAGCTTTTTGGCATGGATGAGCAGGTGGAGTCAGGCGCGTTGCATCAGGTGGTGGATCAAACCAACGCACGCTATGGCGAGTTTGCTATTGCACCCGCCCGCCTGCTCAAACGATCTGATATGCCGAATGTTATCGCACCCTCTTGGAAACCCTTCGGGCACCGTCAGAGCATTTGATGCGGGGCTATCTCACCATCATGATCAGCAGGACCACAAACCCCACTATCGCTGCCAGTGGCAGCACTACGGCCTGCCAATCACCTTTCTCCGCCTTTGGGCCGTTTTGGCTCCAGTGTTTGTAGGCTGGCCACATGAAAAACAGCATCATCACAACGCCTGCTGCGGCAAGTATCTTCATCCAATCCATAATTGTTTTACTCTTGTCCCATTTCAGATGTAGGCTCGATCAAGCTTAGCGGATCGGGCACTCCCGGAAGAGAATTCATGGTGTTGCTGCTTCCGCCATGTTTGAATTGGCCTCTGTTTGCTATTTCTGTACAGCAAGAAAAAACCCCGGCACAGGCCGGGGCTTTAAGATGCTACATCAAGCGGCTACTCAATCGTCACCGGAAAACGCCCCCAACAGATGCAACAGGCTGATGAAGATATTGAAGATGGCAAGATAGAGGCCATAAGTGGCCATGATGTAATTGGTTTCGCCACCGCTGATAATGCGACTGGTGTCGAACAGGATAAAGCCGCTCATCAGCAGGATGATGCCTGCGGAGATCGCCAGTGAAAGTGCGGGCAGATCCATGAAGAGATTGGCGAGTACCGCGAGCAGGACAACCATCATGCCGGCAAACAGGAATCCGCCCATAAAACTGAAATTACGTTTGGAGGTCAGCGCGTAACCGGAGAGACCAAGGAAGATGATGCCGGTGCCGCCAAAAGCGGTGCCGATGATCTCAGGACCTTTCGGCAGGGCAAGGTATTGGGTGAGTATAGCGCCCAGTCCAAAACCCATAAGGCCGGTAATCAGGAAGATGACCCCAATGCCCTTGGAAGAGTTGGCGGTGCGGGGCAGAACAAAAATGCCGAGCACCATGGCGCCAATCACCGAGATCATATAGACCATAGGTGGCATCGCCATCGCCATAGAGACTGCAGCCATGATCGCGCTGAAGACCAGCGTTGCAGACAGCAGCATATAGGTGTTCTTGAGCACCTTATTGGTTTCCAGTACCGATTCCTGGGAACGGGCGGTGCTAAGATCGAATTGGTTCATGTCGGCTTTGCCTCCTGGGTAAATGCCTGAAATCGAACGTTTAATATATGACAAAGTACATCCATATTAGTTCAGGGAAGGATACCTGTATCATCTGAAAGATCAATAGTAGAAATATAGGCGAACTCGGGCTTTTTCAAGGAGTAATCTGGTGGTATCCTAGCGCCGCACTGGAGAGGTGGCAGAGCGGTTGAATGCACCGGTCTTGAAAACCGGCGTGGGTTTGTAGCCCACCCAGGGTTCGAATCCCTGCCTCTCCGCCATATGTAAATGCTAACTTGCTGATGTAAGTAGATATTTTATTTGTAAATATCCGTGTAGCCCCCCATTTTGTTCCCCTAAGTAAAGCTGTGCAAAACAGCAAGATGGTATCTTCGAGTAGGATGATAATATCCTATCAGGCCTGTTCCCATTGGAAATCTAGGGGCTGTAGAGAAGTCTGTACCCCTTCTTTTGTTTACCTAGTGTTCGTCCAGAAACGACCTATTTTCATCCGGCCGATGTAGATGGTTGTAAAAAACCGAGCCTATCTGGCGAAGAGTTGATTACCACACAAACTGTCGTCTGAGGCGCAAGCGACTCAGAATTATCAATGGGGAGTCCTACCGTTTCTAAAGAGGCGAAGGAGCGGCAATAGCGGCAGGCGCTAAAGCGAAGGCAGAAAACCACAGCGTCATCGAAAAAGGGCGCCAAATCATGGCACCACCCAGGATACCGGGGGACTGGTCTCCGCGAGAAGCCTTGACCGTCTACGAGTTCATCGATGACATCCGTGATGCCATCTGGAACCGCTACGATCTGCAACTGATTGAGCTGATGAAGGAGGAGAGGATTACTGCCTTCAAGGAAGACAACGGCGATGTGGTGTTCTGAATGATGCGTGAAGCGGAGTGTCCTGATTGACGTTACTTAATTCTACTTTTTCAGATTACACCATGACGTAACTAGCTGAATAATATAAAATATATGTCGTGAAACTCATAAACGATTATTGAAGGGAAGAGGTCAAATGACAACCACCAAGGTCATTTGAATTACCTAATAGATGCATAAGCAGTATTGATTGTATTGCGAAGCGATTCGTGAATTTTCAGCACCGTTTCGAATCACATTTTCGAAGCAAAACGAGGTCCGTCTTCCAACCAGCGACACATTACCTAAAAGGCCTGATGCAAGCGCAGAAAAAGAACATGGAACGCATGGAGGAAATCCTGGCATCACCATATGGCCTTGGTCATGATGGCAATGTTATTCATGCTGGAAGAGCGCATCCTACAAAAAGATGAGCACCCATTACTGAGTTGTTCAGACATCGAATCGTTATTGCGCGCCTTCCTGCCACGACGAGATGTTGAACACGATGAAATTCTCCGGCAAATGATGAAACGACATCGAAAACGACAGGCAGCTATTGATGCGCAATATCGAAAACAGTCACTGAAACAGTTGGTTACTGGCTGATGGAATCTGACAAAGTAGAATTACCCGGTGGATGGCCGCCTGAATATCGATAACAATCCGGCGGAGAATCCAGAAAGAAGAAAGCCCGCACCAATCCCTGGGCGGGCTTTCGAGATGTCGACACCATCCCTGGCGTCTGGCTCCCCATCATCCTTGAGGGCAGCCTTGATACAAGGGGGAACATCCTTGCGCCCATCCGATTCTCATCGGTCGTCCTTGCTGGGAACTAATATACTATTCTGCATTGGGATGGCGAATGAGAAAAATCCGATATTACTGTAGGAATTGTCTGAAAGGCATCACCACATGCAACAGGATTGTAGTGTCCCCTACCTCTACACAAGCGGTTAAAGAGCGCGTGGCGATAGGGTTCGCCGAACAGGTGGTGATCCTGACCTGAAAAGTGTGGTTATTTTACGTGACACTTGAAATGAACAGTAATGCTGTCTATATTAACTGTCATGAAAGGTCAAGAGCGTAATTTCACCCTGGATGAGCTGGTTGGCCTGGTCGATTTGCCACGGCGAACCGTTCGTTACTACATCCAAATTGGGCTGATAGAAAAGCCGGAAGGACTTGGACGTGGCGCCCACTATTCCCAACTTCACCTGGAGCAGTTGCTTGAGATCCGCAAATGGCAGCAGGCTGGGTTGTCGCTGGAGCGCATTCGCGAACTGCTTCATGCCTCTGGTGGGCCAGAGGGGCTAGTTCCTCCGTCTTTGCCTCGCCAACGTGGCAGCCTGGAGGTCTGGAGTCATCTGGTGGTCGACGAGGGGGTTGAACTGGTCATTGAGGCTGGTCGCGCCAATCTGACGCCAGAGCAGGTTCGGGCACTGGCCGAAGGGGTGATGGCGCTCTACGAAAATATCCGATCAAAAGAGGAGTCATGATCATGTCTATCGTTGCTACAGCTGTTATGGAATCCATTGGTGGAGGGCAGATCGCCCTGGAGTCGGTAGAGGTGGAGGCCACACTGCAGGGATTGTTCTCTGAGGTGACGATGACTCAGGTCTACCGCAATCTTGAAGAGATCAACATTGAGGCGGTTTACACTTTTCCTCTACCGCTTGATGCCGTGCTGTTGGAGCTGACTCTGGAGCTCAATGGTGAGACCTTGACGGGGGTAGTCCAGCCAAGATCAGAGGCCGTGGATGTCTACGAGCAGGCAATAGAAGAGGGTGACTCGGCAGTGCTACTGGAGAAGAGCGGCCCAGGCCTGTTCACCGTCTAACCTTTGATTCAAAGGTGTATTGCTCCCACCTTGAGGGGCTTCTGGATCAGGGGATCGTTCCAGAAGCGTTTCTTCAGAATGAGAACGATGGCCTGACCGTTCGAAAGGTTTTGATTGAATATGAACTGACTATCCCGGGTCCTCCTGGTCGACGGACTGGTCACCCTTTTCGATCAGGTAAACGAGAGGAACGAATCCTCCTGGGTTTCGATCGAGGCCCCCTCTGTATGGGGCAAGACACGGGTGGCCCAGGAGTTTTACGCGCGTCTGGCCGCTCGCCAAGAACAACACTATTGGCCAGCCACCATACTGGAGGCATCCAATGTCGATAGCCTCGACGTCAGTGCACGCCGGAAACGGGTTTTTCCCCCCTATACTTCAAACGCCCCCCCGGTTCATTGCCGAACTATATGTGGTGGGGTATTGCCTGCGACATGCGTAATGGCGTGGCATCACAAACCTTGCTGGAAGACCTCCAGCCCACAAAATCCATCTGGAGGCAGCATGGGCAGCCCATGCATCATTCAAGGAAAAAAGCTTTCCGACGCTGGCTGTGGCCAAACAAGCCCTATCGGATGTCGTAGAGGAAGTGGCCAGTGCGAGTCTTGAGGGGGTAATCGAACAAGTTTCCGGTGCCACCGTTCCAGGGCTTGGTCTTATCGTCAAGCTAGGCCGATGGGGTATTGGAAAGACAAAAACGTCACGCGAAACAAAGAAAAAACTGCTTGCCGGCGGTAATCGTGACGATTTGCTGGAAGATATCGTCGTCACGGTTGCCAAAATGGCCCGACCCAGACTGTC
This sequence comes from bacterium endosymbiont of Escarpia laminata, assembly GCA_003660235.1. GTDB lineage: Bacteria > Pseudomonadota > Gammaproteobacteria > Chromatiales > Chromatiaceae > QGON01. The sequence goes on along the minus strand of QGON01000058.1, from coordinate 31,142 downwards.
GACAGTGGTCTTTGTGGAGGATTTCCACAAGGCGACGACCCTGATGGAGGAGCTTGTCGAGCGTCTTGTACGGACCAATGCCGCACTGCTGATCATTACCACATCCTGGCCTAGTGAACTCGGCTTGGGTAGAACACCGCAGAAACTGTTTGTCGATGATTTCCTGAAATCCCGCATCCTGCGGATACAGACGGGTGCTAAGCTGCCCGAGTTATTTCACTCGGGCGCATCTATGGATGAGCTACCCACACAGGCCCTGCGTAAAATCATCCTCTCATATTATCCCCATACCGATGAAGAGACCCTGGAACAGCTGGCGAGCCGTTACAACAACCCATTACCGCTGGAACTGGTTTGTGCCATGCCGGTTTACCAAGATAATTTTGCTGCCAACGGCAGACTGAAACTGTCAGCACAGGAGATCAATGCCTTGCCGATAGAGGTCGAAGACCTCTATCGAGAATTGTGGAAAGCCCTGCCGAAAGAGGCGCAACCCGCCACAACAACGCCTCTTTACTCCGTGAATCGGGTCAGGTGGAGACTGCCCTGGAACAGTTCAATGTCCTGCTGACAGAGCAGATCCGCATCCTGGGCGAGAAGCATCCAGATACCATTGATACATTACAAGCCATCGATTATCTTGATGGCCGTTTAGCTGGGTCAAAAGACCAGGAAGATGGGCCAAACAACAGTGCCCAATAGCTATTTTTTACTGTATTCACTTTGCGTAGCGGATGAGAATTAAGCGTCGAGATGAAACTGTTGGTACTGAGTGATCTGCATATTGAATTCGAGGCGTTTGATATCGCCCAGCGTGATGTCGATGTGGTAATTCTTGCTGGTGACATTCATGTCAAGGAGAGGGGGCTTTCGTGGATGCGGGAGAATATCAGAGATGTACCGATTATCTATGTGCTCGGCAACCATGAGTATTATGGCAAGGCCTATCCTAAGCTAGTTCATGACATGAAGGAAAGGTCCGCCGGTACTAATGTGCATATTCTGGAAAACAGTGTATTCACGATGAACGGCGTGAACTTTCTCGGCTGTACACTCTGGACGGATTTTGAGCTGTTTGCTGATGCGCGCCTGACCGGGTACGAATGCCAGCAAATCATGACCGAATATAAAAAGATTCGCCTCTCCCCAAAATTCTCAAAGCTGCGTTCGATTGATGTCGCCTCGATTCATCGGCAATCGCTACGCTGGCTGGATAACGAGTTGGCGAAGAGAGCGGGGGAATTGAACATAGTCGTGACACATCATGGGCCAAGCCCTAGATCATTGCCTAGAACAGGTATGAATGATGTTTCAAATGCTGCCTATGTCTCGAATCTGGAAGGCCTGATTGAACAACGTCAACCAAGCTATTGGATTCACGGACACCTTCACAATAGCTCGGATTATTTGATAGGCAACTGCCGGATAATATGCAATCCGCGTGGTTATCCTGATGAAAGAAATCGGGAGTTCAATAGGCAACTGAGCATCGATATATAGACAACGCACTAATTTGGCCGTCATTAGCCGATAGTGCCATCTCTTTGATCAATTTGGACTCGGCGCCTCCACCGGGAGCGGTGGAGGCGCGAATCTGGCTTCACTCGGAGATATGACGCTGAATTGTTTGCATCGACTCGATTGATGGTTGTCGGCCCCCCAAGTAACGGGGCAGGCGATAGAGCGCGGTCTTTGCCTCCGAGCGAGTGGCAAAGCTGCCGTAGACCAGCGCAAAGTGCTGTGATCCTCCAGACTGCAGGGGCAGGTAGGAGAGATCCTCTTTCAGGTAACGGCCGTAGCGCTCGGAGAACTTGTAGAGATCCTGTTTATTGCTGACCGTAGCAATATGAACCACGTGGTGGTCCGCTGGCTGGCTTGCCAGCCACTTCGATCCATGGATCACGTTGTCTTTGCCGAACTGCCGATGGGGGCGCAGGTTGGTTACGCGTCCATCTAGACTCTCTGCCTGGTCGTCGATGCTGTTTAGCCTCTCTTGCACCGAGTCGTCCATTCCAGTGACCCGGCTGTCCATCTCACTGATCAGTGTATCCAATTTCGTCACTCTGCTATCCAGTTCCGTAAGTCGGGTGTCCGAGGTGTGTAGGTTGGAGTTCAGACCGTCAATATCGGTTTGCAGTGAGGCATTGTTCTGTTCTTCTGATCTCCAGTTTGCCTGTTCATGAAAAATGAAAGCCGTAGCCAATAGAATTACTAGGACGATGATGGCAGCGACGATGCGAAAATGGCGATTTTCCAATGTGGCGAGGAGGAGAAGGGACCTTTTCGTCTGGTCGGTGTTTTCCTGTAGATCAGAAATCTTTCTGTCTTGATCCTCGGTCTTTCGCTGCAGCGTCTCAATGGCCGCGGACAATTCGGAAGTACGCTTGTTGAGTGTCGTTACCGAGCGTGAGAGTTCACGGCTGCGGTTTGTCAGTTCATTGGTAGTTGCTTCAAGAGCCTCCGAGCGTTTCTCCAGGGCCAAGTCCACAGCCTGCATTTTTAGCATGCGAGCCTGGCTGCTTCTGATCTCCTTCTTTGCTCGGCTCAGGTCATTGCTGATCTCGTCTGTGGTGTCGCTTAGGGCGTCATCGCGTTCCTTGGTAATTTTGGCCAGTGATTCGATCTCGGCCTGCAGCTGCTGCTCCAGATCCGTCATCGCCTTGGCGTTCTGTTTGATGCTGCGGTTAAGGTTCTGGATTGTCAGTTTGGATTTCTTTGCCAGTTCCTCGGTGCGGGCGATCAGTCCTACATATCCTTCGTTCAGTGATCCGATATCGGATTCGGATTTCTCTCTGACATGATCGATGGATTTTGATACAGCCTTGATCTCTTTGCTGATATGCGACGATTTTTTCGACAGGGATTGGTAGGCGTTGTCGAGGTCGCCAAGTTGCTGATAGGCATCAGATACCTTGGTGTTGAGATCCGAATCTTTGTCGGAAAGTCTGGAAAGACTGCTCTTGAGCCTCTTGTTTGTCTTTCGCAGTTCGCTTCTCAGGTCATCCAGTTCGGTGTCGATATCGCCGATCTTCTGGTTGAGTTCTTTCGGCAAGGCGCTAACGGGTCCGACTTCCTCGAGCTGGATCAGATTGTCCCGCCCGTTTAGGTTTGTGGCGTCATCGGAGGTGATAGAATTTTCGGTTGCATGGAACGGCTTGGCCATGATTTTTCCTCATTTGGCAGGCGGTACCGTATCCATGGGTAGATTCGGTAGTAAGAAATATTATTAATTAATGATATACGAACGAATGGATTATTCAACAAGATATTGAGGGGGAGATTGTCAATATGGTCAAAATTTGGTCGGTCGTTTCCGTGTAAACGACAGATATAAAAGGGAATACATTAGACTTTCGTGGGAGATTCTTTATGTGTAGTAGCACAATGCGAGTGCTGATATTTAACGAGTATCTTGATGAAGAAGAATGGCGTTTTTGGCTTGCCTGGATATAGAAAATTCCCATGGCCTTGTCTTGGGGCTCGGTGTGATAATGGCTATGTTGGTAATAGCGAGAGCCTATTGAATCCTTGTGGATGATATACTTGGCTTGATGAACTTGGTGTACCTCACTACATAACTTGCTCTCGCAATAATTTTCCTGTTTTGGTCACCACCTCTTTGAGTTTCGATTATTTCTCCTTTCATTTCGTTGTCTAGCAGTGAGCAACCACAATCCGTACTCGGAGAGTTTATCCGGAACGATGAAGTACACGCCAGCCTTCATATTCAAGCCATTTGAAAGCCTTGAGACCTCAGTTTCATGGGGCACACCTGGTACTTCCAGTACGATTTTCAAAAAGTATACTAGTACTCTGACAATTTTGCTCTGATGGATAGTTAATGTAAACTCTTAAGTGTCTATTTTAACCAGATGATACCTGAGATTAAAACATGCCAGCAAAAAAGTACCGGGTTAAGTTAACTGAAGATGAACGTAACTATCTAAAAATACTCATATCCAAAGGAAAAGCATCGGCTCGTAAAATAATACATGCCAACGTGCTAATCCATGCGGATGAAGCGGTAACGGGTTCATTGAAAGATGCGGATATTGCCAAAGCCATACACATCAGCCCACTGACAGTTGAGAGGGTGCGTAAACGGTTCGTCGAAGAAGGGTTGGAGTCTGCGCTCAATCCCAAAGTACAAAACCGGCGCCGAGCCAAAAAACTGGATGGGGAGGCTGAGGCCTTTTTAGTGGCGACCGCCTGTTCAAGCGCACCGGAAGGATATAACGATTGGACACTGAATTTATTGGCTGAACGACTGGTTGAGTGTGAGATCGTGGACTCGATATCAGGAGAAACCATCAGAAAGACGTTAAAAAAAACCAACTTAAACCTTGGCTAAAAGAATGCTGGTGTATTCCGCCAAAGGCGAACGCAGACTTTGTCTGTGCCATGGAAGATATACTGGAAGTCTATCAACGAACCTATGGTGAAGATGAAGTATTGGTTTGTATGGATGAAACCCGCAAGCAACAGGTGAAAGAAACCCGTATACCATTGGCACCGAAAGCCGGAAACCTGGAGAAATTTGATTACGAATACGAACGAAACGGCGTCAGTAATTTGTTCATGTTATTCGCACCACTTGATGGTTGGCGGCACGTCAAGGTCACGGACCGACACACGAAAATAGATTGGGCGCATTTAATCAAGGAATTAGTCGATGAGCATTATCCTGACAAGAAAGTCACCCTGGTGATGGACAATTTGAATACCCATAAACTGGGTTCTTTGTATGAAGCATTTGAGCCAGCAGAAGCCAGACGAATCGCCGAACGCCTAGAGCTACATTATACGCCCAAGCATGGCAGCTGGTTGGATATGGCGGAAATAGAAATTGGCGTAATGAGTCGGCAGTGCCTTAATCGAAGAATACCCGACCAGAAAACCTTGCGAAGAGAAATAAATGCATGGCAAGAACAACGAAACCGAAAAGCTGTACGCGTGAACTGGAGATTTACGACGGCGGACGCACGAATCAAGTTGAAATCACTCTATCCATCAATACAATGTTGATGGAGTACTAGATCTCAACACCAAGCAGTGTCCGTATTCCTAGGCCGAGCAGGAAACTGAGTGCGGAAACTCCGAGGCTGAGGCCGGCCATTGCAAGGAAGCGCTTTTTGAACGAAACCTCTTTCGCCACGGCGATGTAGTAGTTAAAGACACCAATTATAAGGATTGCTGTGGTCAGACTCAGGGGTAGGGCGAGTAGGTAGTCCTCGATGACAAGAAACGGCAGTACCAGAAATCCGACCGTGAAAAGATAGGTGATTCCAGTATAGAAGGCGGCGCGTAGAGGATTTTTGTCGCTCTCTTCCAATTTTTTCGCCAAGTATTCCGAGGCACCCATAGACATGGCTGCGGCAATACCGGTGATCAGTCCGGCCAATGCGATCAGGTTAGTGTTTTGGAGCGCCAAGGTAAGACCAGCCAGCACCCCGGTAAGTTCTACGAGGGCGTCATTGAGTCCCAGGACAATCGAGCCCAAATAACGGAGCCGCCGCTCATCCAGTAGCTCAATCAGTTCATTTTCGTGGCGACGTTCGTCATCAACAATAGATTTGGCTTCCGGGATGGAATCACAGAGTGCGGCATACCTGTGTTGCGCGGCCTCTTCGGAAAGCTCCATGAATTTAATGGTAAAGGTAAAACCGAACACACGGGCCAGGATCAGGTATTTCCACAGTTTGTAGCGATCCGGCCCTATATCGATCCCGGTGTATTTTCGCCATGTGTAATAGTGCTGGAGTTCTTGTCTGGAGATCTTTAGCAGAACCTGCCGGTTTTTCTCCGAGCTGATATTCTTAATCAATCGTTGGTAGAAATAGTGCTCGGTTATTTCATTGCGCTGGTACTGGAGAAGCTCGCTTTTCAGGTCGGCGCTGATGGTCATTTGCTTACTCTTGCGCATGGAAACGCAGTCTCTTTCCTGATCTCCCTTAAACCATAGCAGCATGGGAGGCCGTGGAGGGTTCGCAGCCGGATAATTTCAACAACCGAAATCAACTGCCGGGATGCAAGAGGTAGATCAACGCTTTCTCTGCGAGAGTAACTCATTGTTTCACAGCTCAATTTCTCAACCTTGCTGTTCGTCTGGTACGGTTGTAGATAGCAAAGCATGGGGTGCAACCGTTCTGTATTATGCTTATTTATGCAGCGTGAGATATGCTGAGAAACATACTGCATACCTTGTTTGGCATAAAGACTCTCTCTACTGTGGCGTTTATCGATTGTGTGGGGGGTGTTGTCGTTGATATTACTAACAATTGCCAAATCGGCCACTGTTGCCACTGGACAGCAAGCTTGGAGTCTCAAACTGTCGGGAGCGATTGGGCCGGCAAACAGCGATTACATCAGCTGGACTCTGGATAAAGCCGCATAAGGCAATGCCCATCTTATGCTCATCGAAATGAATGCCCCGGGTGGGTTGAGCCGTTTGATGCGTGACATCATCCGGCGCATCCTCGCCTCGCCGCTACCCGTCATGACCTTTGTCTATCCCCAAGGGTCCCAGGCGGCCAGTGCCGGTGCCTATATCCTCCATCCTCTATGTCAATCTTGGAACGGCGACACCAATTAAGATCAGTATCCCCACCATGCCTTCATCACAACTACAGAAGAGGGGGGAGGATGATAAAGACAAATCAAGTGACGGGGCCAATGCGATGCAACACAAGGTCGTCAGTGATGTCGTTGCCCATATCATGATGTTGATCGGGGTCTATGGCTTACTGCTGGAGTTTTATAATCAAGGCATGGGACTGCCCGGTATCCTTGGTGCAATCTGCCATTGGTGGCACTTTTCGCCCTGCACCTGTGCCGAGCAGTTATATTGGTTTAACACTCATTGTACTGGGTCTTACATTGAGGGTGGTCGAGATGATATTGCCCAGCTTTTGGGTCCTTGATCTGATTGTCATCTGATTATTAATATGTTCAGGATTCTGCGTGAGTATGAACGCGGTATGATCTTCTTGCCTGGACGTTTTTACCGTGTAAAGGGGCTTGGACTGATCATTGTTGTTCCTTTTATCCAGCAGATAGTGAAGGTGGATATTCGCATCGTCGTGATGGATGTTCCCACCCAGGATGTGATCTCATGAGATAGTGTCTCGGTACAGGTGAATGCGGTGGTCTACTGCCGGGTAATAGATTTTCAGAAAGCGATTATCAATGTCCCCGACTTCCTGAACCGCAATATTCAGACCATCCTCGACAGTCAAACAGTTGATGTTTTAAGACTACTGGCGAGTAAATCCCCCATGATTTCATTGTTGAATGTTTCCATTCCACAGTCGGTGTGGTGGAGAACACACCATTCTCTTGTGCCCAGTAATTTGTATGAAATTACCAGGGAGCGAATGGCATCACCATTCGCACGTCCACCAGCATTGCAGATTACATGGGTATCCTCTTCAGAGAGACCGTCATATTTTGCAGGGTCGAGACGGGTATCCATGCAGGTGAGAATGGCAAATTGCCGCCCAGGTGGCATAGGCAGATTACCTTCATCACCAAAATTGGCTGCATAAGCTTTGTTTGCAGATAAGACTTCATCTACTGTTTTTCTTATGATTGTTTCTATGGATCAAGTTGTTTGTATTTCACTTAGTGAAAAAGTGAAAAACGTTGGTACACTCCTTATTACGCTATCCATGGTTGTCTTTAAAGTCAGAATATTTCCTGTTCCATCTCTCGATACATGAAGTTGGCATTTGACCGGTGATTAAGTTCGTACAATCGTGTCTCTTTCCATTCCTCAAATTCAGCCTGATCAACAGCGTCCTGCAAGTCCATTCCGTCCTCTACGGCTTGTGTCATAATGTTGCGCAACTCTTCTATATAGGAACGTGTCTTTTCGATCATTGGAAAAGGGGCGGTTTGCGCGCTGCCATGACCCGGTACCATGAGCCATGCATCCGGGAATGTTTTGCTCAGCCAGTCGATCGATTCTAGGGCCTGTATGCTGTTACCATCGCCGATGAAGGTCGTGCGCCCGTTGAACGCTAGGTCTGACACCCAGACGATATTATCTTCGACCTGATGTACTACCAAATCACCAAACGAGTGGTGGGGTCCGGCGTTGTATATGTTAAACGTTACTCCCCCCGTGTGAATTGAACGACTGGAGAATATCTCCCCAGCAATCGCAATGTCCGGCAATATAACCTCAAACCCTTCCATGTCCGGTGCAATGAAAGCACGACGAAATTCCACTGAAGATTCCCAACGACCAGAGTTGAGATACTGTGCTGCGCCCTCATGGGTCAGGATTGTCACGCCACCCAGTTGTTTGAAGGCTACCGCTCCATAGGCATGATCTGGGTGGTTGTGGGTCACGATTAGATATCGAATTGGTTTGTCGGTGATTGATTGTATGGTGGCGATTAAGCGCTTACCTAGTTTTGGAGTGCCGAGGGAGTCGATGACAACGACTGCGTCATCGGTAACTACAAAACCGGCATTACCGTTCCAGCCACGGTTGTATTGATCCGTTTCTGCAATGTTACCAAACAGAAACCAGGTACGATCATTCAACTGATAGGTATGTAACGGTGCATCAGGTTCATCCGACTCCTTGATGACAATGTTAGGGGCATCGGAGGTATCAATAGCGCTTTTCGGATACCAGATCCGGTCAGGATCTGTGCCGTGCTCGTGCTCTACCTCCGCGCGGCTGATGCGATTCATTTCGCTCTGTTTTACTGTTTCTTGTTGTTGAGGTAATCTGCTTTGCAGCGAGTTGATGACTTCTGTTTTGTGGGGTGGATTAGCACTATCGTCTGCCTGGGTAGAGTGAGTACTAAGGAGGTCACTCGTTACCACGACGAGGGCTGTTACGATGATCAAGACGGTCTGATGTCCCGACATGATGCTATGATCTGCTGTTCCTAAGGTATTGGCAAAGTATAGTCCCTATCCCTGAGATAGTTGCTGCAACTGATTGGCGTTTCCTGACGCTGATTGAGATTAACGTAAAGTTGCAGCTCTGATGGCATTAGTCATGGTGTTTTTCTCGTTGTGTGGCTGAACTTCGCCGTCGCTCTGAGGTCTAGTTTCAGTGTAGTCTTTCATCGGCGATGAAGGTTCGTGCGCAATCGAATAAAGCGACCGAACGCCCTCGTCATCAGCGCGAAAGGGTTCGTTATGCCGCTTAGCCAACAAGACACGCTTCTTGAATTTGGCTTCGCCTCCGGGCGGAGCGGTCGTTTGTACTCGCTGCCCGCTCTGGAGGCTGCTGGCATCGGCAAGGTGTCGCGCCTGCCAGTATCACTACGTATCGTGCTCGAATCACTGTTGCGCAATCTCGATGGGAAGCGGATCACCGAAGACCATGTTCGCCAGCTGGCAAACTGGCAGCCGCAAGCGGCACGTAGCGAGGAGATTCCCTTCGTGGTGGCGCGCATCGTGTTACAGGACTTCACCGGCGTGCCTCTACTCTGCGACCTTGCCGCGATGCGCGACGTTGCGGTGCGTTTTGGCAAGAACCCGCGCATTATCGAACCGCTGGTGCCAGTCGATCTGGTGGTGGATCATTCGGTGCAGGTTGACCACTTCCGCGAGCCCAATGCCCTGGACCTGAACATGCGGCTGGAGTTTCGCCGCAATGCCGAGCGCTACCGCTTTATCAAGTGGGGCATGCAGGCCTTCGACACTTTTCGTGTCGTACCACCTGGTATCGGCATCGTGCATCAGGTTAATCTGGAATACCTCACCCAGGGCGTTTATCACCGCGATGGCGTGTATTTTCCGGACACGCTCGTCGGCTCTGATTCGCACACCACAATGATCAACGCACTGGGCGTCGTGGGCTGGGGCGTGGGCGGCATTGAGGCCGAAGCCGGCATGCTCGGCCAGCCAGTTTATATCCTCACGCCCGATGTGGTTGGTGTTCACCTCTCGGGTCGTTTGGGCGAGGGCGTGACAGCAACCGATCTGGTGCTGGTCGTCACCGAGGTACTGCGCAAGACTCAGGTGGTGGGTAAATTCGTTGAATTCTTTGGTGAGGGTGCGGCCTCGCTCACGTTGCCAGACCGGGCGACGATTGCCAACATGACGCCCGAGTACGGCGCGACAATCGGTTTTTTCCCGCCCGATGAGGAGACCGCTAACTATCTCTCATCCACCGGTCGCAGCGATCAGGAGGTGGATGCATTTTGCAGCTACTTCCAGGCGCAGCAGCTCTTTGGCATGCCCCGCGCGGGCGAGATCGACTACAGTAGTGTGGTGGAGTTGGATCTCGCCAGCGTAGTGCCCAGCGTGGCCGGTCCGAAGCGGCCCCAGGACCGGATCGTCATACCCGAACTGAAGCGCCGTTTTGCACAATTGCTAAGCAAACCGGCAGACGACGGCGGGTACGGAAAGGCGGATCAATCCCTCGTGGCACGTTATGCACTACCCAGGGTCGGCGACATTGGTCACGGGGACGTTCTGATTGCAGCGATCACCTCCTGCACCAACACCTCGAACCCTGGTGTGATGCTGGCGGCTGGCCTGCTCGCACAGAAGGCAGTCGCTCGCGGCTTGCATGTGCCAACCCAGGTAAAGACCTCGCTCGCGCCTGGATCCCGCGTGGTGACCGAGTACCTCGGCCAGGCTGGGCTGCTTGAACCACTCGAAAAGCTGGGCTTTCGCGTAGTGGCCTACGGTTGCACTACCTGCATTGGAAACGCAGGCCCACTCGATCCGGAGATCGAGCGTGTGGTATCGGAGCAGGATTTGATCTGCGCCTCGGTATTGTCCGGCAACCGCAACTTCGAGGCTCGCATTCACGCCGGCATCAAGGCGAACTTTCTGATGAGCCCGCCGCTGGTGGTAGCGTTCGCGCTGGCGGGCCGAATTGGTATAGATCTCTCCAGTGAACCTCTTGCCTTCGACAGCAACGGAGTCCCCGTCTATCTGCGTGAGATCTGGCCCAGCCAGGAGGAGATCGGGGCAGCGCTGAGGCAGGCGACCGATCCGGAAGCCTATCGCCGCCTGTACAAGGCGTTCGCGCGGGACAATCCGCTTTGGGAAGATATCGCTGCAGTGACCGGTGAGATTTACCTTTGGGATCCATCCACCTATATCGCACGCCCTCCATTCTTCGACGATTTCGCACTGGAACCTCCACCCCTTGTGAGCATTCGTGGCGCGCGCGCGTTGGCTATTTTTGGCGATTCTGTGACAACCGATCACATCAGCCCGGCAGGTTCGATTAAGAGTGATTCGCCGGCGGGCATCTACCTGCGCGGACTGGGTGTGACGCCTGACGAATTTAACAGCTACGGTTCGCGCCGGGGCAACCACGAAGTGATGATGCGCGGCACCTTCGCCAATGTAAGAATTCGCAACTTAATGCTGCCGCCGGGGACGGATGGACAGCCGGTTGAAGGCGGCGCGTTTGCTCGGGGTTAAGGCCGTGGTGGCGAAAGGCTTCGAACGCATTCACCGGTCCAATCTGGTTGGTATGGGCGTACTGCCACTGCAGTTCAAGGGGTCGGATAGTGCCGCTTCGCTCGGTCTGCGAGGCGACGAGATATTCGACGTCGTCGGCGCTGAAGATGGCATCGCACCAGGGAAGAACGTCACACTCCGCATCCAGCACGCCGACGGCCACACCAGCGAATGTAGCCTGTTGATGCGGATCGATACGCCTGTCGAGGTCGACTACTATTGCAACGGCGGCATTCTCCCTTACGTATTACGCGGACTGTTCACGAGCTGATACAGCAGGTTATACAGCACGCTGCTTTTTTCTTCTCTTCATCCAGTCAATGCATTGCTGTAGTGCATCCTTCATCTTCTTCTCCGATAACTGAATGCGTTGTCCGTGGCCCGGCAACACCCAGGAAAACTGGTATTTTGCCAGTAACTCCATGGATGCTATCCGGCGTCCTCAGCTGTACCAGCAATAATACGGTGAAGCGCTCAGGCAACGGCTACCAGGATTCCAGTACATTGAAAAAAGTGGCGAAAAATCTATCAAGCACTTTTTTCGCTAATTTCGCTGAGTAGTTACCAAACTCATTGTATAAATCACGCTTGAATCAGTCCTCCTTAATCACCTGTTAGCGGGATAGCAGTGTCTTTAACCGCGCATTGTCGCAGCGCTTTTTTGCGTGTAAAATTTCAACCCGCATTGAGTGAATTCGTGTGGTATTTGGTGTGGTAAAATGCTAACCCATTGACATATAAGGACAGTGGTTGCCTGCAAAGCCGTGGACGCAGGTTCGATTCCGACCTCAGCCTCCATTACTTTTTGTAACTTGCTGTCCCGCTCATCCGCCCGGATGGCGAAATTGGTAGACGCAAGAGACTTAAAATCTCTCGACCTTTGGGTCGTGCCGGTTCGATTCCGGCTCCGGGCACCATATAAAACAATAGCTTAGGTGGATTTGGTGCTGAACCTTCGGTTCGATGACTACGCGCAGAACTACGCATTGCATTCATTTAGCCGCCCCCAACCCATCGAGGCGACGAGCGAGATCCAGCAGGTTGTCGCTCACTAAATGCGCATAGCGGCTCGTCATTGTCGGGGTGGAGTGTCCCATCGCCTTTCCTATCAAATGCAACGTAGCCCCTGCCTGAGCCAGTAGGCTGGCATAGGTGTGTCTGAGGTCGTGAAACCGGATGTGCTGCATACCTGCTGATGCTCTGGCAGCCTCGAATTCCGTGCGTAGTAGGTGATTGGTATTCGGTGGCAGTGGTAACGGCAAATGATCAACAATCTGTGCAATCTGCTCAGGGATCGGTACGAGTCTTGGGCGAGCGGTTTTCGTGTCAGTGCCCAGTATTATAAATTGCTCGCTGATTTGGTCAGGTTTCAGGCCCAGCAACTCCCCTCTCCTTAGTCCCGTGTAGGCAGCAATCCTGATCAGGTCTCCAGTGTGCGGGCAGTTTGCCGCTATGGATTCTACCTGGTCTGGTGTCAGGTAGTAGTGGCGCTCTGTCTCGCCTGGTAGGAGCTTGACCCGACGGGATTGGTTCTGGCTTGTCCATCCCCAATCGAACGCGAGATTGCAGAGGCGACGGAGTAGTGCGAGGCGGCGATTAATCGTGGCTTTTGCCAGCCCGTCAGCCAGCATTGTGGTTTTGATATTGTCGGCCACTTCGCCGACCTGGCTAAACGTGCGCCCCTCAATGTATTGCATTATAGCGCGGGAGATCGACCACAGGCTCTTGTAGCTCTTCAGTCCAGTAGCTTCGCCCTTCAGGTATCTATCAAGGGCTTGCTCGATACCACGGTCAACGAGGGTGTCTCTGATGATTTGCTGGCGGATCTCCGCTTCGAGCGCAGTGGCTTCTTTTTTAGTCCCAACAATTCTCTTAATCCTGACGCCTGCCCTGCGGCTGGTGACATCGACCTCCCAGCCGTTTTTGTGCCGCCTGATTGCCATCTCTGCCCCTGTATGTATGCGGCGAGATCATCCGGGTGGATGCGCTCCCCCTTTTTTGATTCGGTCACCTTTATCACTCTCAGAGCGCCGGAGTCAATAATCCGCTGAATAGTCCTCGGGCTGACTGCCAGCTCTTCAGCCGCCTGTTTTTTGGTCAGTAGCATTGCTGTTTAGCTCTCTGTGTCGTGAATTTGTTGGTCATCCGGCCAGTCGCTCCAGTGGGCTGACTGCCCCAGCAGCGCCAGTGGTGGCGACGTGAGTATAGATTTGCGTCGTGCTGACATGGGCGTGACCTAGTAGCTGCTGGATGGTACGGATATCGATTCCACTCTCTAATAGATGGGTCGCGAAACTGTGTCTCAAAATGTGTGCGCCAACCCGCTTTTTAATGCCCGCTCTGTTTGTAGCCTGCTTGATCGCTTTGCTCACGGCAGAGTCGTGCAAATGGTGCCGGCGCATTACTCCAGTGCGGGGGCAGGCTGCGATCCGGGTGGACTGAAACAGATACTGCCAACCTGTCGCTTTCGAGGCGTTGGGGTATTTACGCTCGATAGCGTTTGGCAGGTAGGCCTCCCCGAATCCATTAGCCAGGTCACGTTTGTGGGTGATCTCAGATTGATGGATTTGCAGAGTAAGGTCGTCGATTAGTGATGACGGCAGCATGACGGCGCGATCTTTGTCGCCCTTGCCTGACCTGACAGTTATCAGGTGTCGTTGCAGATCAACGTCCTGGATGCGTAGCGATAGCGCCTCGTTCAGTCGTAAACCACTGCCGTAGAGTAGAGACGCAACCAGTTTAGGGGTGCCGCGCATGTGGTGCAGGAGTGTTGCTACCTCGTGCTGAGAGAGCACAACGGGCAGGCGTTTAGGTGCGGTTGCCGGACGGAACGCGCCGATATCTCCGATATCAATATCAAGTGCCTGCCGGTAGAGGAAAACTATAGCGTTCAATGCCTGGTGCTGTGTCGATTTTGAGACGTGACGATCAACAGCCAGATGAGTGAGATAACCGCGCAGTTTGTCTGCGTGTGTCCCGTCTGGATGTTTCGCGCACCAGCGCCCGTACCTACCAATCCAGTGCAGGTAGGATTTCTCTGTTCTGATAGACAGATGCTTGAATCTCATCACGTTTCTGACGCGATCCATCGCCTCGTGCATTTTCATCTATATTTGCCTCGTTCCGGTTAATATCTGTTAGTTTTCTAAACACCACTTTCATCATTATCCATAATCCGCCATATAAGGCCGACGGCCACCCAACCCGGCATAGCTATCCACGCCACGATTAACCAATGCCACCATTCCATAATCAAACCTCGTAATTGTTTATCGGATCATCCAGTTGCTCACTAGCAACCCGCAACATTCGGGATATTTCGGTAGCTTTAAACTCAATCGGCTTCTCTTCGTAACCACCTCGCTTCCATATCAAAAAAACGCCTTCGCCGATTCTGACCCGATATTTGTCAGTGTGGAAATCAATAGATTGGATTGTCATTTATTACTCCGTCGTAATTACGAAAACTAACAAGAAAATTAAGCCGGAGCGGCTAGACTCCGCGTGTTTCCTGCGGTCGATCACGCGCCCGCTTATTTGGTCGTTATATTTACTCCCCGTTTTCCTTTTCCCAATTTCTGTCACCTATTTCAAAGGCAATAGCAATATCAATCACCTCCCTTGCTGTTTTTCCGTACTGATGTTGTGAAGGGATAGAAAATATTTCAACAGGTACTTTATCCATGTTTGGCTGGCTACCAATTAATGTATTTTGTTGTATTTTTATACCACATCCTCCACCTGGGCCGTTTTCTACCAACATACGATCTATGAAATCAATACGGTCTTTATCAGTAATTTCACCCATTGTTCTCTCCATTAAATAAAA
Organism: bacterium endosymbiont of Escarpia laminata; assembly: GCA_003660235.1. GTDB lineage: Bacteria > Pseudomonadota > Gammaproteobacteria > Chromatiales > Chromatiaceae > QGON01. The sequence goes on along the minus strand of QGON01000058.1, from coordinate 15,865 downwards.
AATATAACAAGTTAAATTAACGCGGAACTCCGCTTCGCTACGTCCTGTTATTTAAGACGTTATACGCTCAATACTTTGAGCAGCTTCTAGCAGGGCCGCCCGTTCTGCGCACTGCTTGTGGTTCATTAGGCTCGATAGTTTTCTTATCTCTACCGATTAATGTCTTCTTACCCGTTAGCTGTTTTTCATCAACCCACCAAGACTCATGTTTTTCACTGGTAGTTTTTGGCTCTACAAAAATTCTTGAACAGCCGTTTAGGTAAACTGCGCGGCCAGTAGCTGTGCCAGTCATTCCTGTTACTGGGTCATCTACCAACTGGCCGAGGCTTATAGTTTGCTCAGGCAATCCCGCAGGAGTCATAACCCTATCTTTATCTTTAAGCACTTCAAGCTGGGGTTCGTCAATCATGACACCTTCTGGCACAGTGCCATCCTCCTTTATTTGTGGCTGCACAAAGTACCTATCACAACCAAATAAAAATGTTGCTCGATTTTCAGCAACGCCCATTAAACCGGTGACCTTATCCTTTACAAAATAACCTAATTCAATCATGACTCTTTCTCCAAATATTAAAAAATAAAGCGTATAACAAGGCCAATCAAGCAGATTCGTCGCTGCCGCTCCTCTCTGCTTATTGGCGACGTTAGCAGTCTGAAAAAACCACATTGATAATCATCTTCCTCAGCGTGTCGCCGCTGGTCACATATTCCCCACTGCGGTCATACAGGTACCACCGAGAGTCTTGCCGCGTGATTTCACAGCCAGCCAGCAACCTATCCTCCAGGCGGTCAATGCCTGGCACTACGCTCTCTACCGCGTCGCAGAGGGCTGACACGTCGCGCATCTTTATAGCTGGCCAGCCGTCAGGCATGTGGTCTATTTCGAGAGTGCGGCAACTGCTAACAAGTCGCTCAACGTCCGACGCTTCGCGTCTACCCGCCTCGCTTTTATAATCTTCGGTATCTTCACTCATATTTTTCAATCTCCAGTTGCTCAGCGCCGGTTAGCTAATCGTTAGCGAGACGAATCCCGCTCCATTGCTGCTGCAAGATTGTGCAGAGCAGTCCACGTCGCTGAGCTTTTCCCGCCGCCTTGGCCGGGTTCACAAAATTCAATAGTTGCGTATGTGGGTTTCTCGGTTAATGGATTGGTGCTGTCAATAGCAATAATCACGTCACCGTCATCCTGGATAGTCAGTCGGAGTATTGATTCGCCTGGGGGCGTCATGTCTCCGTTACGCTGGAATGTGTTTTTCATGCTTAGTGCCATCGCTCCGCTAACAAGGTAAATCCAGTCGGACGCTCCGCTCGTGCCTCGCTCCACGCCGCTGATTTGCGACGTTATGCCTCTAAAAAAGGTCTCAGTGCTGCATCAATTGCGCGAGCATTCCAAGATGCCTCTGATTCGTCATCATCATATATACTGCCATATGTTCTAACTGGGCCACGGGCGCCACATCCACCACAGGCGATAAATGATAGTTCTCTGCCGTCTGGATGAGTTCCGTATGAATAACCAACATCAGAACTATTGCAAAAAGGACATTTCTTCATGGTTAATACCTCTTGGAAAAATGAAATTAATTATCCAGATCACCCATGCAAGCATTGTGGTGCAACTGGTTGGGGCGTGGGTCACTACGTTGATGCAGGGGGTAACCCTAAATACCCTTTTTATTGTTTGAATTGCGGCAAAAGAATTCCAGGCTTTGCTAAACGCAAAGCGGTAGAGAAATCTAATATAGAAATCAAAGAGCTTTATCCTAGATTGCTGCCATTTATTTGTGAGGTATGCGACAAGGAAGGAGCAGAACAACATCATTGGGCACCAACGCATCTTTTTGGAGATGAATCTGAAAAATGGCCAAAGTCCTTTTTGTGCCCTGAGTGTCATAAAAAGTGGCATAGAACAGTTACTCCAAACATGAGCAAAAAGGCATAACAATGCAATGCACCCGATGCTACAGTCGCTACGCTCCTTTCGCACGGGTGATTGCAGGCGTTATGTGTATCAGCCATCGCCTACCTTCCCGCTTGCAATAAGTAAGATGACTTGCTATTTTCACCTCACTGCTGAACAAGCAGCTCAGAAAAGGTAGCTAATCAGTTACACTGCCGCATAGGCAGCTCAGAAAAGCCTCCATTTTATGGAGGCTTTTCTTTTTCAATCGTTTGCTTCAAGCGTGGCCGATCCGTCCTCGCAATACCCCGAATCTACACACTCCATCCGCTCATCATCGGCTAGATATTTTTTTGCCCTGCTGATCTTCCCTTCACCCACTGACACCAGGTCTTTTTCTCTGTTCGCGTCAAGCGCATTGTTTGTTAAGTTGAAGCCGTAACGGACATTTTCTCCATTTTTGCCGTTTGTTTTTACGAGTGCGACCACGCCCAGTTCGCTTACTATTGCCGCTGTAGTTCTTTTCATTTCTATTGCCCCTTGAGTTGCTTTGCATCCAGCCAGCACTACACTAAAAAGCGCTGGCTTGTTCTTTGCCCAGTTGCCGAGGGTCTGCAAACTGACCCCGGTCATTTCGGAAACCTGGGAGAGGCTTTTCAGCCCCTCTGCTTTCGCCTGCTCCGCAGCTTTCATTTCATCTGTCCGTTGATGTGACGGCTGGCTTCGCTGTTAAGCGTGATCAGTGCAAGAAAATCGGCCTTCTTGGCTTTGCCGTTCAGTGCCGTCTCTGCCTGCTCTACGAACGCTGTTGCAATCGAAAGATCTTTGCCCGCGTTGCGTTCAATCGTGACCTTCTGAGAAACCATAAACCGCTCAACCTTTGCTCTCAGTTCCGCCAGCTTCAGCTTTGCGTCAGGGTGGCGCTCAGTTTTTGCTTTCGGGGCCACCATCTTGCGGTAACCAGCGTATGCTTGTCTGCGCTCCTCGATGCTCATCAGCGCGGTATGCTGATCCAGAATGTCTTCGCAGTATTCTTGAAAAGTGATGGCTGTCATTTCCTTGTTCCTGTTTGCTTTGCTGTTAAGTTAATTATAGCAAACTATTTGTAATAAGCAACCATAATTTAAAACTATTTTCAATAAAGCACATAACAAGTGCATAAACGCCGACCAAAAAAGCGCAGCTTTTTTGTCGGGTTATGCTGTCGTTAAATACTCTTGCCGTACTTCCTGTGGCTCGCCAGTATCCGTAAAAATGCAAAGCGGAGTCCTGGATAAAAGTACGCTTCTTGGAACTGCGTTTGCACTTCTTCATATAATCCGCCGTGGCTCCAGCAGAAACACTCCATTTCGCTTAGTGCGTCCCGGATCTCCACGCAGTCTTGGCAGGTCTTAATCACCATCATTTCGCCATCCCATTTTGCGCGCACCCGCTCGTACATCTCGCCGGGCTTTATGGTGCCGCCACATTCATAGCATTTATGCTCCTTGCGGGCCTTTGGTGTTGACTTAAAATACATTTCCGCTGGCTCATAATCGCAATAGCATTCCATAGTTCACCTCGTATTTAATTAGAAACTGCGCAGATATATCCGTTCAATGCGGGTCCACTATTTTTGGCAGCTATGAATCATGAGTTCCTTACTAACTTCGAGACCGGTGCTGGGAGTGTGTTCTCTCTCGGAGCGGCGGGGATAAATCCACTGCCGTTCGTTGATCCCGTGATCTCCATGAATTTCACTTCCACTTTAGCTGACTCAATCAGCGTCTGCGCAACATCGGCGACGGCCTTGGCGCGATCTATATCCATAGGATCTTCTTTATCCTGGAGTGCCTCCAAGGTGGCAAACAGATGGTTTCTAAGATCTTCAATTTTGTTTTTCATGAATCGTTCTCCGTAATTTCCCGGCTAACTTAATCGTTTCTTTAAGAGCTGGTGGGTATCTGTGTATGCTGTTGCGCTGCATGTTTTCGGCGCGAGTAATTAGCTCTAAATTATCAATCTGCAGATCCTTTTTGTCGCCATTGCGAAACACCACCATGTGATTTTTCGGTATCTCGCCCCGGTGTTCTTTCCACAGGATGATATGAACGCCTACCCAGTCTCGCGGTGAGTGCCTCGTGTCGGTCACCTTGCGTTGCAGGTATCCATCTTTGCAGATGCGCTCAGTGCCGATCGGCTGCCATGTGTGCGACCTGTAACCTGGCTTGAACTGTGTTTTGTGAGCATTACCGCCAGCCTGCCAGCCCTTCTTTCCTTTGTTGTGTGGACGGTGGCCTGGCTTAAATTTGAATGCGTTTCCAGTATTGTCGCCCTGGCGAAATTTATAGGCGTGTGGACTATTCATGTATGCCTGCGTTTTGCAGACACCAAGAGCCCGAGCCTTACCATAAACCGCTCGCACGGTACAGTCGAAACGATCAGCAAGGATCTTTGACGGCGTGTCCGGGTAGTCGCGCCTAAGCAATTCAATATCCGCTTTTGTCCAGGTTTTTCGTTTCATTTGCATGATGTTTGACTTTATGCCGTCGGTTTTATGATGCGATTCTGCCAAACAGAAACCGGCGCCTGGGCGCGACAGTCTCTGCATTCAATACAATCACCTTCCCAGTCTTCACAGAACATCGTCACCTCAACAAGATCCTCCCCACCACAAAATTGGCAGGGTAACCGTGTTGGTTTAGCGGTCGGCTTCTCCTCATCGTAAACAACCCTGGGAAACAGACCGAATCCGAAGAAATTGAAAGCCCTGACCTTTACGATTCGGTCGTAATGATCATATTCATCAAGATCCTTTGCGCTGCAAACTGGATGATATTCTCCATCCATTTTGATCATGGCGACTTCTTCGGTAAGAAACCTGGGTATTAATATGTAGATGATTTTCTTCATCAGTTGAGAGACCCGGGCAGATTCAGGTTGTTGCCCCAGGGGGATGCCGCTTTACCCATGCGTCCACACTCAGATTTCGATCTTCGTTTTGTATTCAGTGCAGCCGTCAATCCCATTGTCCTGATTCGTTCCCGCATTGATTTGGTGGTGATCCCCAGCCGCTTGGCGTAAGTTTTTATCTCTTCATGGGTCGGTTTATTCATATCAGATCTAGTTGGGTGGTTTGGTTTGCCGTGTCGAGTTCGCAGTAAGGCCACAAGCTGGCGCCGTCGAATTCAACTGGCGCATTCTTTTTCAACGGAACGCAGCGCAGTTTTCCCATTTTGATGCAGCGTGATTTTTTGGCAGCCTCTTTGTTTGCATCGGAAACCGCTTCGGCCTCTGTTCGGCCAATACCCCATACAACCTGATGTTCGTCACTGATCGCTGCAATCATCTCTGCTGTTCCTGTAATTGGTTGCCCCGTTGTCTGTTCTCGTTCGATGCACGGGGCGACACATCAACGGCCGGTCAACAAGAAGCCAGGCGCTGCAGCTCATCATGCGCCAGGCGAAATCCGGCTGCATGCTGGTGGCCGCCACCACCAAAGCCGGCAGCAATCTCCGATACGTCCATTCCGTCTTTATCTGACCGGAGACTAAATACCCGATGGTGTTCAGTGTCGTAATAGCAGGCCGCAAACGGCTCTCCGGCGCCCATGGCATGACCGGCTTCGCTGGAGTGAAAATAGGGCGCGTTCAGCACTGGCACGTCATGACCGGCGATGATGATGCGGTAGGCGGCAGCGTCTATCAATTCATGCACGTCCTTTGTGTGTTTTCGGGAGATGGCTGCACCATCACGGCGTAGTATTTCGGTGTCCGTTGCCATGAGTTGATCCCATACCTGGAAATCGTAAGGGTAGGAGAACAGGGCAGCCTGAATTTCAAGGGTGCCTGCCAGTTCGAACCGCCAAAGGTCGCGGTCCTCGATGTGGCGCAGTAGCGCGGGGGGGGCCTGGTGTGGGTTGAAGTGCTCCCAGGCCAGCATCGCGCCGCTCTTGTCCATGTCGAACGTACCTAATACGATTCCGTCCTCAAGGAGGGGTTGAAGATCCTCCAGCGCGGTCTTGTGGTGATCCAGGACCAGGATGCTGGCAGCAAGTTTTGCCATTTCCCGTAACGTGTCGCACGGATAAGAAAAATCCACGATGATCAGGTCTCGGTCTGTCACGTCTGGTGGCGGTAATCCGTATTTGGCCGGATGAAAATCGACGATGTTGCCAAGGGCGTGTCGTACCGCCCACGCTGCTCCAAATCCGTCGGCACAGTTTGCATGGTAGAGACAAAGAAAGTTTTTAATGTCATCCATTGGTCAGATCCTCATACATATCCATCCACTGAGTTTTGGCGAGTGTGGGTGGAAGTGGGTTGATGGGTTGTTCGTAGGGTTCGATCCCCTCCAGGGCGGTCCACTCTGCCGCATGCGCCGGCATCAGGTCCCGGCGTTCTGTTGCCAGTGCGCGCAGATCGGCGTGTTTAACCGATGAAGGCAGGGCAGGTGGCACCTGGTAGCGTCCGGCGATGACAGTCCACAAGCGCTGCTCTATCTCTTTGTAGCCCTTCAGATTGCGTTTTACCGGGGTGGTCACGTCGCTGATATAGGCCTCTGTCGCATCGTGTAGCAGTGCGCTCAGTGCGTCCTCCCTGGGAACGTTTAAGGCGACCAATACGCTATGTTGCGCCACGCTGTAAAACCGGTCGACATGGCCGTTGAAGCGACAGATGTGGCTCAATGCGTGGGCGATATCCTCAATGAATATGCTCGAATGCGATGGGTCAATGGGATAAACGGGCTGACCGGAGTGGGTCAGTATCCAGTCCCCATCAGACGCATTCTGTAGATTCCAGGCCGCGATGGCGGCGGTGATCTCGTCGAACTCTTCGGTCTGGTTGCCACAGGGACACCTCACCGACCAGGTGCGGGCGTGGATGTCCAGTGTGGGCTGCGGTGATTCGAATCTGACACAGCAGTGGCAGGTCTCGGTCTCCTGTAGCTGCGCCGGCAGTGTTGCGCTGGCATCCATCAGACGATCTCTCCACGGCGTGACAGGTCGTAATCACTCATCACGAACGAGCCGATCTCGTCAGAGCTTTCGAGCTCGGCGAAGTCGGTGGATCTCAGGTGATTGGTCGCCTTTCGGCCCGCCCTGGCGGGTTGTCTGCGGACGAAAAATGCGGTGTATGTGTCGTCACCCAGCGTGGTGGTGATCCTCAGTTTTGCACCTGTTTTGAGGGTTGACGGTCTCATCACGCTGCCTCCGGTCCGGTGGGCAGATCAGCGCCGATGATTTGGCGACTGCTACGAGGGAATTTAACGACGGTGCCGTTGCCATGCCGTTCGGCCTGCTTGCGTTCGTGATTGGCCAGGCGTCGTTGGTTGAAAACCAACTGGGAGATCAGGCGCATCTCCTCGCTGCTGGGTTTGTAGTGCTGCTGCATGAATCGTTTCATCTGTCTGCTCCTGAAGAGTGGCCCGGCGTCCCTGCCGGGTTATCACCTGCCAACCGGGCGGGGATTAGGTTGATCCGTGGATGATCAGCTGGCACTTCGCTTGTTTCTTGATCTGTTCGAACACAGAGTCGACTGCAGCGCGGTGGACCTTGTGCGGGCGCACCAGGTCGTACCACATGGCCACCTGGCCCTCTTTGATGCGGTACCTAAAGCGTGCTTCCATCTCGTAGGCATCGCCGCCTTCAAACAGGCGCATGCCGAGTTTGATGGTCTCAGGGATTGAGATCTGCCCTTTGATGCCGGCAGAACCGTCGATCTCCTCCACGTACTGGAATTGGGTCTGGCCGTTGTCGAGACGTTGGGCTGAGGTGAAATTGATCTTGGTTTTTGCCTTCAGCGTGGTGGCGATCTCCAGCATCTCGGCACCGGGTGGATTGATGATCTCTTCGAGGTTCTCCTCGATGAAGAAGGCGAACTTCAGCTGATCCATGCGCTGGCCGGAGCCCCTCTCCCAGGCGCTCCATTCCGGGGTTTGTTTGCAGGTAAATTTGACCTGATGGTTCAGCCACTTGGCGTGGTCTTCGCTGTGATAATCGATGATCCCGAGAAAGTAGGCGTCTTCAAGGTCGCAGAAAATGGCGGAGTTATCGTCACCGAAGCGGTTGAAATATTCGATGAAAGAGCCTGCGGTATCGGTTCGCACGACCTGCTCTGTGCGTTTCGGGTGCTCCATCAAGTCGGGATACTGTTTGGCGGTAAAACCTTCAGGCACTATCAGTGTTGGAACGCCCTCAACATCGGTGATGGCGTGGGTGCCGAGGGCTTTTCCCGCTTCAATTGCGGCTTGGATGCCGTTTAACTGTTCCATTTAATTGTTCTCCACTTTTTGGAAGTCGGTGGGCCTGTCGTCGGGTACTGCCTGCAAGTCCAGGTCGCTCTGTGCGGGGTCTTCCCGTTGCAGATTGCCCTCTGGCGTGCCGAACATAATGGTCTCGCCTTTATCCAGGTTCGGCAGTTTGGTTTTCACTTCTTCAGAGAGGTGATACTGGCCGGTGCTGCCATTGGGTTTGATCTTGATGGTGAGCGTCAGCGTGCTCTGTTTGCCGGTCTCCCGGCTGCGGTTCACGCAGTCGTTCAGGGCCTCACTGAGATCGGCCTGGGCTGCGCCGTAGCGCAAGTTGTTCACGACATGCGTGAACAAGTCTTGACGGATTGACATATCAGTCTCCATGTCGGTGGGTGGTGGTTTGGTTTTCATGTGCTTGTCATCTCTGGGCCTTGGCTTCGGATGTGTGACTTAAAGAGTAAGACAGCTTACCCCTATGTGTCAAGTCTTCTTACCATTTTTTGTTTTAATATGTCTTGTGATGAGTAATGCGCCGGAATTTCATAGGAGGAAATCAGCTAATGAGCATCTGGAAAGGCGGGAAAAATATTCGATTCCATTATGTAGATAGCCAAGGTAATCATACAGATAGAGATTTGCTTCTCAGGCAGGTCTATGACGATGGTTTAGCTATTTATTTGCAGGGATATTCTTATCTGAGAGAAGAGGAGCGAACTTTTCGATTTGATCGTATAAGTGGTGACATTGTTGATGTTGAAACAGGGCAAACAGGGACGCTTTCCGATATCCTCAATATTCCAGCTGAATATCTGGTAGGAAAGGAAAAGGGGACACCTATAGATAGATCCAGTCGGAACGCAGGCAAACCCAGACGACGTAAGCAAGTAAAGGCAGCAAGTGGCTTTTCTTTTCCTCTTTTATTTTCACCTTCAAATTCATTGGTAAAGATCAGTGATGATACTGACTACAGAAGCGATTTTTTGTCATGGATAGAGCCGGATGAGCGGCGTGCTTACAGCGAGGATGACTTTCTTGAAGAGCTTGAATGGAGTTCTCTCGATATTGAAGTGCAAATATTTGAAGAAATAATTAATGCGAATAATCTAAATAAACTTGGATTGAGTGACTTATCGGAACTGGTTGGGGTAATTCAAGATTTAACTTACGGCAAAATGGAAGGTGCTATTTACATTGATACTCCAGCCCTCAAGAATGCCTTATCTCAGGGGTTTCTTGATGAAGTGACGGATTATGATGCAGCAAAGCTGCGCGAGCTTTTATCAAGTCTTCGTAAAGATCAATTAGCTCCAGAGGCAAAGAAGATTGGAATTAAGTCCAGTTTAAAGAAAGCTGAACTTATAGATCATCTGATCCCTAATATAGACAAATTGCCGTTTAAGTTTGCTGTTCCATCAGATCGGCTTTATGGGCTTATTGATAAAATAGCTGGAGATTACATTTTAGATTTGAAGGAAACGCTAAAAAGCTTAGATTTGCCTGATGCGTATCACGCGGCTGTTTGGAAGCAGGTAGAAGAAGATGATACGTTGCCTGATGTTGAAAGAGAGCAGGCAAGTGTGCTGTTTTTAATGCGTGAGTCAAAGGGGCAAAAAAAGAAAATAATCACAACCGATAGATTAGATTCGAAGTTCAAAATTGAAATTTCAGTGGTAGATAAAAAGCCTTTTTACAAGCAAGTTTCCTTCATTGGCTTTTTGGCGCTCGTAGCGGTTGTTATTATCTGGATGATTATGAAGGCAGCCTAAAGTTTAGTTTTTCTCGTTTGCGTCTGTTTTCATGGCTGAATCCAGCGCGTCAATAATCGCGTGCAGGCGAGTGCGGTCATCAGGAGAGAGCTTTCTATATTTTTCCAGGTATATCTGTTCCTCCATTTGATTTGCACTCGCGGTCGTGTGGTATGTGCTATGCTCTTCGCCGATTCCTGCGTCGGAGGTGCTTACGCTGATTGCCGTGCTGATTTTTTCTTCGGCTGTGCCATGGTCCGAAACAAAAACAAGACGGTCATTTGGGGATCCCTTTCCTGTGTCTAGCCAGTCTTTGCTTACCTCCAGGGCCTCTGCAGCTCGTTCAAGATTCCTTCCCTCAGCTTCATTTTGGCCATTTTCCCAATAGGAAATAGCGTTCCTTGTTAGACCTATTTTCTTGGCGACTGCTATTTGGGTGAGGCTTTTTTCCTTCCTGGCCCACATGAACCGCTCAGCAAATGTTCTTTTTTTCCAATCCATGTAAGCAACCTTACCAATTTAGGCAGTAAGACAGGTTGACATGAATAGGTAAGCTGTCTTACTCTTGTTATTGAGATCAATTAGGAGCAACCATGCGCAAGAGAGAGGCTGTCGATATTTTTGGAGGATCAATTCCTGATATCGCGAAGGCACTGAGCATTTCAAGGCAGGCCATTTACCAGTGGCAGGATGATTTGTCACAAGACCAAGCAGACCGCGTAATCGGTGCAGCGCTTCGCTGCGGAAAGAAAATTCCTCTGGAGTATTTGTCATTTGATGATCTACCAGCAACCGCAAATCAGTGTGACGAAGCTGCGCCAGGGAAGGCCGCATGAATATCCGCCAGCCCACTCCCAGCCTCTGGCGCGCGCAAGGCACGGAGCTGTGGTTTCTCACCGGCAGTCGCCAGTCCCTGTCTGATTTCGAGTGGGACAGAATGATTGAGTTCGGTGGTTATGGAATCTAACCGTTTTACCCATTTCTTCCCCATGCCGTCACTGACGGCGTTTCCTCGGCTCTTCTCGGCGTACCCCTTTTCGCTGGGTTGGGCCTTTTTTATTTCGGTTGCTCCGTTCATGAAAAAAATTTACCTGATTTCGGAGCTGAAACTCACTGAAACTTTTATTCAGGGGGTTTCAGGTGCAGTTTGATTTGTCGTTTGAGGCAGGGCTGCTGGAGCAGTTCCCGAAGTTCCGCGACGTGCTGGGCGCCTCGGTCTATGGCTGCGGGCGGCCGTTCAAACACGTTGCCGCTGACCTGGATATGAGCGCCTCGAAACTGTCACGCATGCTGGCGGATAACCCGAACGACAAAATCAATTTTCCGGCAGATCGGGTGGATGAGTTGGTCGAATCAACCGGAGATCAACGCCCTGTTTTATGGCTGGTGGAGCGGTTTCTGGTGGATTCCGGTATCGCGCAAAAGCAGGCCTTGGCGCAGTTGGCAGTGATGATGCCGCAGATCGAGGGACTGTTGAAGGCGGCAGCTCGTTGATCCAGCGTAACGAAAAGGGTTTCCGTGTCGGCGAATCGCATCAAAAGGCGCGGCTGTCAGATGTGGATGTGGATCTGATGCGGGAGCTGCATGAGGTGCATGGTCTCAAAAAGGCGGTAATAGCACGTAAGTTCAACGCGAACTATTTCACTGTCTGCGCGATTTTGAATTATAAATCACGCGTTCAGTGGAACTGTGGATAAGTCGTCTGTTGGGGTGTTTTAATGAGTGAGTTGATTATCGGGTTGGCGGGCAAGGCGCGTGTAGGCAAAGACACGGCCGCGCGTTTTATTAAGGATTGGTATGAGCTGTCGCCGTTATCGTTCGCCGCACCGTTCAAACAGGCTGTTCAGGAGATGTTCAACCTCACCCCGTCACAGATGGACGGGACTGAAAAGGAAGAACTCATCCCGGAACTGGGCTGTTCCCCACGCTTTCTGTTTCAAACGATTGGCAGCCAATGGGGCCGCCACCTTGTTCACCCGGATGTCTGGCTGCATGTGGCCGGTGTCACCCTGCAGCGTTACCGGGATACCTATCAATCTCAGGGTGTGCGCTGGCATGGCTGCGTGTTCTCTGATGTCCGTTTCGATAACGAGGCCAACTGGATTCGGGAACGGGGCGGGGTGGTGATACACCTCGACCGCCGGCAGGCGCCTACTGTGCGGGAGCATGAGAGTGAGTTCGGTGTCGGTCGTGTCGGTGGTGATCCGGTGGTCTCCAATCACGGCACGGTGGATGAGTTGTTCCATCGCCTGCGGGACACAATCGACGATAAACAGATAGGGAAAGTCAATGGCCAATGATCTGAATGATTGCAACTTCATCGGCAGGTTGGGTGCAGAGCCTGACACACGACAGATGCCGGACGGCAGCAACGTCTGCAACATCCGCATCGCAGTGGGTCGCCGGTGGAATGACGATAACGGCAACCGGCAGGAACGTACCGAGTGGGTGCCCGTGGTCTTCTTCGGTCCGTTGGCAAACGTGGCAGATCGCTACCTGAGCAAGGGTAGCAAGGTGATGATCAAAGGCGCATTCCGCACCCGCAAATGGCAGGGTGATGATGGCCAGGACAGATACACCACAGAGATCGTAGCCGACTGGATGCAGATGCTCGATAGCAGACCGGCAACATAAATCCCCGTACCCCCAGAGAAGAATAAAGCAGGTCGAATTGTCACACGAAACAACAATCATAAATGGCTATCCGATGCGTGGGTCCTCCCTGGACCTAGCCCACTGCGGGTACAAAGCGCGCGGAATACCGCTAGTTTTTTGTGGCGGCAGTAAGGCAACAATATGAGCTGGGCCAACTACGACGAGGTGATGGATCAGCTGCAGAGTGCGGGGCTTGAGGTTCAGCACCTGGAGATCGGCACGCATAAGCCAGTCCGCTGTTTTGAGATCAAAGGCGACAGGGAAAAACGCGGCTGGTACTGGCTATCCGATATCAGCATCGAGGGTGATCTCTACATCGTCGGCAGCTACGGGATCTACCGGGGCAACGACTCCGGCAAGATGAAGGTTGCGCTGGGCAAAAAGGCCAAGGCGCTGACCCAGGAACAACGCCAGGCGATTGCAGCCCGACACAGAGAGAATGCCAAACGGGCAAAGGCCATGCGCGCAGCCCAGGCCGCGAAGGCGGGGGCAAAAGCCGCGAACGCCTGGCGCCAGTATCTACCAGACGGCCACTCTGACTACCTCGACAAGAAACACTGCCAAGCCCACGGCGTCAGGTTCGCCCCATCGGGTAACGGCACCATGGCAATCCCCATGTGCGATACCGCAGGGCGGGTCTGGGGATTGCAGATCATCCGGGGTAAGGATCGCGGCAAAAAGCTGGAGAAACAATACTGGCCGGCAGGACTCAACAAGCGCGGCAAGTTCCACTTGATTGGATCGCCCGTAGATATCCTGCTGATCGCCGAAGGCTACGCCACCGCAGCCACCCTGCATGAGGAGACTGGCAGACCAGTCGCCGTGGCATACGATGCCGGTAACCTCCTGCCGGTCGCGCAAGCCATTCGGGCCGCCTACAAATCCACCAAAATACTTATCTGTGCCGATGACGACTACCTGACAGACGGCAATCCAGGCTGCATAGCTGCAGAAGCCGCAGCGCTGGCAGTCAATGGTGCATGGTGCAAAAACCGTTGTTTCCATCAGATCGAAACAACAAAAAACTAACCGACTACAACGATCTGATGGCGTTTCCTGATGGGGGAGGGCAAATCGTGCGAACCCAGATCGAGACCTCCATCATGGATGCAGGTTGGAATATTGGGCAGGCCGCACTAGGCGGTGTGGCGCGTAACAAGGGGGAGGGGGAGGACTCTCGCCGTGATGCTGTATCGATACTCTCTCTCGATGAAACAATAGAGCGGTTCGTCCCTCTCGATGACGGAACGGGCAAATACCTGTTTGACCAGTGGACCAACAAAGTCGTCATGAAAGAGCAGATGGTATCCATCCTGCCTGCCGGTGTGCGCGGTGACGATATAAAGCGCCACCCGGTATGGGTCACCCGTGGCGCCTACTACCTCGATCAAGTCGGATTCGACCCAGGTGGCAGCGACAAAGCAGTAAAACTCAACACATGGGATGGCTGGCCAATGGAACCGGTCGAGGGAGACTGTCAGCACATCGTCGACCTGCTGCACTACCTATGCGGAGACGCCGAAATAGCCGCCTGGGTGCTACGTTGGATGGCCTATCCGCTGCAACATCCAGGCGCGAAGATGTCCAGCGCCGTCATCATGCACGGACCGCAGGGCACAGGTAAATCAGCCGTATTTCAAACCCTGGCGAAAATCTACGGCGAATATTCAACCGTACTCAACCAGCGCGGGTTAGAAGACAAATTTAACTCGGACTGGGTAGATTCAAAACTATTCATACTGGCCGAAGAGGTCGTGACCCGTGCCGAAATGTGGCATATCAAAAACGAACTCAAAGAGCTGGTCACCGGCGAGTGGATCCGCGTCAACCCGAAAAACGTCGCAGCCTATCGTCAGCGCAACCAGGTCAACATCATCTACCTATCGAATGAAGGGCAACCCCTGCCACTTGATAACGATGACCGGCGTCACCTTGTCATCTGGACACCACCCGCCCTCGGCGAAAAATTCTACGATGAAGTTTGGACACAAATAGAAAATGGCGGTGTCGCCGCCTTCTATTACTACCTGCTCCACCTCGATCTGGGGGATTTCCACCCCAAGAAACGCCCACCGATGACAGAAGCCAAGCGCGAGCTCATCAACCTGTCAAAACCCAGTGAAGAGCGTTTTATGGATGACTGGTTGAACGGGGAGGCAGGTTATCCGGTGATCCCCTGCGGCAGCCAGCAACTTTACACCGCCTATGCTCGTTATTGCCGGGACAACGGCGTCAGAAACCCCAGGGAGAGCAACCAGTTTCTGGGGCGCATCAACCGACTGCCTGGATGGAGTAACAAACTCCGGCGCATCTACGACAACACTTTTTATAATGGAGACACAAAACCCAAACGTATCGTCCTACCGAACGAACAGGCACTCGAAAAAGCCGGAGAAGCTCCCCAGCCAGACCAAACACAGAGCCAATGGCTAACCGATTGTTGGTTCAGATTCCATCAGGAACTCGAAAATGCCTAAAAACGTAACAGACGTAACAGGCAACGTAACAGGCTCCAAAACGCCTAAACCCAGCAACCACGGGGGCTGTAACAGGTGTAACAGATGTAACAGGCTTTCCCGCCCGCGCGCACGTAAACACATAACGCAACGCGTGCACGGACTCACGTGTTTTTTTCCCGCGCACGTATATTTACCCGTTACATCTGTTACATGTAACTTCTCAAAAACCCGTGGCAAGCAGTAAATAATTACAAAAAGCACTTGACAGGATTTTGGGGCAAAAAACTAAAAATCCTGTCATGGCACAACTCTGGTTTGGAAACTGTCATGGCTGATCTTGTAGCGCGCACTATGCCATTTTCATTCTTATTTCGTACAGGCTTGAGGAATGCTTTTTTTATCTCCTTAAAATGACTCCTGCGAAGTCAAATTTGAGTTTCAAAACCGGTGGTAGAATAAGGCTTATTCAGTGATTACTTTAAAAGTCCGTGAAAAAGCTGCCTCCTCTACCCGACATTCCAGAACAAGATCAAACGCCTGTTGTTAAGGCGTTACTCGGTCTGGTTGAGCAGTTAATTGAACGTGTGCAGCAACAGGATGAAGAAATAGCCTTGCTTAAAGATGAAGTCAATATTCTTAAGGGTGAGAAAAAACGGCCCGTCTTTAAAGGTAGCAAACTGGACAAAAACACCGAACCCGATACCTCATCAGAATCACCCCCTAAAAAACGTCCAGGGTCTCGCAAAAAGAAAAAGACCCAGAAGCTGGTGATTCATGAAGATAAAGTGATTAAGCCTGATGTGCCCGTTCCACCGGGTTCACGATTTAAAGGCTATCGAGATTTTGTTGTGCAGGACTTGAATATTGGTACGC
The DNA here is from genome assembly GCA_003660235.1 of bacterium endosymbiont of Escarpia laminata. GTDB lineage: Bacteria > Pseudomonadota > Gammaproteobacteria > Chromatiales > Chromatiaceae > QGON01. The sequence goes on along the minus strand of QGON01000058.1, from coordinate 2 downwards.
AT
>QGON01000059.1 GCA_003660235.1 bacterium endosymbiont of Escarpia laminata | reverse complement strand
TATCCCGCCGATAGTTTTGATTTTCTGGGGTAGTGCTTCCGAGCGAGGCTATCGCGCAATAGATGTGGCAAGTACTTCGTGAATTTTTCACCGGCGATCGCGCCAAAGGCCAGGAAATCAATCTATGCGGAAATCAGGGATTGGCATATACCGCGTAGAAGCGAAACCTCGATCAGATTGCTGGCACAGATGATCAACCCTGTTGTTCGTGGCTGGGTTGAATACTATGGCGCCTTCTACAAATCGAGTTTGCTTTTTCTGGTACACCACTTGGACCGTCTGATCTTGAAGTGGGTTAGGCGAAAATACAAAAAGCAGGGTGGCAATCTCAAGAGAGCGAAGCGTTGGATAAAGCGGGTTAAATCCCGGCATCCAGAGTTGTTCGTACACTGGTCGTTACTTCGTGCTAGCTGACTGAATGATAAGAGCCGTATGAATCGAGAGGTTCACGTACGGTTCTGTGAGAGGCTGAGGGGGAAGCTCCCTCGGCCTACTCGACCTACTTCTTCTGCCAGGCCGTTTCCGGGGCAGTGAGATGGTGTTGGAAGCCATCGCCGATGCGATGGATCAGATCGTTGATTTGGACATAGCGCAGGTTGTCGATCGGATCGTTGTTGCCGAATGCCAGTTCCAGGTCATTGAGTTGCAGACGAATGGCGGATGGTTGCAGACCGAAAGCTTCCAGTTGATGTTCAGGGACGGGAAAACGATCAAAACTTGGTGTGCGGCTGATCTCCAGCAGTTGCCTGATGCGATCACTGTCGGCAGGCGTTTGCCCTATCCTCCAGATGCCGCCGCTTTTGTGCAGTCGGATGGCCCGTCCGCTGTTGTCCGAGATCCTGATGCTTTTGATGTCACCGGGATCGAGGTCGGTCAGGGGTGGCAGGGGTGTGGGTTGCAGCCACCAGGTAAGTGCGGCCAGCAGGCATAGCAGCGCAAAGAGCAGCAGATTGATCCAGGTGCGACGACTCATCAGGCCCGTTTTCGACCCCAATGAATAAAGCCGCCGGTCGCCAGCAACAGCAGCGGCAGCAGGATCAAAAAGCCGAGGCCGATAATGCCCTGTGCGAGGGGGGAGAGCAGCAGTGTCATGTCGGTTGCCTGATGACTCTGTATGTTCAGGTTCTCTTCAGCGGTCAGCCAGTTGATCAATGCAATCCCCAGATCCTGGTTGCCGACATTGCCCAGATAGGCGTTGGAGAGGAAATCACCGTCTCCCGCCACAAAAACTCTTTGAGTACCGCCGTTCTTCTCCCGGCTCATGGCGTAGCCGATAGTCAGAGGTCCCGGTGCTTCACCGGCTTCCGGGTTTCTCTGGATCTCTCCCTGGATGGAGCCAGTCTCGTTCCACGAGTTTTGCAGCGTCTGTAACAGCGGCACGGCATGCCAGGGAGACGAAACGCTACTCTGCAGCGCCAATGCCTGGGGGTAGAGAGTGATGAGATTGAAGTGCCGGGTAACCGGATGTTGCGGATATCGGGACACCAGCGCGATGGAGGGGTCCTCGATGCCCAGTTCCCGCACGTTGGCGTCCACCAGGATGCCCGGCAGGGTTTCCAAACCCAGTGAAGCGAGCAGCGGACTCAAGGCGGTATCCTGGCCGGGGTCGAGAAGCAGCAGGAGATTGCCGCCCTGTTCCAGGTATGACTGCAGTCGTGACAACTCGGCCGGCAGCAGGGCCTTCTGGGGCGATGCAACGACAAGCAGGCTGGTGTTGACCGGGATATCCGGGGTGTCCACCAGGTTCAGGCTGATGGTTTTGAGGCCCTTCTGCTGCAGAGCTGAACCGAAAAGGCCCAAGTCGTGGTTGGCCTCTCCCAGCAGGCTGCGTTCGCCGTGGCCCTCAAGGCCAGCCAGCCAGCGGGTCTCGGTCCGCAGCAACCGATGGATGGCGTTGGTCAGGGTGGTTTCGTCGAGCTGCTGGAGACGCTCCTGGCGGCCCCGATAATCGATCAGGAGTTCGCCGGATAGGGTGATGCCCTGACGGCGTGCCGCCCCGGGATGCTGGATCGGATCGATAAATTTTAGCGTAAGGTCGGGTTTGAAACGGTGGTAGCGTTCGATGAACGATTCGACCTTTTCCCGCAGGGCCGTCTGTTCTGTGGCATAGACCGTGATGGTGATGGGACCGTCGGCCTGTGCCAGGGTCTCGATGCTCGTCTTGCTGAGGGTATTGCTGCCGTTGCGGGTCCAGTCCCATTGCAGCCCGAAACGGCTGCTCAACCAGGCGGCGAGCAGCAGCACTGCCAGTAGTTGCAGATAAAAAAGCGTGTTTTGAAAATACGCCGGTATCTTCATCTGTTTACTGACTGCGCCGATGGTTAAGCCGGTGAAGGGTCAGGGCGATGAAGAAAAGGGTCAGCAACAGGAAGTAGGCAATGTCGCTACTTTTTACCAGTCCAAGTTGCAGATTGAGCAGATGGCCCGGCCAGCCGAACCAGCGCAGGACGCCGCTGGTTTCGCTGGCAAAGTTCTGCCCCAGGATGGAAAGTAGCAACAGCAAGCCGTAACTGCCTGCCGCAGCGATGGCCGGCGATTCGCTCAGGGAGGAGAGGTAGAGTCCGATGGCGCTGAAACAGAGGGTCAGCAGGAAGAGTCCCAGTGTGGCGGCAGCCAGCAGTCCAAGATCGAGGTTTGCGCCGATCAGCAGGGAGAGGGAGAGTATCAATGGTAGTAGCAGGATCAAACCCAAAAACAGTATCTGCCCCAGATATTTTCCCAAGACGATTGTCGTCAGGGAGAGCGGAGCGCTGCTCAGCAGCGTGAAGTTGCTCTGGTGGGCGGTATCACTGAACTGCCGCATGGCAAGTATCGGGGTGGTGAAGAGGATTAGTACCGCCGCAAAACCGTAGAGCTGCAGGGAGAGAAAGTGGGTTAGCCCGAGGGTGCGTCCCGCCGGTTTGAGACCGGTGAAATTCTCCAGGATCTGCAGAAACTGCCAGCTCAACAGGAAGAGGGCGATGGCAAGCAGCGCCCAGGCCAGCGGAGTGCGCATCAGACGCCGCCACTCCATGAATGCCAGGGTTAGGATCACGCGCTCGGCCCCCCGCTGGTCAGCTCCAGAAAAATCTGTTCCAGATTCAGGACCTCCGGCGTCATCGACTTCAGTCCCCATCCCTGTTCAACCACTGCGGCGGCCAGTTGCGAGGCTTTGGTGCCGGGAGCGAGGGTGATATGAAAGTAGTCTGTGTGCAGATTTGTTGCAGATGCCACCATCGGAAGAGAATCGAAAATCGCTGCATCTGGGGAGTGTTCGAGTTCCAGTTTCAGGGTTGGTGTGGTGGGTGGTGAGATTTCACCGCTGTAGACGCGTTTTCCCTGGTGCAGGATCAAAATCCGGTTACAGACCGCCTGCACCTCCGGCAGGATGTGGCTAGACAGGATGACACCCCGTTCCCTGGCCAACTCCCGGATCAGATCACGCACCTCGCGGATCTGCCCCGGGTCGAGACCGTCGGTGGGTTCGTCCAGGATCACAACCGCAGGGTCGTGGATGATAGCTTGCGCGATCCCCACCCGTTGCCGAAAACCTTTGGAGAGATTGCGGATCAGGCGGTGCCCCGCCTGTTCCAGACCGCACTGCTGCTTGACTCGCTTCAGCGCCGCGGGGATCCCGGCTTTTGGCATTCGATGGAGTCTGGCGCAGTCAACGAGAAATTCATCGACCCGCTGCTCCAGCAGCAGCGGCGGCTGTTCGGGCAGATAACCAAGACACTGCTTGGCCTGCACCGGTTGCTGTTGCAGATCAATGCCGCAGAGGTGGATGTTTCCCTCATCGGGCGCGAGTTCGCCGCTGAGCAGACGCAGGGTGGTGGATTTGCCTGCGCCGTTGGGGCCGAGCAGACCCAGCACGTCGCCCCGATTGAGGGTCAGGTCGAGATGGTCGAGGGCGCAGCGGCCATTATAGGAACGGGTGAGATTATTGGTGACGGCAAGCGCATCCATGGCCGAAAGATACAGGATAAATTCGGTTGGTGCACCGGCTTGGAGATATTCGCTAAATCAAGGCGTAGGCACGATCAAGCGCAGCGGATCGGGCGGGTTGCCGGTTCCGCTGAGCTTGAACCGGCCAACTCTTTCCGGAAGATTGTTATTCGACCCTATCTGCAAAGAGCTCCAGGTATTCGCCGTAACCCTCCGCCGCCAGTTTGGCAACGGGGACGAAGCGCAGTGAGGCGGAGTTGATGCAGTAGCGTTGCCCGTTGGGGCCGGGGCCGTCGTCGAAGACGTGGCCGAGGTGGGAGTCGCCGTGCTTGGAGCGGACTTCGGTGCGGCTCATGCCCCAGGCCCAATCTTCTTTTTCGGTCACATTACTGCCTTTGATAGGCGTGCTGAAGCTCGGCCAGCCGGTGCCGGAGTCAAACTTGGCACGCGAACTGAACAGTGGCTCACCGGAGACGATGTCGACGTAGATGCCGTCTTGGTGGTTGTCCCAGTAGGCGTTTCTGAAGGGGCTTTCGGTGCCGTTCTTCTGTGTTACCTTGAACTGTTCCGGGGTGAGACTCGCTTTGATCTGCTCGTCACTGGGGCGGCTCCATTGGCTGGGCGCGGCGGCCTGGCCGGTCGGCTGTTTCATCGATTCGCTCTCCGTAGTCTGGTTTGCGGCCTGCGCCATCAAGCCAAGTATCGCTCCACTGATACCCAGAGCGGCGGCCATTTTAAGGGTGCGGTTAATTTTCATAGTCAGTCTCCGTGTTCTGGAATATAGCTGATGTGGCAGTCTTCCTGCAGTGGGTCGATGCGGATAACTGCATGGCGGTTTGTGTGGAAATAGCGCATGAGAAAAGTATGGATCTGCCGCATTACAGACGCTTCACAGAGTTATCACGAATTCATAACATTAGGGAGCCTCTGAACAAGTCATGGACCTACAGCTTGCGGCTGAAATGCACAGCTTCTTCGTTGGAAATCTTCGCAATAGCCTGCTATTACGTGCGATTTCCGCCTCAAATCAGCGCATTTCATCTCGCAATCTGAACGGCCCAGACTTATTCAGAGGCTCCTTAGGAGTGGGTTAGCGGGTTTCGGTGCGCGGCAGCCATAGGGCGAAGTGGCTGCCTCTGCCGAGGCGGCTTTCGACGGTGATATCACCTCCCTGCAACTCTGCGATGCGGCGGGCGATGGCCAGTCCCAATCCGGCATGGCCACTTGAACCGGCATTTTTGCGGGACTGAAAGAAGGGCTCGAACAGGTGGGGCAGGTCCGCTTCGCTGATACCGCTGCCGCTATCGGATACCACGGCGGAGACCTTGGTCTCTTCGATACCCAGGGCAAGTGTGATACTGCCGTCGGCAGGGGTGTGGCGAAAGGCGTTTTCGATGAGATTCTCCAGCCCGCGCTCGGTAAGCGCAATATCGGCAAAAACGAAGGGTGAGGTTTCCGGTGGGTCCATGGAGAGCAGGATCTCCTGCTGTTCGGCCCGCAGCCGGTATTTTTGCACCACATCCTGTAACAGCTCCGCCAGAGGGAACGGCTCACACTTCGGCGGGGTCTCCCGGGCGTCCAGGCTGGCCAGTTCAAAGAGTTCCTCCACCTGAGCCGAGAGCCGGCGGCTCTGGCGCAGGGCGATGGCGATGTACTCGTTGCGTGCCGCCGGGTCGAGTGAGTCCGCCTTGAGGGTCAGGGACTCAAGATAGCCCTGTATCGAGGCGAGCGGGGTGCGCAGGTCGTGGGAGACCTGTGCCACCAGATGGCGGCGCAGTTGATCCTTCTCCTTCAGCTGATCGATCTGCTGCTGAATCTGCAACGCCATACGGTCGAAGGTTTCACCCAGCCGGTCCACCTCGTCAGCCGCACCACCGGGTGTTTCGGTGTAGGGCTGATATTGGCTGAAGTTGTGGGTGCGGAATCTGTCCATCAGGTTGGAGAGGCGTTGCAGTCTGCGGGTCAAAAGACGGAAAACAGCCAGTCCCGCCAGCAGGCCGATGACGAGGCTGGCCGCCATGGCCCAGCCGCTGAGACGCAGGAAATAGCTTTCGCGCACCAGATCGTCCACCGAGTCGAACTCTTCGCCCCGCAGTACCACATAGAGGTAGCCCTCCGGCTGCTCGGCGGAGGGTATGGGGGTGACCGAGAAGGCCTTGCGGCGGTCGTGACTGCGCGGGTCGTCGCCGAGCAGGGGGAATCCCCCCCTGCCGTGCAGAAAATTCTCGATGGGTGGCAGAGAGACCCGCTTGCGTTTCACCTTTCCCGGATCCGCAGAGTAGGAGAGGATGCGGCCTTCCGGGTCGAGCAGGTAGATCTCTATGCTGGGGTTGATCACCATGTACTCGTGAAAGGTGGCTTGCAGTGCGCTGTTGTTGATGCGCCCCTCTTCCACCAGATTGCGATCAGCCACCAGATTGCGCGCCAGGTTGCGGTTGAACTGCTGGGTCACCTCCTGCACATAGTGGCGGGTGGCGGTGGTGCTGATCAGGGCGTAGAGCAGACCGATGGCGGCGAGCAGCAGCACCAGGCCGGTGGCGAGTTTGGCGTAGAGGGTTTTTAACATATTCCGTCAGATTCCAGGGGTGTCGGCAAACTTATAGCCCACGCCCCAGACCGTCAGAATGTAATGGGGATTGGCGGGGTCGGTCTCGATCTTGGTCCGCAGGCGGTTGATGTGGGTGTTGACGGTGTGTTCGTAGCCCTCATGGTTGTATCCCCAGACCGAGTCGAGCAGTTGCACCCGGCTGAAGACCCGTCCCGGATGGCGGGCGAAATGGAGCAGCAGGTCGAACTCCCTGGCGGTCAGTTCCACCTCACGGTCTGCGATTCTGACTTGATGTTTCGCCGGGTCAATGGTGAGCTTTTCGTAGTGGATAGCCCTATCGGTGGCAGACTGTTTTGTGCTGCTGCCCAGTGCATCGACACGCCGGAACAGGGCTTTGATGCGGGCCAGAAGTTCCGGGATGCTGAAAGGCTTGGTCAGATAGTCGTCCGCACCCACCTCCAGTCCCACCACTCGGTCGAGTTCCGAGCTTTTGGCGGTCAGCATCAGAATCGGCACATAGTCTGCTTCGCGGCGCAGTTCTCGGCAGATCGACATGCCGTCCATCCCCGGCAGCATCAGGTCCAGCACCAGCAGCTCATAGTCACCCTGTTGAAAGTGGCGCAGACCCTCCGCCCCGTCATTGATGATGTCGGCTTCGCAGTCGATATCCCGCAGGTGTAGCTGCACCAGCCGGGCGATATCGGGATCGTCTTCGATGATCAGGACTTTACGTGTCATGGAGAGGACTCTATTTTAATCTGTCATAGCCGCAGGCCCGATCAAGTGTAGCGGATCGGGCGTTCAGGACTTGTTGGAATGCCTGGGGTTGCCGGTTCCGCTACGCTTGAATCGGCCTACTTATGCATCGCCTCCTGCATCATGCCATCGTTCATTTTTTGCATCGGTTCCATTGATGTCTTCATCTTTTCATCCATCCCGTCTGACATCTTCATATCTTTCTGCATGGTGTCGTCGTCGGCCATCTTCATCATGCCGTCTTGCTTCATCGGCATGTCGTCATCCATCATGGGTGCGGCGCTGCCCGCAGTCATGACTGCGGCCAGTGCAGCGAAAGTCAGGCCTTTAAGTGTACTGGAAAATTGGGTTTTCATCGGGGGTCTCTCCTGTGGGGGTTGTTTTCATTGGAACAGTGCCGTTTTTTTGGTGCTGTTGGAGAGCTATTCAAGCAGTTGGGGTTCCGCTGCCAATCACGGAACTGTCACGATTCCATAAACTCGGTGTTCGCGCTATCTTGCGTCATAGGGTGGCTGGGTCGCTGGAAGCCTCGTAATTTATCCAGGTTGGAGTTGTTTTGAAGATCATCGGCGTCGACACCGGAGGAACCTTCACCGATTTCGTGCTCTACGAGGATGGCGCGTTGCGCATCCACAAGGTGCTCTCCACCCCGGATGCCCCGGAGCGGGCGATACTGCAGGGAATTCGGGAGATGGGACTCGACCCCGATGGGGTAAGGGTGATCCACGGCTCTACGGTGGCGACCAATGCGGTGTTGGAGGGTAAGGGCGTGCGCACCGTCTATATCGGCAACCGGGGTTTGGGGGATCTGTTGACCATCGGCCGGCAGGCACGCCGCGAACTCTATAATCTGCAGCCTGCGCCAGAATTGCCCCCGGTACCGTTTGAACTCTGTCTGGAGACCGGCGGCAGACTGGCGGCGGATGGTTCGCTCCTGGAGCCTTTGACGGAACAGGATCTGCTGACGCTTACCCGGCGACTGGAAGTGCTGAAGCCGGAGGCGGTGGCCATCAATCTGCTCTACTCCTACCTAAACGACAGTGCCGAACGGGCGATCGAGGCGGTGGTGCCGGAGGGCTGTTTCGTCTCCCGTTCATCCGAGGTGTTGCCGGAGACCGGTGAGTATGAGCGGGGTATCGCCACCTGGCTCAACAGTTGGGTGGGGCCACTGGTGACAGGTTATATCAAGCGGCTCTGCCGGGGCCTGCCGGGGGCCAGAGTCTCAGTGATGCAGAGCTCAGGGGAGGCGATAGCTGTGGAACAGGCCGCCTCTCAGGCGGTGCGTATGTTGCTTTCCGGGCCTGCCGGCGGTCTTGTAGGCGCGCGTTATGTGGCCGCAACAGCGGGTCGCCGACGTTTGCTGACCTTCGATATGGGCGGTACCTCATCCGACGTGGCGCTCATCGATGGTGAACCCCGCCTCACGAGTGAAGGACGCATCGGCCCCTGGCCGGTGGCGGTTCCCATGGTGGATATGCATACCATCGGTGCTGGCGGCGGCTCCATCGCACGGCTCGACAGTGGCGGCATGCTGCAGGTGGGGCCTGAATCGGCCGGGGCCGCACCGGGACCGGCCTGTTACGGACAGGGCGGTGTGGAGGCCACGGTTACGGATGCCAATCTGGTTTTGGGGCGTCTGCGTGCCGACGCTTTTCTCGGCGGGCGCATGCAGCTCGATCTCTCTGCCGCCCGCATGGCGGTTGGTCGGTTGGCCGAGGTCATGGGGGCCACGGTGGATGAGGCGGCTGCTGGCATCATCCGCATCGCCAATGAGCGCATGGCTCGTGCCTTGCGGGTGATCTCGGTGCAGCGCGGAGTGGATCCCAGGGGTTTTACCCTGGTCTCTTTCGGTGGTGCCGGGGGCCTGCATGTCTGTGCGCTGGCACAGGCGTTGGGCATGCGTTCGGCACTGGTGCCGGTACAGGCTGGAGTGTTATCGGCATTGGGGATGCTGGTCGCTCCGCCGGGCCGCCAACTGGTGCGCACCTGGCTGGGGCTATTACATGAACTCGATGATGCTGTGCTGCAAAAAGCGTTGCAGAGACTGGGTGAAACCGGTGTGCAGGCGTTGCTTCAGGAGGGATTGGAACGGTCGCAAATCGAACTGGAGTATTCACTGGATCTGCGCTATCTGGGGCAGTCCTACACCTTGAATGTGACCTGGAGCAGTTGTGCCAAAGTCGAGGCCGCTTTCCATGAACTGCACGAGTTGCGTTATGGGCATCGGATGGGTGGGGCGGTGGAGCTGGTTAATCTGCGGGCAGCTCTGCGGGGAGCGGAATCTCACATAAGACTGGAACAGTGCCGCACTTCAGGGTCCGGTGAGGCAAAGATCGAAGTGAGCCTGTTCGGTGTGGATCAGCCTGCGCCGCTTTATGAGCGGGAGACGTTGTTTGCCGAACAGTCGATCGAAGGGCCTGCGCTGATTGTCGAGACCATCTCAACCACCTGGGTTGCACCGGGATGGTCTTGCTCTCCGGATGCGGTGGGCAATCTGCTCCTGGAAAGGGGTGTGTCTCCGTAGGATGTGTTGAGCTTGCGAACCGCATCGATTGCGGTTAACGTCTGAATCAGGGATTACACGACAGATGTAGTTCGCAAGCTCACCGGCATCCTACATTTGTTTGATTATCAGCACGCCTGCAGCGCCTGCTGCTCGTCAAAGGCGCATTCGCTGGCGAGCAGATAGATATCGGTGATCTCCGTCACATTGAGGTCTTCGTAATCGGCGTTCTCCCAGTCACCAACCTCATAACCTTTACTGCATTGCAGCGCTTTGCCTGCAGGTCCTTGTTGATCGATCAGGGCATCCCGAATCTCATTGGAGAGTGCAAGCTCCTCGACAATCTCCGCAATCGGCCGGTCCACCAGCAGGTCAAGAATGGAGAGCAGCCCCACGCTGAAGGCGATCTCCGGTACGCAGCCCCCGTTCTTGGTGACCAGCTGTTCACACATGTGGGCGCGCACCAGTGCAGTGGTGAAATACTCCTGTGGCTTCTTCTCCATTCGCGAGAGCGCCAGCAGACTGGCCCAGGCGCGAATACGCGTCAGCCCCATGAAGACAATCGCCTGACGGATCGATTCGACCTTGCGCGGCATGGCGATGGCGGCGGAGTTGATATAGCGCAGGATCTTGTAGCTGAGGCTGGCATCCTGGGTGATCAGGTTGACCAGGTCTTCGATCTCCACGTCGGGATCATTCAGGGCAGAGAGCAGCCGCAGCACCACCAGTTGGTTCTCCTGCAGGCGTTGGCCCTTGATCACCTTGGGGCGGGAGAAGTGGTAACCCTGAAAAAGGTCGAAGCCCAACGCCAGGCACTGCTGATACTCCTCCTCGGTTTCGATCTTCTCAGCCAGCAGTTTTAAGTTGTGGCGGCGCAGGGAAGGGAGTCCCTGCTCGATCTGTTCCAGCGTGAGGGCGGGAAACTCCACCTTGATGATGTCAACCAGTGGCAGTAAAGGATCCCAAACAGGGTCGAAGATGTAATCATCCAGTGCCAGAAGATATCCCTGTTGGGAAAGCTCGGCCACGGCTTCGATCAACGGATCGTCCACGGGAATGTCTTCCAGCAGTTCCATTACGACCCGATCTTTGTCGAAAGGAATTTCCGGATGGTTGAGGAAGAGGTTGCGGGTAAGATTGATGAACACGCGGTGGGGGCCGGCGACCCGTTCGAGGCCGATCTCAATGAAGGTATTGATCAGGACTTCGGAAGAGGCGGAGTCGCCGTCAAACTGTTGCTGGACGTTGCTGCTGTTGTTGGTGCCCTGGCGAAACAGCAGTTCATAGGCGTAGACTTGCATCTTCCGGTCGAAGATGGCTTGTCGTCCTACGTAGATATCCTTCATGATGCAGATTCCGTTGGGGTCAATAGCAATGGCGGGAAATCTCACCCGCGGCCTCACCCATCTGTAGCGTCCATTTTCCCTAAGTCTACAGGGTATCCAACAAAAAAATAGTGGCAAAAGAAAACCCGCCGTATAGGCGGGTTTTCGATGTCCCAGGGATGTAGATGCCTTATTTGATCTTGGCCTCTTTGTACATCACATGTTTGCGGGCCTTGGGATCGAATTTTTTGATTTCCATCTTGCCCGACTTGTTTCGCTTGTTCTTGGTGGTGGTATAGAAGTGGCCGGTGCCGGCGCTGGAAACCAGTCTGATCTTTTCACGCATGATTCAGTTCTCCCTTAGACCTTTTCGCCACGGGCACGGATGTCAGACAGCACTGCATCTATACCCTTCTTGTCGATGATGCGCATACCTTTCGTAGTGAGCCGCAGACGCACCCAACGACTCTCACTTTCCACCCAAAAACGATGATAGTGCAGATTGGGCAGAAAGCGGCGTCTGGTCTTGTTGTGCGCGTGGGAAACGTTGTTTCCCGAGACCGGGCGCTTGCCGGTTACCTGGCAGACTTTTGACATTGTCAAAACCTCTAAATTTGTTAACCCTGGGGCGAAAAGCGCACAATTATGGCAGAGAGGGGTGGGAGGTGCAAGGTGACAGGTGACAGGTGACAGGGCGATTTAACATAAAATTTCAGATAAGGGCTTGACGCGTTTATCGGCAAAAGCAAGCTTTTGGAAACCGGAAACCGGAAACCGGAAACCGGAAACCGGAAACCGGAAACCGGAAACCGGAAACCTCAGGTTTCACATCATCCCCCGCTCCGCCAACGATACCGGCTCACCATCGCCGATGACAAAATGGTCCAGAACACGGATATCCACAAGTGTCAGGGCCTCCCGGATGCGCTGGGTGATCTGCTGGTCGGCCTGGCTTGGTTCAGCGACGCCCGAGGGGTGGTTGTGGGCAAGGATGAGGGCGGCGGCATTGAGCTCGAGGGCGCGCCGAACCACCTCTCTGGGGGGGACGCTGGCGCCGTCGATGGTGCCCCGGAACAACTCTTCGTACTCAATTACCCGATGACGATTATCGAGAAACAGGCAGGCAAAGACCTCGTAGGGATAGTGCCTCAGGCGCGACTGCAGATAGCGTCGGGATGCAGCGGGATTGGTGAGTGGTTCGCCCCGTTCCAGATCCTCCTGCAGGTAACGGCGTCCCATCTCCAGGACGGCCTGAAGCTGAGCATATTTGGCGTTGCCGAGCCCCTTGCTTTGACAGAAACGTTTCTGCCCGGCGGCCAGCAGATGTCTGAGTCCGCCGTACTCCTGCAGCAGATCTCTGGCGAGATCCACAGCGGTTTTTCCAGCGACGCCGGTACGCAGAAAAATTGCCAGTAGTTCGGCATCGGACAGGGCGGTGGCGCCCTTTTGCAGCAGTTTTTCTCTTGGTCGTTCGGCGATGGGCCAGTCGGTGATTGGCATAAGACCTCCATGTCTTTAAATTAGGCTTCTATAATTTCACCCTAAGATTAGCGGAAAAACGTGTTCTGAGTCACGAAATTCCTATCTTTTTCGCTGGCGGGGTTAGTGCTTACTCATGCCCTGGATACTGCTGCTTTGCTGTAACAGTCCCATGGGGTACTCTTGCCAATCTGGAGTCTGTGGTTATTTCAAGTCGATGTCTGTGTTGCAGGGAAAAAAGGTTGTTCTCGGTGTTACCGGTGGCATTGCCGCTTACAAGAGCGCGGTGTTGCTCCGTGCGCTGATGCAGGCAGGAGCTGGAGTAAGGGTGGTGATGACCCCCGCGGCCCAAGCGTTTGTCACGACCCTGACATTCCAGGCGCTCTCCAAAGAGCGTGTCTATACGGAATTGCTCGACACAGAACAGGAAGCGGCGATGAACCATATCGACCTGGCGCGTTGGGCTGATCTGGTTTTGGTTGCTCCGGCCAGTGCCGACTTCATGGCACGGCTGGCGGCTGGTATGGCGAATGATCTGTTATCCACGCTCTCTCTTGCGACCACCGCTACTATTGCGTTGGCGCCGGCGATGAACCGGCAGATGTGGCTGAATCCCGCCACCCAGGAGAATGCCCGCTTGTTACGGCAGCGCGGGCTTCTGCTATGGGGACCCAGTGAGGGCGAGCAGGCGTGTGGTGAGACCGGCCCAGGCCGGATGCTGGAACCCGATCTCCTGTTGGCGCAGGCTGAATCACTTTTTGCTTCTGGATCGCTGCAGGGGAAACGCGTATTGATAACCGCAGGTCCGACCCGGGAGTTCATCGATCCGGTGCGTTATATCGGGAATCGCAGCTCCGGCAAGATGGGTTATGCCTTGGCGGTATCTCTGGTGCGGTTGGGGGCTGAGGTTACGCTCATCAGCGGGCCGGTGGCGCTTACCACGCCTGACCGTGTTCTACGGGTGGATGTGGAGACCGCGCTGCAAATGGAAGAGGCGGTGATGGCGCGGGTCAGTGCCTGTGACATCTTTGTTGGCGTGGCGGCGGTGGCTGACTATCGTCCCACTGAGATGGCTGCCAAGAAGATAAAAAAGAGTAGTGAAACCTTGCAACTGAATCTGCGGAAAAATCCGGATATTCTCGCTCTGGTGGCGGCGCTGGATGAAGCGCCCTATACCGTGGGGTTTGCTGCCGAAACGGATGATGTGGAAGCCTTTGCAGATGCCAAACGACGCGCCAAGAAGGTGGACCTTATTGCGGCGAATCGGGTAGGTGGAAGCAAGGGGGGGTTCGAAGGGGATGAGAATGCGCTGCTTTTGCTGTGGGAAGGTGGCAGGGAAGCAATCCCGATGATGGCGAAACCGGCAGTGGCGGAACGGCTCGCAGAGCGTATCGCCGAGCGGTATCATATTCAGGCTAACCTGGGATGATTGACGTACGGTCATGAAGAGAAAGAAGAAACAGAACAAACAGAACAAACAGAGCGAACAGACGTACAGGAGCGGAGAACAGGCGGGCCACGGTATCCGCTGGTACTGGCTGATGGCCGTAGTAGGGGTGATGGTGTTGATCATCCTGGCCTGGGCGATGGTCTATCTTCAGTTTCACGATAGGGATGAGTCGCTGGCAGCACGTCAGATTGAAACCGGTGCGCAGGCGCTGGCAGGCCGGCTCTCTGAACAAAATCTCTTCCGTCTTCAGCTATTGGAGGGCATATCCAGAGATCCCAATATCACTGCGCTGTTTCGTCTGAATGACCGCATGGCCTTGCGGGAACGGGAAGATCAGCTGACTCAGATAGTGCCTGGTGTTTTGCGTGTCAGGTTACTGACCGCTGGACAACGTGAACCGGACAGCAGTGTGATGCCGCACCTTGGTTATGCCTCCCTGGAACTGATGCGTCAGGCCGAGAAACAGTTGCAGACTCCCCCCGCAGAGGTTCATCAGTTTGGTAGCGCCCAGCAATATGTTGCGATGGTGGTGGCTGTGCGCTCTGCGGAAGATGAGTCCGCATTGGGCGTCATTCATGCAGCCTTCCCGGCTGGCGGTCTGCAGGATTCGGTAGACAGCGTGAAGGAATATGCCGGGCGGGTCGAAGTCCGCCAGGTTGTGGATCGGGCCAGCGCACTGGTGTTGGCAATGGCCGGTAATGTCCCGCCTGATCAGCAACAGCCTGATGGTACGCTGCCGGTGTCGGGCAGTATCTGGGAAGTGGCCTACTGGAAATCGTCAGTCGGCAAAGAGGGATTCTCCAATGACCTGATGTTGCTGCTGCCAGGGCTGGTGGCGATTGTCTTGAGTGCGGCGATGCTCTTCCTGCTTGCGGAAGGCATGCGCAGGGCATTGAAAAAAGATCAGTACAGCATTCTGGAACTGATGGAAAGCGTGATGATGGGCAAATCGCCCACACGACATATGGCCAGTCTTCTGGATATGCAGGCCACACTTGAAATATTGGAGCATCAGGCGCGTGAGGTCAGAACACGCCGCATCGAACGTCGCGCCAAACGCAAACGTGATGCCGGATCCAGACATGGCATCACTGTGGATGAAGATCTGTTTTCAGCTTCTGATATGGCTGAGGATTCGCGCAGTTTACCTCCAGTTCGTACCGCGGCTCTAGCGTCTGCCCCGGTAACGGCTGTCCCTGTGTCAATCTTCAGAGCCTATGATATCCGTGGTCTGGTGGACGACACCCTGAACGAAGAGGGCGTTGAGGCAATCGGCCGCGCTGTCGGTAGTGAAATCTACGAGCAGGGTTTTCAGACCGTGGTCGTGGCGCGTGATGGCAGGCATTCCAGTGAACGATTGGCGGAGGCACTGGTACGGGGATTGCGGGGAAGTGGTCGCGATGTGATCGATGTGGGACTGGTGCCCACCCCCCTGCTCTACTTCGCTGCGCATGAGTTTACTGCAGGTTGTGGCGTGGTTGTGACCGGCAGTCACAATCCACCGGAATACAATGGTATCAAGATCGTGATCGGCGGTGAGAGTCTCTCCTCTGAGGGGATTCAATCGATCTACCGGCGTATTCAGCAGGGCAATCTACTGCAGGGCGACGGGGATTTCGAAACTCGGGAAATCATTTCGGAATATACCGACCGGGTGGTCAATGATGTGAGTCTGGCTCGGGGAATGAAAGTGGTGGTCGACTGTGGCAACGGCGCTTCCTCAGTGCTGGCGACCCATCTTTTTCAACAGTTGGGATGTGAAGTGGAGGAGCTGTTCTGTGAAGTGGACGGGGACTTTCCCAATCATCATCCGGATCCCAGCCGTCCCGAAAACATGCAGGCGTTGGCAAAACAGGTTGTGGAGAGCAAGGCTGATGTCGGCTTCGCCTTCGACGGTGATGGGGACCGGGTCGGCATAGTGGATTCCACAGGCAAAATTATCTGGCCGGATCGGGTGCTGATGTATTTGGCCATGGACGTTCTCTCCCGAGAGCCAGGCGGCGATATCGTCTATGACGTGAAGTGCAGCCGTCACCTTGCCAATGTGGTGCTTGCCAACGGAGGACGGCCGTTGATGTGGAAGAGCGGCCACTCCATGCTCAAGGCGAAGATGAAGGAGACGGGGGCACTGCTGGCGGGTGAGTTCAGTGGGCATATCATGTTTGCCGAGCGTTGGTATGGTTTTGATGATGGTCTCTATGCGGCGGCAAGGCTGCTGGAGATATTGACCCTCGACCCCCGCAGCAGCGCAGAGATCTTTGCCGAACTGCCGGAGAGTGTCTCTACCCCGGAATACAGCGTGACCCTGAAAGAGGGTGAGTGTGACGTCATCATGGCGGCACTGGACAAGCAGCCGGATCTTCCCGGCGCGCGGCTGCTCAGAATCGACGGTCTGCGGGCTGAGTTCGAGCAAGGTTGGGGGCTGGTGCGTGCTTCCAACACCACCCCGTCTCTGATATTCCGTTTCGAGGCGGAGGACGAAGATGCGCTTAAGCTGGTAATGGATGTCTTTCGTAACCTTCTTGAGCAGGTGCAGCCAGGTCTAAAACTGCCGTTTTAACCCCGATTCGGTAACCGCTTTATTCTTACTGACACAGTTGATTCATCATGACTCTACAAGCTGAACAGGCGCGCAATGTAGCGCATGTACTGACCGCTGCCCTGCCCTATATCCAACGCTTTACCGGTAAGACCATCGTCATCAAATATGGCGGCAATGCCATGGTGGACGAAGCCTTGAAGGACAGCTTTGCCCGCGACGTCGTGCTGATGAAACTGGTGGGTATCAACCCGGTTGTGGTACACGGAGGTGGCCCCCAGATTGCAGATTTGCTGCGGCGGTTGGGCAAAGACTCAGAATTTGTACAGGGCATGCGCGTCACCGACAGCGAGACCATGGACGTGGTGGAAATGGTGCTCGGCGGGCTGGTCAACAAGGATATTGTCAATCTGATCAACCGGGCAGGTGGCTCGGCGGTGGGGTTGACCGGCAAGGATGGCGATCTTATCCATGCCCGCAAGATGAGGATTACCACCAACAGTCCGGATCTGGAGGCGACCGAAATCATCGATATTGGCCATGTGGGTGAGGTGGAGAGTATTGATGTCAGCATTGTGGATATGCTGGTGCACGGCAATTTCATTCCCGTCATCGCCCCTATAGGTGTGGGCAAAGATGGACGCTCCTATAACATCAATGCAGATCTGGTGGCAGGCAAGATGGCGGAGGTGTTGCAGGCGGAGAAGTTGATCCTGCTGACCAATACTACAGGTTTGCTCGACAAGGATGGTGGTCTACTGACGGGGCTGAATGCAGAGCGGGTGGATGAACTGATCGCCGACGGCACAATCCATGGCGGTATGTTGCCCAAGATAGGCTGTGCCCTGGAGGCGGTGAAGAACGGCGTAAACAGTGCGCATATCATCGATGGCCGGGTAGAGCATGCCGTCTTGCTGGAGCTCTTTACCGACGAAGGTGTGGGGACACTGATCCGGCGTCGCTGATGAGTAGCAGGATACCGCGCAAACAGCTGATTCTCGAGGCGTTGGCCCGCGAACTTGAACAGAATCCCGGTGGCCGCATTACCACAGCGGCGCTGGCGCGGGCCGCAGAAATATCCGAGGCGGCGCTCTATCGTCATTTTGCCAGTAAGGCGAAGATGTTTGAAGGGTTGATCGATTTTGCCGAGGAGAGCATCTTTGTGCGTATCAACCAGATACTGGGGGAGGAGAGCGATGCCAGATTGCGCTGCGGCAGGCTGCTCTACCTGGTGTTGCTCTTTTCTGAACGCAATCCCGGCATTACCAGGGTACTGCTTGGCGATGCGCTGGTTGGCGAAACTGAACGGCTGCAGACTCGGGTGGGCCAATTTTTTTCCCGACTCGAAACCCAACTGAAGCAGATCCTGCGGGAGGGTGACCTGCGGGAAAGCGGACTGCAGACTGTCGATGCCAGCGTGTCGGCAAACCTCATGCTGGCGGCTGTTGAAGGCAGGATGCACCAATATAGCCGCAGCCGTTTCAAGACGGCGCCTTTAACCCAATGGGAAGCTCAATGGAGGGTGCTGGAAGTTGCGCTCTTTAATCTGCCGTGACACCTGCCGGCATCCTGCTTTAACGCTCTGCAACTGCCGCGTTAAACCCCTCCCTTATCTGCCTCACCGGTTCACTGGCGCAGAAGGCCGTGCCTTCAGGGGTGTCCTTGCACTGCAGATCCATAAAAATGATCGTCTGCTGGGTTATGGCATCAGTGAGGCGTGACATAGTGATGCTGATATCCTGGGCTTTTAAGGGCTGCCCTGCCATCAGAATGTTCTCTGCGAGCATTCGAACCGGGGTGGTTGCATGAGAGCGGAGGTATTGTTTGGCAGCTTGCCAGGATGATTCGCACCGACTCTCCCCCTGGCAATGGTAAACGTTGCTCAGACCCTCTTCGGACTGTGCTGTTTCCAGCTGGTCGTCCGGTTTTCGGCTGAGTCGTTTTAACACTCTGAACCTTTCCAGGTCACGGGCAAAAGCTATGCGGATCCTGTTTTTATCCCGTTCCCGATGTACGATGGATTGATATGATTCCTTCAACGATTGGCGCTTACGGTCGATCCGTTGAAGATACTCAGATGAAACCGATTGGCCGCTGAGTTCCAGGCTGGCTGCGTTGCGCTGCATCTCTTCGAGTTTGTTTTTGAGCTGTCTGATATTGGAGCTGATCACCTGAAGGGAGAGGTCGACTGCCCGGAGTTGGCCGTCCCGTGCCATCAGAATGTCATCTTCACTTCTGAAGGTGCGCAGCAATACCCGGTCAGCCGCCTGCTGTTTCTCGATCAGTGCCTGCTGCTCTTTCTGCAGTCGTTTCAGCGCCTCTTGCTGTTCGATCTCCTCCTGGGTTTTTGCAGCGTCCACTTTATTGACAGTCAGGCCCCGTTCATCCAGGTAGGTGTGCTCTCGTCTGATATCCTCAGGCGGCAGGTAGTCGGCGTAGTGGACCCGTCCGCTCTCATCAACCCATTTGTATAGTTTTCCTGCGTTTACGGGTAAAGAGACAAATGCCAGCGACAACAACGTCGCAAGCAAAAGCCTGGATGGTTTGATTAAATCGTTTATTGTTTCCATCAATAACCCGGTATTCTCTCGACCTTGAGTGGCGGCCGGTTGTTCCTGACCTTATATATCCCGAAGAGGGATTATACTGCGTCACCAGTACTCTATTCCATGTGATAATTACAAGTTCAGTTAGCTTGTCAACAATCACGGCAAGGTGCGCTGAATCCGTAATTATCACATGGATAGAGCACTTGGTCATAAGATAGATTATCTGTGGAACAGTTCACCCTTTTTATTATCTCTTTGTTGGCTAACACATTTTCCGCTTTTTCCGGAGGAGGCGCCGGGTTGGTGCAGCTGCCGGTGCTGATCTTTTTAGGATTGCCGTTCGGAATTGCCCTCGCAACCCACAAGATTGCGTCGGTTGCCCTGGGGGTTGGCGCAACCCTACGGCATCTGCGGGAGGATGGACTGGAGCGGCAGTTCGTGATCTTTCTGCTGGCAGCGGGGCTGCCGGGGGTGGTGCTGGGCGCCAGTCTGATCCTTAGGGTGCCTGATCGGGCGGCGGAGATTGCATTGGGTGTCCTGACGCTTAGTCTGGGTGTCTACTCGATCAGCAAACGCTCGCTGGGGCAATCGTACGTCTCAATACATCGAAATGTATCGGGGTTCGTGATTGGAGCGACGGGGCTTTTTCTTATTGGTGTGCTTAACGGTTCATTGACCTCCGGCACCGGACTTTTTGTTACCCTCTGGCTGGTGCGCTGGTTCGGTCTCGATTACCGGCGGGCGGTGGCCCACACGCTGGTGCTGGTGGGCGTGTTCTGGAACGGTGCCGGTGCTGTCACCCTTGGGGTGTTGGGAGATGTCAAATGGGAGTGGTTGCCGGTGCTGCTGGCCGGTTCCCTGCTGGGAGGCTACATCGGCGCCCACCTCTCTATCACCAAAGGGAACCGCTGGATCAAGCGGGGTTTCGAAATCGTCACCCTGCTGGTGGGCAGCAAGCTGATTATCGGTTAGGCGACGCCGTACTGCTCCCGGTATGCGCGGATGCGTGCCAGGGACTCTTCGGAGCCGGGTTTCTCCCCGAGATATTCAACAAGCTGTTCCAGGGCCACGATGGAGGTCACCGGTATGCCGTAGTCACTCTCGACCTCCTGAATGGCGGATCGCTCCCCCTTGCCACGCTCCTGACGATCCAGGGCAATGACGACACCGGCGGGTGTGGCGCCAAGATTCTTGATGATCTCTACCGACTCCCTTACCGAAGTGCCGGCGGAGATGACGTCGTCGATAATCAGTACGCCACCGTTCAGTTCATGGCCGACGATGATGCCGCCTTCGCCGTGGTCCTTGGCCTCCTTGCGATTGAAGGCATAGGGCACGTCCCTGCCGTGGTGGTCGTAAAGGGCGGCAGCGGTGACTGCGGCCAGAGGAATCCCCTTGTAGGCAGGTCCATAGAGTACATCGAACTCGATACCGGAATCGACGATTGCCTGGGCGTAGTAGCGGCCCAAGCGGGCCAGGCTGGCCCCGGTGTTGAACAGTCCGGCATTGAAGAAATAGGGACTGATGCGACCGGACTTGAGGGTGAATTCGCCGAAGCGCAGCACCGCCACGTCGAGGGCGAAGTCGAGAAATTCGCGCTGATAATTCTGCATGGGTTATTTCCGATTATGTTGATGCGCGAATTGTAACTTAGTACCCCTACAAGTGCTCTATCAATGTAATAATTACGGGTTCAGCGTCCCTGTGGTGTTTCGCAGCGAGGCGCAGTGTGCAGGTAATGGCTGTTCCCTTATCAAACACTGGAACGCAGCTGCGGGACACCACAGGGACGCCCTGCGGGTTAGCTTGTCAACGCCCACGGACTGCGTTGCGTCTCTTGACAAGGGAGTGGCCATTGCCTACAAGACGTGCCTTGCCGTGAACGTTGACAAGCTAACTGAATCCGCAATTATTACGTTGACAGAGCACTAAGTGATAGCTTGGGAAATGATTGCCGGAGACGCCTATAATGGCCGCGGTTTTTTGCAGATAGAATCCATTGGTCACCACAACAGGAGTCTCAGTGCCCAACCCAAGCAGTACGCTCACCAACTGGCTGGATGCCTCCAGGGTCTATTGGCATCCCCGGGTGCGGGGCATGCTGTTCCTTGGCTTTTCCGCAGGGCTGCCGCTGCTACTGGTGTTCGGCACGCTCTCTTTCTGGCTGCGGGAAGCCGGTGTTGAACGCAGTACAATAGGGTTTGTCAGTTGGGTGGCGCTGGCCTACGGTTTCAAGTGGGTGTGGGCACCGCTGGTGGATCGATTGCCCCTGCCGCTGCTGAACCGTCTGCTGGGACGAAGGCGCAGTTGGATGCTGCTCTCCCAGTTTTGCATCATTGCGGGCCTGGTCGGCATGGCCCTGTCAGACCCGCAGGAGAGTCTTGCCCGTTTTGCGCTGCTTGCATTTGGCGTGGCTTTTGCCTCGGCCACACAAGACATCGTAATCGATGCCTACCGCATCGAAAGTGTCGAGGAGAACCTGCAGGGGGCCATGGCGGCCACCTACATGATGGGCTACCGGCTGGCCATGATCGTGAGTGGGGCAGGGGCGCTGGCGGTTGCCGCCCTGTTTGATCCGGATGATACGATCTATCATCAGGGTGCCTGGATGGCAGCCTACCTGAGTATGGCGCTGATGATGCTGGTCGGTATTGTTACCACGCTGATTATCAGCGAGCCGGAGGTCACCGCCGATTCTCACACTATGGAGCGGGAAAACCGGACCGACACCCTGATCGAGCACCAGCAGTGGCTGCCCCTGGCGCTACGCCGGTTTGCCGAAGGTTTCTATAATGCCGCCATCAGCCCCTTTGTCGATTTTATCAGCCGCTACCGTTGGCAGGCGTTGTTGATCCTGGCGCTGATTGCCACCTACCGCATATCCGATATAGTGCTGGGGGTGATCTCCAACGTATTCTATGTGGACATGGGGTTCACGAAAGGCGAGGTGGCAACCATCACCAAGATTTACGGTGTGATCATGACGCTGGTTGGAGCAGGTCTTGGGGGTCTGCTGATGGTGAGGATTGGCGTAATGCGCACCCTCTTACTGGGTGGCCTGATGGCGGCTGCCACCAATCTACTGTTTGCCTTGCTGGCAGGGGTGGGGCACGATGTGATGATGTTGACCCTGGTGATCTCTATCGACAACCTGAGTGCCGGTGTGGCGACGGCCGCTTTCATCGCCTATCTCTCCAGTCTGACCAATATCTCCTACTCAGCCACCCAATATGCCCTGTTCAGTTCCGTGATGTTACTGTTGCCGAAATTCTTGGGTGGCTTCTCCGGGGTGATGGTGGACGGCATGGGTTATCAGACGTTTTTCCTGCTCACCACCCTGATGGGGGTGCCGGTGTTGCTGCTGATACTGTTGGCGATGCGCTACATTCCATCCAGCGGGTATAAAAAACATGCTTGAACAGGGTGGATATCTGGCAGCATTTGTCGTGGGCCTGTTGGGCGGGGTGCACTGTGCCGGAATGTGTGGCGGTATCGTTGGCGCGCTGACCTTCGGGTTGCCGGAAAAACTGCGTTCCAGTATGGGTTCCACCCTTCCTTATCAACTCGGGTATAACCTGGGCCGCATCAGCAGCTATGTGGTAGCTGGGGCGATTATGGGCGGACTCGGCATGCTGTTGGCACAGGTGGCTCCGATCTATATCGCGCAGCGTGTGCTGCTGGCCATTGCCGGTATCTTCATGATTCTTCTCGGACTCTATCTCGGTGGCTGGTGGCTTGGGTTGTCCCGTATCGAAAAGGCAGGCGGCGCGCTCTGGACGCGTATCGAACCCTATGCGCGCAGATTGCTGCCGGTTACTACGCCGGGGCAGGCCTGGCTGCTGGGCGTTGTCTGGGGCTGGATCCCCTGCGGCCTTGTCTACACCATGCTGGTATGGACCGTCTCCGCAGGCAGTGCCCTCAAAGGGGCCGGACTGATGCTTGCGTTTGGTCTCGGCACCCTGCCCAATCTCTTCGCCATGGGGTTGGTGGCAGGCAGCCTTGCCCGCTGGGCCAGGGATATTCGGGTGCGCCGGGGGGCCGGATTGCTGGTGATTCTATTTGGTCTGGTGACTTTGTGGCGGTCGTTCTAGCCCAAGGGTTTGTGATGTCCGATACCACGCTGTTTTCGATTCTCGAATCCCCAACACACCCCGATTTCTCTGCGCTCTATCGACGGCTGGGTATTTGTCAGATCGAGTTTCGTTCGATGCGCAGGGTGATGAGTGAGTTGAAACGGCAGCAGCCGGATATTGTGGTGGCCGAGTTTTTCTATGGTTATGCCAATAACTACGCCGGTATCAACATCAGTAACCTGGATGTCTTTCTGTTCAGCCTGCAGAAGTATGCCCCGGAGGCGCGGGTAATCGTGCTGGTGGAGAAATCCGAGCGTGAATATGTGGACAAGCTCAACGAGATATTTCCCCTGCACGCTGTCCTGGTGCAGCCGGTTGAAGGGTCACAGCTTGAACTGGTGCTTACAGGCCGGGGAAGCGGAAAATGAAAGAAGTTAGACGTAGGATGTGCTGAGCGCAGCGATGCGCATCAGCCGCGATTGATGCGGTTCGTTTTACTCACCCCATCCTACACGTTGCCTCAGTGTTCATCATACACTCAGTCGATGAAAAACTGCTGTTTGAGTTTTGCGGTATAGAAGCGGGTCTCGCCTTGGGGTTTGACCTCCAGGGTAAAGTGCAGGGTCTCCAGGTCCGCGATACGGAATTCGCCGATGTAATAGATGGCATTGGTCTCAGTGACTTTGCGCATGGGGATGCTGATAAGCTGGCCGCGTATGTTGACGGCTTTGGCGAGGATGATTGCGTTCACCGATTTGCCTGTAGTGTCAGGGACCTCTTTGATGACGCTGACATTGAGCATGCCACGGTATTTGCTGCGCTGGATATGGTACTGATTGGCGATCTCGGGATCGAGGGATACGCTGGGGATGGCACTGTGGTGAATTTTGTATCCCGGGATACTGGTGCTGTTCTCTGCTATGGCGTTGAGTGAAAGCAGATAGAGTGTCATCAGGGCGAGCAGACGGAAGCTGTGCAGGTACATAAAATCCTCCTTATTGGGCGCGGGTTCCCGCGCTCAAAATAAAATTCGGTAAGTCAGTTATTCTGTTTTCGGCCGGGCTGGCCAAACAGAAGCCTAACAGTTTATGAGGTATTTTGCCTGGGTACCAGCCGGGGGCGTGGCCGTTTCTCTTTGTTCAGTGGTTCACTGCTGTTTAGTCGGTTTGCCATGTTGCGAAGGGATGTGAGTTGGCGGGCTGCTTCGGTGTACTGGTCCTGAAGTTCAACGATCCTGAACTGCAGAGTGTTGCGGGACTGGCCGATCTTCTGCAGGTTGTTGAGTCTCTTCTCCATCATCTCCTTGTGATCCCGGATCTGCAAAACCAGAGGCTCCAGGGTGGTGACCAGCCAATTGTTAATGTCATCGCTGGCGCGGTGGAAGATGTGTCTGGCCCGGCTGACCAGTGCGGCGTAGAAGCGTTTAACCACAAAACCCTGCTCCATCATTGCGGTAACCGGGCTGTTGCGGAAGACTTCTGCTTCCTGGTGCAGCAGTTCCAGTTCCACGCGGTATTTCACGATGGAGAACATCTTGGGCTGGATGACCGCAAAGCCGTGTTCATTCTGAAATTTTCGGTAGATGGAGCGGATCAGCTTACGGGTCTGCTCGCTTTGTGACACCACGGAATGCATGTTTCGGCGGACCTCTTCGAAGAGGTTTTTCATTACCGTCTTCATGCCATGAGTGGTCCAGCTGTTTGTCATTTCACGCCGGCTGCGGTTGATGGTGTTGTCCAGCGTACCCAGGTCAAGCGCTGCCCGCAAGTTGTCCGCTTGCCTCTTCAATTTCTGACGGCTTGCCTGAAAACTCTCGACGTCATGCATATACTGGGACTGCTCCTCCCGGGTCTTCTCCATCAGGTTGTTGATGACGTCGTCGCTTTTGCCGCTCAACTCCTCCAGCTCTTCCAGCTGTTTTTTTGCATTGGTGAGCTTGCCGGAGAGTACGCTGCGGCTGTTGTCCAGCATCTGGCCTATATCGGCGCCAACGGTATCAAGGATGATCTGTTGTTTTATGCCCAGGACATCGGTAGCCAGATGGCTCTCCAGGGAGAGCAGTCCGCTTCTCTCCAGCAGTTCGCTCTCGTGGCGGACCTTCGCCACCAGCCCCTTCTGGGCGGAAATGGGGAATACAGTGCTTTCGGAGACGCCGAGTATCCTGGCGGTTTCACCCTGCTGTCTGGAGATGGTCGCGTTGATCTCCTCCGGTTCCAGCAGGTCGTCCCACAGGGTATCGATCTTGTTGAGGACCACCATCAGGCCGCGCTGCCTGCCGCTCTGAAAACCTTTGATGTGGTGCTGCCAGATCTCCATGTCACTGCGGGTGACGCCGGTATCGGCACCCAGCACGAAGAGCACTGCCTGGGCCGAGGGCAGCATGTTCAGTGTCAGCTCCGGCTCGCTACCCAGGGCGTTGAGTCCCGGAGTATCGAGAATGGTCAAACCCTGCTTCAGGAGAGTGTGCGGATAGCTGATCAGGGCATGACGCCATTTTGGGATTTCGATCAGTTTCGGCGGTTTTTTCTGATGCGGGTGCAGGGCAGGGCTGTAGAGGCCGAGGTGTGTCGCCTCCTCTACGGTGACCATCTTGGTCTGCATCACCTCGCCGAGTGATGCCTCCATCTGCTCCACTGACTCGGTCTCCAATGGATAGTGAACCCACTGTTTTTCATCCTTGCGGAGATCTGAGATCAAGGTGTCCTGTAGGCGCGTCTCGATCGGCAATAGTCGGACATAGGCCTCATCACGCTCGCTATCAAAGAAGATCTCTGTCGGACACATGGTGGTGCGGTCAGCGCTGGAAGGCAGCAGGCGCCGCCCGTGATCGGCAAAGAAGATGGCGTTGATGAGTTCGGTTTTTCCACGGGAGAATTCAGCCACGAAGGCGATGGTGAGACGATCATGCTTCAGCATCTCCATGGTCTGGGTGATGCGAGTCTGGGTCCCCGGCGTGGACATGCCGTTCTGT
Source organism: bacterium endosymbiont of Escarpia laminata (assembly GCA_003660235.1). Classification (GTDB taxonomy): domain Bacteria; phylum Pseudomonadota; class Gammaproteobacteria; order Chromatiales; family Chromatiaceae; genus QGON01. The sequence goes on along the minus strand of QGON01000059.1, from coordinate 89,769 downwards.
TCCAGCCAGGGGCCATACTCGCTGATGGTGCGAAGGATATTTGCCTTCCACTGTCCATAGGCCTGGAGCTGTTGTTGAAAACGTATATTTTCCATTCTGCTGTCCCGCATGAACACCTGAGTGCTGACGATTATGCTACACCAGCTTCAACGACCATTTCCGATGGCCTGAAACGTAATTATAGGTACGCGTAACAGTTTTTTGTCCATTTGTCTCTTTCCGGTATTCAAGTTGGGCGCCTGTTCACGGGAATGGGTGATTTTTTGGGGGCATGGATGCGCAGGCATTTTGAACGTGAAGTTTCACCGCTCACCAGGGTCACCTGGCTGCGGGGTACACCAAAGGCCTTGGCCAGGAGTTTGATGAGATGTGCATTGGCCTTGCCATCGACGGGTGGAGCTGTGATGCGAATCTTAAAGTCATCGCCGTGAGGGCCGACAAAGGTGTCCCGCGAGGCTTTGGGTTGAATGCGCAGTCGTAGAGTCAGATCGTCCCCATCCCAATGATACCAGTCACTCAAAATGGACTGTCGGTGATTATACGCAATGGCGGCAGCAGCAGCATTTTCAGTAGTACCAGCCCGATCATGACCAGCATGGGTGAGAGATCGAGGCCTGAGATAGGGGGCAGGATCCTGCGGGCGGGCCGCATTACCGGGTCGGTCAGTGAGTAGAGCAGTGCCGAGACGGGGTTGTAGGCGCCCGGGTTGATCCAGCTCAGGATAACCTGGATCAGGATCGCAAAGAGGAATATGTTGATCAGCAATTCCACCAGTTCAGGAATGGCCCAGAGGATGGGGCCGAGGGCATTGACTGAGGCGCCGCTGAGTAGAATCACCAGGCCCAGTTCCGCAGCTTTCAATGCCCAGGCTAAAACGATGGAGGAGATATCGATGCCACCGAAGCCGGGTATGAAACGGCGCAACAGTTTGAGGGGAGGATTGGTGGCCCGCACCAGAAACTGTGAGACGGGATTATAAAAATCCGCCTTCACCAGTTGCAGTATCAGTCGCAGCACCACCGCCAGGATGTAGAGGCCGAAGAGGGTCTGAATCAGGAAGATTGCTGGATTTGCCAGGTAGTTGCCGTCCATCATTTCCCCCCCAATATCTCTGAGAGTTCCTGAGACCGATCACGAGCGCCGTTGAGTGCCTGTTCGAACAGCGCCGGAAGTCCCCCCTCTTGCAGAATACCCAAAGCCCGTTCGGTGGTGCCGCCTGGGGAAGTGACCTTTTTCCGCAGCGTGGCCGGGGAGTCCTTGCTTTCCATTGCCATGCGGGCTGCCCCCAGTGCTGTCTGCAGGGTGAGCAGGCGGGCGTTCTCTGCTTCAAGTCCCATCTTGATGGCGGCGGACTCCATCGCCTCCATGACGAGAAAAAAGTAGGCAGGTCCGCTGCCGGAGAGTGCGGTTACTGCATCCATTTGGCTCTCGTCGGTCACCCAGCAGGTGAGTCCCACGGCGCGCAGGATGCTCTCTGCCTGGTCTTTCTGAATGTCGCTGACATTTTCGCTGGCATGCAAACCGCAGGCGCCGGACTGAATCATTGCCGGTGTGTTGGGCATGGTGCGAACCAGGGCGATATCTTCTCCCAGCCACTCCCGCAATGCCGCCTCCCTCACTCCAGCGGCGATGGAGATGACCAGCGGTTGATGGCGCCAGATGGCGCCGGCCATGTCGCGGACCACCGATTCCAGAACCTGTGGTTTGACCGCCAGGACGACGATGTCGGCGTTTTGCACGGCGGCATCGTTGTCGGTTTCTGTGTGAATGGCGTAGTTGGCGGCGAGATAAGCAAGTCGCTCTGTATTTGGATCACTGGCGGTGATATGCGTGGGGTCATAGCCATCCGCGATCAAACCGCTGATAAGAGATGCAGCCATATTGCCGCCGCCGATAAAAGTGATGCTGTTTAGTTTCATGGATGTTTTTTAATGATAGTCGGGGTCAATGGTTGGTGAGTGGTAGTTTTTCTGTAGGTCGGATTAGACGCGCACTGTGCCAAGCTTGAATTTCGTATCCTAGCTTGCCGCGCGTCGCAACCCGACGCTGTTTTGCCGGCTTACGACGCGCATAAAATGTTGCGCCTGATTTCAGCTTTGTGCCATTGCCCGTCTAACCCGACCTACGTCATATTGTGCTGGATAGTTACGTTAGCACTATTATACTGCCGGGGACCAAAAATGGCCGTGCCGATGCGAACAATTGTAGCGCCCTCCAAAATTGCCGCCTCCAGATCGCCCGACATGCCCATCGAAAGGGTCTTCAGTGGCAGTTCATCGCTGCGCAGGCTGTCTCGCAGATGCCGCAGCAATCGGAAGGGACGGCGCTGTGCTGCATCATCATCCGCCGGTGCCGGAATGGTCATCAGTCCCATCACCTCGATACCGGGCAGGGCTTGGTACGCCTTGAGCAGCTCCGGCAGTTGTTCCGGTTCGTGGCCGCCCTTGCTGGCCTCCCCGCTGGTGTTGACCTGAATACAGATCTTCAGAGGCGGGAGCCCGGGGGGACGCTGTTCACCCAATCTTCGCGCGTGTTTTAAACTTGCGATACTGTGAACCCAGTCAAAATTTTCTGCGATGGGTTTTGTTTTATTACTCTGTATCCGGCCGATGAAGTGCCATTCGAGTTTCAGGTCTGCAAGTGCATCGATCTTTTCCAGGGCATCCTGCAGATAGTTCTCGCCGAAGGCGGTCTGCCCGGCGGCAAACGCGGCGCGGATTTCGGACGCAGTCCGGGTCTTGCTGACTGCCAGCAAAATGGTGCTGGCGGGCGTGCGTTCCGCCTGGCGCTCCGCCTGCTCGATGCGTTGCCGTACACTGGCGAGTCTCTGTTCGATGCTGCTCATGGTCGATAGTTTACAAAAAATTACATTCTGCCTGGGTTTTATGATCACAGCAGGGTGTAAATGAAAGGGGTCTGTTTGAGAGTATGGGCAGTGTCGGCATAAATCAAATGCCTGCCGGCACAAAATGGCGACAAACAATTTGTAGAAACCGGCGCAAGTGCCGTTATTATTGACGATAATAGATAAGCGGCGCACTGAACAGGGTCGTCGCGCCGGTTCTTCTATCTGAGGGAAATGAATGGATATCGCCGAACTTCTGGCATTCAGTGTCAAACACAATGCGTCCGACCTGCATCTGTCTTCCGGACTGCCGCCGATGATCCGTGTGGACGGAGATATCCGGCGCATCAATGTGCCGGCGCTGGAGCATAAAGTGGTCCACGGGCTTGTCTACGACATCATGAACGACAAGCAGCGGAAGGATTACGAGGAGTTTCTCGAGACCGATTTCTCCTTCGAGATTCCCGGACTGGCCCGATTTCGTGTCAACGCATTCAATCAGGCGCGGGGCGCATCTGCGGTTTTTCGTACCATCCCCTCCAAGGTGCTGACGTTGGAGGATCTGGGCTGTCCCAACTCCTTCAAGGAGATTGTGGACGTACCCCGTGGGCTGGTGCTGGTGACCGGACCCACCGGCTCGGGCAAGTCCACCACCCTGGCGGCGATGATGGACTACAAAAACGACAACGACTACGCCCACATCCTTACCATCGAAGACCCCATTGAGTTTGTTCACACCAGTAAAAAGTGCCTGCTGAATCAGCGCGAGGTCCATCGGGACACACTGGGCTTCAGTGAGGCGCTACGCTCTGCCCTGCGCGAAGATCCGGACATTATCCTGGTGGGTGAGTTGCGTGACCTGGAGACCATCCGTCTGGCGATGACAGCGGCTGAGACCGGCCATCTGGTGTTCGGCACCCTGCATACCAGCTCTGCCGCCAAGACCATCGACCGAATCATCGACGTGTTCCCCGCTGGGGAGAAATCAATGGTGCGTTCCATGCTGTCGGAATCGTTGCGGGCGGTTATTGCCCAGACGCTGCTGAAGAAGATCGGCGGCGGGCGTACCGCAGCCTGGGAGATCATGATCGGCACCCCGGCGATCCGTAATCTGATTCGCGAAGACAAGGTGGCGCAGATGTATTCGGCTATCCAGACGGGGCAGGCAGCTGGTATGCAGACAATGGACCAGAGTCTGAAAGAGCTGGTGGACAAGGGCGTGATCAGTCGTCTGGATGCCAAGGCTAAGGCGCAGAACAAAGATTCGTTCTAACGTGAGGCATGAGGGGGCAGAGTTAAATGGCGCTGACTTAAGGCACAAAGCACCAACAATCAATCACTTGGGTAGGTTGGGTTAGGCCGTCTTTTTGGCTGTAACCCAACAATGTGCGCCATTATTGTCGCGTTACGCTACGCTAACACGACCTACTATTTTTTTATGGTTTTTAGCAAATCATTGATTATACAAATAATTGTAGCCTTAAGTCAGTGCCATTTGGGCCGGAGCCAAATTTGATCGATCAACGAGGTTATAAATGCCTTGGAAACTATCAATTCAACTCAGGCCCCGGCGTGACCAAAGGAAACCGACCCCTAGCTTAGGATAAGTGGGGTTTTTCAACGAGGAATGAACATGGAATTTAATGTGCTGCTGGCCATGATGGTCCAGAAAAAAGCCTCCGATCTTTTTATTACGGCGGGCAGGGCACCCTCCATCAAGGTGGATGGGCGTATCGTCCCGGTCAGCAGGACCGCAGTCAGCGCCAAACAGGCGAAGGACTACACCCTCAATATCATGACCGATCAGCAGCAGCGTGAATTCGATGAAACCAATGAGTGCAACTTCGCCATAAATGCGAAGGGCATTGGACGTTTTCGGGTCAGTGCCTTCGTGCAGCGGGACTCGGTCGGCATGGTGCTGCGCCGTATCGAGAGCACTATTCCCACCATGGAGGAACTGCGTCTGCCGCCGGTGCTGCAGGATCTGGCGATGAGCAAACGTGGACTGGTGATTTTCGTGGGGGCGACGGGTACCGGTAAGTCGACCTCCCTGGCCTCGATGATTGGTCATCGCAACAACAAGAGCAGTGGCCATATCATCAGTATCGAAGATCCGATCGAATACATCCACAATCACGATGGCTGCATTATTACCCAACGTGAGGTGGGGCTGGACACGGAATCCTACGAAGTTGCGCTGAAGAATACCTTGCGCCAGGCGCCTGATGTGATCCTGATTGGTGAGATTCGTACCCGCGAGACAATGGAACATGCACTGACCTTTGCCGAAACGGGGCATCTCTGTCTCACCACCCTGCATGCCAACAATGCCAATCAGGCGTTGGATCGAATTATTCACTTTTTTCCAGAAGAACAGCGGGATCAGATCTTCATGGATCTTTCCCTCAATCTACGGGCGATTGTGGCCCAACAGCTGCTGCGGCGGTCGGATGGCAATGGTCGGCGGGCCTGTTTCGAGATTCTGCTGAATACGCCACTGGCGGCGGATCTGATTCGTAAAAGGGATATTCCAAAGCTGAAGGAGTTGATGAAGCGTTCCACGGAGCATGGCATGATCACTTTCGATCAATCTCTCTACCGACTTTATGAACAGGGTGAGATCAGCTATGAGGATGCGTTGGCACATGCGGACTCCGCCAATGATGTGCGCCTTATGATCAAACTTGGCATGAACAGGGGCAATGGAAGCCTGATCAACGGATTGGATGGCGTCTCTCTGATCGACGGGAAGGGGTAGCCTCCTACAATTTAGTCACCCGTTTTCCGAGATAAAGGCTTCGGCGATGGCATACTGCTTCTGCGCCTCGTTATCCACCTCTCCCGCATCGTTGAGAATCATTTCGCAGTTCTTGGCCATGCGCGCCTGAACAGCGGACTTCCAGGCGAGGTTGGTGTTGTTGCTGATCTGCCCATCGGGCAGCAGGCAGGCAGCAGCGGCAGCGGCGACGAAGTGCTCTGCCTGAATCGCCCAGTCTGCATCCCGGCCGCAGGCGGTGTAGGTCTGGTTCGAGAGCGCCTTGACCCCTTTGTAGGCGGACAACATCTCATCCGGCTGCCCACTCCTTTCAGCAATTACTTCAAGCGCCTGACCAATTCGCGGATCCTCACTGAGGTGGCGCACACTTGCGACGAAGCGACAGCCCAGATCGCGCTGTCCGGTAACCGGCAGTTCATCCAGTACCTTGCGTAACTCCTGGTCGTTGCTGATTGCCATGGTGAACCCCTCCCGGAATATGAGATTGCTGTCCTTTAAATAATAGGCCCGTAATCAGTCGTGGTCGCATGATTCAGGTCAATGATTCAACCATTAATTCAGGGCCGAGGGGGCGGCTGAAAGAGTCTGTTGGGTCTATCCTTTTTCGGCAAGACGTTCGATGATGGCCTGATGTCCCTGGGCGCGAGCCCAGTCCAGTGCGCTACGTCCTTTGAGATCACGCAGGCCGGGGTTGGCCTGATGAGTCAGCAGTCTTTCAACCGTCTCCCTGTGCCCCAGTTTGGCAGCCCAGATGAGGGCAGTCCAGCCGCCGGTGGTCTCTACCTGGTCTATGTTGGCCCCCCGTTCCAGCAGCAACTTGACCACGCGGGCATGGTTGTTCGATGCTGCCAGCATGACTGCTGAGTAGCCGCCTTTATCTGTGAGATTGACGTCGGCGCCGGCATCCAGCAGACGTTCCACTGCTTCTGCATGGCCGTTGAGCGCCGCCTTCATCAGGGGGGTCCAGTGGCAGGCATCGACCACATCGATAGTGCTGTCCTGGGTCAGCAGTCTGTCGAGTTCGCTCAAATCCCCTTTCTCAGCAGCAGTGATCAAGGGCGGGTTATCCGACTCGAAGTCTGGCTCCTGTTGCGAACAGGCGGTAAGAAAAAGCGTCAGTGAGGCGAACAAGAGCAGTGAACGATACATGGGGAATCCTGCAAAACGGAAGTGCAGCAGTATCCATCCCTGCGTTGGGTGGCGGCAATGATGATCCGCAATAGCTATTTATTCGGCTTGCGATCGGGTTTGAAGAAGGAGGTTGGGAAAGGGGTGATATTGGATTTTTCGTCCAGTTCCGTGATCTTGCCGGGTCCCTCTTTCTCGACTTCGTCGATGCGGATGACTGCGTGGATGGGTATCAGTGTGCGGTTGACGCCGGCAAACTCCTCCTGCAGTTTTTCCGAGGAAGGATCAATGACCAGGGAGTTGCTCTGTTCGAAGATGAGGTCTTCGAGTTCCACGAACCCGTAAAGCTCGCCCTGATGCACTTTCTGGGCATAGACTTCATAAACCTTGCCCTGATTGAGGAAGGTGACTTTGAAGATGCGCATCATTGCCGTCGCTATGGAGGGTCCTGTAATAATCTGAAAATGGAGCCGATGAGCGGATTCGAACCGCTGACCTACGCATTACGAATGCGTTGCTCTACCAACTGAGCTACATCGGCATTAATGCTTGTTCACCCGCTAGTGTAGTAACAACCTTGCTTTGATGGGCTTCGACAGAGCGGTAGGGTGGATAAGCCATAGCGCATCCACCGAGATGGTTGCTGGAAAGGTGGATGCGTTTCACTTATCCACCCTACGGCAGCCACTGCCATATCCATCACTACTAATGTTGATGGAGTACTTGAGGGTAACGACGGGCGATTATAGTCTCAGAATCCGGCCGGATCCAATTCAATCCTCGCGGGGTGCATCCAGGGCATAGGGCCTCGGGTCGAGAATCGGATCTCTCTCCAGGATCATATCGGCCATCAGACGGGCAGAAGCGGGGGCCAACACCACGCCGTTGCGGTAGTGGCCGGAATTGAGGTAGAGGCCCTTGATTTCGGGTATTGGGCAGATGTAGGGGATGCCGTGTGGTGAACCTGGACGCAGCCCCGCCCAGTGGTGCTCGATCCCGGCATCTTCAAGCACGGGGAAGTGCTGAATCGCGTACTTTTTCAGCGCCTCTCTGGCCGCGTTGGAGGTCGTTTTTTTGAAATCACTATGCTCCAGAGTACTGCCTACCAGAACCCTGCCATCCCGGCGGGGAATGACATAGCGGTTTTCGTGTAACACGATTCGCGAAACATCACCCGGCTGGCCTTTGAAAAGGATCATCTGTCCCCGTACCGGTGAGATATTCGGGGCCACTGGCATTCCCTGCAACAGGCGGCCACTCCATGCGCCGGCACAGACCACTACCCGGTCTGCCTCGACACGGTCGCCGCCGGTTTTGATGCCGCTGATTCGTCCATCCCGGATAAGCAGTTCGGTGACCTCTGCATCCTCGATGATTTTGACCAGGGGGGCGATGGCGAGCCTGGTTGCTTTCACCAGGCGCGGGTTGCGTATCTGGGCAACCCGCGGCATCCAGACCGCGGTTTCCGCTGTGGCTGAAAGGGAGGGTTCACACTCCCTCGTCGCACGTTCGTTCAACAACTGCAGGGTCTGTCCGGTCTCTTTTGCCCAGGCAGTCGCTCGTTTCTCGTCACCCGGCAGCAGAATAAGCAGGCCATTTTGGGTATATTCCGGGTCGATGCCGCTATCCTGGGTGAGCGAACGGGCCAGATCCACATAATGGGATTGGCTCCAGCCGGCCAGTGCAGTGACCGAATCCGCATAGCGCCAGGGGTAGAGCGGGGAGACGATGCCGCCCCCTGCCCATGAGGATTCACGGCCGGTTTCCCTGCGTTCGATCAGAGTCACCCGCATGCCGGCGGATTGAAGTTCCCATGCGGTCAGCATACCGATGATGCCGCCGCCGATAATGAGACAATCACTCATGGATTACTGCCCTATGATTTTTGGTGCTATTGTCCGACTTATTCTCCTCGCCCCAGTGTCGATCACTTCACATTTCTCGGCTTAGTGGCACCGTTTATCGGGAAATCGGTGCAGTTTATCCTGTTAGGGATAAACAGGCCCCAGGTTTTTGCTATAGAGAGTATCGAGATGAACAGATTACGTGGATTTACGCTGATTGAATTGATGGTCACCCTGGCGGCGGGCATCATCCTGCTGGCTGTCGGGATACCGGCATTCACCACCATGATGGCCAACAACCAGTCGGCCGCCTATGCCAACGATCTGGTGATGGCGTTGAATCTGGCCCGCAGTGAGGCGGTGAAACGCAAGGTGCCGATTGCGGTCTGCGCCAGAAAGGCCGACAGCGACGATGAGTGTGATGGTAATAATTGGCAGAACGGTTGGCTGTTGTTTACCGATATTAATACAGATGGAGATTATACCCTGGCCAATGATGGTCCGCTGCTGCGAGTCTGGGGTGTCCCGGGGGGAACGATGACGGTCCTGGCGGCGCCGGATTTTGTTCGCTTCACCGTCAATGGGGAGTTGGATAACGCTAACCCACTATCGATCACCACGGAACTGGCGCACTGCACGGGACAGCAGGGCAGGGCGTTCACGATTACGGCGACCGGGTACGTTTCGGTGGCCAGGGCGGCCTGTAACTGAAGTTGATGACGGGAATCGAAATGAGATCCAGACAGAGAGAGACATCAACACACCGCAACGCAGGTTTTACCCTGATGGAGGTGCTGGTCACCGTCATCATCCTCTCCATTGGATTGCTGGGGGTTGCGGGCATGCAGTTCAACTCCCTGAAGAGCAACCAGGGTGCACTGCAGTCCTCATTGGCAACCATGCTGGTGTTGGATGGTGCTGATCGGTTGCGCTCCAATACAACCGGGGTGACCAATGCCGAATATAACCTGATATTTGCAGCCGCTGCAGATCCGGGGTGCATCGCTGCGGTGGCGGGCTGTACGCCGGCACAACTGGCCGATTACGATGCCTTCGTCTGGTTTGCCAATGTTGCGGCACAGTTGCCTAGCGGTCAGGGGGTGATCTGCCTCGACAGTACCCCGGACGATGGCGCCGGCACCTTGAATGGTACCGGGGTTCTCAGTCAGGGCGACGCAGCATGCGATGGGGCTGCGACCAATGGTCTGAATCAGTATGTGGTCAAGGTCTGGTGGGATCATGATCGGGATGGCGTGTCTGCCGTCAATACACCGCTTCGGCGTTTTGTGATGAGTGTGATCCCATGAGAGATGCAATGATCAACCGCCGCCATAACCAGGGCCTTACCCTGGTGGAGCTGATGATTGCCATCGTCCTCAGCCTGATCCTGATGGCGGGTGCGACCTCGATCTTCATGGCCAGCAAACAGACCTTCAATCTGGAGGAGGATGTCTCCAGGGTGCAGGAGAATATGCGTTATGTGGCCAACCGGTTCAGTAACGATCTGGCCGGGGCCGGTTTCTACGGGTGCTATCCCTCCAATCACGAAGGTACCAGTGTCGTGACCAATACGGTTACCGACAACGGCACCGCCAATCCCTCATTGCTCTATGATTTTTCCCAGGTGATCAGTGGGGTGGATGGCGGGGTTGATGCGGGGGGGGTGGAATTGCCGGACCAGGTGGCAGTCCATTTTGCCTTGCCCGGCACTGAGGTTTCAGTGCTGACCGGTACAATGAACGACCCAGCAGATAATGTGACCGTTGATGATACATCACCAAACTATAGCGATCTGCAACAGGGAGACATTGTTTCTGTGAGTGACTGCAATAAGCTAGCGGTTTTTTTGATCACAAACGCTCCGGGTGTTGGAGGTGCTTTGGGCCATAATGATACCTTTTCCACCAACAGAGGCGTCAGCAATCACGTTCGCGACTTACATTCAGACTCAAGATCAAGGGTTTATGGCGATATAAGGCTCTCAACCGCAACTGTCTACAAGATGGATGCGGTGCACTATGAACTGCGAACTGTAACGGCTGGCGGCCTGACAACCAGTGGACTCTATGCGACCCGGCTCGGCGATGCCAACCGGCAACTGCTGATTGCAGGGGTGGAGAATTTTCAGGTCACCTACGGCATCGATCTCAATTCAGATGGCACCGCCGACCGCTTTGTCGACTGGGATATCGTGGGGGCAGCGCTCAACGATGTCACCAGTCTACACGTCACGCTAACGATCAATCCGGGTGACCCGGTGGCCCAGGCCCAGGGCCGGGATGCAGATTATACGAGGGATCTTGAGTTCACGGTGAAACTGAGAAACCGGGATGGAGCCATATGATGGTAAAGCAGCCTGAAAACAGCAGCCGGATCCCGCAGCGGCAGCCCGAGCGGGGCGCGACGCTGATCTTCGCACTCATGTTGCTGATGGTACTGACGGTGCTCGGTATCTCGGGTATCAGCAACTCGGTGCTGGAAGAGCGTATGTCGGGAAATTTCTACCACGCCAATACTGCCTTCCAGTCGGCCGAGACAGCGCTGCGGGTTGCAGAGGAGTGGCTGGATGCTGAAGTTTTTGGTCACGCGAGCGGTTGGGAAGGTGGTGCGAAGGACATGTTCAAGCTCGGCGGCACCGGACTGCAGGGGCTTTATGATTCCTCTCCAGGGGCGATAAATAACGACAAAATCTGCCAGGGTCAGGCAGGTTGCGGTTTCGACCCAACCGATGAAACCGACTGGTGTAGTGCCGCCCCGCCTGCCTGCCCTCTGGCAGACGGTTTCGTCACCCTGGGCAGTAACGATCTGGGTACCGGGGTGCTGGCCCCCGTGGGGGATCCCAGCGACGCAACGAATCGGGTGGTGGCGCAGCAGCCCCGTTTCATTATCGAGTACATCGGCGAGGCGGATGTACGGATTTCACCGCAAGTCGGCCAGGGGGTACCTACCCCCTCGAAACTCGCTTTCCGTATCACCGCTATCGGCTGGGGTCAGGAGTTCACGATTCGTGAAGTCCTGCAGAGCCACTATCTGATATCCCAATAATTTGGGATGGATGAGGTTGTCATGAACAAACTGAACAGAATGATGAAACAGATTACCGCAAACCGGCAGTTTCGGTGTGGCGTTCACTACCTGGGCGCAGCCATGCTGGTGATGGTCTCATCCAGCAGTAATGCCTCCCCTGGCCCCCTGTCATTGGCCCCTTTGTTTCTGCAGCAACCGGTGCAGCCCAATATCTTTTTCATGCTCGACGATTCCGGCAGTATGGATTGGGAGGTACTGCTGACCAAAGGTGCGCTCAGCACCATGTCCGCCGACGATCAGACTATTCAGAACCGGGGTAACATGGACTTCAGCCCAAACACCACCGTGTTGCTGAGGCTGAAACACTGTGCCGGTTACAACGCGCTGGCCTATGATCCGACCCAGACCTATACACCCTGGAAAGGGGAGGATTATTACGATGTTGCCTTTACCGATCAGGCTCCCACCAATGCGTTGGTCAACCCCTATACAGGGTCTGGCAACAGCGGCAGCGACTGCCACCGGCGGGGCACTGTCTACAATTACAACGGCCGCACCTGCAACCTGTTGACAGAATTCAATACCGACGGCGCCTTCTATTTCCTCTGGAACGATGCCAACAGTGATGGTGAGTATCAGGATGGCGAGTGTCCGAATGCGGAAGCCGACCAGGAGTTTGTCAAGGATCTGCCGTTGCATGGCACTGAGGAGAATCCCAACTCCCAGACCAACTACGCCAACTGGTTCAGTTATTATCGCAAGCGCGAATATGTCATGAAGCGCGCCATGAGCGAGGTCATTCAGGAGTCTACCGAGCGCATGGGTCTGGGCACCATCAACCAGAACAACAGGGTCATTGGTACTGGTGAGGTGGGTACCGTGGTCAAGGATGTGGACGACCTGACCCTGCCTATCAACCAGGATGCAGTAACGGCCAAGCGTACCCTGCTGCACAATCTGCTGAAGGTTAATTCCGGTGGCGGTACGCCGCTACGCCTGGGCCTGGAGAATGTGGGTAAATACTTCAGGAATGAGATGAACAGCAGCGCGCTGTTTGACTTCACGCCGCCGGACGATCCAGACAGTGCTGCAGGTCATTCGCCCATTCTGTCGGCGGATCTGGGCGGTGTCTGCCAGCAGAACTTTGCCATCGTGCTTTCAGACGGCTTCTGGAACGGCAATAACCCCTCGGTGGGCAATACCGATGAGGATGGGGAAGGTCCCTACGATGGGCAGTCTTACGCCGACACCCGGTCTAATACCCTCGCTGATGTGGCGATGGAGTACTACGAAAACGATCTGTTGGACAACCTGGCGAACGAAGTGGGTACCGTTTCGATTACTCGCGGTCAGGATGACAACCCGCGGCAGCATCTGGTGACCTTTACCGTCGCTTTTGGTATTACAGGCACCATTCCCGACGAGGATCCGGCGGGCGGTCCCTGCCTGCCTCCGAACCGTACCGACTCCCTTGTTGATCAAAACTGGCCGACCCGTTGCGATGCGGCCCTGCCCACTGGGTGGCCGACCCCGGTGGAAAATACCTCGACCACGGTAGACGATATGCTGCATGCTGCCTGGAACGGCCGGGGTCTCTACCTGAACGCCAAGGATCCTGATGACCTGATCAGGCGGTTCCAGGATGCGATCGGCAACATCTCATCCCGCGAATCAACTGCAGCGGCAGCGGTGGCGGTAAACTCCATCAATCTGGTGCAGGGTGATTTCATCTTCCAGGGGCGCTTTGACTCCACCAACTGGAGTGGTGAACTCAGGGCGATTCGGATTGGTCCAGACGGTAACGGTGAGCTGGCCTGGACCACGGCCACGACCCTGGATCAAAGTGCTGACCCCAGGGTGATGATTTCCTACAACGGCACTCAGGGCATTGGTTTCCATCTGCCCACCGACTATCAGGCCCCCGGCAATAATGAGATGACAGCGGCCCAGGTGGCGGATCTGATGACCAACGCACCATTTGCAGCGGATACCGCCGACGCAGGCGAGAAGGCAGACAATCAGGCCTATGGGGAAAGTCTGGTGGACTTTCTGCGGGGTGATCACAGCAACGAAGGGCTTGATCCCACCGATTTCCGTTCCCGTGGCGGTCACAAGCTGGGGGATATCATCCACTCATCGCCGTTCTATGTCGGCGACCCCTATGCAGCGCTCTATCCTGACAATATCGAGGGTGGTGGTGCCAACTCCTATCAGCAGTGGGCCAATGTCGACGCCCTCGGTCGGCGCAAGATGCTCTACGTCGGCGCCAACGATGGCGCGTTGCATGGTTTCAACGCTGAGACCGGTGAAGAGATATTCGCCTATTTTCCGCAGGCCGTCTATTCCAGTGAAAACCGCGGAGGCCTGCACTGGCTGGCAGATCAGGAGTATGACCACAGCTACTATGTGGATCAGACGCCGGTGGCGGCAGAGGTGTTTTTTGCTAACAGCTGGCGAACGGTTCTCGTGGGAGGCCTGCGGGGCGGAGGCCGGGCGCTGTTTGCCCTGGATATCTCTGATCCCACCGATTTTGACGATGAGGCCACTGCAGTGGGCAAGGTGTTGTGGGAGTTCACCCATGACGACCTTGGATATACCTACAGCCAACCGACCATTGCCAGGTTGAATGGTCCCGTCGTGAATGGCCTCAATACCGGGCGCTGGGCCGCTATCCTCGGGAATGGCTACAACCCCGGTCCCGCCTCAGATGGCAAGGCAAAACTCTTTATCGTCTATCTGGATAACCTGCAGCCCAGGTTTAAGGTTATCGATACCGGTGAAGGCAGCATCGCCAATGGCGACTGCCTGGATGCCGCCAGTAACTGCAACGGCATGTCGACACCGGCAGTACTTGACCTCAGCGGTGACGGTATTGCCGATCGGGTCTATGCGGGTGATGTTTTGGGTAACCTTTGGGCGTTTGATCTTACCAGTGCCGACTCCAATCAGTGGGGGCCTGCCTTTGGCACGATCGCCACCCCACTACCCTTATTTCGCGCAAAGGATGACGCTGATAATGCCCAGCCCATCACCGGCAAGCCCACGGCAATATTCCATCCCAGTAAAAGGGATCTTGCGACTGAACCGAACCTGATGGTCTATTTTGGTACCGGTCAATATATTACCGAGGGTGACCTTACTTCTGCCGGGACCCAGAGTTTTTATGGCCTGTGGGACAGCGGCGCACAGATTGCAGTGGCCCGTGATGTCGTACTGGTCGAACAAACGGTCACGGAACAGATTGTGAGCGTAGATGGTGAGGATGTGGAGATTCGCCTGCTGAGTGACCATCTGGTGAACTACGACTTCAAGAAGGGCTGGTTCATTGACTTCCCAACGGCTAAAGAGCGAACTATCGTCAGCCCCGTTGTTTTCGGTGACTATATCTTCTATGTCACGCTCATTCCCTCCGGCAGCATGTGTGGCGCCGTCTCTGGTCAGAGTTGGCTGATGGTACACAACATCACCAACGGGGGTGAGCCCAATTCGGTTGCCCTTGACATCAATAACGATGGTAATTTCGATGCTGATGACAAAGTGGGTGGTGAAAATGTAGGCGGCGTGAAGTCGGGTTCGATCTATTGGCAGCCGTCGCTGGTCAGAATGAACGGCAAGCCCACAATGATCCTGCCTACCGACGGTGGTGGCGGAGACGGAGGCGGTGGTGATGACCCCGATCCTTGTCAGGGTGTGGACGCCGATTGTAATAGTATGCCTCCCCCTGCGAATATAGGTAAGCGTTCTTCCTGGGCCAGGTTCCGTTTCTAACAGTTGCCTCTGCGGCAGGAGTTTAAGATGAATCGAAGTGGATTGGAGAGAGTCAAGCAAGGTATCCGCATCGGCCTGCTCGCCACAACGCTGTTCAGTTCCATGGCGATGTCGGAGGGTCGCTTCGGCGGATCTTTGGGGGCGGGTAGCGGCGGGGGAGCCAATACAGAAGGCGAGGATGTTGGATACCAGTTGGAAAATGTCATGAGCGGCCCATTTGACGGTGCTGACTCGAAAACCCATAAGCTCTGGATCGATGACACGGTATTTCTGATGCACCCTGCCATGAAGGTGATCGGCGGCCCGACAAAGCTCGGGCTGCTCTCTGCCATTCAGCGCGGGGAGATTGTGGAGATCTCCGTTCAGTTTGATGAGACGGGGGCGACACTGCCGGTGGTCACCGAGATTCGCCGTCTTCAGTGAAGCCGGGTTAGCTAATGGCTGCCTGGAAACCCATATCTAACCACGAAGAACACTAAGGTGATAAATTGATTAACAGAGCGTTTTCTTCGTGGGCTTTGTGTGCTTCGTGGTGAAAATGGTGTTTCTTTATGGGTGCCCAACCAGAGGATAGACAGATGATTCCAGTGCGACTGGCCAAGGGTTTTACCCTGATTGAATTGATGATCACGCTGGCCGTTATGGCAATCGTCGTGGCGGTAGGTTATCCGATGTACACCGATCAGGTGCTGAAGTCGCATCGGGTCGATGCCAAGAGTGTGCTGATGCAAGTTGCCTTGGTCCAGGAGCGCTTTTACGTCGTCAATGGTACCTATGGTACTGCTGTGCAGTTGGGGGCGGAGTATACCAATGTGATCAATGGTGTGGATCGTGATGGCGATGGCGATGGCAATGGCGACTACTACACTTTTGCAGTGGACGAAGATCCGGACAACAATGCGTTGACGGATGATTTTTTGCTCACGGCCGCTACCGCAGGTGCACAGACAGGCGATGCTGATTGCGCCACTTTTACCATCGATCAGACTGGTGCCAGAGCCGCCACTGGCGCAGACACCGACAACTGCTGGTAGTAGAGGTCAGCGTTTGATCCGGCCACCCCCAAACGCCTGGATGTAGACCGGATCAAGCGCAGCGGATCCGGCACTTCCAAGGAAGGTTATTTCTGCAGCGCCTGCGGCAATGAAAAGACCACCTCTTCCCGCTTTCCACTGCTCTCATCCACTTTTGCCGCGCCCCACTGCATGAGTTGATCGGTGACGGTCTTGACCAGAACCTCCGGCGCCGAGGCACCAGCGGTCACGCCGATGTGTGCCTTGCCCTCCAGCCAACTTTTATCGATATCCTCGGGACCATCGATCAGATAGGCAGGGGTGCCATATTTATCGGCAATCTCCCGCAGGCGGTTTGAGTTCGAGCTGTTGGGCGAACCCACAACGAGGACAATGTCACACCGTTCGGCCAGATCCTTGACCGCATCCTGGCGGTTCTGTGTCGCATAGCAGATGTCGTTTTTCTTCGGCCCGGCGATATTGGGAAAACGCGCTTGCAGAGCCTCGATGATACGTGCGGTATCGTCCATGGAGAGGGTGGTCTGGGTGACGAAGGCGATCTTGTCCGGTTGGTTGATCTGCAGAGCTGCGACGTCCTCCGGCGTGACCACGAGGTGGATGTGGGCGCTTTTCTCCTGCTGCAGGCACTGTCCCATCGTGCCTTCGACTTCGGGATGCCCCCGGTGGCCGATCAGAATGACCTCGTAACCCTCTTTGCAATAACGGGCCACCTCCAGGTGAACCTTGGTTACCAGCGGACAGGTGGCGTCGAAGATACGCAGATCCCGCGCTGCGGCCTCCTGGCGTACTGTCTGAGAAACGCCGTGGGCGCTGAAGATAACCGTGTTGTTGTCCGGGATGTCTGAGAGTTCATCGACAAATATCGCCCCGCGTTTACGCAGACTCTCCACTACGAAGCGATTGTGCACCACCTCATGCCGGACGTAGATAGGGGCACCAAGCAGGTCGAGGGCGCGCTCCACGATTTCAATCGCCCGGTCGACGCCGGCACAGAAACCCCGGGGGTTGGCTAGCAGAATGTCAATCATGGTCCCTCTGTCGTCTGGGCGGTGACAGGAGGTTGCACATCGAGGATGGAGACGCGGAAGGAGACCTCCCGTCCCGCCAGTGGATGGTTGAAATCCACCACGACCCGTGCATCTTCAAGCGTCAGGATAATACCGGCCAGCTCGTCTCCGGCCGGGGTGTCAAAGGCGACCACCTGGCCGGGTTCCAGCACCATCTCCGCTGGAAAATCCTCCCGTGGCACCGGGTGGACCTTCTCTTCGTCCCTTGTGCCGAATGCCTGATCAGCCGTCAGCATCAGGGTCTGCTCCATGCCGGGGCGCAGGCCATAGAGCGCAAGCTCCAACCCTGCGATCATGCTGCCGTCACCCATGTTAAAGGTGAGTGGCTCGTCACCATAGGTGGAGAGCGCCTCGGTACCGTCTGGCAGGGTCAGCGAAAAGTGCAACGTGACACCGCTGCCGTGGATGATTTCCGCTCTCTTCTCATTCATTCAGCTATCCATCTCTTCCATACTGACAAACATGATGGTTTGTAATGCGATTTCGTATTTCCTATTGCAGACCGGGAAAGCATAACGGATTTGCATATAATTTCGTATGGCCTATCATGTATCTAATCCATGAAGTTAGATATATGGTGTAACATTATGAAATTCAAAAATAAAAGAGACAAATTATTTCTGCCGACCTATGAGGTGCGTGAACTTTCCATGAAGGAGGCATTGCTGATGCTGGCAGGGGAGAAGGAAGTGGACCGTCCCACGCTTATTCAACGTGCGGCAGAAAGATTGACGGGCGTCTCACGAGTGTCGACGACAGTTACGCTGTAAAATCGATAACACGCCGGGTCTGTAGGGCTGATCAAGCACAGCGGATCAGGCTTTGGATATCAGCTGAGCAGCTCTTGGGTAACGAAGAGGAAACCCAGGGCACCGATAAGCACGGCAACGGCGGCATACTGAGCAACGATACAGATTCCCGGCAGGTCGTTGCAGATCTTGCTATAGCGGCAGAGCTTGCAGTTTTTCAACTTCATACCTCACTAACTGCGGAGGCCGGCCACATTCATCGTGTGTGACCTGGCAATAGTTTCGGAACCCCGGCGGTTATGCTTGGAAACCCCCTCGGGAAGCCCATCCAATCTGGCTGGGGCGAGATCGTTTTGTCTAGGTAATAACCCTAACGAAATCAGGCCGCCATATTCGCATAATCCCCAATGTTTGAACAAGGGGATTTTGTCACAATTCCCAGAAAATTTGTAAGTGCATGGTTTGAAAAGACTTTCTTGTCAGGTTCTAACGTATTAACATGTACTTCCCCTAAATCTGCTGGAACCGCATCATGTTAATAGATGGTCCCCTGAAAATCGGTGTACTTGATCAACCTGAGATGCCTGGGCGTGAGCTGCACTTCACTTTTACCCCGGAGTTTCAGGCCCTGGACCAACTGGCGCAAGTGGCACAGTTTCAGGCTTATCTGCAGACCCTGCAGCAGCAGATCCACTCTCTGAAAGAAGATGATCAGAATCGGGCGGGTATGTTGATCGTACAACAGATTGCCGAACAGCTGATGCCACATCTGCAGGGGGGGGATCTGGAGCTTGACGAGACCATCGTGGTGGAGATGGGGCGCGACGAATCCAGCCTGTCTTTGATGAATCTTCTTGGCTGATGGCGGCTGCCTCATTCATCTTTGAAGGCACCAGCGAGAATTTCGACCGCCTGGTGCTGGAGAACTCGCGCAGAGGTTTGGTTCTGGTCGACTTCTGGGCACCCTGGGTCGGGCCGTCAATGCGGCAACGTGAGATGCTCAGCAATCTGGCGCAAGAATACGCCGGACGTTTTCTGCTGGTCTCGGTGAATACCGATGAGCAGAAACCTTTGGCGGAACGTTTCGGTGTGCGCAGTCTGCCGTCGTTCAAACTGTTTAAGAACGGTGAGATGGTTGCGGAGTATCATGGCGTGCAGCCGGAAGCGGATTACCCGCGCATTATCGATGAACATGCCGCCAAACCCGTCGATCAGGTCAGTGCCGGGGCGATTGCCGCCTGGCAGGCGGGTGATCCGGAAAAGGCGTTGCAACTGCTGGCCGAGGCGGCAGTCAGCGAACCGGACAACCTGGCCTATCCGTCGCTGATGGCCAAGATCCTGATGCGTCAGGATCGTATTGACGAAGCGTATCAGCTGCTCATTTCGTTGCCGGAGGTGTTGCAGAATGAGCCGCAGATCAGTGGTCTGCTGGCGCACCTCGATTTTCTGCAGACAGCTGCCGGGGCGGATGCAAAAGCCGATCTTGAGGCCCGCATCACAGCGACGCCCGAGGATGCCGAGGCGCGTTACCAATTGGTGGCGGTCTGTCTGCATGAGGATGAGATCGAGCAGGCGCTTGAGCATCTGCTGCTGCTTTTGCGACAGGTTCCGGTCTATCGTGACGGCATCGCCCGCAAAGGGATGAAGGCCCTGCTGGATATGCTCGATCCCGCAGATGAGCGGGTTGCCCGCTACCGAAAAGAGCTCTTCCGCCTCAACTATTGAATGTCATGGAATCACCCGCCCCCCGAGTTGGATTCGTCAGTCTTGGATGTCCCAAAAACCTGGTGGATTCCGAAAGGATTTTAAGCCGGCTGCGGGCCGAGGGGTATGAGATATCGCCCTCTTATGATGGTGCTGAACTGGTGGTGGTCAACACCTGTGGTTTTATCGATGCTGCGGTGGAGGAGTCACTGGATGCCATCGGTGAGGCGCTCAAGGAGAATGGCCGGGTAATCGTCACCGGCTGCCTTGGTGGGGATGAGAAGCGTATCCGCGATGCCCATCCCCGGGTGCTGGCAGTGACCGGAGCCCACGCCTATGAGGCAGTGATGGATGCGGTGCATGAGGCCATGCCGCCGCCACATGATCCCTTCACCAGCCTGCTGCCCCCGGAGGGGGTGAAACTCACACCGCGTCACTACGCCTATCTGAAGATCTCGGAGGGGTGCAACCACCGCTGTACCTTCTGCATCATTCCGCAACTTCGGGGTGATCTGGTGAGCCGACCCATCGGCGAGGTCATGTTGGAGGCGGAACGGTTGGTGGAGTCGGGAGTGCGCGAGTTGCTGGTGGTCTCCCAGGATACCAGTGCCTACGGTGTCGACCTGAAGTATCGTCCCGATTTCTGGAAGGGGCGGCCACTGCAGACCCGCATCAGAGAACTGGCGAAGGCCCTTGGCGAGTTGCCCGCCTGGGTACGGCTGCACTATGTCTATCCCTACCCCCAGGTGGACGATCTGATTCCCCTGATGGCGGAGGGCCATATCCTGCCCTATCTGGATATGCCCCTGCAGCACGCCAACCATCGATTGCTGCAGCTGATGAAACGCCCCGCCGCCACCGAGAAGGTGCTTGAGCGGATAATCCGTTGGCGTGCTGAGTGTCCCGATCTTACCCTGCGCAGCACCTTTATCGTCGGTTTTCCCGGAGAGACGGAGGCGGAATTCGAGGAGCTGCTCGATTTTCTGCGTGTGGCGCAACTCGACCGGGTCGGCTGCTTTGCCTACTCACCGGTGGATGGGGCAACAGCCAATCGGCTTCCGGACCCGGTGCCTGAAGCGGTGAAAGAGG
Organism: bacterium endosymbiont of Escarpia laminata; assembly: GCA_003660235.1. Lineage (GTDB taxonomy): Bacteria > Pseudomonadota > Gammaproteobacteria > Chromatiales > Chromatiaceae > QGON01. The sequence continues at coordinate 68,738 of QGON01000059.1, read as the reverse complement.
CGCGCCGCGCCCGTTTCATGGAGGTACAGCAGGAGATCAGCCGTGAGCGGCTACAGCAACGGGTCGGTCAGGAGATGATCGTACTGGTGGACGAGGTGAACGAGAAACAGGTCATCGCCCGCAGTGCGGCGGATGCGCCGGAGATCGATGGGCGGGTGGTGATTCCCGGTAGCTGGGAGCTGGAGCCGGGGGATTTTATTCAGGTGCGGGTGAGCGGAGCGACGGCCCATGACCTGAAAGCGGAACCGGTAGACTTCGACGAATAGCGAAATAAGCGCTTCCCTGCGCTTGCCAACCATCCGGCAGGACGGAATTTTCTGAAATTGTCAGAAGGCGTTGCCGCTCTTTTTGCCAACCATCTTCAGCATCGAGGCCAGGGGGCAGAAACCGGTGAAAGCGGACTGCAGCAGGTTCAGGCCGACAAACGCGGTGAAGTAGAGCCAGTAGGGGTTGTGATACTGTGAAAGTGCCAGGCTGGCCAGGATGGCGATACCGGCGAAAGCCAGCACGATACGTTCGATATTCATAGGTTTGCCTCTAAACTAGATATAGGGTGGCCGGATTCAAAACCAGCTGGAATCCACGTCTAACGGCGTCATTCGCCGGAAAAACATGATATTAGCATTATCTTATATTTAGTCAAGGGCAAGTTTTTTGTATGGGCGATTCCATGGCGCAGCAGCAAAGCCTGATTTCAGCACTTCAGCGCACGGAGGCCTACCCCCATGCGGTGGATGAAATCGAACATATCGAAACCCATATCTCCCATCTTCTGCTGGCGGGAGAGTTTGTCTACAAGATCAAAAAACCGCTTGATCTTGGATTTCTCGATTTTTCCACCCTGGAAAGGCGGCGTTACTTTTGTGAGGAGGAGTTGCGGCTCAACCGGCGGCTAGCCCCGGAACTCTATCTGGATCTGGTCACGATTACTGGAGATTACGATAATCCAGAGGTCGATGGTAAGGGCGAGATACTTGAATATGCCGTAAGGATGCGGCGATTTCCCCAGTCCTCACTGTTTGACCGGACCCTGCCGGACAGGGACCTGGTGCTTCGCCTGGCTCGCCGGGTCGCCCGTTTTCATGCGGTGATACCCGCAGTCGACCCAAGGAAGCCCTATGGACAGCCCCAGTCGGTGCTGCAACCGATGCTGGAGAATTTTGCCCATATCAGGGCAGCGCTGGATGCACAGGTGGGGAACGGGAAACTCGCTTCGCTGAAAACCTGGACCCGGAAGAGCATGGAGCGGTTGTTACCGGTTATCCGGCAGCGCCGCGAGCAGGGACATATCCGGGAGTGTCACGGCGACATGCATCTCGGCAACATTGCCCGGTTTCAGGGGCGTATCTGCATCTTCGATGGGATCGAATTCAATCCACTGCTGCATTGGATCGATACGTTAAGCGATATGGCCTTTCTGCTGATGGATCTCAAACACAAAGGGTTGCAGCGGGAGGCAGCATGCTTTCTCAACGCCTATCTTGAGAACTCCGGGGACTACGACGGGCTGCCACTGCTGCCGTTCTACCTTGTCTACCGTGCCATGGTGCGTGCCAAGGTGACGGCGATTCGTCTGGCCCAATCCGGCCTGAGCAGGGATGAGCGGAGTTTCACTGCAACGGAGTATGCCGGTTACATCGATCTTGCAACCCGTCTGAGTCAAGCCGCGCATCCTGCCCTGATTATCACTTTTGGGTTCTCCGGGTCAGGCAAGAGCCGGGTCGCAGGCTGGTTGGCGGAACATCTGCCTGCCATCCAGGTGCGCTCGGATGTCGAGCGCAAACGGCTGTGCGGTCTTCTCAATGGCGATTCAGTGGTCTCGGCGCCGGATGAGGGGATCTATAGGCCCGAAGTGACTGAGGCAACCTACACACGTCTGCATGTCATAGCGACTGTGGCCATCCAGGCAGGATATACCACGATCATCGATGCCACCTTTCTTGATGCGGGAGTGCGCGACCGTTTCAGAAAACTGGCGCAAAATCTGGATTGTCCATTCCTTATTCTGGCTTGTCATGCCCCGGTCGAGCTTTTGCGCGAACGTGTGCAGCAGCGGAATCGGGAGGAGAATGATCCCTCAGATGCGGATCTCACCGTACTTGAGCGCCAATTGAAAAAAAGTCAGCCATTCTCTGTCGCCGAACAGCCTTTTCTGCTTGAATGGGATACCATTCAAGCGCCTTCATCTGTGCTGTTGGAACAGATCAGTGCCAGGTTGAATCTGCAATCCGAAGAACGCACGTAAGATAGAGATTGAGTCAATACTGCCATGAAATTCCCCCACCTTCCCATCGGTCAGCGTTTTCGCTTCCAAGACAAGCTCTACACCAAGGTCGGTCCACTTACCGCGAGTGAGGAGGGGAGTGGCAACAACCGGCTGATGATAAAATCGGCGGAGATCGAGCCGCTGGATATGCAGGTTGAGACACAACCAAAAGGGTCGCGCTCATTCTCCGAGCAACAGATCAGAACTCTGTTCGATCAGGCCTGCCAGGAATTTTTACAGGCCAATCCCGGTGACGAAACGAAACAGTTGCTTGGGGTGCTCCAGGCGGGGTTCTATCGCCGCCTGTCAGGTAGCTAGTCTACAGAGCGGTAGGGTGGATAAGCCACAGCGCATCCGCCGAGATGGTTGCTGGAAAAGGTGGATGCGTTTCACTTATCCACCCTACGGCAGCCACTGCCATATCCATCACTGTCAGGTGGTTAGCTGGCAGCAATCAGAAAAACCCCGCCGAGCATTACCGCGCCTGCCAGCAGATGGCTGCGCAGACCGGTCTCGTGAAAGATGAAGGCGCCGAAGAGGATGCCGAACAGCAGGCTGATGCGCTTGACCGCAATCATATAGGCCACTTCCACCTGCTCCAGGGCGATGAAGTGGGTGATCAGCATGATCCCCATCAACCCGGCAACACCAAACACGGGTAAAGGTTTGCGCCAGATACGCCGGATCGATAGTGGTTTCGCCAGCAGTGGCAGCAGCGCGACGCCCACAAGGGCGAAATAGAGCGGGCCGAACAGCTCCGGCGCCATGTACTGCATGGCGCCTTTTCCTCCCACCGCGGTAAAGCTATAGATAAAGGCAACACTTAGCATGGTGAGGGGGCCGGGATTGCGAAAGATATGGGTCAGTGGGCTGAGCCAGGTGCGCCACTCCCGCCATTCAGCTTGATCGAAATTCAGCAGCCAAGCCCCGGTCACTACCAGCAGGATGCCAATGAAGCCGTTACCACTAACTGACTCCCCCAACAGCAGATAGCCGACCAGGGTGACAAACACCGGGGTGAAGGCCAGATATGGCAGGGTTTGTGACAAAGGGTAGTCCCGGATCGCCCGGATATAGAGCAGCATCGCCAGGATCTCCAGCGGCACCATGGCGGCGACCCAGCCCCAGAAGACCCAGGGCAGTTCGGGAAAAGGTTGGCTCAACAGCAGAGGCGATACCAGCAGCCCGGCCAGTGTCAGGCGCACGAAGGCCAGTTCCCGTGCGGAATAGTCGGAGAGTTTTGCTTTGGTCAGGGTGTCTGCTGCGGCGAGACTGAAGGCGCAGAAGAGGGTCAGAGGAAACCAGTCCATTGTGGCTGGCTAGTGCACTATTGATTAATAGGATGCGGCGGTCTTTTCACGCACCCGAATGACGATATCCACATCCTCAAGGATGGTGCCTTGTGGCAGATCGCTCTCCACAAAGAAGGGATTCAGCTGCTCTTTGACATCGATCAGATCACCGGTGTCCACATTGTAGAAGTGGGGTTGGATATTGGAGTCGTAGAAGGTGCAGGATGAATCGACAAAGATCTCCCGCAGCAGCCCCTTCTCAACAAACAGGCCCAGTGTGTTGTAGACAGTTGCCTTGGAGGCGTAACCCTGTCCCGACTTCACGCTTTCATGGATCTGGTCAGCGGTCACATGCTGGTGTTTGGCAAAGAGCTTTCCGGCAATCGTCAGACGCTGCTGCGTCGGGTTGATCCCATGCGCCCGCAGTCGCTGCTCCACATCTTTGGAGGAGGTTGTTGGAGACATGGATCTCTGCGCTTTCTCAATCATGAAGACAATTATAAATCATTCTCATCAGGAAAAGCGAAAACCGGAAACATCCAACCCGATTCAGGGATGGATGTTACCCAGTGGGACTCTCCAGCAGATCCCTGTTGTCGATCACCATCTGTCTGCCCAGATGAAATCCCAGCACACGATAGGCTTCGAACTGTTTCTCATCGAAGAACTGGTCGGCAGTGGATTCATCGGGGAAGGCCGGATGGGCTTTTTTGTAGCCCAGAAGATCCTTTGGCACATCACGGACGTAGGTGGTTTTGATCAGGATCAGGGTGCCGTACTCATCGCTGCTTTTTGCCCCCGGATACTTGATTGTCGCACAGACATAACCGGCGTCGGCGTATGGGATATGTTTAGGGTCTTTATCGTTACACTCCTTGTGCGCCGATGGAATCAATGGACTCAGGCCCTCTTCGAATTCAATGCGCACACCAAAGTCGGTGCGGATCTTTTCGATGGCATTGGCAAGATCGCCGAACTGAAAATCGGGGTCGGCGCCGGCATCACAGACAACGATCAGTTTCAGATGCCGCCGGATCAACTCATAGATGCCGAGATTTTCGAAGTGGCCGCCGTCACTCAGCTGCAGAAAAGACTCTTTTTCCGTCAGTTTCTTCCATGGCAGCAGTGGCCAGCTTCCAGGAGAGAGGAAATTAGCCACCTTGGCCCATCTGCGGCATTGAGGGTCGGGATTGCTCACCCAGACACCCAGGCCGAGATTCAGAAACACCATCAGTCGTGACAGCAGGGGCTGACGGGTCGGACCCTCGCCACCAATGCCGGTATTCGGGTTGGCCGCCGCGCCGGAGATGGCCATCGCAGTGGAGAGTGTCAGTTCTCCCCCCATATAGCTTTCGGTGCGGTGCCAGCCGGTGGCGTTGCTTCCGCAGAAACGTGGCGAGAGGAGAAAATTGTCACCGCCACGCCCGCGGTATTTGTTGATGCCGGACTCCACCAGGATCACGTTGGCATTGATCAAGTGATAGGGACCGACAGCGGCGTCCTCTGGATCCTCTGTCTCCACCGGACACATATCTTTCAGCGCGCCGACATCCGCCAGGGGTGATGCCTGTGACGGTCCCGGACTGCCGGCCAGAACGCGGCCGACATCCGGCAGATAGGACTCCATCAGGCGGTCACGGTAGTAACGATGAATGGAGAGATAGTTGATGCTGGCAAGCCATCCGATAAAGCTGGTGACCGCTACCCCCAATGCCAGATACCACCCGGCATCGATGTTGCTGCTCCCTGCAATCCGCACCGCCGTATAGTAGGTGCCGACGAAGAGTCCCAGTGTGAGCAGTACGGATGCGATGAAGGCGAGCAGACCCGTGGAGAGCTTGCCCTGATCCTCTTTGCCGGATTTGAAAAATGATCCCATTGCCGCAATCGCGCCGCCAATGGTGCTCAACAGGGCCATCAACGGTCCTTTGTTCTCATTGGCTATGTAGATGGCTATACCCTCTGGTTGATCTGTTTCCAACAGATTAGTGATCAGATCGGTAATGTCGGGCAGCCATCCCAGCAGTAGCAACGCAGTGGCGCTGGCGAGCAGCCAGGGCATCCGTTTTTCGTACTCCCGGCGCAACATGTACCAGAAAGTCGCCGGTGACCATGCGCTTTTGTATGAAGTATTATCGACTTTGAACGTCTTGCTCGACCAGCGGGTCAGACCGGCATACAGAATCGACAGAGCAAAGAAGGTAGCGAACAGTGCAAGACCCCCAAAGGTGAACGCAGTAACTTCACCATAGACCTTGTCTGTGAACCAGCCGTTTTCCGCCAGTAGAAAGAAGACCAGCAGCAGCCAGGGAAGGAATACCAGAATACTGATGAACATGCCCCGCAGGATGACGCCGACCAGCGAGAGAAAGTTGATGCCGTCACCCGGTGTCAGGTAGTTACCGTGTTGACGCAGATAGCGCAGGATGGCTGCGCCCCGGTAGTCGTCGCCGCTGAGTTCGACGTTGCCGTCTTTGCTCACTTCATTGCGTGGGTCTGCATCGCGGTTACGCAGTTTGGTGCCATAGGGAAAGTCATCCACGGAGACGCCGAAGCGGATCTTGGGTGCGTTGGAGTCGTCATAATTCTCCTTACGCTGTTTCCCCTCTGCCCATTTGCTGTGCAGAATCCAGGTCAGTGATGAACCGATATAACCACCGCCGGAGACGGTGGAGAGATAATCGAACTGCTTCATGATGCCTTCGCGGGCCAATGCCTGCATCACGCCAAGACAGAAGGTGGCGGAGCGGATGCCGCCGCCGGAGAGGGCCAGTCCCGTCAGGTTCTTGTCTGTGGGTTCAGCCTGCGCGTAACTTTCACGCCGTTTGCCGATGTACTCATCCAACTCCTCCTGCATGATCTTTTTATCGGAGAAAGTGCCATCTCTATTTTGGTAAGGGAGATAGGGTTCTTTGGTGGATTTTGCAGACATTTGCTCATTCCCTGGATTGGCTTTGTTCGGCATGGAGGCGTTTTGTTCCTTACTCACAAGACTAGGCGAAAACCCGGTATTAAGGAAGATGCAGGTTGGGTTAGTCGCACCCAAAGCCAGGATGCGTGATAGTTGAAACTGAATAATTACACTGCGGCGTTGCTTGACCCTTCCGGGACCAAAGCCGCCGCCTGTTGAATCAGCTCAGGGCCTGCGCCGGGGTTATGGGCATGCTCACTGAGATGGCGACGCCAGGCACGGGCGCCGGGACAGCCGTGAAAGAGCCCGAGAATATGCCGGGTGATACGCTTGAGTGGAATGCCTTTTTGGCACTGTAACTCAACAAATGGCAGGAAACTCTCCAGCACCTGATGACGGCTGGCCAGAGGGCGTATATCGCCGTACAGCCGGTGATCGGCTTGCGCCAGAATCCAGGGATTGTGGTAGGCTTCACGGCCGATCATCACGCCGTCGAGATCCCGCAACAGCATCTCTGTTTCAGACAGCGTCCTGATGCCGCCGTTGATGCTAAAACCCATCGCAGGAAAGTCCTGTTTGAGCTGCTTGACCACGTCATAGCGCAGCGGCGGGATATTCCGGTTCTCTTTGGGACTCAATCCCTGCAGCCAGGCCTTGCGGGCGTGGATGATGAAATGGTCACAGCCCGCCCCGATCAGCAGCGCCACAAAGTTGCACAAGGCCTCATAACTGTCATTGTCATCGATGCCGATACGCGTCTTCACCGTTACCGGGATCGAGACCGCCGCCTTCATCGACTGTACGCACTCCGCCACCAGTTGAGGATGTCCCAAAAGGCAGGCGCCGATCATGCCGTTCTGCACCCGGTCTGAGGGACAGCCCACGTTGAGATTCACCTCGTCGTAACCAGCCTCTTCTGCTATCTGTGCCGCAACGGCAAGATCCTTCGGTTCACTGCCCCCAAGCTGAATGGCGACGGGATGCTCAGAATCATCGTGCTCAAGGAACCGCGCCGCATCCCCATGCAGCAGTGCGCCGGTGGTGATCATCTCCGTGTAGAGCAGGGCATGGTGGGTAATCAGGCGCATGAAATAGCGCTGGAAGCGGTCGGTGTAGTCCATCATTGGAGCGATCGATAACTTCCGATCCAATATTTTTAGATTTGAGTCTTTGACTTCTTGTCTTTCATTCATTAATTCAAATCCGATGGTGCACTTCTACTCATGCTATTTCATGGGTATCCGTATTCATGCTGTGCCAATACTGCACCATTTTGCGCAAACAGGGAGTCAGTGTAGCAAAAGGCCACATATCAAAATCGAAAAGGATGTTGGCGCGTCAGTGTAAATCTCCCCGGCCCGCTGCTCTTCGGCCCTGGTACTCTGTCAATATTTTAGTGATGGATATGGCAGCGGTTGCCGTAGGGTGGATAAGCCACAGCGCATCCACCGGGATCTTTGCTAGATAAAGGTGGATGCGTTTCACTTATCCACCCTACTACTCTTGAGAGATCACATTAATTATCCATCAATATAACCTTGTTGGAGTACTGGTCTTCCCGAGTCTTGTTCCTGATCGGATGTAGATTGCAGTATGATCGCAGCATAACCCGGCATGGATCGTGAAGATGGCTAAAAAAGCAGCAGCAAAAAAGCAAAAATCCTTTGAACAGACCCTCTGGGATACCGCCGACAAGCTCCGGGGAACCGTCGAATCTTCAGAGTACAAACACGTCGTGCTCAGCCTCATCTTCCTCAAGTTCGTCAGCGACAAGTTCGAGGCGCGCAGAGAGGAATTGATCGACGAGGGCAGGGAGGCCTATCTCCACATGGTGGAGTTCTACGCTATGAAGAACGTCTTCTACCTGCCGGAAGCGTCGCGCTGGTCGTTCATTCAGAAGCACTCCAAGCAGGACGATATCGCCCTCAAGATCGACACCGCCCTGCACACCGTCGAGAAGAACAACAAGTCCCTGCGCGGTGCGCTGCCCGACAACTACTTCTCCCGCCTGGGGCTGGATGCGAGCAAACTGGCGGCGTTGATCGACTCCATCAATAACATCGATACAGTGGCCGACAAAGAGGAGGACACGGTCGGCCGGGTTTACGAATACTTCCTCGGCAAGTTCGCCGCCACCGAGGGCAAGGGTGGTGGCGAGTTCTACACCCCCAAATGCGTGGTCAACCTCATCGCCGAGATGATCGAACCCTACAAGGGCAAGATCTACGACCCCTGCTGCGGCTCCGGCGGCATGTTCGTGCAGTCGGTTAAATTCATCGAAAGCCACGAAGGCAACAGCAAAGACATCTCCATCTACGGTCAGGAGCAGACCGGCACCACCTACAAGCTGGCGAAGATGAACCTCGCCATACGCGGCATCGCCGGGAATCTGGGTGAAGTCCCCGCCGATACCTTCTTCAAGGATCAACACCCCGACCTCAAGGCCGACTTCATCATGGCCAACCCTCCCTTCAACCTAAAGGCGTGGCGCGGCAACGACGAACTGACCGACGACCCACGCTGGGCCGGATACGAAGTGCCGCCCACCGGCAACGCCAACTACGGCTGGATACTGCACATGATTGCCAAGCTGTCGGAGAACGGTGTGGCGGGTTTTGTGTTGGCCAACGGCTCCATGTCTACCAGCACCAAGGGCGAAGGCAAGATCCGCCAAAAGATGATCGAAAACGATCTGGTGGACTGCATGATCGCCCTGCCGGGGCAGCTTTTCTACACCACCCAGATCCCGGTTTGCCTCTGGTTTCTCACCAAGAACAAGAAAGCCCAGACCGTCGAAGGCCACGCAGAGAGCAACCACCGCGACCGCCAGGGCGAGACCCTGTTCATCGACGCCCGCAACATGGGCAGCATGATCGACCGCACCCACAAGGAACTGACGGTCGATGACATCGTCGAGATCGGCCGCACCTACCACGCATGGCGTGGAGAACAGAAGGATGGGATGTATGAGGATAAAGCGGGATTCTGTAAGTCTTCGACACGGGAAGAGATCAAGGCCAACGACCATGTGCTGACGCCGGGGCGCTATGTGGGGGCTGCCGAGATCGAGGATGACGGTATTCCGTTTGAGGAGAAGATGGCCGAACTGACCAAAACCCTCTACCGGCAGATGGAGGCATCAGAGAAGCTGGATGCGGTCATCCGCGACAACCTGGAGACCTTGGGCTATGGCAATTAAGCCCTTCGTAGGGTGCGGTGAGGTACGAACCGCACCGTTCACGGATCCGGGCCGATGGTGCGGTTCCTTCGTCACCACACCCTACAGGCTGTATCGGCAGATGGAGGAATTGGAGAAGCTGGATGGGGTGATTCGGGAGAATTTGGCGGGGTTGGGCTATGGCGGGTGAATGGCCAACTGTGCGTCTAGTGGATCACGTTGAATCTTGCTTAGGCAAGATGCTTGATAAAGAAAAAAACAGGGGCAAGTTTTTTCCATATTTGGGAAACAAGAACGTTCGGTGGGGAAGTTTTGACACAGAAAACTTGGCTCAGATGCGGTTTGAAGAGCATGAGCATGAACGCTATGGGCTGAAGTATGGTGATCTGATCGTGTGCGAAGGTGGGGAGCCAGGTCGATGTGCAATTTGGAAAGACGAAATTCCGGGGATGAAGATCCAGAAAGCGTTACACCGAATCAGGCCACGCGAAGGATTAGACAACATATATCTGCATTACTGGTTTCTGTGGTCTGGAAGGAATGGTTCTCTCGAACCTTTCTTCACTGGAACTACTATCAAGCACTTAACGGGCAAAGCTATTGCTGAGCTTGATATACCTCTGCCCTCACTATCCGAGCAAAAAACCATCGCCCACATCCTCGGCACCCTCGACGACAAAATCGAACTTAATCGCCAGATGAACGCCACGCTGGAGGCGATGGCGCAGGCGCTGTTCAAGAGCTGGTTTGTCGATTTCGATCCGGTCATCGACAACGCCCTGGCCGCAGGCCACCCCATCCCCGAACCCCTGCACACTCGCGCTGAGGCTCACAAGGCGCTGGGCGACAAACGCAAACCCCTGCCCGAAGCGATTCAAAAACAGTTCCCCAGCCGCTTTGTCTTCAACGAGGAGATGGGCTGGGTGCCGGAGGGGTGGGGCGTTAGTCAGTTGGGGGGGGCGATTGACTTAGCCACTGGGCCAGCATTCAAAAGTAAAGAATTCACGAAACAAGGGATTCGTTTGGCAAGAGGGGACAACGTTAAGGAGGGCAAATTTCAGTGGGGCGATAAAACCCGATATTGGCCAGAGATCACTGAAGGCTTGGAACGATACAAGTTGATTGCTGGAGATGTATTGATTGGAATGGATGGCTCTAAGGTTGGCAAGAATTGGGTAAGGGTTGGTGCAAGCGATTTGCCATGTTTACTAGTTCAGCGTGTCGCACGACTTCGGCCTATCGGGTTAGTTGGCAGTTCATTCCTAGAAGTCCTGATAGGAGGAGCAGGGTTCAAGCGATATGTAGACAATGTAAAAACCGGAACATCGATACCTCATATCAGCGGGGGGCAAATCAAGAGTCTTTCGATATTAAACCCAAATGACGGTGGAGAGATTTTCAATGAGTTTGAGCGTCAGCTTCTAGCATCTGCACAGCGGAAGGAAGCTAATCTTGGGGAAATCAATACCTTGTCAAAGCTCCGAGACACCCTCCTCCCCAAACTCCTCTCCGGCCAACTGCGCATCCCTGATGCCGAAAAACTGGCCGAGGAGGCGTTAGCATGAGCTACCAACCACCCTACACATTGACAGACGAAATCATCTCCCTGGTTGCCGAAATAGGAGATTTGCTGGGCGCTATCCGGCTACAGCTCAGCGAGGAGAGTGCGCTGCGACTGCGCAGGATAAACCGTATTCGCACCGTGACCGGCTCACTGGCCATTGAAGGTAATACACTCTCCGAGCAGCAGGTCACCGCGATTCTGGACGGTAAAAGGGTGATTGCACCACCGCGGGAGGTTAGGGAGGCCAGTAACGCCTTGGCGGCCTATGAACAGATGGCGGATTGGAATCCTTTGCAGGAGTCTGATCTGCTAACCGCGCACAGGGTAATGATGTTGGGGCTCATCGATAGCGCTGGCATCTACCGCCAAGGCGGCGTCGGCATTATGGCGGGTGATGAGGTGCAGCACATAGCGCCTCCGCCAAGCCAGGTGGCGCGCCTGATGACGGATCTCTTTCAGTGGGCAGCCTCAACCAATGCCCACGCCCTGATCGCCAGTTCGGTGTTTCACTATGAGTTTGAGTTTATCCATCCCTTCGCGGATGGCAATGGCCGCATGGGTCGCTTGTGGCAAACACTGCTGCTCTCACGTTGGCAGCCACTGTTTTCCGACATACCCGTGGAGAGTCTGATCCATGATCACCAGGCCGACTATTACCAGGCATTGCAGCAGGCCACGGCTCAAACGGATTGCGCCCCCTTTATCCTGTTTATGCTGATGATGATTCGCGATGGCTTGTCAGTAAGTTCAATCGACCAAGTGACCGATCAAGTAACCGACCAAGTAAAGAATCTGCTTGCCGTCATGGGTGATGGTTATTTAAGTGCCAAAGAACTGATGGAGCGTCTATCACTGTCGCATCGTCCAACATTCAGGGATAACTATCTTACCCCAGCACTGCAACAGGGCTTGGTCGAAATGCGCGACCCCGATTCGCCTCGTAGTCCAAGACAGAAATATCGAAAAAAATGAAATTCACGGAAGAAAAACTGGAACAGGCGATCATCACCCTGCTGGAAGGGCAGGGATATCCGCATCACAAGGGTGGATCGATCACCCGTCAGGCCAGCGAGGTGTTGATCAAGGACGTAGGGTGCGGTGAGGAACGAACCGCACCATTTTTGGATGTGGCGCGAAACCGTCTGGCAAGGGTGCGGTTCCTTCGTCACCACACCCTACATCGTATGGAAAGATAACGAATGCCCAATTATCTAAGACCTGATACGCCCGGAGCTTGTTGGTTTTTTACGGTGAATCTGGAGCAACGCACCAATCAGCGATTATTGGTGGAGCAGGTCGATCTGTTGCGTAGTACTATTCGAAAGGTGAAGGGGGGTCACCCCTTTCAAATCGATGCAATTGTGATTCTTCCTGAGCATTTACATGCAATTTGGACGTTGCCACCAGGTGATGCAGATTTCAAAACCCGTTGGTCGTTGATCAAGGCGGGATTTTCACGCGCCTTGCCGAAAACCGAAGTCCTCTCGGCAAGCCGCTATCGTCGCGGTGAGCGTGGTATCTGGCAACGCCGGTTTTGGGAGCATCAGATTCGCGATGAGGAAGATTTTCGACGCCATGTGGATTATATCCATTGGAATCCTGTCAAGCATGGATTGGTCGAGCGGGTAATCGATTGGCCATGGTCATCTTTTCAACGTTTCGTTCAGAATGGTATTTATCCCCATGACTGGGGATGTGATGTCGGAGAAGGGCGTTGGGGTGAATAAGGGGATGGTGATTGTGTTAATGCGGGATCGGTGCGGTTCGTTCCTCACCACACCCTACGATAAGGCTTGGCAACGATGAGTAAATTCACGGAAGAGAAACTGGAACAGGCGATCATCACCCTGCTGGAAGGGCAGGGATACCCGCACCACAAGGGCGGGTCGATCAGCCGCCAGGCCAGCGAGGTGTTGATCAAGGGCGATCTGCGAGCTTATCTGGCAGAGCGATACGCCAGGGACAATATCACCGAAGGCGAGATAGATTCGATCATCCGCCGCCTTGAAACACTCTCTCCCGCTGATCTCTACGAATCCAACAAAACCATCCATAAACTGGTCGCCGATGGCTTCCTGCTCAAGCGGGAGCCTTCAGCCAATGAAAATAATCATCGCAGCCAGAAAGACCTCTACATCCAGCTTATCGACTATTCTGGCTTGCCCGAGTTGCGTCTTCCCCGTGAAGGCGAACTTGAGTCCATTGTTGCGGAATCGTCGGCCGGTTATGGAGCCGACAGGAACATCTACAAGATCGTCAATCAACTGGAGATCGAGGGCAGCGAGAGGCGCATTCCCGATGGGATTCTCTACATCAACGGTCTGCCGCTGGTGGTGTTCGAGTTCAAGAGCGCGATCCGGGAAGAGGCGACCCTCCACGACGCCTGGGTGCAGCTCACCACCCGCTATGCCCGCGATATTCCCGAGCTGATGAAGTACAACGCCCTGTGTGTGATCAGTGATGGGGTCAACTCGCGCATGGGGTCGCTGTTTGCGCCCTACGACTATTTCTACACCTGGCGCAAGGTGACCGGCAACGAGACCATCGAGCAGGATGGCATCAACGCCCTGCACACCATGATCCAGGGGTTGTTCGACAAGGATCGTCTGCGACAGGTGATCCGCCACTTTATCTACTTCCCCGATGTCTCCAAGCAGGAGGTGAAGGTGGTCTGCCGCTATCCGCAGTTCTACGCGGCGAACAAGCTCTTCCGGAACATCAAGCTACATCGTAAGCCGGAAGGCGACGGCAAGGGCGGTACCTACTTCGGGGCCACCGGTTGCGGCAAGAGCTTCACCATGCTGTTCCTGACCCGGCTGCTGATGAAAAGCGTCGATTTCGAAAGCCCGACCATTGTGCTGATTACCGACCGCACCGATCTGGACGATCAGCTTTCGGGGCAGTTCACCAACGCCAAGGGTTATATCGGCGACCAGACGGTGATCAGCGTGGAGAGCCGTTCTCAACTGCGCGAACTGCTCAAGGGGCGCAACAGCGGTGGTGTGTTCCTCACCACCATCCACAAGTTCACTGAAGACACTGAGCTGCTTACCGAGCGCGATAACGTCATCTGCATCTCCGACGAGGCCCACCGCAGCCAGGTCAATCTCGACCAGAAGGTGCGGGTGACCGAAAAGGGCGTGCAGCGCAGCTACGGTTTCGCCAAGTACCTGCACGACTCCCTGCCCAATGCAACCTATGTCGGCTTTACCGGCACGCCAATCGACGCCACGCTGGATGTGTTTGGCGAGGTGGTGGATGCCTACACCATGGCCGAATCGGTGAAGGATGGCATCACCGTGCGCATTGTCTACGAGGGACGTGCCGCCAGGGTGGTGCTCGACAACGCCAAGCTGGAAGAGATAGAGGCCTACTACGCCCAGTGCGCCGAAGACGGGGCCAGCGACTACCAGATCGAGGAGAGCAAAAAGGCCAGTGTTCAGATGAACTCCATCCTGGGTGACCCGGACCGCATCAAGGCGCTGGCCGCAGATTTCGTGAAGCACTACGAGAAGCGAGTGGGGGAGGGATCGACCCTCAAGGGCAAGGTGATGTTCGTCTGCAGCAAGCGGGAGATTGCCTATGCCTTCTGGCGGGAACTGGTTGCCCTTCGTCCGCAGTGGAATGAGATGTTGGCTTTTGAGGCCGATGCAACGCTGACAGAGCAAGAGCAAAAGACGATCAAACCCATGCAACGGGTGAAGATGGTCATGACGCGGGGCAAGGATGACCCGAAGGAACTCTACGACCTGCTGGGCAATCAGGAGTACCGCAAAGAGCTGGACCGGCAGTTCAAGAACGCCAAGTCCAACTTCAAGATCGCCATCGTGGTCGATATGTGGCTCACCGGCTTTGATGTGCCCTTCCTCGATACCATCTACATCGACAAGCCCATACAGCGTCACAACCTGATCCAGACGATATCGCGGGTGAACCGCAAGTTCGAGGGCAAGGAGAAAGGGCTGGTGGTCGATTACATCGGCATCAAGAAGCAGATGAACCTCGCCCTGGCGCACTACAACAAGGCTGACAAACAGAATATCGAGGAGGTCGAGCAGTCCATCATCGTGGTGCGCGATCACCTGGATCTGCTGAACAAGCTGTTCCACAAGTTCGATACAACGCCCTATCACCAAGGCAGCCCGCTGGAGCAGCTCAACTGTCTCAATATGGCGGCAGAGTATGCGCAGATCACCGACAAGATCGAAAAGCGCTTCATGCATCTGGTCAAACGCCTGAAGGCCGCCTATGACATCTGTAGCGGTTCAGAAGTGCTGAAGCAGGCCGAGCGGGATCAGATTCATTTCTACCTCGCCGTTCGCTCCATTGTCTTCAAACTCACCAAAGGAAATGCGCCGGATAGCACGCAGATGAACGCCAGGGTACGGGAGATGATCACAGAGGCGCTAAAGGCCGATGGGGTGGCAGAGGTCTTCAAGATGGGCGAAGACTCCGCCGGCGCAACCGACATCTTCGATGATGACTATCTGGCCAAGATCGAGAAGATCAAACTGCCCAATACCAGGATAAAGCTACTTCAGCAGCTGCTCGCCAAGGCGATAGACGACTTCAAGAAAGTCAACAAAAACAAGGGCATGGACTTCTCTAAGAAGCTCAAGGCGCTTGTCGATAGCTACAATGAACGCAAAGAGGATGACGTGCTGGTCAGCAACGTCCTGGAAGACTTCACTGACGAAATCATCGACCTGCTACAGGCCCTGAAGAAAGAGAAAGAATCATTCGCCGATCTGGGCATAGACTTCGAAGAAAAAGCTTTCTACGACATTCTTAAGGGACTGGCTGTCAAATACGATTTTGAGTACGGGGAAGAAAAACTTATTGCTTTGTCCAAAGCGGTTAAAACCGTCGTAGAGGATAAGGCCCGGTATACAGACTGGAATCGACGTGATGATATCAAGGCTGAGCTGAAGGTTGACCTGATCATATTGCTTGCAGAGCACGGCTATCCTCCCGTCGACCGGGACGAGGTTTACAAGGAGATATTCGAGCAGGCGGAGAACTTCAAAAAGCACCAGGCAAGATATTAGGACCCAGTGATTTCAGTTAGTCAGCACAAAGGAGATAAGAACGGAAAACGTGGTGCGTCCCCCTTTATTCGTGATTATTCACGGCTTGATGCCTGATCCCGCAGGTTTTGGCTTCACCCTTGGCCGCTGGAGATCTCATTAAGGATCCTTTTGCCTTCTTTCTCGTCCAGTGCTGCAAGGCCGTTTTTCAGAATCAGCCCTTCCAGGCATGTGTGATGGGAGTCAGGCCGGGCTTCAACAGCCTGGATCAAGGTCTGCCTTGAGGTGCTCAGCAGGCACTTTGCGGCCTTCTTCCTGGCTTGCAGGCGTTTTTGCTCCCAGGCAGTCTGGACAAATCGCCATACTGGGGGTGATAACTTCTTTTCACCCCAATTGTTGAGCGTGACCCAATACTCCACGCCGCCTTGAACAAGGGGGAGTTGCTCGGTGGGGATGTCGATCTGGGTAGTCAGAAATGACTTCAACCAGCGGGTGCTTTTGATCCTTCTCTGCGCCATTTTAGTATCAGCTAATACGATTATCGATGTGGACATATTAAGCGTTGCGGCGAGGAATATCTGTAAAACTGTGTGACACATGGGCGGTAACCTGCTGGGTTCGCAGGCATGATCAAGCGCAGCGGATCAGGCAACAGGCTGCAAGTATGACCCGGCCTACGGCTTATCGGTCAGGCGTGCCAACCGCTCTGTTTCAGGCAATCGGGAGAGTGTGGCGCAGGCATCATAGAAGGCGTTCCAGTCCCGGTTTTGCTGTTCGAAAAGGTCGAGGAAGCCGGGTACCAGTCGATAATAGGTGGCAATTTGTGCCAGAGAGGCATTGTTGATGGGCTTGTCAAACCAGCGGTCGTAACGCCCGAGGCCATTCCAGCGCTGTTTCAGCTGCTGATAGTCCCGGCGTAATTGGGTGAACAGCCCGGCCTTGCGGTTGCGCATTTCAGATTCCGTCATCTCCATTCCATAGAGTGTTTCCAGTGCGTTGCGGGTCTGCAGCAGGAGGGCTGTGAATTCCTGATGCCGAAACTGCTGTTGTTGCCAGACCGAGGTGGTTTTCTGCTTCGTGCGTAGCCACTGATCCACGCCTAGCTGGGCCACCGCCGTGGCAAAGGCTTCGTTGAAGGCGCTGTCACCCTGCAGATAGAGTTGCTGATGGGCCAGTTCGTGAAAAATAAGTTGTGCGAGGCTGGTTTCCGGCCAATGGATCACTGTGCTGGGCAGTGGATCGTCGAACCAGCCGAGGGTTGAGTAGGCGGGCACATCGACGATGGTGGCATCCAGCCCTTCGTCCCTTAGTTGGTTGGCGTAGGCTGTCGCTTCGGCTTTGTTGAAATATCCACGGTAACTGGCGCAACCCACTATTGGGTAACACCACTGCTTCGGGTGGACAGAGAACTCCGGTGCGGCCACCACACTCCACACCACAGCCTTACGCTGTAGATCGGCATAACTGCGATAGCTCTCGTTTTCCGGCAGTTTCAGCGTTTGGCTTGCAAAGTCCCTTAGGGTTTCAGTCAGTTGAAGCTTTTGTTTCAGTTGCGGATCAGTCTGTGGATTCGTCAGCAGATTGCTGATTGGCTCAGTGCGCTGCAGCAGGTCCAGGTGTCCCTGGATCGATTGCGCATAGTATCCAATGCTGGTGCAACTGGAGAGCAGCAGTACTGCCAGCAGGGCGGCGGGAAGGCGTAGGCGTGGAGAAAGCAGTGGTCAAACCCTCTTTCGGTTCTGGCATATACTGACAGTATACCCGTGACGAATAGAGGCTTCTAAGCCGATACAAACAGAATCTTGGAGTTGGATCTGCCAAGGGAGGCATTGATAGCAGTAGCAACTGACCTTTTGGGGATGAATCATGTATTGGATCAAACTGCGTTTTTTACTTGTTGGACTGGCTTTTCTGCTGGTCGGCGGTTGCCCATTCACCGACTCAGACAGTGACTCAGGCGGCACCACGTTTGTCTTGACGGCTGCGGACAAGCCCGATGTGGCGCCCTGTCCCACGCAGGATATCCTGGCCGACCAGACAACCCTCGATGAACTGAAAAATGTATTGCTGAATGGCGCGCTCGTCTATCTCGATGTGCCCTTCGATGGTGGTGACCCGGATATTTATTCAAAGAAGTGTGGTCTGGATGCGTTTTGGAACCCGGCGGACAATGTCAATATGGTTGCGCCAGGCGATGTGGGTATGGCGGCCCTGACGCTTGCCCAGTACTACCAGTTCGGCAATGCCGGTATCTGTGCTGCCGGTTTTAACAATGGCAGCTTCGGCAACGGAGAGGGTTTTCCCGTTGCAGGCACCTACCGCAAAGAACTCAAGGCGACCCTTGCAGGCTTTACCTACCACCTGCGATTCAGGCTGGTCGTCAGCGGCACATCAGCGGGTAACCTCTTCGCCAATGAAGGCATTGTGGTGCCGCAGGATATGGAAAACACCCTCGTCTATGAAGTGGATGGCGTTGTGACGGCTCATGCAGATCTCTATAGCACCATCGTCGATGCCTTTCTGGCGGGTGGAGGTGCCCCGGCCGTGGTGCTGACAATCAAGCCGAACGGGGCTGGGGCGGAAATCCTGCGGATCAGTATTGAACTGATCTGTGTTTCCAAAGCCTGAAAATCGCTGGCGTAAGGGTGAGACTGCACAGCAGTGCGAGAGTGAGACCCACTGCCAGCAGGCCGCCGAGTTCCCTGTTGACCTGAATGGCCGACCGGGAGAGTGCTGCGGTGCAGGTGGCGATAACAGCGGTGGTCGCCAGTAGCGCCGACCCGCAAAGCGCTGCTTTGCAGCCGTCTATGGAGAGAGCGTTTGCCATGCCGCAGTGGCCATAGCAGATGCAGGGTGTAGTCCACCGCCAGGCCGATATAGATAACCGGCAGGAGCATCATGCCCAGGCTCCAGGGGATGCCTGCATGGCCCATTATCCCGCCGATCAGCAGGGCTGGCAGCAGCAGAGCGATCAACGCCGGGACAAGGTTGTCTGTGTCGCCACGGAAGGTCCAGAGAAGGGTTGCCATGATGATTGCCAGTGATCCGGTCAGACCCATCATGCCGGCTTTGGCGCCCAGCTGCTCCATGCGGTGGTAGTCGTAACCTGTGCCGCCGAACCAGAGCCGGTGCTGAGACAATACCGTGCGGTCGAAATGTCTCAGCCAATCGATGAGTTCGCTGTGGCGTTGAAAAGAGTGGGGGGCAAAATGGAGCTGCACCCGTGCGGTGGCGCTGTCGGGTTTGAACCAGTCTGAGAGCGCTGCTTCTGCTGTGCCGGGTTTCGACGCCGTAGTTGTTTCCAACCCTCCCGCAAACGGCAGAACCATTTTCGTCTCGGGCCATGTTTTGGCGTAGTTCCTTACTGCCCTGGCTGCATTCAGCAGAGCCATCCTGTCAGCGCCAGCGTCGTCTACCGCCTCGATGAAAACATCTACGGGCCGCAGATCAGTTCCACTCATCGCGGCAAGTTTATCGATCTCCCCTTCAAGTGTATGGGAGGCGTGAAAAAGATTGGGAAAGCGTACTGTCAGTTGCAGTGACGGCAGTCCTGAAAGGGCGATGCAGAGTAGCGCAATCCATGCTGTCAGGATCCACTTCGCATGGTGTTGCGAATAGCGGACTGCCTGCAGCGCAAGATACCTTGGCCAGTTCGGGACGGGTCGATGCCTGATCCCGCTAGAGAGAAAAAGTGTTCCGGTGAAAAAAGTCAGCAGATAGGCCAGTAGCGCGCCGACGCCTGCCCAAATCCCCAGATCGTGCAGTAAGGGTGAATCCTCCTGTAGCGCCAATATGAGCAGTGCGCCGGCGGTGGTGAGGCTGGTCAGCAGACAGGGATGGGCCAATGCACGAACTTCACCGCCTAAATAAAAGGTATCGCGCTTGCCTGCAAGACGGGCAGTGCGGTCGATCAGATGGATGGCGTCGAGGGTTGCAATGGACCAGACGATGGGGATGAGTACCACCGCAATCAGTCCCGTGTTGCGTTCAAAGTGTTGCACCAGAAGTAGGATAAGGGTGCAGGAGATGCTGGCGACAAAGAGTGGAAAGAGCAAGGCGCTCAGGCTTCTGAAGAAGAGATAGGGAATCAGTGTCACCGAGATCAGGAGCCAGGGCAGGATGTCTCTTATATCTTCGTAGGCACCCTGCCAGGACGCGACCCGAATCTGTGGTGTGCCGATAGTAGCGGCGACGGTATCGGCAAACGTTGCAGTCACTGCCGCTATTGCCTTTTCGAGTCGGCGCGCCGCCTGCATGGTTGAGTTGCCGGCGGTGATGCTGATGATTAGCAGACAGGCATATTGCCCACCGATGGAGCGTTCCATGACATCGGCAACATCGTCGATGGCACTGATCTGCTGCTTTAACTTCTCGATACTGTCGGGTTCCGCCTCCGCCTTGATGCCGATGATGACCCGGTTCGGCTCGATACCGAAGATTGTCCGGATCTCCTCCAGTCTGCCTTGGTCCTGGGGCGGCAGCATCTGTTCCAGGGTAGGGCGTTCATCGGGAGTGAACGAGGAGAGGTAGAAGAGACAGATCGGCACCGCCACGATTGCGGTAATCCTGCCAAACCAGACCAGCCAGTTAGGTGCGCCCATTCCTCATCCTGATGCCGGACACCATATTGCCCGAATCAGCTCCCGGAGAGTTGCTTGATCAGCACCTTTGAATTGCGCCGATAGTTATACAGCTGCCGACGTTTTATCGGCAGGGATTTCAGCTCGGCGGTAACGAAACCCCGCTCCCGGAACCAGTGGGCGCTATGGGTGGTGAGTAGAAACAGCTGCCGGATGCCCTGGGCACGGGCAGCGGCCTCCATCTGTTCCAGCAGCCTGTCCCCACGCCCACCGTCCCGGTAGTCGGGGTGTACGACGACACAGGCAATCTCTGCCATCCCTTCCTTGGCATAGGGGTAGAGGGCGGCGCAGGCGATGGCCATGCCGTCACGTTCCATCAGCGTGAAGCGTTCGATCTCGGTTTCCAACAGTTCCCGTGAGCGCCGCACCAGAACCCCCTCCGCCTCCAGCGGTGCCAGCAGTTCCAGCAGGCCGCCGATATCGTCGATGGTGGCGGTGCGGGTCTCCTCATAGGGTTCCGCAGTGATCAGGGTGCCTGAGCCGTCGCGGGTAAAGAGCTCTTGCAACAGCGCGCCGTCACCCTTCCGGTCGAGCAGATGGATGCGGTTGACGCCGCTGCGGCAGGCGGTGACCGCCGCCCGCAGATGCTGACAGATATCCTCCGGCAGCCGTTTGCGCCGTGACAGGATGGTGTCCACATCCCGTGGCACCACATTGGTGATGAGGCGCCCCCGTGAGTCGGTCAGCCCTTTGCCCTCCACCAGACTGATGAGCTTATCCGCCCCCAAGGCGATGGCCACGGATGCAGCGACATCGGCGGCGCTCAGATTGAATACCTCGCCGGTCGGGGAGTAGCCGATCGGGGGGATGATGGCAATCGCACCGGTTTCCAGGCGCTGCTCGATGGCTGCAGAGTCGATGCGGCGAACCTCTCCGGTATGACCGTAGTCGGTACCGTTTCTGACGCCGATGGGTTTAGCCGTCACGAAGTTACCGGAGGCTGCCCGGATACGCGCTCCTGCCATGGGAGAGTTGGAGAGTCCCATGGAGAGCAGGGCCTCGATCTCCACCCGCACGGCGCCGGCGGCCTCCTTGACGCAGGCCAGCGCTGCATCGTCGGTTACCCGCAGGCCATCGATGTACTGCATCTTGGCGCCGCGTGCCTGCAGCCGCTCTTCGATCTGGGGACGTGCACCGTGTACCAGCACCAGACGGATTCCCAGTCCCTGGAGAATGGCAAGATCGTGGATCAGGTTCGGAAAGCACCTGTCCGCAACCGCCTCTCCACCGAAACAGACGACGAAGGTGCGTCCACGATGGGCGTGGATATAGGGGGATGCGTCGCGAAACCAGGTCACGAAAGGGTCGGTTGTTTGCTTTTTAGAGACCATTTTTCTGCCTATTCAGAGTCTGGCTAACAGAAGATCACAAACAGAATCTCTTCACCAGCGACTGTATCAGTTTGATTGCAGGCTGGATATGTTCAAGGGGAAGGTACTCATCGGGTTGATGGGCCTGATCGATATGACCGGGACCGCAGATCACCGTCTCCATGCCCATCTCGTTCAGATAGGGTCCTTCGGTGCCGAAGGCGACAGCACCCGCCGGAAAACCGGTGAGGGACTCGACTGCCTGCACGATGGCGGCACTCTTTGGAGTCTCCATCGCCGGGATGCCAGCGAAGACAGGTACCAGCTCCCAGGTCAGACCGCTGCCCCTAAGCAGCCGCTCAAGACGGGCCGATATCTCGGCTCTCAAGTCACTCAGCGCCATACCCGGCAGTGGGCGCAGATCGAACTGGAGTTCGCACTCGCCGCAGATGCGGTTCGGGTTGTCGCCGCCGTGGATATGCCCGAGATTAATGGTTGGCACCTCAACTTCGAACGCAGGATTGCGATAGCGCTGCTGCAGATCGTCACGCCATTGCAACACCTCTCCGATGACCCGGTGCATTCCCTCAAGGGCATTGACCCCCAGTGACGGGTCGCTGGAGTGGCCGGAGCGGCCGGTCAGCCGAATCGACTCCATGGAGATCCCCTTGTGGATACGAATCGGCTTTAGCCCGGTCGGTTCGCCAATCAATGCATGACGCCCCAGCCGGCGATGCAGGTCGACGAGTGCCTGGGCGCCGCACATGGTGCTCTCCTCATCGGCGGTGGCGATCAGGGTCAGCGGTTGTTTCAGATCGTGCAACGGCAGTTCGCGGATTGCCTCGATGACAACCGCAAAGAACCCCTTCATATCGGTGGTGCCGAGGCCGTAGAAACGGTTATCCCTTTCGACGAGCTGCAGGGGATCGCTGTGCCACTTCTCCTCGTCGAACGGCACAGTGTCGGTATGGCCGGATAGCACCAGACCTTCACTGCCGCTACCGGCGCTGGCTACCAGATTGAACTTGTTCCTGTGACCTGGGATCGGCACTATCTCGATCTTGAAGCCGAGTGATTCGAGCCAGCCGCTCAAAACTTCGATTACCGGCTGATTGCCCATGTCCCACGAAGGGTTGACGCTGCTTACCGAAGGCGCAGCGATCAGGGTCCGGGTCATCTCCATTAGATTGGGTGTCTTCATACAATGATTCTGGAGGGTTGAACCAGTCTCCGCAAGTGTGGTGAGCTAAAGTCGTTCTGATAAAATAATTCATTGTCATCTCGAATGGAGTGAGAGATCTCTTTCAGCCCATTCCAAAATCAGGAAAAACTCAATGCCGATGAAGGACTGGCGTTTAGCCGATGACTACGGTTTCACAGAAAGGTTGAGCGGAGCCCAATGGGCCTGGGAGTTTCTGCGGCGCAATCCCGATTACCGCAGGGAGTGGAGAACCTTCAATGAGACATGGCAACTGCTTGAGGCAGCCTACGGCAGACCGCCAAACCGGGATTTCTGTGCCTGGAAGCTGGATCCCAGATCCTGGGTGGCGGCCAGTGAATGCAGTGAGAGCGACTGTCGCATCGAAGGTGACAAGGTATTGGTCGAATGCGCCATGGGTGCGCGTTGGGGCTTCTACAAATTCCCTCCCGACCCGGCGGATGACGATCCAGTGGGCGAAGAGAGACTGGCCTGGCGGGAATTTTCAATAGCGCCACGCCTGCTTGAAGAACCAGGTGACGAATGGCGGGCAGAACAGGCGGCGATACTTTTCGACCTGGCGATCCCGCTACCGGAACAGTTGGCCCAGGCCAAGCGTAGGCTGCAGATAGAACAGAGCAGGCGCATAAAGGCAGGCAAAATAGCGGCACCGAAAGTGTCGGCTCAGCGAGTTCGCTGGCGTCTGTGGCTTCGGCTGCTCGATGCGGTGGAGTCAGGTGCGGAAAAGGCGATGCTGGCACAGCAGTTGGATCTGGAAGACTTGGAAGAACTGGCAGAGGCTCTTTCTGCTGCAACCAGTATGCTGGATGGGGCATACAGGCGCTGTCTGCTGTATAGCGGCTGAGGGAAGGGAAACTTGGTGGTATTTTCAAGGAGACACTTTTTGTCACAACGAACTCTATTTCTGTATGATGAAAAAGGCGATGTCGTATCTGCCTGTGCTTGTTTGATCGTTATGACAAGGAAAACGCCATGGAAATAAAATTCGATAATTTTCCAAAGGAATTACACGACAGCGACTGGTATTCCGCGCACAAGTTATCCTATAAACGACCGTTCCTTGTTCGCCTGGTCGAAACATCCATTTCCCCCGCCTTCCGTTCCTCACGCGAATTTCTCGGGGCTGAACGTATTTCAATCCCTTTCGCAACAGATCTATATCTGTGGGTCTTCAATTGGAGCGCTATCGAAGGTGCCGAAGATGCGATCGCCTTTGTCTGGGATACACCAAAACATACTTTTCTGGTTGATTTCCGTGCAGAGACATTTCTCAATGTGATCAGGGAGATCTATACGGAGAAGATTGATTTTAAAAAACATGCATTAGCCTATATTGCACTCTATTTTACAACCGGATCAGTCAGGAGAAAAAAACAGAGCCTCGCATTAAGCCTGGATGAGGTGCCGCGTCCGGAAAATATTGAGCAAGAACGCTGGGATGATTTTCTGGAGAGAGAATCAGGTAATGACGGACCAGTCATTCTGGATCGTGAGAGAGAAGCGTTATACCAAGTATCCCTGGGTTATAAAAAAGGTTTTCTTCCAAATATCGAGTATAAATTGCTCATGGAAGATTGTGTTTTTCCGCAACCGAAAACACCAGGCACTGTCGTTGGTTTGGAACAGACATGGTGCGCCCCAGTGCTTCACCTTCTTGATATTCCATCTCCTGAACGCCGTGCTGAAAACAATAAGAAATCGCAACGTG
This sequence comes from bacterium endosymbiont of Escarpia laminata, assembly GCA_003660235.1. GTDB lineage: Bacteria > Pseudomonadota > Gammaproteobacteria > Chromatiales > Chromatiaceae > QGON01. Next base: position 43,623 of record QGON01000059.1, on the reverse strand, counting down.
CTTTGAAAGGCCTGAAAAGTTGGCGTCCGTCTGATAGTGAAGCCGATGCGGATGCGGATGAGGTTCTGCATGAATCGTTGATGAATTTTGAGCGACGTTTTTCCGAGCATCGATGGATTGAGATTTGGCCATCTGAAGATGATGCCCTAAGGGGTGAAGCCAGAGAACTTTTTTCATGTATAAACGAACGCTGTCTCGATTATCATATTCCCGATGCTTGGATGCAGTTGCCCTGGACTGAAGATATAGGGGATGAATTGCGTGTTTTGCGCAAGACACTCTCATTCTATACCGGACACCGTCACTACGAAATAATAGACCGGCGGGGGGGATACCCCCGGCGAACTGAGATGCTTTTCGCAATCGCAGATTCTGAAGTTCCTGAAGGTGTCGATCGACTTGTTCCGCTCAATGGTATGTCGGCCACGCTTCATAAGCTAAATGCTGCCTACAAACTTAATCTGAACAGCACAACTGCTGCTGAGTATCTCGATTTCTTTTGCGACATGGTGCATGGTGATGAAGGCCTGTTCCATATTGTGGAATCGATAGACGATGCCAAGTGGCGCTGTCACTCGAAAGATCAGCGCGATGTGCTGTCTGATACTATAAGACCAATTCGGATCTGGCCGGTCAGTGACCCTGACAAAAGCTTTATGGTTGCTGATGCCTTCATAGCCTATTCAGATAAATTTTTTCATGCATGTTTTCATGTTTATCCTGATGGGAGTGTCGCTATGGATGATGATACGCCGGTGATGGGCCGTTTGGGTATGGTGCCGGAACTCTTTACTACCAAGACGCATTTTCTCCTGCGTCTCCCTCGCGATTTTGTGTTGCCATAACCAGAATACTATTTGGAAAGATAATGACTGAATCCACGCTTGTTTCAAACGAGATTATCGACGCGGATATGTTTGTCGCAGCGCTAAAGCGTGGCGATATGGCTGCGATTGAACATAAGCGTGTACGCGGTGCCGTCCAGTTTCGTGGAGAAAGTGTAACTTTTCCAATGCGGGCGTTGTATACCTGCTTTGAGGGTGAAGTCGACTTTACCGGCACTAAGTTTGAAGGGGGCGCTGACTTCTCCGGTTGTACATTTTCAAAAACAGTTGCCTTTCGGAATGTCAGGGTTGTTGGGGATTTTATTCTCGATGATGTGGATGTTTTGGATATTCCCTCTTTATGGGGGAAACGTCTTCTGGATGCAGTTTCGCTTGATTTGAATGGGCTGCAGGTTGAAGGAAGTTTTGTTTTGGATCGTACTACGGTCCACGGCACGGTTTTGGCAAAGGGCCTTCAGGTAGAGCAGAATGCGAGCATCCGTGGATGTGAAATCAACTCGTCAGACCCCACGAATCTAAATGCCGTTACTCTCGATAATGCAAGGATTGGCGGGGATTTTGATTTTAGCTGTTGGGGACAACATGGGTCATATTTTTGTAAGAACGGAGCTTATCGAGAGTCCCTGATCAGAGGGGATGTCAGCGCAACCAATATTCGGGTTAAAGGAACGGTCAATATAATCGGATTGCAGGTTCTCGGTGACTTTTCCTGCTGGGGTTCAGTTTTCGAAAGTACCGTGTTTATAGCGCCTTTCATGAAGCATGCGGATGATGGTTTAAGTGTGGTCGCACATACTGCGGTCAGTGGAACGCTAAATTTTGCGGCGGCAAAAATATCCGGGCATTTAAAGATAGAGAGTACGCGCGTTGATGGTCTGCTAAGCCTGTATTCTTTGGAGTCCGGGACTATTGTCTTAGGAATATTCGAATATCCATCCCCTGCTGAAGCCGGACCCTGCATACTGGGTGGGATAACGCTGAGCAATGCGCGAATACACGGCGATGTGCGAATGCCGTTGCTCGTTGTGACCGGTGCGGACCATACTAAAGGTGCTCCAGGGCTCTTTATCAACGGCGCCGACATTGAAGGTGACATTCTTTTCTGGCGCAGTACCTTGCAGTATACAAATAACGCTGGCGGCTCAAATCATTCGATCGATTTTCTTTCCGAGGGCGCATATGTTGGGGGGCATCTTGAAATATGCCAATCGAATATCCGTGGTGAGTGTGACTTCGTCAATGTCACAGTGGCCGGGGCGATCAGGCTAAACGATAGCCGTATTGCGGGTGATATCGCCTTTCGTTCGCGGACAACACTGCTTGCCTCGTATAAAACGCCAAAAATGGTGCGGGATCGCCTGCCAAAAAATGATACGAAATTACGCCGTGCGACAGCTGCAAATCTTGACCTGACTATGGTTCGTTGTGATAACGACATTGATCTAACCGGCCTGGATCTTATCTCGGAACGACCGGATGCTGAGTATGCAAACGAACTTCTTGATGGAGTCAAGGTCGGCTGTGTGGTGGCGAGAGGGCTACAGGCACAAGGTGAAGTTGAACTCTTTGCCATCAATGATGAGTTTAATGTTACGGACAGCGTAAACATCCCAGGCGCGGCTGACTTCAGATATCTGAAAGCGTTTCGGTTCGTGATTTCACACAATAGTTTTGATGCTGAAACATTCAAAGAGTGTGATATCGATCGAATTGGCCTGCGTTTGACATCGGCCGAGCTTGGCGAATTAAGGATAGAGGCGCGGAGGGTAGAACATAAACGGTGGCAGCATCTTTTCGGTGGAAGAACAGAGCGTTTTCCCCGTCCACTGCATCTGCAGGATCTGTCGGTGCGTGCCTGGGATATTCGAAACTATGAGCAGACAGACAAGTTCCAGGCGTTGCTCTCCTGCGATCCCATGTTCAGGCGTGACACCTATGTGAGGTCGGAACAGTCCGTTCGAAATGCTGGGCATGAGAGCGAAGCCAATGCAATCTACCGTGCTGCCCAGCGGCGAGCGCGCCGTCAGGTGTGGCGGGATGCCTGGCGCAGTAAATGGTGGTTTTTTCGTCTGCCCCTGGAGTCTCTGAGAGGGATATTTCTGCACCTGCCCTTTGCCCTCTTGCTCGGTTACGGCACAACGCCGCTACGACTTCTTCTGGTCATCGGTGTAGTTTGGGGGCTGATGATGCCCCTCTATTATACGCGTGAAAATTTCGAGCCCAGCCTTGCTTATCGTGAGGTGCGTGCTGCAGAGGGACTTGCGCCTCTCAAGATACCACCGGCGGTTATATGGCAGGACGCAACGCCGTTCTTTATATCACTGCGTTATCATATTCCTATCATTGGGCTTGTTGCCCGGGATGAATGGGAACTTGCAGAGGAGTCAGGCCTACACTTATTTTGCAAAACGTCACCTCATTTGAGAGGCTCCAGTGATTTGCAGGATGTCGACGAAAAGTCAAATCGTGATGCTCCTCTACAGTCTGAAGCAAGCAAACCGGACTGCCGGTTAAACAGTTCACTAACACCAAAAGATGTCGGGATTCTTATCTCGCTGCTCAATTGGGCGTTATGGCCTCTGGTGCTGACATTCAGTATCCGGAAGATGCTGCGGTGATTTAACCGCTCTCTTGAGTGCCTGCTTTAAAGGTTGACCTTGAAAATCGTCCCAAGCTTTGCTTTCCTTAGGGTAGATACCCATTGAACATATGTTTTTTCCCAGCGGGGGACGAGAGGAACCGGCTGGAGAATAGGCCTTCGTACGAGCAAGCAAGATTCAGCATGCGCCACTTCATTCGGCATCCATCCGACATACCCATCGATTTCGATTTGGGTGAGATTGTCGCTGACAACCATGATTGTCTGAAAAACATCAGTGACGGAGGGCTCTGCTTCATCGCAAATCATTGGATTGACCCCGGCACTGTTATCCATGTGGCCATCTCCATAACGCCGCCGGAGTTTCATGCCTCAGGGATAACGGTCTGGTGCAAGGCGCTGGAAGACTGTTATGAGGTTGGCGTGAGATTTGAAGATTCGGGTGATGAGTTTGCCCTGCGCATGGTGGAGCAGGTCTGCCATATCGAACAGTACAAACAGGATGTGCTGAAAAAAGAGGGGCGGCGGCTTACCGGTGAACAGGCTGCGATAGAGTGGATAGAACGCTATGCGGCGGCATTCCCCCGCTGATCCCTTCCATCGTTTGGGCCGCTCGACGTAGGGTCAGTGCGGCGTGATGCCTTCACCACCCGGAAAGTGGTGATTGCAGGCCGGATGCGGAGACGCCGGCACTTGCAGTTGCCGTGTTTGCAGGTGCGTACGTCCACACACCGGACACTCGTAACGAGACTGTTCGGTGGTGGTATCCCGCAGGGATTCAGTCTGTACCATCACGGATGAGCAGTGCGAACATAACATGAAAATCTCCTCTTGATTGTGAAGGGATCGAAGTCAAATTATACCCCGTCCACCTAAGAAATTAAAAAGGCATCCCTGCCGATAACGCTCCGTGACTACTAACTCTTTGACTCAGTCCCAGTTCAGCGCACCACCGGCCTGATACTCGGTGACACGGGTTTCGAAGAAGTTTTTCTCCTTGCGCAGGTTGGCCTGCTCGTCGAGCCAGGGCAGGGCATTCTCGGCACCGGGGAAGGGTTCTTCCATCCCGAGCTGCCGCGCCCGGCGGTTGGCGATAAAACGGAACTGCTCGATGTGATCCTCTTTCGAATAACCGAGGATCGGATCCTTGAGGATGTAACCCGCATATCCTGTCTCAGCTTCCAGCGCCTCATCCCACATCTCGCGGACCGCTTTGGGATCGAGCTGTATGCCCTCTTCGAACATGATCTGTTTCACCACGCGGATGCCGAAGGAGGCGTGCATCACTTCGTCACGCATGATGTATTGCAGTTGTTCTGCGGTGCCCTTCATCAGCCCCCGGCGCTGCAGGGCGAAGATCGGGCTGAAGCCGTTGTAGAACCAGCAACCTTCGAAGATACCTGCAAAGAAGATATAAGCCATGACGAAGTTCTGCAGCTCATCGGGATCCCGCAGATCGATGTCGGCACGCAGGATCGAAGAGAGACGGCGGTTGGTGATCTGGATCTTACGGTTGATCTCCGGCACCACGCGATAGCGGTTGTAGATCTCCCCCTGGTCGAGGCCGATGGTCTCGATGCAGTGCTGGTAGGTCCAGGTGTGCAGGGCCTCTTCGTAGACCTGACGGGCCTGGTAGATCTGCAGCTCGGGGGCGGACATCTTCTCCATCACCGCCAGGCCGATGTTGCGCATCGCCAGGATGTCGGAGGTGGTCAGATAGGAGAGTACGTTCTCGTAGACATGCCGTTCCTCCAGCGTCAGGCTGTGGTGGTAGTCGTGCACATCCTGCGCCATGTTGATGTCCAGCGGCGTCCAGTGGTTCTTGTTGCCGTTGAGGAAATAGTCCCAGGCCCAGGGGTATTTGAATGGCGCCAGCTGGTTGATATCAGTCAAACCGTTGACGACCCGTTTGTCATCCGGGTTGACCGGTTTTATATCCAGACTCATCGATGCCTCGGCCGGCATCTCCGTTGTTGCGGTTACGACAACGGCTTCCTGTGTCTGTAACTCGTTACCCACGGTTACCTCGGCCAGTGGCGCCGGATTGGCTGCCGCTACCGGCGCCGTCAATGGATCGTCCCAGTTCAGCATTGTTTTCATCCCCTTGATGAATGAGTCCCTCGCCGGAGTAACGGCATCAACTCTGTATTTTGTGTAGGAGCGGCGCCCCGCCGCTCCTACATATTCAAAAAGGTTGTCGCGCCGGCGACACAAGGCCTTTAACCTTTAACCTTTCGCCTTTAACCTTCTTTACTGACACGCCTCGCATTCAGGATCGAGGATCGAGCAGGCCTTGGGTGCTTCGCTGTTACTGCCAAGCAGATTGACCTGACCGCCGTCACCACTGGATACCACGCTGCTCTTCTCCGCAGCAGTGGCGCCGATGGAGCGCAGGTAGTAGGTGGTCTTGAGTCCACGCACCCAGGCCAGTTTGTAGAGGTTGTCCAGCTTCTTGCCGGAGGGTTCCGCCATATAGAGGTTGAGGGACTGGCCCTGGTCGATCCATTTCTGGCGGCGGGAACCCGCCTCTATGAGCCAGCGCGCATCCATCTCGAAGGCGGTGGCGTAGAGCGCCTTCAGCTCCGCCGGGATGCGGTCGATGGGTTGCAGGCTGCCGTCGTAATATTTGAGGTCGTTGACCATCACTTCGTCCCACAGATCCTGCTTTTTCAGGTCATGTACCAGGTAGGCATTGACCACGGTGAACTCGCCCGAGAGGTTCGATTTGACGAACAGGTTCTGGTAGGTGGGTTCGATGGACTGACTCACACCACAGATGTTGGAGATGGTGGCGGTGGGTGCGATGGCCATGCAGTTGGAGTTGCGCATGCCCTGGGTGGTCACCTTCTGGCGCAGGTGATCCCAATCGAGGGTCTGGCTTTCGTCGACCTGCAGGTAGTCGCCGCGGCTCTCCTTGAGTTTTTTCATCGAGTCGATGGGCAGGATGCCCTGGCTCCACAGAGAACCTTCGTAGGTGGAGTAACGGCCGCGCTCGGCCGCCATGTCTGAAGAGGCCTGGATGGCGTAGTAGCTCACCGCTTCCATGGAGCGGTCGGCGAAGTCGAGGGCCTGCTCCGAAGAGTAGGGGATGCGCTGTTTGTAGAGCGCATCCTGGAAACCCATGATGCCCAGCCCAACCGGGCGGTGACGCAGGTTGGAGTTCCGTGCCTGAGGCACGCTGTAGTAGTTGTAGTCGATAACGTTGTCGAGCATGCGCATGGCGGTGGTGACGGTCCTCTCCAGCTTCGCCAGATCGAGGCCGTTCTCATCGACATGGGCAGGCAGGTTGACCGAACCCAGGTTGCAGACTGCGATCTCTTTGTCGTTGGTGTGCAGGGTGATCTCGGTGCAGAGATTGGAGCTGTGCACCACGCCCATGTGCTGGTTGGTGTAGCGGATGTTGCAGGGGTCCTTGAAGGTCACCCAGGGGTGGCCGGTCTCGAACAGCATGCCGAGCATCTTGCGCCACAGATCCACCGCCTTCACGGTCTTGAAGATCTTGATCCCGCCCTTGGCCGCCTTCTCTTCGTAGGCGTTGTAGGCCGCTTCGAAATCGTTGCCGATGAGGTCGTGCAGATCCGGTGTCTCGTTGGGGGTAAACAGGGTCCAGTCGCCCTCTTCGGCCACGCGTTTCATGAACAGATCGGGGATCCAGTTGGCGGTGTTCATGTCGTGGGTGCGGCGGCGCTCGTCACCGGTATTCTTGCGCAGCTCCAGAAACTCCTCGATGTCGATGTGCCAGGTCTCCAGGTAGGCGCAGACGGCACCTTTGCGCTTCCCGCCCTGGTTGACCGCCACGGCAGTGTCGTTGGCCACCTTGAGAAAGGGAACCACGCCCTGAGACTTGCCGTTGGTGCTCTTGATATGTGCGCCCAGGCCGCGCACACGCGTCCAGTCGTTGCCCAGGCCGCCGGCGAACTTGGAGAGCAGGGCGTTGTCCTTGATGGAGCTGTAGATGCCGTCCAGGTTGTCGGGCACGGTGGTCAGGTAGCAGCTGGAGAGCTGTGGCCGCAGGCTGCCGGAGTTGAACAGGGTTGGGGTGGAGCTCATGAAGCTGAAAGACGAGAGCAGTTCATAAAACTCGATGGCCCGGTCTTCACGGTCGATCTCGTTGATCGCCAGTCCCATGGAGACGCGCATAAAGAAGGCCTGAGGCAGTTCGAAGCGCACGCCGTCCTCACTATGGACGAAGTAACGGTCGTAGAGCGTCTGCAGGCCCAGGTAGGCGAACTGCAGATCACGCTCTGGCTTGATGGCGGCGCCGAGTCGTTCCAAGTCGTACTGACCGAGACGGGTGTCGAGCAGTTCCAGCTCCCCTGCACGATGGATATAGGACTTGAAGTAGTCGCTGTAGCGTGCGCCCATCTCGGCTTGGGTGCCGACGTTGTTCTCCTGACCGAGGAAACCGAGTGCCTCGCGGCGCAGGATGTCCAACAGCAGACGGGCAGCGACCAGGGAGTAGTTGGGCTCCCGGTCGATCAGGGTGCGCGCGCTCATTACCAGCGCCTGGGAGACATCGGCCTCTTTTACGCCATCGAACAGGTTGCGGCAGGTATCGTCCAGGATCGATTCGGCCTCCACCTCTTCCAGACCGTTACAGGCCTCCTCAACCAGAGAGCGAAGCCTGCTGATATCCAGCGGATGGATGCTGCCGTCAGCCAGGGTGATCCTGACCAGGTGTTCCTGGGGCAGACCCCCTTCAGCCGCCTTCTGTGCCGCCTCTTCCGCGCGCTTCTGATTCTGCTGCTCGCGGTAGAGCACGTAGGAACGGGCGATCTTGTGCTCCCCGGAGCGCATCAGGGCCAGTTCCACCTGATCCTGGATATCCTCGATATGTACCGTTCCACCGGCTGGCGTGCGGCGGGTCAGGGCAACCGTAACCTGATGGGTAAGTTCCTTGACAGTGTCGTGGATGCGGCCTGAAGCGGCCGCGCTGCCGCCCTCGACCGCGAGAAAGGCCTTGGTTACCGCAACAGAGATCTTGCCGGCATCAAAATGGGTGACCTTGCCGTTGCGGCGGATGACCTGGAACGCACCACTGTTGCCTGAGGCGGTTTCCGGAGCGAGTGATTCCTGGACGGTCGGCGGTAGGGTGTCGGATGCAACGTCATTCTGGCTGGCTTCGGTGACCATGTCTCCTCCTGGCTGTGTCGGGCAAACACACTTGTTTGGGTTCAGTGTTAAAACGGGGAGCAGTCCCGGTTTCTCGTTGGAAGGCGGAAAATGCTTAATATATGGTGCTGTTCCTATAGCGTCCATTCTTTATTGGCCGCGCAACGCACAGGCCGTTTTTGTGTCCTTTGTGATCGATATTGAAGCGATCTGTTAAACACAATATATAGGTAAAATTTCAAGTGTCAACCACCATATGTTGTGGATTGGAGTGGGTATAAGCTTGTGTAAGTTGTTCGCAGGTTGTGGATAACTTTTCATCCAGAGCAGGCATTATTTTGAAAATCATCCGCTTAGTGCTGTGTATGAAATTTATCCCCAGACGAGGACTAAAGACGAGGAAATAGGGACAAAAAATATTTAGTGTCCGGCAGGCAACAGATAACCCACCAAGAAATGCACGCTACGACGACTCCTGGAGAGGCACATCGCGGCGGGGCGTTTATTACATGCGGCTGGTTGCAGGTCAGAAAGGGTGTGAAATGGATCATGGTTTGATCCGAGAATCGGGAAATAGCATCCTGAACAAGGTATAGATTTACCCTGTGTTGCCGAAAACAGATAAAGATACAGCAATGAATGCTGAGCAATATTCCAATTATAAAGAGGGAGATGGGGAATTGGATAAGCGGTCGATTCTATATGTTAGTGCAAATCCTTTATCGGGTTTGGAGCTTCGGGATTATCTGGACCAGGCAGGGTGTCGTCTCCTCGATGTTGTCCGTCCCAATAGCGACATTCTTGCCTGGGTGTTGCGTGAGCAGCCTGATCTACTCCTGATCGATCTGGACACCCCCTCTTCAGCGCTGCTTGAATCGCTGGAGGTTGTGGTCTCGGTGTCGGCTCTGCCGGTGGTAATGTTGAGTCGCAACAGGGATGGCTATCTGATTCAGCGTGCGATCAATGCCGGTGTGACCTGTTATGAAGTCGGCACAATCGGGCAAGTAGAGCTGGGTGTGATTGTCTCTGTGGCCATTGCGGGTTTTGAGCGGTTGCGGAATCTGACGCAGGCAATGGAGAGAGCGCGTGTCAGGTTGGCGGAGAGTTATCGTATCGACCGTGCTCGCAGTCATCTGATGATGAGGTTGGGTATTGCCGAGGAAGAGGCAAGGGTCAAACTGCTGTCACTCGCCAGAGAGCGTAAACGGCGTTTGGTTGATGTGGCGGACAGTGTGCTCACCGTCCCCCTGGCGATGGTGTGAAGATCATGTTTCCAAAGTTCGCACCAGGTATCGATTGAATAATCAGTCAATCATGAATTATTAATAGTGGTTGGCTTTGCCTGTTGGATTGCGTATCTTTATCGTTTGCGTCGTGAGTGACGCTAAGGTATGCATATCTGGAATCCAGCGGCAGTGCCCCTGCTTGGCTATTTTGTCCGTTCCGGCAAAGGCGTGAATTTCAGAATGTTAAAGAAAAATTATTAGCGTCTGACGAGGAGCCCCCCGATGCTGGTTAGCGAAATTATGTCAAGATCACCGAAGACGGTGAAACCTGATACCAAACTGTTGGAAGTAGTCTCACTGATGTGCCTGTTTCGCTACAGCGGCCTTCCGGTTGAGGATGAAGATGGAAAACTGATGGGTATCATTGCGGAGAAGGATGTTCTGCACCGTATGTTTCCAAAGCTGGAGGATTTTGCGGATGTAATGGCTACACCGGATTACGACGGTATGATGAACCAGTACAAGGATGTAGTGAACCTGAAGGTGTCTGATCTGATGACCCCCAGGGTTGTTACCATTGATCCGGATATGCACATATTACGTGCCGCTACCGTAATGGTACGGCATAAGTTTCGACGCATCCCGGTTGCAGTAGACGGCAAACTCCTCGGCATGTTGAGTCTGGGCGACATACACAAGGCTATCTTTCAGGCGAATCTGTCGGAAACTATCTGTAAATAACAGCGGGCGGGATTAATATTTTGGTCCAGTGGGCCATAGAGAAACGGCGCAGATGCGCCGTTTTTTTTGTCCAAATGAGAGGTCGGAGTCAAATTTGACTCCGACCCCGGCAGTAATCAGAACTCGCCTGTAGCGCCGGCAACCATCACATCAAGCATGGCCTGATTGACGCGGATGGCGATTTCGGTCAGTTCTGCAGGCAGCATCTGACTGTTGATCAGCATATCCAGGTTCAGCATCATCAACCATAGTTTGCCGTTCTTGTCCTCCACCATGGCAATACGGCAGGGCATGTAGGCCGCATAGATGGGGTCATGCATAATCATCTTGCGGGCGTCTTCCGGGTTGCAGAACTGGAAGATGTCGAGATAGGGAGTCTTCAGGCCACGTGCCTGCAACTCCTTCGAAACTTCCTGACGGGCGACGAACTTCAGATTGATCTCTGCGGCTCGGGACATCAATGCCTGTATCGCATCTTCACGCGTGATGCCATCTTGAAGACTCATCTGTACAACGGTTTGTTTGATGTCTGTAATGTTGATCTGTGGCATCGCTGGCTTATCAGCTGCCAAAGCGATAGTGGGGATCGTGATCGCCAGTGCCAGCATAAACCAAAGGTTTTTCAGTGCATTCATTTAAGGTACTCCGGGAAATGGTTATATACGCTTGGTAACGCTGTCGATAACGTTATCTCTTGTTATTGGGCGCCAGTGAAGAGACGTAAGCCAGGATGCTTTCAATCTGCTGATTGGAAAAATTATCGAACGTATCATCATCAGGTTCGTCGTCGTGAACCCGTTTGCGCCACTGGAACATCTTGATCTGACGGAATAGATATTGGGAATACTGCAGGGCCAGGGCAGGTATGCCTTTGCGGGATTTCCCCATGCCGTTTTTACGGTGGCAGCTTTTGCACTCCTCCCCGTAGATTTCCTTGCCCTGTGCAATATTGCCCGGCCATTGGGGTATGGCTCCCAGCCCTGGGGCAATATTGTTCAGGTTGATGCTTTCGTAGTAGGCGGCAATATCGTCGATATCATCCTCGCTAAGTGAATGCAGGGATGAGGTAATAACCATGCGCAGGTTTGGACGGTCGCCGTTGATGTAGGCTTCCACCTGCTGAACCATATAGCCGGCAGGTGTTCCTGCCAAACGCGGGGATGCGGGACCGGGTGTGCCCTGTCCCAGCTGGCCGTGGCAAAGCGCACAACTGCGGCTGATTTTTTTACCGTTTTCCATGTCTACTGCCTGTGCAGCGAACGGTAGTGTTAAAAGAAGTGTCAGCAATAGCCGTTTCATGAACGAGCCTCCAGGGTTTGTGTATGAGTCGTTAAGTTTTCGAGAAAAAAGCGCTTGATCCCGTAGGTTTTATCCCAGTTCTTTAGTTGTTATGGGATGCTCCTTCAGCTCACCGGGGATGAGGTTAACTGTTAATTGCGTTGTTATTGCTTTTGTATTTGCCGCATCTGTCAGCACTGCAATAAGCGGATTTTTTGCAGGTATTGGTTGGTTCGGCATTCTGGCAGATGTCGGATGATAGTTCAATTTTCCCTTTATTATCAATGGTTAAGATAATTATCAAATGCTAATTAAGCGGCGTATTTACGCGAGCGAAGGCATTGATGAAAGATTGCCTGATATGTCATAAAAGGCTATTCTCAAGTCCGTTCATCACACAAACGCGTGAGAAGTCGATGAGTAGATATTTGCTAAAGACAGGGGCTGTTTTTCTTGGTTTGATAGCAGCGGGAATTGTTGTGGCAGGGACGTCGGAAAAGGCGATGGAGGAGTATGAGGCGGCACTCCTTAAATCGCCGGATCTTGAAAATGGAAAGAAGGTGTATGAGATTTGTGCGGTGTGTCATACGCCGGAGGGGTGGGGGCATGAAAGCGGCACTTATCCTCAGGTTGCAGGTCAACTGAATACGGTAATCATCAAGCAGCTTGCCGACATCCGCGCCCGCAACCGCGACAATCCAACCATGCGGCCATTTACTTCGCCCCGCCTGCTGGGCGGTGTACAGGAGATCGCTGATGTTGCTGCCTATATTGCACTGCTGCCCATGACTCCCAACAATGGCACGGGTTCGGGGCATGATCTTAAACATGGCAAGAAACTCTATGAAGCGAACTGCACAGAGTGTCATGGCGACAATGGTCAGGGAGATAAGGCCGAGCACATACCGGCGATCTACGGCCAGCACTACCGCTATCTGATGCGTCAGTTCGAGTGGATAAAAAAAGGTCGTCGCAGAAACGCGGATCCCAAGATGGTCAAACAGATCCGCCGCTTCACCATGCGGGATGTCATGGCGGTGATGGACTACTCCTCTCGTCTGAAGCCGCCGGCGGATAAGGTTGCCGAGGCGGGCTGGCAGAATCCGGATTTCCCAAAATACTCCAGATCATCCAAGATTTATGGTGGTTATGCGATAGAACAACGATCTCATGATATGAGAAGGCCGATCAGGCCCAAGTAGTCTCGATGCGCAATGAAGTTTGTAGCAACAAAAGGCGGGTTCACCCGCCTTTTCTATTTGTGCGGTTTTTAGTAGGGGCGCCGCCCCAATTTAATAAACCGCCCGTTTGCAGCGGGGATTGTTTGTTCTCCCAATAAAAAAGGCGGAACCCGAGGGTTCCGCCTTTGAAAGGATCGTTGTGAAAACGTCCGCAGCCGTCATCCCTGACGGTTATGATTCATGACTTAGTTGAAGGCATCGTTGGTGATGTTGTCGAACCAACTGTAGGCGTACTGCACCTCGCGGGCACGCATCTCGGGAGACGCATCTTTGGGTGTCAGACCGCCGGAGACCTTGGTGATCTTGGAGCCATCTTTAGCCAGACGATAAACTGCCGCAACGGAGATGCCGTAGTCCTTGCCGATAATGGAGTAGCAGGTGTTGACATAGGCAGGCGTACCAAGCTCATGACCATTCAACAGCGCAGCAATAGCGGCGGCGCAGACCTTGGCTTCGGAGTTGGCTGCATAGGCGGATTTCGGCATACCCTTGGCGATCGCAGCATCACCTATCACATGGATATTCTTGTGAATGGTGGACTCGAAGGTGTGTAGATCGATCGGACACCAGTCGCCTTTGGTCAGGCCCGCAGCGAATGCGATCTTGCCGGCCTTCTGGGCGGGAATCACGTTCAACACGTCGGCCGTGATTTCATTGAAGCCAGTGGTGACGGTGCGGCTCTTGGCATCGATCTCAGATATGACATTGTCGTCGGAACCCTTGGGGGTACCGTGCCACTCGATCATGCTGTTGTCTGTGCCGTAGCCATAGAGATCCTTCCAGCCCTGTACGAACAGGCCCATCTTGGAGAATTTCGGCTTTGGATCCAGGATGATGATCTTGGACTTTGGCTTGTGCTGCTTAAAATAGTGTGCGATCTGAGAGGCGCGCTCGTAAGGTCCAGGAGGGCAACGGAAGGGGTTGGGGGGAGCGGTGATGCAGACAGTGCCGCCATCCTTCATTGCCAGCAGTTGCTTGCGCAGGGTCACGGTCTGTGAGCCGGCCTTCCAGGCGTGGGGGATGGTCTCCGCGACTCTGGCATCGTAACCCTCAATGGTCTCCCACTTGAAATCGACGCCCGGGGCGACGATGCAGCGGTCGTAATTGAAACTCTTGCCGCCCTTGGTCTTGACCACGCGTTTGCCGGCGTCGATGCCGGTGACGATGTCGTGAACGACCTTCACACCGTGCTTGCCAACTCCACTGTAGCCGAACTTGATCTGGTCAATGGTGCGGTCGCCACTCAGTACCTCGTTGGAGAGGTAGCAGGTATAGTAGTGCTTGTTGGCTTCGATCAGGGTGACATCGATGGTCGGATCAGCCAGCTTCAGATATTTGGCAGCAGTTGCGCCACCGGTACCGCCACCCACTATCACCACCTTTTTACTTGCGCCCAGAGCGATAAAAGGGGTGCCGATCATGCCGATAGCAGTCGCTGCACCGGCACCTTTTACAAAACTTCTACGGGTAATCTTCATGTTTTCAATCCCCCTTATTGCTGGCTTGCGTAGAAGTGCATCAGATCGTCAATACTGCCGTCGCCTTTCGCCTTCAGCATCTTGTTGAGTTTCTTTTTCATCTTCTTCGAAATGGGACGGTCGCCCGCTCTATAGTCAGCCAGGGTCCACTTCAGGTAGGGTACGAGCTGGCCTGCAAGGACACCGGAATCGTCATCAGCGGCAGTTCCACCATCTGCATGACACTTTTCACAGTACTTGTCGTGCAGTTTGGCGCCATTCTTGGCTTTTGCGGCATCAAACTTCTGGTTTGCGGCAACAAAGCCCTTCTTGGCGTAGAAGCCGGCCATAGCGGTAAACTCATCGTCGGTATAGCCTTTGGCGATGCGCCCCATGATGGTGGATATAACCTCACCGCTCTTATAGCCTTGCATGATCTCAACAAAGTATTCAGTGGAGAGACCGCCGATGCTGGGGATAGCTGGCCCGGCGCTGGCGCCGTTGGTGCCATGGCAACCAGCGCAGGTGTCGGACAGCATTTTTGCGCTGGCGCCCATCATCAGGGGTTTGTCAGCGGCGAAAGCCAGTGAAGATGCACTGAGAGCCAGTGCGCCGATCAGGGCCTTCTTTATCGTTGTGTACGCCATGTTTCCTCCTTTGGGTTTTGAACAGGCTTACATTGGTATAAAGGGATTATTATCCCAGTAGTAAATGCGCTGAAATCTTAAACTACGTGAAGACTTCAACTGCATTGGCGCGCCAGCGAAAACTCCCTGACTTTCTTTGGATTTATTGTGGATTCCATCCACTCCGCTTGCGCAATGCTCTGGATAACCGGTTGTTGGGAAAACGACCGGTTACCGTTGTCAAACGGGTGTCATCGCTTGACATTATTATTCGTATATATGGAATGACGAGTAGATTGTACGGGACTCTCTCATCCTCCGCATACTTCGTTTATCAGCCCGCTCCTTTGAGCAGATTGACGATATGCTTTTTTCTTTTCTTTTTGGCGATGTCTGCAGCTGTGCGACCGTTGCTGTTTCTAATTGTTTTATCAGCGCCCTGCTTCAGCAGAAGCCGGGTCATATCCATGGAGCCACTGCTGACAGCTTCCATCAGTGGCGTAATGCCATCGTGATCAGCGTGGTTGATATTGGCGCCTTTGTCAATCAGCAGTTTTGTGATTGCTATGTGCCCTTGTCCCACTGCCCAGATCAATGCCGTCGCGCCGTCACGATCCTCTTTGCCGATGGAAGCGCCGAGTTTTAGCAGGCTCTCTACCGTTTCTTCATTGCCGCGGTCGGCTGCGAGTATCAACGCGGTGGAGCCGTTTCTGTCCTGGGCATCGGCGTTGGCGCCATGTTTGAGCAGCATTTCGGCGGTATCCGTATGACCTTTTCTCGCCGCCATCATGAGTGCATTTCTGCCGTGCTTGTCCGACGCGTGGGGATCAGCGCCCTTGAAGAGAAGCTGTTCCACCATGTCCGTGATGCCGTAACGGGCGGCGATCATCATTGAGTCCCAGCCGGCCCGGGTACGATCATGTATATTTGCGCCGCGTTCGAGCAACATCGCGGTAAGTGCCGGATGCCCGTTTTCGGCAGCAACGGTAAGTGCAGTGCAGCCTGCGAGGGTACGGAAGTTGACCTGAGCACCCCGGTTTAGCAGCAGGACCACAGTTTCGAAATTGTCGTTTTCGACCGCCATCATGAGGGCGGTCTTGCCGAATTTATTGGCGGTGTCGACCGAAACGCCTTTATCCAGAAGTTCGATGATGGCGTCTGTGTCACCGACAATAGCGGCCAGTCTCAACTCTTTTGCCATCTCCTTGTCACCGGAGAGGGCTGGCGTTGAGATGAGCAGCGCCAGCAGTATTGCGGCAAGCTTGTTTTTCTTCATGATTCTACCGTGACTGTTCCGGGTTCAAAAACGCTGATCATGCCTTGTCGTTATCTTCCTCGGTGGTTTCGTCCGGTTCATCCGGCTCCTCATGGGCGATACCCTTGTGGCAGTCGATACAGGTTTTGCCTTCGTCCTCCGCTCTTGCGTGACGCTTACGGGCACTGCGATCCTGTTCACTCAGATCCATCTGACTGAAGTCGTGGCAGCTTCGGCATTCGCGGGAGTTTGTACTACGCATCTTCTCCCAAACCCGGTTAGCCATCTCCCAACGGTGGGACTCATATTTTTCTTTGGTGTCGAGGGTACCGAGGATCTCATGCAATACATCCTTATATGCCATTACCTTTGCGACCATCTTGGGTATGAACGGCTTGGGAACATGGCAGTCCGCGCAGGTGGCCCGTACCCCTGAGGCATTTTTGTAATGCGTTGTCTCTTTGTACTCTTCCAAATTCACTTTCATGGAGTGGCAGCTCGTACAGAAGTCCATTTCGTTTGTGAGTCCGAGGCCCACATTGAAGAGACCGGTAAATACGACGCCGGCGAGGAAGATGATGCTTACAAAGACAATGGATACTTTGCCCGCTGCGTTTCCGCTGGCACTGTTGCGAAACATACTTCACCCTCAATCTTTTGTTTTAGGTATCGGCAGGAAACGGTGATCTCCCCTGCCTGATCTACGAGTGCTGACTTGTTGTTGGGAAAATAGGAACACCCAATATTATTGGGCGGATATTACGTCATGCAGTCAATCAATGCAAAACTATGAACTATATGAATTTATTAGGGAAAGCTTATGTTTTTGTCCTGTTTCGATGGGCTGAGTGGTAGTGCCTGCATTTCTGGCGCTGATTTCAGATTGGGTAGGTGGTAGCGAGACCCCCTTTCCTCAGAATTGGCGGAGTTGGATGTCAGTAGATACTGTACTTACCTGCATTAGGTGTGCAGGGAGAGTGTGAGCCAGTTTAAAACCTAATCCGCAACAAACGGATTGTTTCGGCGTTCTTCACCAAAAGTTGATTCTGCGCCATGGCCGGGGATGAAACGTACCGCACTTCCCAAGGGCCAGAGTTTTTCCTTTATGGAGCGGAGCAGCGCTGCATGGTTGCTTCGCGGAAAGTCGGTTCGGCCAATCGATCCGTGGAATAGCACATCCCCCACCAGCGCCAGCTCACTCTCACGGTGGAAGAATACGACGTGCCCTGGTGTATGGCCCGGACAATGCAGTACCTCAAGCTCCACCTCGCCGAAGCGTACATGATCCCCATCCTTCAACCAGCGATCCGGTTCGAAAGTTTCCACTGCTGAAAAACCAAACATGGCAGCCTGATCGGGCATGCCTTCGAGCCAGAAGCGATCGTCCTGCTGTGGGCCCTCGATGGGTATATCCAGCTTTCTGGCCAGTGCTGCTGCGCCGCCGGCGTGATCGATATGGCCGTGGGTGATGAGGATCAAATGTGGTTTCAGTTGATGGACAGTAACGGCTTCAATGATCCGTTCGATATCGCCACCGGGATCGACAATGGCGGTGGCCTGGGTCTTTTCACACCATAGCAGCGTACAGTTCTGCTGAAAGTCGGTAACCGGGATGATCAATGCCCGCATTAGCTGATTCTCTGTAGTAGTTTTTCAAGTTGTCGCTGCGATTTGGCGCCCAGCAGGACCTCTGTAATGACATTGTTCTCTACCAGGACCGTTGTCGGCGTGGCGCGGATGCCGTAGGCGGCAGCCGTCTCTGGCGCCTGTCTGGCATCATATTTGATGACTTCCTCATGGTTTTTGGCCATTTCGTCAATGATTGGTGTCATTTGGCGGCAGGGACCGCAATGCGCGCTGTAAAAATAGACCAGTCGCGATGAGGGGAGGTCGCTTCCGTTGATTGATGCCGCCACGCTTTTTCCAACGCTGCGACGGGCGGAGAGATAGGAAAGCAGTGGCATCAGCAGCAGGAACGCCGCCAGGACGAGAATAACCAGGAGTGGCCAGTTCATGGTGCTTTGTCCTCATAATCGTTGTGATTCGCTGTTTCGATTGTGCCGGTTGTGGGCTTTTTGTGCCAGCGTAATTCGCAGTCGAGCGAACCGTCGCCGAAGAGCGGGAAGATCACGGTCGGCTCAGACAAAGGGTAAGGATTTTTATCGGAGCGAGCATGACATGATCCCATTTTTCAGGAAAATAGTGTGTCGGGCAGACAACGATTTTGGCACAATAACAGCGCTATTTAACAGATAAGTTTTCAGGATTGGATTGCTACAGTTATGAACCTGATTTTCGTCCTTGGCGGATTACTGATCGCGGCCCTGATGCTGGCAAGCATAGTTCATCGCTATCAGGTGCACATGGCGCAGAAACGAATGAAGATCCAGCGCCTGCTGCGAGGTGTGGATTTTGAGGAGGGTCTGTTGGATCGGCTTTCGGGGTGTCCATTTCCAGCCGAGACGCGGCAACTGCTGCAGAAGGATATGTTGGCGCGTTATCAGGCCATCAGGGGGGTGGATCGCCGTTACGAAGGGATCGACAGGCTGATTGGCGAGATCGGGCAGACACTGGCTTCGCCAGAGGTGGCATCACAGAGTCACAATATCCTCGACAAACCGCACCTGCAGAAGGTGGTCGATGCATTTGGTGAGCTGATGGGGTTTCTGCAGGAGGGGGGGTTATTGAACCGGACACCGGCAGAAGTGGTTCGTGAACATGTAGAGAAGTTGGGTAGGCAGCGTGCGGAGTGCGTCTCCCGCTTTCACTTCACCAAGGCTGAACAATCATTTGAAGAGGGTAATGTCCACGATGCCTTGGGACATTGCAATGCCATCAAGGAGTTCCTGACAGATAAGGGGCCGAACAGTGATGAGGTGAAGGCACTCTACGATGAAGCTGAGGCGTTGAGGAAACGGATCAGCGAGCACGAAGCTGACAACTAATGCTCCGCAAGGTCCTCGTCGAATGGCGTCTCTTCAGAAGGGATTTTATGCTTCTCGTCGAACCACTCCCCAAGGTCGATCAGGCGACAGCGTTCACTGCAGAAGGGCCGCCAGGGTGATTGTTTTCCCCAAGTGACGTTTTTACCGCAGGTAGGGCAGGGGACAAAAGTGGGCTCGCGGTCACTCATGAGGATTAGAGCACACAGCTCGTGAGCATGAAATCGACGTCCTGTTTCGACGTAACGGGTCTCCCGGTATCCACTGCCTCCAGAAAACGGATGCTGAAACGATGTTTGTTGCCGCTGATCTCAACGAACAGTGAGGAGCCTTCCGGCAGGCCGACGCGGATCATCTGCGCGGGTGACGGTGTCTCCAGTGACTTCTGGTAAAAGCCCTCTTTGGCCTGTTCCCGTACCGGGTGGTTGCTGGTGCGGATCAGGTTCAGTAGCAGGATGATGGCCTCGCGCACAGGGTTGAGTTCCTGGAGCCACTCCAGCATCTGATTCCGGCGGACCTCGTAGGGTTGATTTAACCAGTAGTGGTATTGCGGTAGGTCGAAGTTGCAGCTGCCGCCTGGAATGCTGCTGCGTTGCATAATGGCGGTGAGGAACTCATTCTCGCGCAGCTTTTTGCCAATCTGACCGTCCAGCCGATAGACCTGATGGATCGCCTGCTCCAGGTCATCCAATACCTGTCCGAGGGCCTGCATGTTGACCCCTGGCTGGCGGCGAATACGTTCCAGATTGGTGGTATGTCGCTCAAGTTCCTTGAGGATTTCGGTCTTCAGATCGGAACGGCTAAAGATGCTGATGGTGCCCAGCAGGCCATTGATGGTGGAGCGGTTGCTCCAGGCATCCTTGAGCGAGAGGGAATGGTCAATCTGCAGAAACAGGTGCTCAAGACGCAGAAAGGTGCGAATCCTTTCATTGAGCGGATGTTCATAGATGACGAGATGGGTCACGGCGGCTTGGGTGTCTTCAGGGTGTAATTTTTAATTGTCTCCCATTCGGGTGCGAGAGGTAAATAGCCGGTGAGGCTTATTTTAGCGCCCGCACCCTGTCGAGCAGTGCAGGATCGTCCCATGCCCGGCCACCGATGGCCCGGTAGACCAGTCTTCCCTGCGGGTCGACCACATAGGTTGTGGGCAGGCCCCTGACCGGCCAGGATTGGATGGTTGCCGAGTCCTGATCCAGCAGGAGAGGAAACTCCACCGGAAAGTTTGCAGTGAACTGGAAGATGGTGTCTTCATCTTCACCGATGTTGATGGCCAGCATGATGATCCCCTCCGGTTCCAGAAGCTCCCAGGCGCGTTGCATGGAGGGCATCTCCTCCCGGCAGGGTGGGCACCAGGTGGCCCAGAAGTTCACTATGACCACCCGGCCCCGATAACTGGAAAGACGGTGCTCGGTACCGTCCAAATCAGTGAGGTGGAAATCACCGGCTGTGGGCCGTTCCGGCAGTGCCTGCAGCAGTTGCGAGCTTCCTGCGGCCTGCACTGGTTGAAAGAGAAGGGTGCAGAGCATGAGCAGGGTTGCGGAGAGTTGTCGCCGCATCGTCGGTATGGCCATTCAGGGTGTCTCCTGTGGGCTGTCGGCCGGGCATTCAATATTCCGGATAGTGGCTGATTCACGCCTGCCCTCCCGGTGCCAGATCAACGTCAGGTTGAAGCGTGTTCCGGGTGGCTGGTCGTAGCTGGTCATTCCCCAGTTGTAGTCCCCCGGTGCGTAGGTCTGTTCGGTGGGAAGCAGTGACCACTTGAAGGCGATGCGAGCTGCCTGACCGATTGATTGTTTTTTCCAGCGAGGCATCCAATCATCTGTCGTGGCCATCAAAAAGGATTTGTTGCCTGAGATTATTTTCCACTCATTCAGGTTGAAGTGTAGTGAAGCGCCACCCGCAACTGCCATATTGACCAGGCGTGACTGGAAAACGCAGCTGGTGGCAAACTGGTTTGCTGCGTCTGTGTCAAACCCTCTGGCCTGAAAAAAGGCGCGCGTCTGATCCGGGAGCCGCTGATTCAATTCAAACAGGATTCCTTCTGCCTCGTAGCGCCAGAAGGCGAGACCTGTTTCAGGATCACTGCCGGTGGTTGCTGACCCTGCCGCACTCGCAGTTGGTATGAAGAGAGAGCTGAACAGTAGGGTGATGGCGTGCATGGAGAAGGTTTCGCCTCGCGGAGTCGAAAGAAATTTTCAGTTGGATAGTGGGGTAATCACTATAAACTTGTAAATTTTTGTGAATAGGGGTTTAATTCCGGGCGCTTGGTTTGAAATAAAAATAATTAGAGAGATCCCATGAAAAAGCTATCCACTCCCTGGTTCTGCCTCCTTCTTCTGCTATTTTCGTCCGTCACTCAGGCCGATAAGATATATAAATGGTACGACGACGATGGTCTGGTTCATTATTCACAGACCCTGCCGCACAATGCAAACCAGGTCGAAACCCCCAGTGGCCGGATCAGCGTGGTGGAACGGTCCTGGTCAGCCGGTATGAAAAAACAGGCCAAAAAATTTATGGGCGATGCCCGTGTCCGCCGGGTCTGGGTGGATCAAAACGGCAAAAAGGTATCTGGCTGGTACTGATTGCCTAGCTCAAGATACCGGGACTGGAGCGAAAGCTGTCGAGGATATGGACATAATTCGCCCGCTCGAATTCTGCTGGGTCGGCCACGCTGATCTGGCTGAGACGGCCACGCACATCTTCCATCGACTCAAAGTCCTTCTCATCCATCCAGGCTTCCACTCCTTGCAATATGCCACCGATAGCAGAAGCTCCCTGTTCCAGCAGCAGACTGCAGAAATGCACCACGTCAGCGCCTGCAAGCAGCAGTTTTATCACATCTTCTGAAGTGTGTATCCCCCCCGTGGCACCGAGAGAGAGGGAGGTGCGTCCATGCAGGATGGCGATCCAGCGCATCGCAAGCAGCGTCTCGGCGGAAGTGGATGTGTGCAGGCTTGAGACCAGCCGCAGATTGTCGATATTGATATCCGGCTGATAAAAGCGATTGAAGAGCGATACGCCACAGGCACCGGCCGCTTCCAGCTGTTTGACCATGTTGGCCAGTGAGCTGAAAGCAGGTGAGAGCTTCATATTGATCGGGATATCGATATGTTGGTCCAGCACGCCCAGGAGATCCAGATAGCGTTTTTCCACAGCCTGACCGTTGGTTTCGATATCCGCCGCCACATAATAAACATTGAGTTCCAGCGCATCCGCTCCGGCCCGCTGCATCTCTTTGGCGTGTTCGATCCAACCGCCGGGTGTTACGCCGTTGAGACTGGCGATGACCGGAATCTCAAGGGCAGATTTCAGCTGCTGCAGATTTTCGAGGTAGAGGTCCTGGCTGTTTGAAAAATCGTAATGATCGGGCAAAAAACTGCCCGCTTCGCCAAATCCCGTATCCTGATGGTGCAGAAAACGCACCATGTTCTCTTCCTCAGCCGTCACCGCCTCCTCGAACAGGGAGTGCATGATGAGTGCCGATGCGCCGGCATCCTCCATGCGGCGCGCATCATCGATGCTGCGGGAGAGTGGGGAGGCGGAGGGCACCAGCGGATTCTTCAACTGCATGCCGAGATAGTGGGTGGTCAGATCCATTTCAAACTCCTGTGCTGTAAACTGTCTCTACAAGCGTAGGCCGGTTCAAGCGTAGCGGAACCGGCAATACATGCGCCCCGTTTGTTCGAGAATTTCCGATCCGCTGCGCTTGATCGGACCTACGTTTATTGTGTTCCATTGCGGCGATTGGCCTATTTCTCCGGCTTCTCTTCCGCATTGGTCACCGCCAGGTTGGCCAGCTGTTGATAGAGTGTAAAGCGGGATTTCACCTGCTGCTGTGCAGTGCGCATAAACCGTTCGTGTGCCGCCGGGTCGATGCGCTGTAACACACTGAAGCGTGTCTCCGTGGAGGCAAAGTCCCGATAGGGTATGGATGGCTCTTTTGAGTCCATCTTCAGCGGGTTCTCCCCCTTTTTCGTCTTTCTGGGGTCGTAGCGGAACAGAGGCCAGTGGCCGGAGGCTACTGCCAGATCCTGTTGTCGATGGTTATTTGAGAGGTCGACGCCGTGGGCGATGCAGGGCGAATAGGCGATGATCAAAGAGGGGCCGTCGTAGGACTCCGCTTCCAGAAAGCTGCGCAGGGTCTGTATATCCTTGGCGCCGTAAGCGACCTGGGCGACATAGACGTTTTCGTAGGCCATCGCCATCAGCGCCAGGTCCTTCTTGTTGGTGGCCTTGCCGCCGGCAGAGAATTTGGCGACAGCGCCCAGCGGTGTCGCTTTGGAGGTCTGGCCACCGGTGTTGGAGTAGACCTCGGTATCGAGTAGTAGAATGTTGACGTTGCGACCGGTTGAGAGCACATGATCCAGGCCGCCGTAACCGATGTCGTAGGCCCAGCCGTCGCCGCCGATGAGCCAGACGCTCTTCTTGACCAGTGCATCGGCAATACTTTTCAGGCAACGTGCTTCAGTGGTATCGATTTGCTGCAGTTTTTCTCTCAGCGTAACGACTCTGTCGCGTTGCTCGAAGATCACTGCTTCATCGTGTTGATCCGCCTCCAGCAGTGCATCTGCCAGTTCACCGCCGATCTCATTGCGCAGCGTCTGCAACAGCTCCCTTGCGTGCTCCTCCTGTTTATCGATGGCGACCCGCATGCCGAGGCCGAACTCTGCATTGTCCTCGAACAGGGAGTTGGACCAGGTAGGACCGCGCCCCTCTGGATTGGTGGTGTAGGGGGTGGTGGGCAGATTGCCGCCATAGATCGAGGAGCAGCCGGTGGCGTTGGCGATCAGCATGCGGTCGCCGAAGAGCTGGGTGGCAAGTTTTACATAAGGGGTTTCGCCGCAGCCGACGCATGCTCCGGAGAACTCGAACAGGGGCTGCATGATCATCGCGCCCTTCAGGGTGGTCTTTTTTAGTTTGCTACGGTCGTATTCCGGCAGGTCGAGGAAAAAGTCCCAGTTGGCTCGCTCCTGTTGGTGGTAGGCCCGGTCGCCGGTCATGTTCAGCGCCTTGCGTTTGGGGTTCTGTTTGTCGCGGATGGGACAGATATCCACGCAGAGACCACAGCCGGTGCAGTCGTCCGGGGCAACCTGATAGCTGATCTTCAGCCCTTTTTCAAAACCGCCGCCCTTGACGTTGGTGCTGAGGAAGTTGTCGGGCGCGGCGGCCAACTCACCTTCGGTGAAGACCTTTGAGCGGATCGCGCCATGCGGGCAGACCAGCGGACACTTGCCGCAGTGAGTGCAGATATCGTCCTCCCACTTCGGCAGTTGCAGGGCGATGTTGCGCTTTTCGAAGGCGGCGGTGCCCAGCGGCCAGGTGCCGTCCACCGGCATCAGGCTGACTGGAATCTCATCCCCTCTGCCTGCAATGATGGGAGCTGTGACCTGCTGTACGAATTCAGGGGCGAAGTCGGGTACGGGTGGTTTCCTTTCAAAGGTGCTGTCAGCGGCGCTGGGAATCTCTACCTGATGCAGACCGGTCAGTGCCGAATCAATGGCCTGAAAATTACGCTCCAGCAGCCGTTTGCCTTTACGTCCATAGGTCTTTTTGACGGCTTGTTTGATCAGCTCTATGGCCTTTTCCTGGTCGATGATACCGGCGATAGCGAAAAAGCAGGTCTGCATGATGGTGTTGATGCGCCGCCCCATGCCGGTCTCGTCGGCGATCCTGTAGGCATCGATGACGTAGAAGGTGAGGTCCTTGTCGATGATCTGCTGCTGCATCCGCCGGGGCAGAGTCTGCCAGACCTGGGCCGGTGGCGTGGGGGAGTTGAGCAGGAACACGCCGCTTTGGGCCGCCTTGTCGAGCATGTCGTAGCGGTCGAGAAAGATCGGCTGGTGGCAGGCGACAAAGTTCGCCTCATTGTCGCCGATCAGATAGGTGGAGCGGATGGGAGCCGGACCGAAACGCAGATGGGAGATGGTTACTGCGCCGGACTTTTTTGAGTCGTACTGAAAATAACCCTGGGCAAAGTTGTCGGTCTGCTCGCCGATGATTTTGATGGAGTTTTTATTGGCGGAGACAGTGCCATCAGCACCCAGTCCATAGAAAACACAGCCGGTGACGCCCTCTGCCGCATCGGGCCGGAAGGTTGGATCCCACGCCAGGCTGCTGTGGCTTACATCATCGAAAATGCCGACGGTGAAAGGGTGTTTGGGCGAATCCTGCGACAGCTCGTCGAAGATGCCTTTCACCATTGCGGGGGTGAACTCTTTGGAAGAGAGACCATAACGTCCGCCGATAATTTTGGGCAGGCTCTCCCGTTTGCCCTGAATGACGGCTTGGGCGAAGGCATTCAATACATCCTTGTAGAGCGGTTCGCCATCGGATCCCGGCTCTTTGGTGCGGTCGAGAACCGCGATTTTCCGCACGGTTTGCGGAATGGCCTGCAGCATGATTTTGGGGTCAAAAGGCCGGAACAGGCGCACCTTGACCAAACCGACGGCTTCACCCCTGGCGGCGAGATGCTCCACGGTCTCTTCCGCTGCACCGATGCCGGAACCCATCAGCAAAATCAGCCGTTCAGGTTCCTCGGCGCCGACATATTCGAACAGGCGGTAGTGGCGGCCGGTGAGTTCAGCGAAACGTTCCATCCACCCCTGCACGATCAACGGCAGTCTTTCATAGAACGGGTTGACCGATTCGCGGCCCTGAAAGTAGACATCCGGGTTTTGGGATGTGCCGCGTATCACCGGATGGTCTGGTGACATGGCGCGCTGACGGTGGGCTGTGACCAGCTCATCGTCGATCATGGCGCGCACCGTATCATCGTTTGGCCGTGCTATCTTGTTGACCTCGTGGGAGGTGCGGAAACCGTCGAAGAAATGGATGAAGGGGATGCGTCCCTCCAGGGTGGCGGCCTGGGAGATGAGGGCAAAATCCGCCACCTCCTGTACGCTGGCGGAACAGAGCATGGCATAACCTATGCCCCGGCAGGCCATGACATCGGCATGGTCACCAAAGATCGACAGCGCCTGTGCTGCCAGTGAGCGCGCCGAGACATGCAGCACGGTAGGCGTCAGTTCACCGGCGATCTTGTACATGTTCGGGATCATCAGCAGCAGGCCCTGAGAGGCGGTGAACGAGGTCGAGAGCGAACCCGCCTGTAGTGCGCCGTGAATGGCTCCGGCCGCACCGCCCTCGCTCTGCATCTCCACCACATCCGGCACCGTGCCCCAGATGTTTTTTATGCCGCAGGTAGACCATTCGTCAGACCATTCACCCATCGGTGACGCCGGTGTGATCGGGTAGATGGCGATGACCTCATTGGTCAGATGGGC
Organism: bacterium endosymbiont of Escarpia laminata; assembly: GCA_003660235.1. Taxonomy (GTDB): domain Bacteria; phylum Pseudomonadota; class Gammaproteobacteria; order Chromatiales; family Chromatiaceae; genus QGON01. The sequence continues at coordinate 17,015 of QGON01000059.1, read as the reverse complement.
GATATGGGCGGCGGCCTCGTTACCGTCGATAGTGACCATCTTGTCTGACATGTCCTCTGTCCTTTACTTGCTGTTTTAAGATCCCCCAAAAAGGTATAGCAGGTATTTATGAACAGTGAGTGACAAGTGGCGATGATAAGGATCAAAGGGGCGAAAAAATTCAGCCGAATGGACTGGGTTCTTTTGAGTATGTAGGCCTGATCAAGCGCAGCGGATCAGGCAAGATAACTTCTTCATTAATTGCTGCTTCTAAGGCCCTGCGCGACCGTTTGTCAGCAGATCCTGGATTTTTGGCTAGACTTCCAGGGGGACAGGCCCTTGATTGGATAGCAGGACATGCCGACTCAGCATATTGCACCCCGCCGACCCGGTTTTATGGAACGGGAGAGGCTGCAGGATTTATTGGATGCTTTACGCCTTTTGGGCTACCGCACACTGGGTCCGGTGGTGGATGAGGATACGATTCAGTGGCGGGAAGTCGATGCGATCGATGCCCTGCCCGCAGGTGTCCAGGCGCGACAGGGTGCCGGTGAGTACCGCCTGGAAGTGCAGCCCGATGATCGTCTGTTCGCCTGGAATCATGGACCTCAAGCCATCAAGCCACTGCTCTTTAGTGCCGAGGAGAGACTCTGGCGCGAAAGGCTCATGGTGGATGGCCAGATAGAGATAAAGCAGACTCTGCCCGAGGTTGAACCGACCGCGATTTTCGGCGTGAGGGCTTGTGATCTGGCGGCCCTGGCACTGCAGGACAGGCACTTTCTTTCACCGCAACATCCTGATCCCCATTACAAGATCCGGCGTGAAGCCCTCTTTCTCATAGGCATAGATTGCGCCTTTTCCGCAGCGACCTGTTTCTGTACCTCTACCGGTGATGGTCCCTCATTGGGTGAAGGTTTCGATATCGGCATGGCGGAACTGGACAACGGCTATCTTTTCTGGGGGGGCAGCGCAAAGGGCAGTGAGATTATTGACCGGCTATCTCTCAAGCCTGCAACCGAAGCACAGCTCAACAATATGATTCAGGGGACGGACCGGGCAGCAGCGCAGCAGCACCGTTTTCTGCCGGGCGAGACAGAATTGAAACAGCTCTATGAAAAGCTGAATCATGAACACTGGGATGAGATCGGGGAGCGCTGCCTCAGTTGCGGCAACTGCACTGCAGTCTGTCCGACATGCTTCTGTTACTCAACGGGTTACCAACGGACATTGGATGGGCGATCCGCAGAGATGAAACGTCAATGGGACTCCTGTTTCAGTCCAACTCACAGCAGTATGGGACACTTCATGGTGCGTGGTGAGACGACGTTGCGTTATCGCCAATGGCTGACTCACAAGCTTGCAGGTTGGCAGGAGCAGTTTGGCCGCAGTGGGTGTGTCGGTTGTGGACGTTGCATTACCTGGTGTCCAGTGGGTATCGACCTGACTCAGGCAGTGGCTGCCTTACTGGACGGGGGGCTGGCCGATGCTTGATGCCCACCTGCCTCATTCTGCGGTAATTGACCGGCGGGTACAGGAGTCGCCGGGCATATTTTCCCTGCGGCTGCAGTATGTCGATACCAATGTGCAGGATGTCTTTGAATTCCAGCCTGGGCAGTTCAACATGCTCTCGCTTTTTGGCGTAGGCGAAGTGCCGATCTCAATCGTCTCCGACCCTGACGACAGCCATTTCTTCGATCATACCATCCGTGTGGCGGGTAGGGTGACAGAGGCGCTGAGCCGTCTGCAACCGGGCGATCGAGTGGGCATCCGCGGCCCATTCGGTCGCGGCTGGCCGATGGCGCAGGCTGAAGGTCAGGATGTGGTAGTGGTGACCGGTGGCTTGGGTTGTGCCCCTCTGGTCTCGGTGATCCGTTACCTGCTGCGTCGGCGTGACCGGTTTGGAGATATCCATATCCTGCAGGGTGTAAAAAATGAGGATGATCTTATCTGGCGGCGACAGTATGAGCTCTGGTCCCGGGAGCAAGGTGTCAATGTTCAACTGGCTGCTGATATGCCCGGCAAGGAGTGGCCCTGGCAGCAGGGGTTGGTAACCGAACTGATAAACACCCTCGATCTCAATCTGGAGAAGACCATTTCCATGCTCTGCGGACCTGAATTGATGATGCTGGCCGCCATTGCGCAACTGCGTGATCTGAAATTGGATGACCAACGGATCTGGCTCAGCATGGAGCGGAATATGCAGTGTGGTTTTGGACAGTGTGGGCACTGTCAGGTGGGGCCTAAGTTTGTCTGTAAGGATGGGCCGGTTTTTTGTTATTCGGAGGTGGCGGACTTTTTGGGCGCCAAGGGTTTTTAATTTGATGAACAGTACAAAACCAAAACTCTCCGTACATAAATTCAGCTCCTGCGACGGCTGCCAACTCGCCCTGCTAAACCTTGGTGAAAGCCTGCTCGAGTTGCCGAAATATGTCGACATTACCCACTTTGCCGAAGCCGGACCCAATAATCCCAACGCCAAGGTTGATGTTGCACTTGTCGAAGGCAGTATCTCTACCCCGGACGATATCGAACGGATCAAGCAGGTCAGGGAAAATAGTGCGTATTTGATTACTATCGGTGCTTGCGCCACCACTGGTGGCCTGCAGGCGCTGGCCAATCTTGCCGATCGCGAGGCCTGGATGGCGGCGGTCTATGCGCGGCCGGACACTATCGAGACACTGAGTTCATCCACCTCTATTTCAGAGCATGTCAAAGTCGATCTGGAACTGCACGGCTGCCCGGTCAATTCACAGCAAGTGATCGCAGCCCTTGCCGACCTGCTCGCCGGAGTGAAACCGGTCAGTGAGCGACAGACCCTCTGCATGGAGTGCAAACGCAACGGTGTGGTCTGCACCATGGTGACAAAAGGTGAGCCCTGCATGGGGCCGGTGACACGGGCGGGTTGTGGTGCGCTCTGCCCGAGTCTGGGGCGTGCATGTTATAGCTGTTATGGACCTGCGGAGACGGTTAACGATGGTGCGCTGGCGCAACGTCTGCAATCGTTGGGATTGACATCTGAAGCCGTTGCGCGGCGCTTCCTCTTTATCACCAGCGGTGCACCGCCATTCAGAGATGCCGGTCTGCGGCTCAGGCGGCCACCTTTGGAGACCGATGAGTAAATCGATGACGAGCAAACGAGAGATTCATATCAATGTCCCGGTGTTGACCCGCGTGGAGGGTGAAGGCGCCCTGGAGCTCGACGTGGCCCAAGGGGTTATTCAGAAACTGAACCTGCGTATCTTTGAGCCGCCCCGGTTGTTTGAGAAGTTTGTCGAGGGCTATGAATACGACCAGGTTATCGACATGGTGGCGCGAATCTGCGGCATCTGCCCGGTTGCCTATCAGATGAGCGCGGTGCAGGCCTTTGAGCGGCTGTTTGGAGTCGATCCAGGACCCTGGGTGCAGGATATGCGCCGGGTGATGTATTGCGGTGAGTGGTTGCAGAGCCACGCGTTGCATGTGCATCTATTGGCCGCCCCCGATTTTTTCGGCTTCGAGAGTGCCATCGCCATGGCGGAGAAGTACCCTGAAGCGGTGCGCAGGGGGTTGAGGCTGCAAGGGTTGGGTAACGACCTGATCACCCTCTTCGGCGGCCGATCGGTGCATCCTGTGGCTGTGCGGGTGGGTGGTTTTTACAAAGCGCCGGCGGAAGAGGCGGTGGCTGACATGGTGAAGCAACTGGAACAGGCGCTGCCCCAGGCGGAGGCATTGGTGCGTTGGTGTGCCGAACTCGATTTTCCCCATGATGAACAGGCCTTCACCAGCGTCGCTCTGAGCGAACCGGGAGAGTATGCTATCGGTAGTGGCCGGTTGGTCTCGGGGCAGGGACTGGATATCGACATCAGTCATTTCGAGGGTCATTTCGAGGAGTTTCAGGTGCCTCACTCCACTGCCTTGCATACACAGTTGGAGGGGCGGCCCTATCTTACCGGACCATTGGCGCGCCTCAATCTGAACTTCCGCCAACTGCCCAAACCGGTGCGTGGGGTGATGGAGGATTGTGGTATCCATTTTCCAAGCCATAACATGTTCCACAGTATCCTGGCGCGGGCAATAGAGATTCACCTCGTCACTTACGAGGCGCTACAGTTGCTGCAGGCGTATGAGCGACCCGATGTTTCGGCAGTTCAGGTCAGGCCACGGGCAGGCACGGCCTTTGGCTGTACCGAAGCGCCCCGTGGTTTCCTTTGGCACCGTTATGATGTGGATGAGAGAGGGGATATTCGACGTGCCCGGATCGTTCCTCCCACCAGCCAGAACCAGGCACGCATCGAACAGGATCTCCGTGCCTCTTTGGAAACCTTCGGACTCGACCATGACGACGATGAGTTGCGGCAACGGGCGGAGCAGGTGATTCGCAACTACGATCCCTGCATCTCCTGTGCGACCCATTTTCTCCAGCTCAAAGTGTCTCGCCGTTGATACGTGTCATCGGTATAGGTTCACCCTTCGGGGCCGACCAGTTGGGGTGGCTGGCACTTGAGGCGCTGGAAGAGGCAGCTATTTCCGACCTGGAATTGATCAGACTGGACCGTCCCGGAAGCGGATTGCTGCGCTATTTTGAGGATGTGGAGCGGGTTTTGCTCATCGATGCAGTCGTAGCGGATAGTGAACCTGGCGAGGTCACATTGCTGAATCCCGCTGATCTGTCACAGTCATCCTGTCTGACATCGAGTCATGGTTTTGGGGTGGCGGAAGCCCTTGCTCTGGCCGAAACACTGGAGACACTACCTGCCGAATTGTGGGTGGCAGGGATAGAGGCTGGAAGTGACCATTGCAGCGTGCCGGATCTGAATAAACAGCAGTTACTCGACCTGCTGGCCCACCTGATATAAGACATTCCAATAACCTGGAAGTCAGCATAGGCCCGGTCAAGCATAGCGGATCGGGCATTCCCGTATGGATGGGACTCCGATCATTGGCCCATTCCCGCAACAGATTTCCCCCAACTTGCCGCTAAACAACAAAGATAACAAATACGGAGTTGGGAATGGCGCCGAAGACGATTGGGCGGTTTAAAATCGGCAAAAAACTGGGCTCAGGCAACCAGGGTACAGTCTACCTGTGTGCCGACACTGAACTGCAGCGCAGGGTGGCGATCAAACTGCTCAACAAATCCCTGCCGCAGGCTGCCTATCGCAGTGAAGCCCGTACCATGAGCAAGCTGCAGCACCCCAATATCGTCTCCATCTATGAAGCGGGTGAACACAAGGGAACGCCATTTCTGGTTTTCGAATATGTGGAAGGACAACTGCTCTCCGATCTGATACGGGATGGCGGACTCGAACTGGCGCAGATACAGAATATCTTCCAGGGACTGCTGGCAGGGGTCAGCCGCGCACATCAGGCGGGCATTGTCCATCGTGACCTCAAACCAACAAACATCATTATCAACGGTGAGCAGATGCCGAAGATTATGGACTTCGGTATAGCGAGATTACTCTCAGGCGGCAAAGAACAGGATGAAGTGCTGATTGGTTCACCTCGCTATATGGCACCGGAATATATCAGCGAGGGGCAGGTTGGGCCACAGGGGGATGTCTTTGCACTGGGACTGATCCTGGATGAGATGCTGACCGGCATGCCGGTATTCAACGGCCGCAACCAGCAGGACGTGCTCGACAATATTTTGCATATGCAGGTAAAACCACCCTCCCAGTTCAATCATACGGTGGATGAGCGGCTCGATCGTTTTGTACTCAAGGCGTTGGAAAAAGACCCCGATGCCCGCTACGCGGATGCAGAGGATATGCTCATCGCTTTCGGAGCACTGCGCAAATCCCCCGTCGAGTCTGAAGCGGTTGGCGATGCGGGTCACGGTACGGTGGATTTTCTCCTGCGCCGGATGCGCCGCAAGAGTGATTTTCCGGCCCTCTCCCAGTCTGTGCGCAGCATCAATGCCATGGCCCAGGTCAGCGACAAGGATCTGAATCAACTGGCTGGCGTCATCGTTAATGACTTTGCCCTCACCAACAAGATTCTGAAGGTGGTTAACTCCGCATTTTACGGCCGTTTTTCCGGCAAGATCGGTACTGTCTCCCGGGCGGTGGTGGTGCTTGGTATGCAGACTATCCGCTCCCTGGCAGCTTCACTGATCTTCTTCGAGCACCTGCAGGACAAAGAGCAGGCAGAACGGCTGCGGGAGATGATCTCATCATCGCTGTTCAGTGCGACCCTTGCCAATCAGGTCGCCAAAGATATCGACAACCAGGCGTTCGAAGAGTATTTCCTCGCCGCCATGTTGCATGATCTTGGCAAAATTCTGATTGCCTTCTATCTGCATGATGAGAGTCGCGAGATAGAACGGCTGATGCAGCAGGAGTCGAAAACTGCGGTGCAGGCGGAACATGCTGTACTGGGAGTGACCTTTGAACAGGTGGGTATAGAGATTGCCAAACAGTGGAACTTTCCCAAGGGGCTGACAGCATCCATGGAAAGTTGGAATGATGACAGGAAACCCGCCACGGTTATCGAACGCCGACGGATGGTGGCAGCCTTCTCCAAGGATACTACGCAAGTAATGGCGGAACAGGGACTGAATGATAAATCGGCGGTTACGACGCTGTTGCAGAAGTACAAGGCGGGACTCGGCCTCGATCGCCGCAAGTTCAAGCGTTTGGCGGATCAGGCGCTGGAAGAGTTTCAGGAATTTAGTAAAGTGCTCTCCAAAGACATATCTCAGTCATTTGTAAAAAAGATCAGTGGAGATGGTGCGGTACAGCAGAAGGCGGAAAAGCGTGCCGCTGCCAAAGCCAAATCTGCAGCGAAAGATGGCCTTGGGGAGACACAGATCCTGAATGGGGAGTCTGCTGATGCCGCCTCTGAAACAGCAGATACGGAAGCCTTCACAACCCCCGAAGATGCCGAAGCGCTATTGATGGATGGGTTGCAGGAGGTGACCGGTATGCTGGTTGGTCAGCACAGTGTCTCTGAGGTTTTCAATGTGGTGCTGGAAACCATGTATCGTTCCATGGGTTTTCAACGCGTCCTGTTGGCACTGCATGATCGCAGCAAAGGAGAGATGGCAGGCCGCATCGGTTTTGGTGATGACATGGATGATTTCGTCAAACAGTTCAGGTTTCCCATTAAATACAGTGTGGATGTCTTCCACGGAGTGATGAAAAATGCGGTAGATGTTTACATCGCCGATACCAGTGATGAAAAGATGCAGGCAGATATTCCAGACTGGTACAAGCGAATCTCCGATGCAGGCTCCTTTCTGCTCTTCCCCCTAGTGGTGAACAAGCGGGCGCTTGGGCTTATCTACGCCGACCATCCCAATTCCAACGGTGTGGAGATAGATGCCAAGAAACTCAACCTGCTGAAGTCGCTGCGAAACCAGATCATATTGGCGGTTCGGTCTTGAGATTTCACTGGCTATCGCTATACCGGCTTCCAGGATTCTGGTACACGGGCATCGTATATGACGCGGTTTACAGCTGATCCAGAAAATCCTTGTATCGCTTCGGTGCTACAATCCAGTATCGTCCGGGCCGTCCGGAAGACAGCCCTTCCGGCTTTCTGCCATCGTCACTGACGACCAGGAGCGTTTGCGCCCCCCCATCGAGTGTTATCAGAGTGATGCCTTCCGGCTGAACCACAATTCCGTTTTCCTTGATCGGAAAAAAGCAGTGAACCGGCTCAGGTTTATGATTCTTGCTCCCCTTCCAGTACCACAGTAAAAATTTTGCTTTGTCATTAGAATAGGGGCATTTGAATTTGTCATTTCCATTAATCGACTTGCCGCTGACGATCAGATACCCCTTGTTATCTGCCATGCAGGTCATGGCGCGAATGCCACCCCCTCCCAATTTCAAGGCGTAAATATTTTCGTAATTTTCATTGATTTTGATGGCATGCGCATTCGCTTCAAAGGCGCTGAGTAACCCCTCCGTACACACGACGAAGGCTTTATCATCCATGGTGGGACCGCGTAAGCCGATGAGCAATTCTTTCTTATCTTTGTGTGCCACAAGGCCTTCAATATTGAATTTTTCTCTGGAAAAATCTGCACTGTTTAGCTTTGGAAACGCGGCTATTAAAGCCTGTTTGATGCGCGTTTTGAGTTCATAGTCTCTGTTGGCGGCTATTGGTTGTGAACTGAAGCCATCCGCATTCATCTGAAAGCGGATGAGATGTCTTATTTCCGGATCCTTATCCGAATAGGAGGTGATAGCATAAACATACTCCCCCAACAGGACTGCCCCTTCCAGATCATCGACTTGCGGCATGTCAGGAGGAGACGGAAGGTGTTTCGCAGTTAAAGATCCCGACGCATGGGCTAATAGATAGAACGCCGTATCCGGGCTGGAATCACTTACGACTAGGAAATGATCCTTTTCCAGCTCGGTAATTCCGGAGGGTTCAGTTAGAATATCCGTACCGAGAAATTTCTGAAATTGAAGGCTCATGCTCTCCTCCTCATTACTTCCTACAAAAAGTAGCCAGCATAGATGTTCTTACGCAGTGATCTGATAATTAATACTTTTCCACAATGATAGGATAGCTTGGAGTAGGGTTAAGTGGACACGAATAGACATATTTCCCTGGTTTCAGGATAATTTGATAATTTTTTGTACTCCCTGTAGTCAAACCACCGCCTGATACACTGGGCAATGTGATCTGCTGAAGACCAACTCCACGCAACCAAAAACCCAACGGATAGGGGACATTCTTATTCGTTATCCGGAAATTATATTTCCCCGGTTTGAGTTTCATCGGTTTAACTGATTTGAGGCGTTCAATTCCGCTTTTTTCATTGATTTTTTTGCAATCATTTTCACCTGTTGTTTGAAAATGATGATCTTTCTCTTCTGGTTCTAAAAATTGGCATCCCGTTTGAGTCAATTCAATAATATTTGTTTCTTTATTTGCAGCTATAATGGATTTTGCCATCCCTAATTCTGTTGTGATCCATATGCATAACATACAACAGATTCGAGCCATTATTCTTGAATATTCCATAACATCTCCGTATGGCGCGCAGGGCCGGTTCCGGATTAACGACCTAAATATTTGATATCCGGCCGGAAGAGTCTTCACTTATGGGGGTGATTGCTTGATCCACGTATTCAAAGCGATTGGGGTCGGTCCAGATTCGCTTCAGCATAAGGCGCAGCCGGATATAGGTCGGTATGGCCCTTCCCATGGTAAACAGGGTTTCCATGACGAATTTGGGATAAAAAACCACGGCTGATTCGATTGGAAACGATGGCCGCCTGTCTTTCCGGAACTTCAGACGCAGAAAACCGCCTTCCAGGGGGTGGACATGAAATACCCGTTTGAATTCGCGGTAAAACAGCAAACGGTGGAGCGTCGTGAGTTTCTTGTTGCTGCGCATGGCAACCATGCGCTTGAAGATAGTCTCCATGTGCTCGAAGGTATAGAAATGATTCCAGACCGCCTCGTAGGCCTCCTTCCACTCCGCATCGGACAGGGTCGGATGCTTGGTAACCAAGTGATTCAGGTCGTACTTGTTTAAATCCGGGTCCATCCATTCCCCTTTTTGATACATCGCTTTATGGTCTTCGCAACCCGGCAGGGGCGTCAGGACGGTGAAATAGATATGGTCAATTGCCAGTTCGCGCTTAATGGTGTCGACGTCTTTCAATAAAGACTCTTTTGTGTCGCCGGGGAAGCCGACGATGTAGCCGGCGCAGATAACAACGGGGTACTGTTTCCACGCCAGAATCTGTTCTTTGTAGTCGGAGATCTTGTTTTGCCGTTTTTTAATAGCGAGCAGATTTTCCGCATTGATGTTTTCCAAACCGATAAAGATTTGGTCTACTCCTGCTTTACAGCATTTTTCAACAAAGCCGTGAATCTTATGGCAAAGCGTATCTATCTGGATAGAGAAACGCACTTCAATGCCCTCTTGTTCACGTAGATCGATGACACGATCCAAACAGGCTTCCCAATTTTTATTACGGGCAAAATTATCGTCCGTGAGAAAGAAGCTATGCACACCGATTTTATGATTCTCCCGGATGATACGCTCAAGATCGTCTGCACTGCGGAAACGGCTTTTCCTGCCCTGGACGTTAATGATGGTGCAGAAGGAGCATTTGAAAGGGCAGCCACGACCCAGGTCAAAACTGCTGTAGGTTCCGTACGTGTGTTCGACCTGTTCACGGGGGAGAAAAGGGATCGGCTCGTCAGGCAAGCCTGGCAAGTCGTCCAGATAGTTATAGACTGGTTTTAAAGCCCCTTTGTATGCATCAATAAGAAGCTTATCCAGGCGTTGTCCTTCCGCTTCACCAGCGAAGAAGCTGATGCCCAGTTTTTGCGCGTCGATCATGTCTTTGGGCATCTCATCCAGCATTGAAAAACAGCCGGAGACATGAAAGCCACCAATACAAACCGGGATATCCTGGGCCAGGAACGGCAAAGACAAATCAATAGCACGAGGAAATTGGTTCGACTGCACGCCCACCATGCCGACCAGGGCCGTGCCGCCGTCGCGCTTGATCATAGCAATCAGCGCCTCTGTGTTTACCCTGCTGTTGTATTCATCAATGGCGTGCAGGCGAATCTCGACATGTTCGCCGAGTACGTGCCGATCCTTGCAATTTTGCGACAGGCCATAAACACATGCTAATGAGTTGGACGGAATTAAGGATTTAAACCATTGGATCGGATAACCATCGTCATCGTAATGCGTTGGCTTGATCATTATGAAATGGAATATCTCTTGCACCTTCACTCCATAGACACAGTGGCTGCCTGAAAATAACGTTTAGGCAACGGAAGAAATAAAAACAGTAGATTCAGTACTTTAATCATTTTCGGGGGGCTAAGGCAAATCTGTTTGCCGCATCTTCTCAACCGATACGGCTCCGAGACTCAGTGCCGCCACGTCCGGTCCTGGTGGCGTTGGTCCTACGGGTTCACCTGCCCAGTCTGCGGGCATATCGGCTAGTGTGAAATTGCCTGATGCAGCCTCTACCGATGTACCTCCAGACATTGTAATGATGTTTTTTTGCGGTTTTTCGAGTAGTTCTCCAGAGAATGGTGTGTGGGTTCGTAGGTGAGTAAAACAGTATTTGAGCCTTCCCAGTTGTTTAGAATGGCAAAGCCAGATCCTAACAGTGCAATCAAATCTTGGTTCATTCCCATAGGTGCGGGGGAGGCGTTACAGACGATCCGAGTTTTGAGCTTTCGACAGGTCGATCCCCGCAGGTGCGGGGGAGGCTCTATTACCTAACCTAGTGAATCCTATCAAATTGTTAAAGAGCGCGGAAACTATTTGCTGGGTCGATGGGTAATCAGCAGTCCATCTAAATCGACTAGATTGACGGGGGGCAGCCCCAGTGTTTGTACGCTCTGACCGCCTGGCTGGGCCGAGTCAGCCCAGAGTAGGATGACGGAGGCTTCCTGCTCGGCAGTGAACCATTCAGTGACAACGCTCCAAACCCGTTCCCGCACAGCGGGAGACATCTTCGGCGCACTATAGACGCCCGGCGCAAGTTCAAGCATGGAGGAGGCGAGGAATCCTCGCATGCGGCCGGAGACGTTACGCGTCACTACCACGGTCATCGACATGCAACAGTTCCTTGATTCGGTCGATCATTTTGGATATTAGTTTTTGCTTGCGAAACTGTCCGGCGGCCTCACGGCGCAGAGTGCGCTCCAACAGTAGCTCCGGGTCTTCTAGTGCTTTCTTGGCGACTCTAAAAGCCAGCGGCAGAGTGATTTCAGCCCGGTAGAGGTCGGCAATATCAAGAGTGAAGGCGTTGCTGGATTCCTCATGAATGAACCCCAGCGGTGGTAGTGCGCCCACGGCGGCGACTGCTACATCGGCGGCGGCTTCTACAAAGGTGGCGACGTGGTTGATGGCCTGATTGGGGATGTCGGCGCCACCCGGGTTTTGGCGGTTGTAACGGCGTCCCTTCCAGGTCACGCCATACTCATCAGCCAGCAGTTGATAGCTCTTTTTCATACGCCCGCCTTCGATACCGCGCAGAACGGTAATGTCCCTGTGTGGCAGGACACGGCCGAAGCGGAAGGCGTACATGCGCCGGGCTACGTCCAGCCGCGCCGTCTCATCTGCCCAGAGACGGGCATGCTGGCGGGCCACCTCAGAGCGTCCCTGCCCCATTGGGGGGGCGGTATAGAATTTAACGCCGCCCTCACCTACTGCGGCCAGCAGGGTGCCATGCCGGGCCAACAACCGCAGCACGTCGTGGCTAACGGTTGAGCCGGGGCCCAGCAGGATCATGGAGACGCCCTGGTAGGGAATGGCGTAATCACCGGCGTCCAGCTCCTCAGATTTGGCTGCTGTGAAGTGGAGTGTGCCGTTATTAACGGTCAGCTTGCCGCGCGCCAGCCATATAAGGCCATGACGATCTGCATGGGGAATGCGGGATTCAGCCAACCCGAGGCGGCCGGGAAAGAGCCCCCCTTTCATGCCGGTTTCAACAACAGCATGCCGTAGCCAAAGGCGCGGTGGCGACCGATCCCGCGGGCCAGTAATCGGTTGAAGGTGTCACTGTCCGCTACCGTCAGCACACCTTTGAGCAGCGCCTGGGGACGCTCCAGCTTTTTCTGTCCCATCTCCCGCCGGTAGTGGGAGACAAAACGGAACTTCTCAAGGTGGGCAGTTTCCAGTCTTGCTGCATCGCCCATCTGTTTTTTCAGCCACTCCCGGTAGACGGTCTCCCGCGACGGAGCCCGCTCCCCTTCCGTCAGCCGCTCCATGCGGTGGCGGTAGAGATCCTTTTCATGACCCTCTTTGCGGCTGGTAGGACAGACCACTACTTCAAATCCAAGCCGCCGCCCCGGCCGCCATTCGTTGGGCATGGGCTTGGCGTGTTGCAGGTCTTCGATTCGGGTTACCCCCAGCGCCAGGGGACTGGCGAAGGCCTGGGCCTGTTCCAGCAGGGCCGGGCCTGAATCGGAGCTGTACCCGAGCAGCTTGAGACTGGCGCCATGGATGAGCCGGTAGGGTTTGGGCGAACGTTCTTGAAAGAGGGCCTTGAGCCAGGCATGGGTAGCATATCCCAGGTCCTCATCCCGATTGCGGTTGACACTGTTTTCCTGGGCGAAACGAATCAATCCTTGGGGGTTGAGCCGAAGCTCCAGCATGGTGAGTGGCGTGGTCATGATGCGGGCCTCTCGATGCGCCCTTCATTGCACTCACGGCGACCGGCATGGATCTGGTTTTGCCACTCCCGCTGGTCGTAGCAACTGACTGTGTGGGCATGCATACCACCGGGGATGTTGGCAGGCCAGCAGGCGGCCAGAGTCTCTTCGTCGTTCTCTGCAATCCTGGGATGGGCGGGGTAGCCACAGAGCGCATCCAATACATTAGCGGCCTGGACTCGCGCCAACAGAACGGGCGCGGCGGGCAGGCAGGTCTTGCGGCCGAGGAACAGGGGCCGGGCGGGTCTGCGCAAGGCGATTTCCAGGCCATCCAGATTGGGTGCACCTTCCCCATCAAGTGCAACGGCAAGGGTCATGACGCCATTGGCCCAGTAGTGGCGATAGCGTTGGTGTGTGCCAAACTTAGCGCCCGGCCCACCTGCGCGGTGTTCCGCTCCCCCATGGGTGGTCCAACCCGGATATCGCATCTTTTCCTGGCCCAGATCCACGGTGTGGTAATCGACGATATGCTCCGGCTCCACGTCCCAGCGGGCGGCGTATTGAGTCCGCACCTGCAATTGTTGCAGGCGATCAAATTCACCATGCCGGTAGCCAAGAGCATTGGCGAGCAGACCTGTCAACATGGCCAGTCCGGGGAAGCGATCAGTGGGGCCGTGCTGATCCACCAAAACTCATCAGCGGCGCATCGAAGCGCAATATAAGGGCGTCCATCACATCAGGCCCCGAAGATGGTGTTCAAGGTCTCATCAATGGCGGCATCCAAAGATTTAACGGGGAGACCAGCAAGGGTGCCACTCTCTTTGGTTGTAGCGGCCACGCGCTGATCCGCTGTGGCACCGTACATGCCATCAACAGCTTGCAGATGTCCGGCCCAGTGCGTCCACGGCCCGCTGCATCGGATCGTCGCCCTCTTGGAATCGCAGGGACTGGAGATAGGCATTGGCCAGACTGCGGGGTTGCTGGCACTCACTCTCAAACAAGGCGAAATCGGCACGGGCATAGGGAGCAGTCGCGCCGAGCTTGGCGCCGGGCGAGACGGTGGCAACGGCCTTGAGCAACGCCTTGAGGGTGGTCTTGACATCGGTAGCATTCTGTTCCCGCCATGCCTTAGGCTCGCAGGCGGTGAAGTTGGAGACCAGCAGGGGGATATCCACGGCCACGTATTCGTAAAACAGGCCGCTGCCCAGTTCCATATCGCCAGCGTGGGCCGCACCGGTCTCTTCATCCTTGTTGAGGTCATCCACCACGGTAAAGTAATCCACTTCGGTGGTTACCGGGTGGACGCTGAGAGCATGGGCCACATGCACTGCTGCATCGGAGCGGGCCAGGATATCGGAGGTGACGAAGCGACCAAACAGCGCCCCTTCGAATCCCGCATAGAGGTTGCCGTGACCAGCCTGCCGCAGCATGGCCTTGAAACCACTCTTGTCCGTCTTGAGCCGCTCCGCCAGCATGGCCTTGGCCGCCTTCTCATCATCGGCCCCAGCGCATTCAGCAAGCAGTGCCACAAAAAAATCGGCCTCGGGTTTGCCGAACAGGGCGGGCTGTTTCATGAACAGGGGGTTCTCCTTGTCTAGGCCGCCGGAGATCAATTTGCCCATGAGCGTCTCAATGAGATTACGTGCCAGATTTTCATCAACCCCCCTCTCCTGCATCAGCCGGGGCAGGATAACGCGGCTGAAAAATTCGCGCGAGCGGATGCCATCCGGCAGCTCCAGGCACTCTTGCAGCGCCTCTCGCCAGTGGCGTTTAAGACACTGGGAGGAGACTCGCAGGCGTGACGCATCACCAAAGGGGATACGCTTGGCCAGGCCGGCATCATCACGATTGAGCAGGCTGGCGTGAAAAGAGGTGAGGGTGTGGATTTGTAAAAACATGGCTATTGCTCCTTGCTTTCAAGGTTTTGGTAGTAATGACGGGCGATATTCATGTGGAGGTTTTCTCGCTTGTCGGGTTCATGGGTCAGCAGCAGGTAGGCAATGTCGACCCAGTTGACCGCCTGTTTTTTCGCCGCCAGAAACCGCACGGCACGTAGGATCAGGGTGCGCTGGATCTCATCCCCGGCGCCAAGCAGCCGCTCCAGCCGGGCCTCGGAGTATCGCTCTTCCGCCAGCACCTTGCCCAGTGGCTGGTCTGGTCGGTGGATATGGGGCGACATCAGGGCCATGCCGTTCAGGACTGCCTGCCATGCCTTCCGCTGAGTCTGCCAGTTCTGCGACAGATGACGGAAGGCGAAGCGGTAAAAGCTCAAGGGCGGTTCCTTCTTCGGGTTCATCCGCTTGAGCGCCGCACGGTCGCTGTTGGGGAAATGTTCGCTGGCGATCAGGCCGCTGATGCGCCCGATGATCGAGGCCAGAGATTCGGGGGTCTTTTCAACCACCTCAGGCTGGCTGTTTTGCATACCGTTGCTCCTTGAATTCGGGGAATTGTTTGTAGAGAGAACCGAAGAACAGGCCACGAGCCTTTACTTGCGCCCGATAGCGCCGACTCTGGCGTTTGGGCAGACGGGTGATGGCGTTCTCCAGCACCGCGAGGGCTTTTTCCTTGAGGGTAGTTAGCCACTCAATGCGGGCCTGCTCTTCATCTTCATGCTCCAGGGTGCGCCAGAGCCAGTCGAAGTAGTCATGGGTCCAGGCTTCGGTGAAGTCGCGGGCGGATTGTTCAACCCACCCTTCTATTTCACGTCTGTGTTTCTTTCCTTTGGATTGTTGTTGTGGGCCACCTTCCAACAGTGAAAACAAAGCCGGTCGTAATACACTGCGCTGTATTTTGTGTGAATCGTTCAGTCCTTCTTCACTGGCCGCCGCAAGTTGGTCACGTTTTTTTCCGCCACTGAACAGGACGAAACTTGCTTTGCCTGGTATGCGAAGTTCCCTTTCATAAAACCCATCGGTTTTTCCCATACCTTTCGGGACCAAGACTGAGCTCTTGAAATAACAAGCTCCCTTATCCCTGTCCGGCTTTAGCATGTAAGGAGCAATAAAGCCGTTCATGCTAAAGATCAAGTTCCGGATAATTTCTGGTGAAAAAACTGGAACTCTTACTGTCCATGCTTTGTCACCACCATCAACGATTGGCGCCCACGGATCACCCATGACACCCTTTTGCGTTTCAGCATCTATGTGGCGCGTTGTATCTGCTCCTCCGCCTAATACAACAATGTTCTTATCTATGAGGGAAAGCCTTCGGGCTCTAGCTGATTCAATAAAAAACGGGTCAAGCTCTTTTATGGGCAGGCTTGTTTCTAGTTCTACTTTGTCAGATTACACCATGTAACTTCTCAAAAACCCGTGGCAAGCAGTAAATAATTACAAAAAGCACTTGACAGGATTTTGGGGCAAAAAACTAAAAATCCTGTCATGGCACAACTCTGGTTTGGAAACTGTCATGGCTGATCTTGTAGCGCGCACTATGCCATTTTCATTCTTATTTCGTACAGGCTTGAGGAATGCTTTTTTTATCTCCTTAAAATGACTCCTGCGAAGTCAAATTTGAGTTTCAAAACCGGTGGTAGAATAAGGCTTATTCAGTGATTACTTTAAAAGTCCGTGAAAAAGCTGCCTCCTCTACCCGACATTCCAGAACAAGATCAAACGCCTGTTGTTAAGGCGTTACTCGGTCTGGTTGAGCAGTTAATTGAACGTGTGCAGCAACAGGATGAAGAAATAGCCTTGCTTAAAGATGAAGTCAATATTCTTAAGGGTGAGAAAAAACGGCCCGTCTTTAAAGGTAGCAAACTGGACAAAAACACCGAACCCGATACCTCATCAGAATCACCCCCTAAAAAACGTCCAGGGTCTCGCAAAAAGAAAAAGACCCAGAAGCTGGTGATTCATGAAGATAAAGTGATTAAGCCTGATGTGCCCGTTCCACCGGGTTCACGATTTAAAGGCTATCGAGATTTTGTTGTGCAGGACTTGAATATTGGTACGCAT
>QGON01000060.1 GCA_003660235.1 bacterium endosymbiont of Escarpia laminata | reverse complement strand
CCGCCCCTGTGCCTGGTATTGGTACTCTCACTTGATAACAAGCTTCTCCCTTAACACCCAGACGACAGGTTCCCACGTTCCATATATAAGCCTGTGATCAGTTCGCGCCATCTCTATACCGGCCGCCGCATGATCGGTAATCGGTTTTCCTTCATGCTGATCCCGGGAATGTCCAAGCTCCCCGGTTTTGACGACAACAAACGGTTTTTCGATACCTCATCAATGGTTCGCTTTCGCTCGCCTCCAGATCGCACACCTGACATTTATGACAATGCCTTTTCTTCATCGCTCACTACCAAAGCTCTTTACTCCAGCAGCATGAAGTGGTTTGACGCCAGCATCCGAAAACCGACGTCGAGGGGCCTACCCTCATCTTAATATACAGTTAAAGTTTCTTCGAAACTTTTCGTGGCACACTTGGACGAAGCCGCTATCGCGGAGAAAAGTCCCACGCCTGCGGTTAACCGCTGTAGCTCCCAAACGAGCGGCGAGGCGTTTATCAGCATGGCCCAAGAACGGCCGCATCCGAGTAATACGCCAACAACGAAGCTCGGCCAGATCCATTTCGCCTCCTGCGCCAGCCCGGTTGCCTCCGACGGGCGCAGGCTTCTTGTCTAATCGACCGCACCGCGTTATCCTATGTTTGTGGCTTTTATCTGGAAAAACGTAACCCTTTGTTTTTCCGATGGAAACGACCGGGAAAAAGATGTTTTCTAAATAGCACATTATTCCGCGTTGTCAAGTGCCTTTCTGGCTACCCCTAGTACCGCCGGATTATTCCCCCAATTTCGTATACCCGGGCTCGTCCAACAAACGGTTCAGATTGTGGTTCGCTTCGCTCACACAATCTAACCTTATTCGTTATGCCCGAGTTGCCCGAAGTCGAAACCACCTGCCGGGGTATAGAGCCCCGCATCAGGGACGCTGTTGTGGAACAGGTGGTCATCCGCCAGGCGAATTTGCGCTGGCCGATCCCCGCCACCCTGCCCCACGATCTGCCGGGACAGTGCCTGCAGCGGGCCGAACGGCGGGCAAAATATCTCCTGCTGCAGTTCGACCAGGGCACCCTTATCCTGCATCTCGGCATGTCCGGCAGCCTGCGGGTGCTAAAACGGGGTACCCCCCCACAGACCCACGACCACTTCGAGATCACCTTCAACAACGACCGCATCCTGCGCCTGCGTGATCCCCGCCGCTTCGGCGCGGTGCTTTGGACCTCGGCCCCCGCAGCCGACCACCCCCTGCTCAGAGAATTGGGGCCTGAACCCCTCGGACCCGACTTCGACGGGATCCATCTCCACCAGGCGGGCAGTCGGCGCAGGGTGGCGGTGAAAAATCTCATCATGAACAGCAAGGTGGTGGTCGGCGTGGGTAACATCTATGCCAGCGAATCACTGTTTCGTGCCGGCATTCACCCCGCCCGACCCGCCAATCGCATCTCACAGCAGCGCTATGATCGCCTGGCGGCAGAGATCAGCGCCGTGCTCCGCGAGGCAATAAAAGCGGGGGGAACCACCTTAAGGGATTTCCAGCAGGAGGATGGACGGCCCGGCTATTTTGCTCAAGCGCTGCTGATCTACGGCAAGACGGGGGAACCCTGTCCCAATTGCGGCAACCCCATCAAAAACCGCACCATTGGACAGCGATCGAGTTACTATTGCGCTCACTGTCAAAGATAGGCCACCACTTATTATCCTTGACACCAAAGCCCCCCCCTCCTAGCATGCGGGAATTTTTTGAATAACTGTAACGGACAGATGGATCTAAAGGCCATTAGTGAACTCATCGCCGACGATATGCGGGCCGTCAATCAGACGATCCTGCGCAATCTGCAATCGGACGTTGTGCTGATCAACCAGATAGGTGCCTATATCGTCAACAGCGGCGGAAAACGACTGCGCCCGCAGATCGTGCTCCTGGCCGCCCAGGCCTGTGGTTACAAGGGTCAGGGCCACATCGACCTGGCGGCGATCATCGAGTTCATCCACACCGCCACCCTGCTGCACGACGATGTGGTGGACGGCTCCGACCTACGGCGCAATCAGGAGACGGCAAACGCTGTCTGGGGCAATGAAGCCAGTGTGCTGGTGGGGGACTTTCTCTACTCACGCTCATTCGAGATGATGGTCTCTGTGGGACAGATGCGGGTAATGGACGTGCTCTCTCACGCCACCAACCGCATCGCCGAGGGGGAAGTGCTGCAGCTACTCAACTGCAACAATCCGGAGACCACCGAAGCCGACTACATGGAGGTCATCAAGCGCAAGACCGCGACACTTTTCGAGGCCGGCGCCCGGCTTGGCGGTGTCATCACTAACGCCGCCCCCGAACGGGAAAAGGCAATGGCGGATTACGGTCTCCACCTGGGGATTGCCTTCCAACTGGTGGATGACTCTCTCGACTACAACTCATCCAACGAAGATATCGGCAAAAACATCGGCGATGATCTGGCCGAAGGCAAACCGACGCTGCCCCTGCTGCAGGCAATGAAAGAGGGAAGCGAAACCCAGCGGAAAAAATTGCAGGAGATCATCGAAAAGGGCGGCCTCGAGGAGATCGACTTCGTCATGGAGGCAATTAGAACCACCGATGCCATCGCCTACACGGAGAGTATGGCGCGGGAAGAGGCACAAAAGGCGAAAGCCGCGCTGCAGGCGATTCCACCCTCACCCTATCGGGATGCCCTGGCCGCACTGGCCGATTTTTCCGTGGCCCGAACCAGTTAAACTCTTCCTGATTACCCCTGAGACTCAGCTATTGTGGCACAGTAACAGCAACTGTTTGATTTGACGTTGGTTTTCAAATTCAAAAGTATGAAGAAATTGGCATGTTCTTCTGCTCAATAGTCAGCAACACAAAGTAATGGCTATATTTCATAGAGTTACACTCATAGCTCTCCTCAGTGGCTGAGCTTTAGGGGTAATCAGGAAACTCTTTGGCTTAGGCGTTGGGGATGACGTCTCGCCTCAATTGAATCCCCCCCCGGAATTCCATTATCATTCCCGCCCTGTCGCGGCTCTGGATTCCTGGCCGAAACGAGTTAACGGTGTGTAGCGCAGCTTGGTAGCGCACTTCCTTCGGGAGGAAGGGGTCGGAGGTTCGAATCCTCTCACACCGACCAATCAAGCCCTATAGTTCTCGCGAACTATAGGGCTTTTTTGTGTCTGGCCGGTTGGATCAAGTTTCCGCAGATCGGATTAGCGCAGCGTAATCCGACAAAACGCTCCGGCCCCTGCATGCCCGATCAGGCCGCGCCGACCACCCTGGCCTTGCCGAAGGTCAACCCCTCATTCGAAACATCCACCTGAATGACATCTCCCGCACCGAAACGTCCACCGAGGATATCCTGCGCCAACGGATTCTCCAGCTGCTGCCGGATCGCCCGTTTCAGCGGACGTGCACCATAGACCGGGTCGAAACCCGCCTCGCCCAGCCGGTCGAGCGCGGCATCGGAGATCTCCAGGCCCATCTCATTGTCGGACAGGCGCTGTTGCAGATAGCCGATCTGAATCGAGGCGATGGCTCGGATCTGCGTCCTGTCCAGCGGATGGAAGACCACGATCTCGTCCAGACGATTGATGAACTCCGGCCGAAAACTCTGCCGCACCACCTCCATGATCAACGCCTTCATCTCGTCATATTGGGTTTCCGAGGTCTGTTCCTGAATCATCTGTGAACCCAGATTGGAGGTCATCACAATGACGGTATTGCGAAAATCGACCGTGCGGCCCTGACCATCGGTCAGACGGCCATCATCCAGCACCTGCAGCAGCACATTGAAGACGTCGGGATGGGCCTTCTCCACCTCGTCCAGCAGAATCACTGAGTAGGGACGACGACGCACCGCCTCGGTGAGATAGCCGCCCTCTTCGTAACCCACATAACCGGGGGGGGCGCCGATAAGCCGCGCCACCGAGTGCTTCTCCATGAATTCCGACATGTCGATGCGGATCATCGCCTCCTCAGTGTCGAAGAGAAACTCAGCCAGCGCCTTGCAGAGCTCGGTCTTGCCCACACCGGTGGGACCGAGAAAGAGAAACGAACCGTTGGGCTGACTCGGGTCGGACAGGCCTGCCCTGGAGCGGCGAATGGCGTCACTCACCGCACGCACACCCTCTGCCTGGCCGATGACCCGTCTACCCAGCTCATCCTCCATACGCAGCAGCTTGTCGCGTTCGCCCTCCAACATCTTGGAGACCGGGATGCCGGTCCACTTGGAGACCACCCCGGCGATCTCCTCTTCGGTGACCTTGTTACGCAGCAGTTTCATCTCCTGCATCTCCGCCTGGGTCGCCATATCGAGCTGCTTCTCCAGTTCAGGGATGCGCCCATACTGCAACTCGGACATGCGCGTCAGATCACCGGCCCGGCGGGCGGTTTCCAGTTCCAGACGCGCCCGCTCCAGCGACTCCTTGATGTGGGCAGTGCCCTGCAAGGCCGCCTTCTCCGATTTCCAGATCTCCTCCAGATCAGAGAACTCCCGCTCCAGCCGTTCGATCTCCTCCTCCAGGTGAGCGAGACGCTTTTTTGAAGCCTCGTCGGTCTCTTTGTTGAGCGCCTCACGTTCGATTTTAAGCTGAATGAGCCGCCGCTCCATACGATCCATCTGTTCCGGCTTGGAGTCGATCTCCATGCGGATCAGGGAGGCCGCCTCATCCACAAGGTCGATCGCCTTGTCCGGCAGCTGCCGGTCGGTGATGTAACGGTGGGAGAGGGTCGCTGCGGCGACGATGGCCGGATCGATGATATCGACTCCATGGTGTACCTCATAGCGCTCCTTGAGTCCACGCAGGATGGCGATGGTGTCCTCCACACTGGGCTCCTCCACCAGCACCTTCTGAAAACGGCGTTCCAAGGCAGCATCCTTCTCCACATACTGACGGTATTCGTCCAGCGTGGTGGCACCGACGCAGTGCAGCTCACCACGAGCCAGG
Source organism: bacterium endosymbiont of Escarpia laminata (assembly GCA_003660235.1). Taxonomy (GTDB): domain Bacteria; phylum Pseudomonadota; class Gammaproteobacteria; order Chromatiales; family Chromatiaceae; genus QGON01. The sequence goes on along the minus strand of QGON01000060.1, from coordinate 111,684 downwards.
GCGGGCTTGAGCATATTGCCCGCATCCATGGAGCCTTCTGCCTTGCCGGCACCCACCATGGTGTGCAGCTCATCGATGAAGAGGATGATCTGCCCCTCCTGTTTGGAGAGGTCATTGAGCACTGCCTTGAGACGCTCTTCGAACTCACCACGAAACTTCGCCCCTGCGATCAGTGCCCCCATATCCAGGGAGAGCAGCCGTTTGCCTTTCAGCCCCTCCGGCACCTCGCCATTGATGATGCGCTGGGCCAGGCCTTCGACGATAGCGGTCTTGCCCACGCCAGGCTCCCCGATCAGCACCGGATTGTTCTTGGTGCGGCGCTGCAGTACCTGGATGGTACGGCGGATCTCGTCATCCCGCCCGATCACGGGATCGAGTTTGCCCTGCTCCGCCCGCTCGGTGAGGTCGATGGTGTACTTCTGCAGGGCTTGGCGCTGATCCTCCGCATTGGGATCATCCACCTTCTGGCCACCCCGCATCTTCTCTATGGCCTGCTCCAGCCGTGCCTTGTCGGCACCCGCCTTGCGCAGCATCCCACCGATCTCACCCTTGTCGTCAACAGCCGCGAGTACGAAAAGCTCACTGGATATGTACTGATCCTTGCGCTGCTGGGCCAGCTTGTCGGTCTGGTTGAACAGCCGTCCAAGGTCGTTGGAGATATGCAGATCCCCCTCAGCCCCCTGTACGCCCGGCAGGCGTTCCAGTGCGGCGCCAAGATCCGAACGCAACTGATTGACATTGACATCCGCCTGGGTCAGCAGGTGGCGCACGGTACCACCCTCCTGGTCCAGCAGGGCGCTCATCAGATGCACCGGTTCGATAAATTGATGGTCACGGCCGACAGCCAGGCTCTGGGCATCTGCCAGTGCCATCTGAAACTTGCTGGTCAAACGATCCATACGCATGAGAAAAACTCCACAAAAAACCTTATTATTCCAACAGATGGGGCAGATTCCGCTAAAATTCAAGAATACCCAGATAAAAATAGTGTAAAGATTTTCCAACTGTTGCCGACTCAATGCTTTGAGTCGTTCAGCCCAAGCTGTTTCAGGGCAAAACCTAGTTTGCAAGACCCCGGAACAGCGAAACAATGAAACTGACCTCAAAAAATCTCACTATCACCTATGTCGTCTTCTTCATGCTGTTGCTGGCGCTGCTGCTGGCGGGCATAGTCATTCAACGCATAGAGGCCAATCGTGCCCACCACATGGATCTTGCTGCCAATTCCGTAAAGATGACCGCCAACGAGATCAGCCGCATGATCGGCGAAAAACGCCGTTTGCTGCACATCTTTTCCAATTATGAGTCCGAGTTGATAAATGCGATCGACACGAATCCTGGAGATGAGGAAGCCCAGGAGAGGCTCAACCAACGCGTACTCAGCTACTTCCCCGACGGTTTTGCCTTCACTCTGGCTGACAGTGACGGTACTCCACTTTATGACGATCTCAGCGGCAATATTGGCGAACTGTGCCAACTGGACATCAGTGACTTTGCCGATGATAAGAGCAATTTTACTCAGATTCACCCGAACCCGAATCGGTACCATTTCGATATCATGGTCACCACCAGCAGACAGGATGGCCTGGTGTTTTTTGTCAGTTTTCAGACCACGCTGCTGCAGAATCTGTTACGAATCTCTCACCGGCATCAGCACAAGCTGATCCTGCTCAATGCCGAAAAGCCCAACCTGATCGAGGTTACCGAAGAGGGAAACCGCTACGAATTGCAACTGGAGAATCCCACTCTCACGGAAGAGATGACACAGCGCATTCTGGCTCGGCAAAAAGTACCCGGCACTCTTTGGGAACTGGTGGATATCGGCGCTCCGGCAACCTTCAACGGCTTTGAAAAAGAGGTCATCACCCAGGCCGGATGGGTATTCCTGGTCTTCTTCATCTCAAGCATGTTCATGGTGGGACTGATCCTGCGGGGAAAAGCGCACCGCCTGCGTGCTGAACATGCCCTGTTGGCAGCCAAAGATCAGCTGGAAATAGAGGTAGCCTCACAGACCCAACAGTTGCGTGCACGCAAGGAGCTGGCGGAAACCACGCTGGCCTCGATCAGCGAGGGCGTCATTACGACCAATGCCCAAGGCGTGGTTACCGCACTCAACCAAAAGGCCCAGGAACTGACCGGCTGGGAGGCTAAGCATGCGCTGGACTGCCTGCTTGCCGACATACTCGATCTGTCCGATGAAACCACTGGCGAGCCAGTCGACCTCCCTCTGGGCCAGTGTCTGACCACTGAAGAGATAACCAAACTGGACAACCGGCCACTGATTCTCACCCAAAGCGATGGCAAAACCACGCGAATCGTACAGTTGTCAGTGGCAGTGATCAGCGGCGAAAAAAATAAGAACGCCGGAAATGTGCTGGTAGTCAGAGACATCACCGAGGCTCAGCGCATGGCACAACGCATCTCCTGGCAGGCAACCCATGATGCACTGACCGGTCTGATCAACCGGCTGGAGTTCGAGCGCAGACTGCAGACGGCGATGGAACTCGCCCACACCGATGATGCCGAACACGTCTTGATGTATCTGGACCTGGATCAGTTCAAGGTGGTCAACGATACCTGCGGCCATATTGCGGGTGACGAATTGCTCCGCCAACTCACGCAGATGCTGCTTGAGATCGCCCGCCGCACCGACGTCGTGGCACGCTTGGGCGGTGATGAATTCGCCATCCTGCTTGAATACTGCCCCCAACAGCAGGCCATTGTATTGGCGGAAGAGATACGTCTTTCAGTGCGCAACTTCCGTTTCACCTGGGACAATAAGCCTTTCACCATCGGCGTCAGTATCGGAGTGGTTCACTTCAATGCCAGATATCATGACCTGACCCAGATCCTCAGCGCCGCTGACAGCGCCTGTTACGCAGCCAAGGAGGGAGGCCGCAACCGGGTCCATGTCTACTCCGAGGAGGATGAGCTGATAGAGCAACGCTATGGCGAAATGCAGTGGGTTTCCCGCATTCGTCATGCACTGGACGAGGGGCGCTTTCTACTCTATTGCCAGAAGATCCAACCCATCCGCTCAAACAGCAACAGCAGCTTTCACCTGGAGATTCTGCTTAGAATGGAACAGGAGGATGGGCAGATGATGCTGCCTGGCGCCTTTATTCCTGCCGCTGAACGTTACGGCCTGATGATCGATCTGGATCGGTTTGTCATTTCGGATACGCTGCAGTGGATGGAGAGCTGTCCTCCTCTGGATGGCGGCTTTGTCTCCATCAACCTCTCGGCCCAGTCGATCACTGACCCCGGCTTTCTGGAAAGACTGGAATCTCAACTTGAAAGCAGTGGTGTGGATCCCTGCCGGCTCCTGTTTGAGGTGACGGAGACGGCAACCATCTCCAACCTTTCCAAGGCACAACAGTTCATCGAACGTATAAAATCCCTGGGCTGCCGCTTTGCCCTCGATGACTTCGGCACCGGCATGTCCTCCTTCGCCTACCTGAAACACCTGCCGGTGGACTATCTGAAGATAGATGGTGAGTTTGTACGCGACATCGCCAGTGACCCGGTTGATTTCGCCATGGTAAAAGCGATCAATGAAGTCGCCCAAATCATGGGCATGGATACTATTGCCGAATATGTCGAGGACGGTATCACCCTCGCAATGCTGAAAGAGATTGGCGTCGGTTATGGTCAGGGTTACGCTATTGCCAAACCTGAGCCATTGAGCGATTTTTACTGCGCTCTATCCGCCGGAAACACACGTGCCCTGCCCTGAAAATCGGTAATAGTCACCATCACGGCGCCAGGCTGCCACCGCAGACACCGGCGGATTCGGCGTGCTTAAAGAGCCGTTCCGCATCGATGATCTCGATGTGACTGCCGTTTACCCTGATCAGCCCCTGCTCGGTAAAGTTATGCAGGATGCGGGAGAAGGTCTCGGGCTTTACCGATAGCCGTGAGGCCAGCACCCCTTTGGGGGCTCGCAGATCGATCATGTTACCGTTCTGTTTATCTGGCTCCCAATTACCCCAGAGAAACCCTGCCACCCGCCCGGTGGCGCTCTGTAAGGTCAAATCGTCGATCTCCTTGATCAGATGCTTGAGCCGCTGACTCATGCTTGCCATGAGCCGGAAACAGGTATCGGTGGACTCCCGCAGCATATCGAGGAAGGCCTGGCTGTCAAATGAGCGCAATTCAGCGCCGCCAATAGCGGTGGCGTTGACCGGGAAGTTCGGGCTCTCCTGGAACATCAGCGCCTCGGCAAATGAGTGACCCGGCGTGATGATCTCAATGACCTTCTCATTTCCGTTCATGGCCAGACGGTAGAGCTTGACCTGCCCCTGAGTCACCAGATAGAAACGATCCGCCACGTCACCCACCTGAAACAGATGCTGACCATCCTCCAGTTCGATCACCTGACTCATCGCCTCGACCCGGGCTATCTGCCCTTCATCGAGACGGGAGAAGATGTAACACTGCTTCAAATCAAATGACACTTTCAGAGTACCCCAAAAAAAGAAAAACGGTCCAGTCTGGACGGAGCTGGATACTGTGGCACAGCAAACAATAGGACGTAGGATGTCCCTATATCCACAATGAGATGGATAGCGACGCTATTTTTTCAGCTGAGACAGATCCCGCACCGCACCCTGCGCCGCACTGGTGGTCAGCGCCGCATAGGCCTGTAATGCCTGTGAGACAGGCCGTTGCCGGTTTTGCGGCTGCCAGGCGGCACTGCCCCGCCGCTCCATCTCATGACGCCGGGCAGACAAGGTCTCAGCGGAGACAGCGACACTGATACGACGATTGGGAATATCGATATCGATGGTGTCTCCCTCCTGCACCAGGCCGATATTGCCCCCTTCCGCCGCCTCAGGCGAACAGTGGCCAATAGATAGCCCCGATGTGCCACCGGAGAAACGGCCGTCTGTAATCAGGGCGCAGGCCTTGCCCAACCCCTTCGATTTCAGATAACTGGTGGGGTAGAGCATCTCCTGCATGCCGGGTCCCCCTTTGGGGCCTTCATAGCGGATAACCACCACGTCCCCCGCCAAAACCCCGTCACCCAAAATCGCCTCCACCGCATCATCCTGGCTTTCAAAAAGCCGTGCGGGGCCACTGAAGGTAAGGTTCGACTCATCCACCCCGGCGGTCTTCACGATGCAGCCCTGCTCCGCCAGATTGCCGAACAATACTGCCAGGCCACCGTCCAGTGAGTAGGCGTGTGCCAAATCCCGGATACAGCCGTTTTCACGATCGGTATCGAGACTCGGCCAGTTTTTATTCTGGCTGAATGCGACCTGGGTCGGAACGCCGCCGGGTCCGGCCAGATAGCGCTCCCGAACCTGTGGGTCCGAAGTCCGCTGAATGTCCCAGCGATCGAGGGCGTCGCCGATGCTGCCACTATGGACGGTGCCGCAATCCCGCTTCAGCAATCCTGCACGATCCAGCTCCCCAAGGATCCCCATCACCCCGCCGGCACGATGCACATCCTCCATGTGGTACTGCTGGGTGCTCGGCGCAACCTTGCACAGATTTGGCACCTTGCGTGACAGCCGGTCGATATCCTGCATGGTGAAATCGACTCCCGCCTCGTGGGCCGCCGCCAGCAGATGCAGCACGGTGTTGGTGGAGCCACCCATGGCGATATCCAGTGTCATGGCGTTCTCAAAAGCCCCAAATGTGGCGACTGAGCGAGGCAGAACCGAATCCTCATCCTGCTCATAGTAGCGGCGGGAGAGATCGACAATCAGCCGCCCGGCCTCCAGGAACAGTTCCTTGCGCGCCGCATGGGTGGCCACCAGGGAACCGTTGCCCGGCAGACTCAGGCCCAGCGCCTCGGTCAGGCAGTTCATGGAGTTGGCGGTGAACATACCGGAACAGGAGCCGCAGGTGGGACAGGCCGAACGTTCAATGGCCGCCACGTCGCTGTCGCTCTCATTGGGATCAGCAGCGGAGACCATTGCATCCACCAGATCCAGTTTGATCTCCCCTCTGGAGGAGAGAGTGACCTTGCCCGCCTCCATCGGTCCACCGGAGACGAAGACCGTTGGAATATTGAGCCGCAGGGCAGCCATCAGCATTCCGGGGGTGATCTTGTCGCAATTGGAGATGCAGACCAGCGCATCCGCGCAGTGCGCATTGACCATATACTCCACAGAATCGGCAATGATGTCCCGTGACGGCAGCGAATAGAGCATGCCGCCGTGCCCCATGGCGATGCCGTCATCCACCGCGATGGTATTGAACTCCTTCGCAACACCACCGGCCTTTTCGATCTCCCGGGCCACCAACTGGCCCATATCTTTCAGATGGACATGACCCGGCACGAACTGGGTGAAGGAGTTGGCAATGGCAATGATCGGCTTTTCGAAATCGTCGTCCTGCATCCCGGTAGCCCGCCACAGGGCGCGGGCACCGGCCATGTTGCGTCCATGGGTGGTGGTATGGGAACGGTATTTCGGCATTTCACTCTCCGCAGGGTCTGCTCAAGCGCGCATTATGCCCCGATTTGCCGGGAGCAAACAATCACAACTCCGGGTCAAACGGGAGACGCAGACAGAATTCCGCGCCCCCGGTTTCACTGTTGCATACCTCGATGGTGCCACCGTGCTTCTCGACCGCCACCTTGACGAAACTCAACCCAAGGCCAACGCCGGTGCGCTGATATTCGGTGATCTGATCACCATGCTGAAAAGGCAGAAAAATAGTTTCCAACTGGCCTTCGGCAATACCCGGACCCTGATCCCTGATACAGCAGACTATCTCACTGTCGAGACAGGTTAGATGAACGGTAATCACCGAATCTTCGGGCGAGAACTTGACCGCATTGCCCAGCAGATTCTGCACTGCACGTTCCAGTATCCCGGCATTACCGTTGAGCCAGGCCTCTTCACACTCGATCTTCTGGTCGATACGAATATAGCGCGACTGCGCCTGGATAAAGATCTCATCGACCGCACTATAGACCACTGAGACGAAATCGGTATCTGCAAACGTGGTGGCGTCCACCGCTTCGGCCCGGGCCAATTGCAGAAAATCATCCGCCAGCCTCAATGAACGCTGCGCCAATGGCTGTATCTGTCTGGCCAGCGACTCCGCTGTGCCTTCCGTTGCCTGCCGGGACTGTGTAAGGGAGAGCACCGACGTGATGGGAGAGCGGATGTCGTGGGAGAGAAAACTCAGCATCTTGGCACGGGTCCGTTCAGTACGCTTGAGCGCACCGATAAATGAGAGCGTCACGATCATACCGAAACTGCCGGCAAGAGACTGATCCAGGGGTTTCATCTGCACAAATAGCTCGGTATCCGGCAGACGCAGTGCCTCGAAACGGATCGGCTGTTCGTCCAGCAGCAGGCGCTGTATCAGTTCATTCCAGTAGTAACCCCCCTGGATATCCAGTTGGCTCAATAACATTTCAGCATCCATGCCAACCAGGGAGACCGCGTCCGCCTGACCAAGATAGAAAGCAGCCCGGGGGTTGGCCATTGCCACTTGTCCCATAGCATCAACCACCAGCAGACCATCGTCCATCTGGCTGATCGCATTCTCGATGAAACTACGCAGATTGTGCAGCCGCTCATGAGCATGGCGCACCTGCTCGATACGGCGCTCAACGGTCTCCAGCGTTCCTCGCGGCGGGGATTTTTCAGGCAGAGAGAGTTGCGCCGCAAAATCCTCCAGCAGCAGCAACACTCTTCCCTGCGGAAACTCATCTGCGGGCCAGCGCAGGCCCAGCATCCAGCTCGTCTCACCTCGGGGGACCCGGATCCACTGATCGGGACCAAAACGCCGCCAAACCCCAGGATTGTGCCATTGAGCCTCTCCCTGCGGGAGCGATTCTGTCGCAGGGAAAGCGCCCTCGGCAAACATCGGCGCACCGTTGGTGTCACAGACCATCCACCCGTCCAATTTGGTGATCCGCTGGAGAAACCTCAACCCCTGACGCAGATCTTCGAGGGACTTCGCCGAAGGCATCAGCTGGGGCTCCTGTTGCAGTTTCTCCATCTCCTGATTCAGATAGCGAATGGTCTCTCCCAGACGGCGCCAACTCCATAGCGGGTAGCTCAACACAAGACCCAATAACAGCGCCGAAGGTGGAAACCAGATGCGCAGAACATGCAGCGCCAGCAATACCAGACCAAACAGAGAAAACAGCAGTGCCAACGTCACCAGCGGCGCCAAGTGGGGACGCACCAAACCATAGAGAAGGAAGACGAACGCCACCACCCCCCCTGAAATCAACACTCTCCAGGGCATTTCCACCAGACTGAGAACCCTGTCCGTTCGCAGGGCTTCGAGAATGTTGGCATTGATCTCCACCCCGGCCATCGGCTGACCGTGACCGGAGACCGGTGTGGGCAGCGCATCTCCCAGACCGGTAGCGGTAACGCCCACCAACACGATGCGATCCCGAAACGCAGCGGGCAAAAAATCCCCTGCCAGCACCTGGCTGTAGGAGTAGCGGGGATAGTGTCCGGCCGGGCCGGTAAAAGGAATCAATCGGTGCTGATCACGAAAGATCGGCTGCATGGCTGACTGGCGCTGCACCTGATGCAGACCCGCCCGGTTCATCTGCCAACGCTCAGGATCCAGCCACTGCAAAACAGAGAGCATCATATGGGGCCAGTAGGCTGCCCCTACCCCTTCATAGAGGTAGATGCTGCGGCCGATCCCGTCCGCATCCAGTTCCATATGCACATGCCCGAGACCGGCCGCCACCGCGGACAGTTCGGGCAGTGGCGGGGTCTCCACCAGTTGCCCGCCCAGTCGATACTCCTCCATGACGACGGGAAAGAAGACCCTGCCACTGGCTGCGGTGGATTGAATCAGTAGACGGTCTTTCTCAGGGTGTTCCCTGTCACGCTCTGCAAACAGGATATCCATTGCGATAACCTTCGCACCTGCAGCGGTCAGACGATCGATCAGACGGGCATGCAGATCCCGCGGCCAGGGCCAGCGGCCAAGTGCCTCCAGGCTTCTGTCATCCACCGCGACAATCACAATATCCTCCGCCGGCGGAGTGTGCCAGAGGTTGAGTTGCAGATCGTAGATGAGTTGGTCCCAGCGCCACAGCCAATTACTGGAGACCAACAGCAGGATCAGGCCGACCAGCGCAAACAGCGACCACTCGGGAAACCTGAAAACCTGGGCAGAACGACTCATGGACGAGGCTGTGGTAAAGGCAGGTCGAGGCGATAGACCTGCGATTGCCGCACATCGTCCTCACTCTCCATCAGCGCATCCACACGGATATAGTAGGTGCCCGGCCAGGGAACCGGCAGCACCCGTTCGGTATTTGCGCCGATTCGCTCCAGCAGGCGCTGCTGCAACGCGGGGTCCGCGGCGACCAGAAAACGGTAGCCCCTGGCGTTGTCGACAGCGTTCCAGCGAACCCACATCCAGGGGCCATTGAATTGGGGCGCCTCGATCAGTGGAACCTCCACCTCCACCTTCACTGGTGTTGGGGGAGGGGGCGGACGGGAGGGCGGTTCGTTCAGCAAAAAACGGTGTTCCGCACTCAGCCCCTCCAACCCCAATTCGTCGATGCCCCGCACACGAATGCGGTAGCTGCCGGGAGTTAATTCCGGCAGGGTAAATTCAGGGGTTGCAAGCACCTGCTCCACGATGACCCCAGCGCCCGGTTTCCCCCGTAAGAGTTGCACCCGATAGGCTTCGGCACCCTTCAGCCCTGACCAGCGGAGAGGCGCTGCGGGCAGGTCCATTTCGACCCCAAGTTTACTGATATCGGGCGGAGTAAGCAGGCGGAGGGGCTTTAGCGGGGGCTTCCCAGGTTCGATCATGGTGCCGAATCCTGCATCGACATCCAGGCTCTCCCCTCCGCCGTCAACGGCCACCCGGCCCTTCACCACCTCATTGCGCGTCAGGCCGCTCCCGGACTCGACACCGACACGGAAGCCGGTGCCCCGTACCATGGTAACCGCCGCCGGGGTGGTGATCTGAAACCGGGCACCTGCACCCTGCAAAGGCTCCACTTCACTCTCCACCCGTCCGTACTGCACCCGCACCCGGGTATCGACCATGCCCACCTCACCAAAAGCAGAGAGAGTGTCCATGGAGACCCGAGTCTCAGGACCAAGCATCAACCGGGAGCCATCGGCAAACCTGAGTGCAAGACTGCTCTGTCTACCGGTGGTAACCACATCGCCAATCTGTAGCTGATCCACATCGGAAAGCAAAACAGGATCACTCTCCCCCGCACGAACAACGCTCACTTCCCCTTCAAGAGAGAGCACCTCTGCCGGACTCGGAGTAAGCTTCAGCCACTCCAGCGGCACCTTGATTTCAGTACCCAATGGAATCCGTGTGGGATTTTCGATCTGATTGTAGTGCTGCAACCTAACGCTTGAGATCTCATTTTTCAGGTATTGAGCACTGATTTTCGAGAGCGAGTCACCGCCCCTCATGCGGTAAACCCAATCCTCAGCCTGAGCTGAAGATAGGGCCAGGATCAATAGTGAGATCGCGGTAATAAAACGGCTATAACGCAACATCTATCTATCTTTCATGAGGTGATAGAGCAACAGAAATTTCAACCGAATGGTGAGGGGGAAACAACATTCTTACGGATTGAACCCTATCAGACAACTCCCTCTGCCTGACTGCACCAATTTCACGGTTATTTAGCAGGAATGAAGACCTGGGCGCTGCGGATAAACGTCGTAATGAGAGGCGTTCTACTCCAAGTCTATTCAACACTGCCATCGGCCATTACAGACCGATGGAATATGCCGACTGATTCTGCCATTCAGATAGTAACGGCGGGCACCATGTCATCTTTTTGCAGCTGTTCCAGACGATACCCCTGATGATAGACCGCCTTGAGTCTCCAGCCATTTTCCGGCACCAGACTCAGTTTACGCCTCAAGCGGCTCATGTGAGTATCCACGGTGCGGGTCACCAGCCCCGGGCCAAACCCCCAAACCGTCTCCAGCAGGTGGTCCCGTGAGAGCAATCGACCGACATTGGAAAAGAGAATCCAGGCCAGTTGAAACTCTTTCTCGGTCAACTCGATGGATACCTCACCGCTGACAATCATCTTGGCATCCCTGATGAGTTTGAAGTTGCCAATTTCAAGCACGTCATTGCGCGAGGTCGGTCCGGTTTTACGGCGTGCCAGGGCTTTCACCCTCGCCAGGGTTATTTCACGCGAGATCGGTTTCGCGAGATAGTCATCTGCTCCCTGCTCCAGCGCTTCGACAATATCCCCTTCGCTGTCCCGATGAGTGATAAAGAGCACCGGTATATTCCAATCCATCTCCTTGCGCACCCAGGAAAGCACCTCGATACCCGTGGCATCAGGCAGCTCCCAGTCCATGATCAACAGGTCGTAGGATTCATGTCTCAGCTCCCGGATAAAGGCGCTTGCATCTGCAAAAACATGGCAGACATACCCTTCCGATTCCATCCATTCACGCAGCACAACGGATTGCACCGGGTCATCTTCAAGACAAGCAATTCGCACTACATTTCTCCTTGCTTATTATTTTGTCTGGACTCCTGTCGCAGAGCGGCGGCACCCCAACCCGGCACCGCCGCCCATCCACTTCGATCCTAGAAGTGGCGTTTTATTTCACATCAATCTCGACACGCCGGTTCTGATAACGGCCGTCCTTCGTGCCATTGTCGGCCACAGGCTGAGTCTCACCCATTCCTTTGGAGGTAATCTGGTCAGCCGGAACACCTTTGCTCTCCAGATAGAGCTCAGCAGATCTGGCACGATGCTCCGAAAGCACTTGGTTATATTCGGCAGAACCCGTGCTATCGGTATGTCCGATGACTTCCACTGCGCTACCACGTGAATGTGAAAGTATCTTTGCCGCGACTGCATCCAACGCCATCTTGGCCTTATCACTCAATTCAGCACTGTTGAGCTTGAAGTTCGCATGACCGACGAGGGTGAAATCAAGACTGCATCCCGCCGAATCAACGGTTTCACCTGCGGGGGTATCAGGGCATCGGTCCTTATAGTCCGCTACGCCGTCACCGTCGGAGTCCAAGGCACAACCGTTGGCATCCACGCTGGCGCCGGCAGGGGTACCCGGGCACTTGTCCTTGTAATCGGCTACGCCGTCACCATCGGAATCCAGAGCGCATCCAACCGCATCAACCTTCACACCCTTCGGCGTACCAGGGCATTGATCCTTATCGTCCGTGACACCATCACCATCGGAGTCCTTCATCAGGGCACAACCCTTCTCATCAACCTTGGTTCCTTTGGGGGTACCAGGACAGGCATCCAGGGGGTCTACGACACCATCGCCATCTGCATCGCCATAGCAGGCGGGATCGATAGGAAATCCGGCGTCATGATAGTTGGATTCCCAACACTCACCATAATTGGTGTGAATGACGCTCTTGCCCGGTTCGTGGATAAAGCCATCCTCAACCGCGTAGGCTGGTGTTGCCGCCACTACGGAAAGCATGAACGGCACAGCCACAAGGCGCATTGTTATCTTCTTGGTTGAATCCATTTTTCTCTCCATTTTTTTCCAAATTTAGTAAACGTCCGCTCAGGCGGCGTCTGCTTTGAACAGATGAATATCCTGCTGCGGATAGGGAATACTGATACCCTCCTTGTCAAAGGTGGTTTTGATCGTCTCCAGCAGATCCGCCCGGGTAGTCCAATAATCAGAGGACTTGACCCAGGGGCGCACAGCAAAATCGACACTGCTGTCATTCAACGTCAGCAGCATAACCGTCGGCGCCGGATTCTCCAGCACGGTGTCGTTTTCTGTAAGTATGTCGTTGATCAGGTCACGCGCCGTTTTGATGTCATCGCCGTATCCGATACCGATCACCAGATCGATGCGCCGCGTCTCCCTGGCAGAGTAGTTCACAATGGTTCCGCCGTAGATCTGCGCGTTGGGCATAGTGATTTCGCGGTTATCGCCGGTCTTCAGCATCGTGTGGAAGATGCGGATCTCCTCCACCACACCCATCTCGCCTCCGGCCTCAATAAAATCACCAAGCTTGAAGGGGCGAAAGATGATCAGCATGACACCCGCGGCAAAACTGGAGAGCGAGTCCTTGAGCGCCAGACCGACCGCCAGGCCGGCGGCACCGAGAATGGCCAACGCGGAAGTGGTATTGACACCAAGCTGTTCAAGGGCGGCCATGACAATGACTGCCAGCAGCGATGCATAGGCAATATTGCTGAGAAAGTTGATCAACATCTGATCAACCTTGCCCTTAACCATCACCCTCTCCAGCCCCCGCACCAGCAGGCGGGCGATCCAGCGACCGATGACAAAGACCAGCAACGCCATGATGATCTTGGTTCCCCAGGGAATCACATAGGCGTTAAGAATTTGTTCTACAGATATTTCCATGTTTCCTTTCCCGAAATTGGTCAGATAAATCTAGTAGTCTAACAAGTTTATATTGATGGATATGGCAGTCGCGGCCGTAGGGTGGATAAGCCACAGCGCATCCACCGAAGTGGTCGCAAGAAAAGGTGGATGCGTTTCACTTATCCACCCTACCGTCCTGTCGAAACCCATCAAAGCAAAGTTGTTACTCCACTAGTATTTTCCCGGCTTATTCTTCTCCCGGCAGCAGACAAAATTAACAGTATAGCCATCGCGGGGATCCAGAACCCTGATAATCGACATAATCCATCTCTAAATAGGTACTTAAGAACGCCAGCATAGGGGATTATCCTAAGCTGACAAAGTCACGACTTGTGAATAATTGTAAACTGGGACCTACCGAAAATTCACAATTAGCGGAGAACAGGCGCGCGTTAGATATCGGCGGTCACCTGAGAACTTCATCCTGCCAAGAGCCGCTTGGGCCGTGCAAAATCATTCAATAACAGTCACTCTATATCAGCCATCCCAGCAAACCTAATTGAGGTAGACCCAATGTCAGTACTCCTTGAATTCAGCATGTTCCCCACCGACCGGGGTGAAAGCGTCAGCACAGAGGTCAGCCGGATCATCAAGATGATTCGCGAGAGCGGCATCAGCTACCGCCTGACGGCTATGGGGACCATTATTGAAACCGGCGATATTCGTGAAGCACTCGATCTTGTCGAGCAGGCCTACCGGGTACTGGAGGCGCAAGGCTGCAAACGCATCTACTCATCTCTAAAATTTGATATCAGAATTGGCAAGGATAACCGTCTGGAGCAGAAAATACGTTCCGTGAGGGAGAAGATCGGCGAGGTTCAACAGTAGTTCGCGGGCAACCGGACAAAGATGCCGCCACACAGCGCACTCTGATTTCTGGAGACCTTATCCCTGTTTGGGATATTCTATACCCTATCTTTCCCACCACACAAAAAACACTTCGCCGCCAACAACCTATCATGCCATCCGAACCAGCAGCCACCACACAACTTCAGTCCGCAATCGATCTCTGGAGAGAGAGCTTTTCCGGCGTACTCTCCACCCAATCAAAAGGTGAACCTGGGTTTCCCTTCGGTTCGGTGGTGCCATTCTGCCTGGATGGAGAAGGCAATCCGCTTCTACTGCTCTCGCACCTGGCGGAGCATACAAAAAACCTGAACGAAGTCAGCACCTGCTGCCTTACCGTCATGGAACAGGGGAGCGGAGATGTGCAGAAGCTCGCCCGCCTCTCCTGTTTGGCGCGGGCCGTACAGATCGAAACACCGGCACCCTCCCTGGTGGAACGTTATTTCCGCGACTTTCCCGACACACGCCCCTACTTCGAAACGCTGAATTTTCGCTTCTACCGACTACAGCCGGTACGTTTCTATTTTATCGGTGGTTTCGGCGCTGCGCGCTGGTTTGACAAGAGCCGTCTGCTTTCTCATCTTCATCCGGAAACGCGACTGTAAAATACGGAGGCGTTCGTTCCCGCACTCGAACAGATCATCAGCATCGGCTAACATAGCCCGCCCTGCAACAATCGAAGAGCCGCACCATCATGACCTCATCTGCCATTCTCGGCCCCCTGAGCAACCTGCATGAAATGCAGGCACAACTGGTGGAGTCTCTCACTCCTGAGGAAGCGGCTCACCAGTACCATCCTGAACTCGGTTCACTCAACTGGCAATTTGGCCAAGCTGTCTATCAGGAACTCCATTGGCTGCGTCTGATCGTGGCCGGTGATGATGATCTGAGCAAGCGGGTCGCCCACCTGTTCACGCCAGGCAAGCTCAGTATCGAGGAGCAGTGCAGTCAACTGCCGCCCACCGAACACCTGCTCAACTGGGCTGCTGAGATCCGCGACGAACACCTCATGCGGCTGGCCAATCCAGCCACTCTGCCGGACCATCCGCTGCTCGCCAATGAACGGCTGCAGTGGTTTTTACTGCAGGAGCAGGCCAAACGCTACGAAACGATGCTGCTGCTACTGAACCAGCGCAGCCTGCAGGTCGACACCAGCGGCTACCAGGTCACCCAGAGACTCAAGGCCGCCGTCCCCCACTGGGAAACCAAGGAGTTGTCCCGGGGACACTACCGTGTCGGCGCCAGAGATCTCCCCTCCGCCTACGACAACGAACTACCGCCCCAGGCGGTGGAACTCACCAGTTTCCGCATCGCTCTGGATCCGGTCTCCAATGCCGAATTCCTCGCTTTCATGGAAGCCGAAGGCTATCAAAACCCGGAACTCTGGGATGAAACAGGCCGTTACTGGCTGGAAAAACACCCCATCAACCATCCAGAATACTGGCGCCAGGACACAAAGGGGAACTGGTACGCCATGGGCGTCAACGGCCCCAGCGACTTGCCGCCGGATGAACCGATATCCGGCATCAATCGTCACGAGGCTCAGGCCTTCGCCAATTGGATCAGTTCTTTGGGCGGGAAGTTCGCAGGGGCCGTGCTGCAACACGAATACCAGTGGGAGATTGCCGTCCGAACCGGGGTAATAAAAAACCTGGGGCGTGCCTGGGAGTGGTGCAGCAATCCCTTCCACCCCTATCCCGACTTCCAGCCATTTCCTGCCAGGGAGACCTCCGAAGCGGATTTTGACGAGCACCATTTCACCCAGCGCGGCGGCAGCCTTCACACCCAGCGGGTGCTGCGTCGGCCCAGCCTGCGAGATCGCGCCCGACCTGAGCAGCGTTTTCAACTGGTTGGTTTGCGACTGGTCTTTCCACCACTGCACGAGTGGACCTGATGCTCCGCGCCCAGCCCGAAAAACAGCTGGTCAGGAACGCATTTCTCAGCTTTTGAGGAGACCGTCACAACCCAGGGGGGTCTGCCTAAAGATTCCACCACATCTGCCAACAACCCGGTTAGAGGAACTATAACCAGAGCTCAGCAGATGGCAATCAACTCGATCGTGGGACCGGCACTACAGGGCATCCAGCGGGGATT
This sequence comes from bacterium endosymbiont of Escarpia laminata, assembly GCA_003660235.1. Taxonomy (GTDB): domain Bacteria; phylum Pseudomonadota; class Gammaproteobacteria; order Chromatiales; family Chromatiaceae; genus QGON01. The sequence goes on along the minus strand of QGON01000060.1, from coordinate 95,410 downwards.
CCAGGGCATGCGCCGTGTCGCCTCGGAGATTGCCAGCGCCAGCCAGACCGAAAAACAGAATCCCACCGACCTCTCCCGGGCGATGGTGGAGATGAATCAGCAGGCGCACCAGGCCAAGGCCTCGGCCAAGGTACTGAAGACCGCCGACGATGTCATCGGCACCCTGTTTGACGAGCGGGTTTGAGCTGTCCAGTCCAAGAGGGGAAGCGGTCAGAAAAAAAGCATCGACAGATCCACAGCCGTAACATCCTTGGTCAGATCACCCACGGAGATATCATCCACCCCGGTCTCGGCAATCCCCCGGATCGTCTCCAGATTGACGCCACCCGAGGCCTCCAGCCGTACTTTGCCTGATGCAAGAGCAACCGCTTCACGCAGCCCATCCAGGGAAAAGTTATCCAGCAGCACCCGTTCCGCACCGGCTTCCAGCGCCTCGCGCAGTTCATCCAGCGATTCCACTTCAATCTCAATACCCACGCCGCCAGGGGCCAAATCCTGAGCCGAGTCTAACGCCGCAGCGACGGAACCGGCGGCGTGAATGTGATTCTCCTTGATCAGTATCGCGTCGTAGAGGCCGATGCGGTGGTTATCACAGCCACCGCAGGTTACCGCATACTTCTGCTGCAGCCGCAGACCAGGCAGGGTCTTGCGGGTATCAAGAATACGCACTCCGATTCCCGCCACCCGATCAGCATAGAAACGTGCCCGGGTCGCTGTCCCGGAAAGGGTTTGCAGATAGTTCAGCGCGGTGCGCTCCCCACTGAGTAGGGCGCGGCTGTTCCCCGTCAGGGTACAGAGCTGTTGATCCAGCGCCACCCGATCACCGTCTGCAACACGCCATTGGATGACAATCTCCGGATCGAGTTGGTGGAAAACCTCATCGAACCAGGCTGTTCCACAGATGACGGCGGACTGCCGGCAGACCACCTCGACCCGGCTGACAGCATCCACATTAAGCAGACCGGCGGTAAGGTCTCCTGAACCAATATCTTCGTCGAGGGAATCCCGCACCTGGCGGGTTATCAACTTCGGTGCGGGCAGCATCATTTTATGGAACCTCTGAATAAGTCTGGACGAAGTAGATTGCGATTCAGAATGTTCAGACTTGAGGCGCAAATCGCACGTAATAGCTGGCTATTGCGAAGATTTGCAACGAAAAAGCTGGGCATTCTGGACGCAAGGTACGAGTTCATGACTTGTTCAGAGGTTCCTTTAGCTCACTGAGAGCAGTTCCACGTCGAAGACCAGGGTGGCATTCGGCGGAATCACACCTCCCGCACCGGCAGCGCCATATCCAAGCTGCGACGGAATGGTCAGTTTGCGCTTACCGCCCACCTTCATCCCGGTGACACCCTCATCCCAACCCCGTATGACCATCCCTCTGCCGAGAGCAAAGCTGAAGGGTTCGTTACGATCCACAGAGGAATCAAATTTGCTGCCATCGGTAAGCCAGCCGGTATAGTGCACAGAGACAGTCTGGCCTGCGGCAGCCACTTCTCCGTCGCCTTCGACCAGATCGTCATATTTCAAGCCGGAATCGGTAATTTTTTCGCTCATGAATTGAATCTCTTTAAAGTGTGTGTATTGGGGAAACAGTGGTGCAGTGAACGAACTTAATTGCAGCGAGGGAAAGTGTCAACGGAAGGCGAGCTATCGGCTAAATGCACTTGATTTGAAAACCCCAACGATCAATCGGGGAGTTGTTTCAGGTTTCGTCAGGTCGATCCGGCAGCCGCCCCGGTATGTTTCAGTGCGTCCAGCATGGCGCCGAGCGCCCGATCCATAATGGGGGCATTCGTAACGTCCAGCACCTCGGCACTGCCGTCACGCAGATGCATGGCAAGGCCATCCATTGTCAGCTCAAGGGCCTTGACCCCTTTGCGGTTGACGAAGACCAAGATATCGGTGACATCGCTCTTCCAGGACAACTTGACCCGCTTCTTCTCTTCACCGTCAAACAGTGCGAGCCAGGTTCCAATCCCCAACGACTCAGCCTGTTCGGTGAACTTATCGTGGATCGCCGCAATGACAGTCTCCGATTCGAGATCCTCCACCAAAAGGGAAGATTGGTTGATCAACTGACTGTCGGGGAAACTGATATGCAGATCCGTAACCGTATCGACTCCGGCAGAGAGGCTTTTTCCCCGCAGACAGGCAATATGGCAATTCTGCAGCTCTTTAAAAAGCCGCGCCATTTTGTGCTGATCAAAAGAGATCGCGTTCAGTCTCTCCCGCAGGTTCCGCAGGAGTTCAGGAATATTGCGCAGCAACTCCTGACGCTCCGCATACTCTTTTTTCGGCGCGACACTCCAAAGCAGCTTATCGACTATCTCCAGGGACTCCTTCCACTCTTCACTCTCTGGCCCCTGCCGCAGATAGTTGAGTAGCAGCACATCTTTCCAACCGTCGCGTAATAGTGATATTACCGCTTCGGGCAGCTGTTTCTGAAACTGCAGCCGCTTATTCAATTCATCGGTAACAGCGGCCTTGGCTGCACGCAACTGCTCCTTGCCACGGGTTACCTGATTGGTGCGCTGTTCTGCCACGTCCGCGCCACGCTGCTCGCGTTCCCACCATTCATTGAAATCGTCATTCAGCGCTTTAAAGATGGCAGGGTCGTCGTCGAAATCCGTCAATACACGCTTAACGATATTTTCCATTACGCCAAACAGACTGTCGGACGAGCGGTCACCGCCATCACTCCAGCCAATCGCCGCCTGTGCCAGGTTGTTCAGCAGCCGTCTTGCAGGGTGCACCTTTTTGCTGAAGAAGGTCTTGTCGATGATGGCGACCTTTAGCATGGGAATCTGCAGGCGGCTCAGCAGGGCCTTCATGGCATCCGGCAAACTGTGGTCGTCCAGAATGAACTCAAAGAGCATGGAGATGACGTCGATCGTATCGTTGTCTGCCTCTCCCAGCGCCCGATAGGTTCCACCCTCTTCCAACATGCGCAGATCGCTGGCCAGACGCGTACGCAGGTTGCCTTCTTCCCCGTCATTGAGGGATACCATCACTGTATTGGATTGCTGCAGAGAGGAGAGCGCACTGAGCAGCTCGATCGTCTCCACCAAAGGCACCGAGACCGGCACCCCACCGGTACCTAGCGGCATCCGTCCCGGTACTGCAGGCCCTCCGGCAGGAGCTACACCCCGTCGCAAATTCAAAAGCTGCTGCAATGTCTCGAAAATCTCGGTTTGCAGGTCACTCCCTTCATCGGCAACCTCGCCGACCCTTCCGTCGGTCTGTGCTTCACGACGGGCGCGGCTGACCGCCGGAGAGACCGGGTTGCGCCGCACCTGCGGGGTCAGTTTGGGTATGACGCCGGCCTTACCCAGCACCAGATTAAGCTCGTCGTAGAGTCCGCCGATGTAGTGCATGACCTGCTTGTCGAACAGCTTGTAAATGACCAGCTTGACCGGCAGATCAACTTCGACATTCCGCATCGCCTCCTGGAAGGCATTGCAGATCACGCCGGGGGCAAGCGGATTGTGCTGCTCGCTCACCTCATTCGTATCACCGGTCAGCTGAGCAAAACGCTGTCCCAGGGCATACAGCTCGCGGGAGTAGCGGTTCTCGCTTTTGGAGATCATGTTGGTGATGGCCAGAGAGTCTTCCAACTCATCCTCGCCCAGCAGGGACATCTCGGAGTCGCGGCTCAATTCGGCAAAGGTCCGTTGATTGACTGGTGCCTCACCCGTCTCCCAGAAACGGTCGAACTTCTGCAACACTTCCCGGCTGAACACCCGATCGATTCGAGCCCGCTCCTTACGCAACTCACGCATCGCGTCGAAATAGGTTGTCTGCACGGTATCATTGCCGGACTTGTCGGCCAGCTCGTACATTGCGTCATCGAGCTTGTCGAACAATCCGCTCATCAATTGGGGGAGTGTTCTGACGACGTGTTTGCGACAAACGTCGACGATCTTGCGGCCTTTCGCATCAAGAGAGATCGGCCGCTTGCGTTTTGCAGAATCACTGAAAGAGATAATGTTGTCTTGCCGCTGCATATTGATAACTGTGATAATGGCCTCAGCCGTTTGGCGGATTATCTCAACCCGCCGATTCCATTTACTTTACATGTCAATTTGGAGACTATGTCAACAACCTTGTTATGACTGCGAATGTCTTCACAAAATCACCTATTTCGGTCATCCTGGGAATTAAGTGTCTCCGCTCCACCATCAAGATGCTGGGAAATTAGCACTTTATCCCATAGCATTCAATTTGGTTCAGTAATTATAGCGGCATTCCTGACGATAGCTTAACGAGCCGCGCTCATCTCATGATCAAAAATCCCGATCCGGCTGAGGAATCCGGCTTGAAGAACGGTAATTTCTTAACAAAACCCTCTTCCTGGGTTATGGTTTGGTTAATTTATTTCTGGGTTCCCGATTTATGCGATTGATCCGGCATCTTGCCACCTCTCTGCTGGACAGTATCCGTGATCTGCTCCCCATTATCGCAGTCATCGCTTTTTTTCAGACACTGGTACTGCAGCAGCCCATCCCCAATCTGGGCAGCCTGCTCTTCGGTACTCTGCTGGTGGTTATCGGCCTGAGCATGTTCATCCACGGACTGAAAATCGGCCTGTTCCCTCTGGGAGAGACGATGGCTTGGGATTTCGCCAAAAAAGGCAGTGTCACCTGGCTCCTGGCTTTCGCTTTCTCCCTCGGCTTCGGAACCACGATTGCCGAGCCTGCTTTAATCAAGATCGCAGAGGAAGCCTCAAAAGCCGCAGCAGTTGGCGGCATGATCGAGAATAATATCGAATCCATGGAGGATTACGCCAGCGGTTTGCGGTTTACTGTGGCCTTCTCCGTCGGTCTCGCAATCGTCATCGGCGTCCTGCGTATCATCAAGGGCTGGCCGATACAGTACCTGATCATGGGCGGCTATCTCGGCGTGGTGATTATGACCGCCTTCGCACCCCGGGAGATCATCGGCATCGCCTATGACTCCGGGGGCGTCACCACCTCCACCATCACTGTCCCTCTGGTGACCGCGCTCGGCATTGGTCTCGCATCCAGTATCAAGGGGCGCAATCCGATGACGGACGGTTTTGGCCTGATCGCATTTGCCTCTCTCACTCCGATGATCTTCGTGATGGGTTACGGAATACTATTGTGATAACGGTGCTGAACAATCTGCTGGGGGTACTCGCCCAAACTGTATTGGATGTTCTGCCCATCGCCGGCATCCTGTTCGGGTTTCAGTTCCTGGTGCTGCGTCGGCCGCTGCATAATCCACGACAGGTCATCACGGGCTTTATCTTCGTGCTGCTCGGACTGGCATTTTTCCTGGAGGGCCTTGATCTGGCGCTGTTCCCCCTCGGGAAACTCATGGCAAGACAACTGACCGACCCCGTTTTTCTCGGCATTACAGGGGAACACGATTTCGTACAATGGCACCACTATTTCTGGGTCTATCTGTTTGCCGCCGCCATCGGCTTCTCCACCGCCATCGCGGAGCCCTCACTGATCGCCGTCGCCATCAAGGCGAATCAGGTTTCAGGCGGTGCCATCAGCGAATGGGGTTTACGCATAGCCGTCGCCATCGGTGTTGCCTTCGGCATCGCCTTGGGCAGCTACCGGATCGTCAGCGGCACACCGCTGCACTGGTATATCATCACCGGCTATCTGGTGGTCATTGTGCAGACCTTTTATGCGCCGAAAGCCATCATCCCCCTGGCCTACGACTCCGGCGGCGTATCCACTTCCACAGTCACGGTGCCGTTGGTGGCAGCCCTGGGGCTTGGGCTGTCGAACAACATTCCGGGGCGCAACCCGCTGCTCGACGGTTTCGGCCTGATTGCCTTTGCCTGTCTGTTCCCTATCATAGCGGTGATGGCGTATGCCCAGTTGGGCGAGTGGCGCAATAGAAATAAACGATAACTTTCAACCGAGACAGAGATCATGCGTTTTAAACTCATCATTGCACTGGTGGAGGACAGCCATACAAATATTGTTCTGGATGCGGCCCGCAAAGCCGGGGCTACCGGTTCCACCGTCATAAACCAGGCCCGGGGTGAGGGAGTTGAGCAGGCAAAGACCTTCTTCGGATTGACCCTTGAGACCCAGCGGGACGTGGTACTGCTGCTGGTGGAAGAGCATTTAAGCCGCAGCATTCTTGAAACCATCGCCAAGGCGGGGGGTTTTGACGAGCGTCCCGGCACCGGTATCGCCTTTCAGATTGACATCGAAGACGCAGTTGGGGTCAGTCATCAGATTCAGAGTTTGAGCCAAGTAGTGGAGGAAGAGCTATGACAACCCAGATCACTCGTGTAATGGACGTAATGAAGACCCGCTTTGACCTGGTCGACGGCATGGACACCGTCGCCAAGGCTCTGGATACCATGTCCCATGTAGATACCAAGTGTCTGATCGTAAAAAAGCGCAATGAGGATGACGAGTACGGCATGGTGCTGCTCTCCGACATCGCCCGCCAGGTGCTGGCGAAGGATCGGGCGCCGGAACGGGTCAATATCTACGAGATCATGACCAAACCGGTACTCACAGTCTCTTCCGACATGGACATCCGCTACTGCGCCCGCATGTTTGCCCGCTTCGATCTCTCCCGTGCACCGGTGGTATCGAACGGCAAGGTCGTCGGCATCGTCAGCCATACCGACATGGTGCTCAAGGGGCTGGTCAACACAGAACTGGAGAAATAAACGTGTTCAGGGAGCAGCCGGACGGCTTGCTCTCCAGCACGAAGCAGCACCCCTCACCCAATCAGGACGAACGTCCCCCAGGGTGTGAGATCGATCTGCTGGTGATCCACAACATCAGCCTGCCGCCCGGCGAGTTTGGCGGCCCCTGGATCGACGACCTGTTTCTCAATCGGCTCAGGAGCGAACAGCACCCCTGTTTTGCCGAAATTGCCGCACTTAGAGTCTCCAGTCATCTGCTGATCCGGCGAGATGGCGAGTCGATTCAATATGTCCCCCTGCATTATCGCGCCTGGCATGCAGGCGAGTCCTGCTTTTCGGGGCGGGAGAGGTGCAACGACTACTCCATCGGCATCGAACTCGAAGGCACGGATGAGCAACCCTATACTGACGCTCAATACACCGCCCTGGTAAAGGTCACCCGCGAGATCATGGCCCGCTATCCAACTATCACACCGGATAGAATTACCGGCCATGACGATATATCGCCTGGCCGTAAAACCGACCCCGGCCCGGCATTCGACTGGGAGAGATACCTCCGCATGTTGTTGGAGTGTAGGCTGGATCAAGCGTAGCGGATCCGATCCGGCACAGGTTGTTTGTCCATAGCCTATGTTGCCTGATCCGCTGCGCTTGATCAGGCCTACGGATTATTGCCGTTATCCCGAAATCTATAAATCGCCAAAACACTTGCCCTTCACTTGCAACTTTCCCTGCCATCCCCGACACTTGCGCCATGAGTCTGATCATCATCCTAATCTGCCTGATAGCGGAACGTTTTCTGTTGCACAAACAGGCCTTGCGCCAGCCGGTTTGGTTCAACGACTACAGCGACTGGTACCACCGTCAGGAGCTACCTGTCTGGATGCGCAACGGCTTTGGGGGTGTCATCAGCCTGCTGCTGCCACCGCTACTTGCAGTCGCCCTGCTGCAACAGCTTTTTGATAACACTCTGGCGGGTCTGCCTGGCGCACTCTTTGCCTGCGCCGTACTGCTCTACAGCCTGGGACCCGATGACCTGGACCAGCAGATCAGCCTTTTCATCAATGCCAGAGACAAAGGCGACGAGCAGCATGCCAAGGGCGTTGCCCGCGACCTGCTCAACGATGAGCCGCCCCCGCATGATCCCGCCTACTCACAGGCGGTCGCCGAGAGCATCCTCATCCAGGCCAACAACCGCATATTCGCAGTCATCTTCTGGTTTTTGGTGCTTGGTCCCATTGGTGCGCTGCTCTATCGCCTCGCCTCCCGACTCCCCCTCACCCACACTGCCGCTGAGGATCTCGATTTCCATCTCTTCAGCCGGCAGCTAGTGTCGATACTCGACTGGATACCCGCCCGTATTACCGCTTTCTCCTATGCTATCGCCGGCAGCTTTGAAGACGCCATGAACGGCTGGCGCAGCTACAATGAGACGCGCTTTGACGAATTCAGCGACAGCGCCAGCGGCATCCTGATCTGTACCGGCAGCGGCGCCCTGCGTCTGGCCAGTGTTTTGGACCGGAATAGAGACGATACAACACACCACCTCTATCTGGTGGAAGCCGCCATGAGCCTTGTCTGGCGATCATTGGTAGTCTGGGGTTTCATGCTGGGACTCTTCACCCTTGCCAACTGGTTATGAACGGACAGACTACCATCGACCTGCTCAGGCACGGTGAACCCGTGGGTGGGCGCCGCTACCGGGGACAGATCGACGACCCACTGAGCGACAAGGGTTGGCAGGAGATGTGGCGCGCCGTCTCTGGCGAGACCCCCTGGCAGCAGATCATCAGCTCACCACTCAGCCGCTGTCTGGCGTTTGCCGAGGCATTGAGTCGAAAACTGGAGATTCCCCTGCAACAGGATGAGCGACTGAAAGAGGTGGGATTCGGCAGCTGGGAAGGAAAGAGCGGCGCTGAGTTACGGGCGTTAGACCCGCATATTCTCGCCCGCTTCTATCGGGATCCACTGGGAAACCGACCTGCCGGGGCCGAACCGCTGGAGGCATTCAGCCAAAGGGTTGCCGACGCAATCGATGAAGCCATCGAAACTCATGCCGGCAAACACCTGTTGATCGTCACCCACGCCGGCGTAATTCGTGCCGCCCTGGCAAACACGATCTCTGCACCGATTGAAAACCTATACCGATTCTCCATCGCCGGCGCTTCAATATCCCGCATCCAGCTCAATGAGGAGCGTCCGGCAAGCATAATGTTTCTGGGTCGGGACACAATCTGACCTACAGAAAAGCTGTCCCATCACGCTGTTATTCGTCTCCATTCACCTTGAGTTGCAGACAAATTGATCTACCTCATAGCCAAATAATCAGTATTTAATATATTTCTTATGCTCTAGGAATAAATTTCGTTATTCGGAAATAAAAGCCTATAATCAAAGCTCCTCGGAGGGAGTCAGCCATGACCTGGATACTGTTAGCCATTATTTGCGGCATCATTCTATCTCTCGGTCTCGAAGAGTTATCCGAGTCGCCGGACGACACCTGAAGTCATCAACCTCAGCTTACCAGAAAGCCAACAGACGGCCCGCTTCCACTTTGTGCTCAAAACGACGCAGGGGATGCTTGCCCTTTTCGACACACTCTCCACTCACCACATCGAAGGCCCACTGGTGTTTCGGACAAGTCAGCTTAGTGCCTTCTAACGAGAGGTGTGGAATATCGGTAACCTGATGCGGACAGCGGCTGTCATAGACCCGTATATCCGCCTCATCCCGGTAGATAAACAGGTGACGTCCCTCCACTTCCAACCAGGTCGTATCTTCCAGCTTTATCTCATCGAGATCCGCAATATCGTGCCAATCGGCCTCTGCCAACAAAGCCTCCGGGCGAAAATCGGGAATATCCATCTCCAATAGAATATCGGTGGCCCATACGATCTTCGCCAGCCCAAGTACAGGAAACGCCATCAGTAGCGCATCTATCACCTCATTGGGTGTTGCGCCATTGCGTAAGGCACGGGTCAGATATTGCCGGAAACCACCCTCTGTCTGTACCGCAACCTTGGTGATCACAGAAATGAGATCCCGGGTTTTTGTATCCAGATGATCACCTGACTTTTTCAGGAAGGTGAAATAGGCCGTCATCGCCTCGGGGCGGGCAGCCAACAGATAGTTCAGTGCATTACTCATAACTTCACAACTCCTAAAGAATTCGCTTAAACCAGTGTCTGTCCTGAAACAGAAAAAAAGGAACGCAGAGTACGCAAAGAAGCGCCAAGGTCGCAAAGAAAATTAAAATACATTAATAAGTAAACTTTGCGCCCTTTGTGTTCCAAATGCCTGTTTCCGAACAGATACAAATTGATAATATTATGCTGCTCCGTGCTGACGCACGTACTCGAACATCACGACAGAGGCGGCCACCGCCACATTGAGACTCTCCACCTGCCCGAATTGCGGAATCGACAGGCAACCGATATCCGGGTAGTCGGAGACCTCGAAACTGTGTCCCCACTCCTCATGTCCCAATACGAAGGCGCATTTTTCCGGCAGGACAGTATCGACCAGTGCCTCCCCACAGGCGGCATCCAGGGTCAAAATCCGGTAACCGCGTGCTGTCAGGTCATTGTAGGCCTCTTCGAATTTCTCAAAAAATCGGGCTGGCACCTTCTTGAACGAACCCTTCGCAGGTGAGGGGTCAAAAGGGCCGATATCGATCAGGTGAACCTCGTGCGCACCAAAGGCCTCCGCGCTGCGAAAGATCTTCGCCACATTGAAACCCGCTTTCATGCCATCCATCACAATGATGAAATCGTGTACACCGGGTTTGGCCAACAGGTTTCGATTGCGCTGTTTCCTGTAACGAAGCAGCGCGAGATCCCGCGACTCTCTTCGTCCCCGTTTGGATTTTCTCTGGCGTAACATGGTAATGGTTAAAAGCTCGATAAAGGCCCATGATACTGGGAACAATCAACTGAAAACAGATAGAAATTTTGTAACAATAGAACCGCCATTCAGGAGCAAACCTATGCCCACTTATGATTATTTCTGTTCAGACAACAGCCGCACGATCGAAGTCACCCACAAAATGAGTGAGGGTATCGCAACATGGGGAGAACTCTGCAACAAGGCAGGCATCGAAACCGGCGATACACCCGCCAATGCAACGGTCAAAAGGCTGATCACCGGCGGTGCCATCATCAGCAACAGCGGTAGTGAACCCCCTTGCGCATCTGGCAGTTGTTGCCCAGGCGGCAGCTGCGGATTCTAATGGAAACCTCCCAAGTTACCCGAGTGCGGGTCTGGAGCCGCTGGCTGAGACTCTCCCACTGGGCGATTACCCTTGCTGTCACAGGTCTGCTTTTCAGTGGCTGGCTGAGCAGCGCCGCTCCGGCACTGGAGACGGATGCCCAGGATCTGCATTTTCTCTGCAGCGCCCTGCTGATCCCCGCCCTGCTGCTCAGGTTCTACCTGCTCTTCTTCGGTCGCGGCACCGATCACATCACAGACTGTGAACCCAATGTACATCGGTTGAGGCAGGCCGCGGAAGTCCTCCGCTTCTATCTCACCCTGGGACGCGCTCCTCTACCCAAGTGGTTTGCACACAATCCACTCTGGGGTCCACTCTATCTGTTGTTGTTTCTGTTTCTGACCCTCTCTGTCGCCAGCGGACTGATGCTGCAGAAGGAGATAGCCTTCTTTGCCAACATCAGCCTTCACGATCTGCACCATATCAGCTATCTCTTTGTCGCCACCTTTGTGCCACTGCACATACTGGCGGTCTTCAGTCACGATGCGTACAGCAGCGGATCGGATATCTCCGGCATGATCAGTGGCCATCGCACCTTTCCGGTAGAGCAGCCAAATCAGACCGGTGCCGTTGACACTCAGACGATCACGGTGGATGAGTTGCTGAAAACACTGAAAAAATGACCTGCACACCCTATCGCGGTGGGACGCCACTCCTACCCTCTGATTGAGGATTGAATCTAATGCTGGCACTCGGCATTGAGGCGGAGGATAATGGCTCGTTTCAATTCTCCACTTACTGCTGAATCTATTCGTCCCGACCGGTCTTAGGGTGCACCCCAAGATGGATCACATCACCGGTGACAAGACAGCACTCAACCGGTCCCCACCATCATGGAAATCCATCATCCCCTGCGTAAAACCAAGATCATTGCAACCATAGGCCCTGCCTGTGATTCTCTCGAAACCCTCGAAGCAATGATGCGGGCTGGCATGAGCGTCGCCCGTCTTAACCTCTCCCACGGCACTTACAACGAGCACAGGGAGCGACTTAAACGCATCCGTCTGACCGCTGAGAAGCTGTGCATCAATGTGGCCACCATGATCGATACCCGGGGTATCGAGATCCGCACTGGCCGTATTAAAGAGGGCTGGATCGATCTGACGGTAGGGGATTGTTTCACACTCTTCACTGATGGTCGGCTCGGCAACCAGGAGGGGGTTTCGATCACCTACAAAAAGCTGCCCCAGGAGATCGGAGCGGGTACGCCAATCCTGCTCGATGATGGCAACATCGAACTCATTTCAGAGCAGGTCGACGAAGATGAGATCCACTGCCGGGTGGTGCTCGGGGGACGACTGGGCGATACGAAGAGCGTCAATCTGCCGGAGACTGAACTCTCCCTGCGTGCCGTCAGCCCTGAGAATCGGGACGACGTGATCCGGGAGATGACCTTCGCCGCCGAGAATGAGGTCGACTATATCGCCGCCTCTTTTGTACAACACGAGGAAGACGTCACCTTGCTGCGGGAGGTGTTGGCAGACCATGGAGTCAAGATCCCCATCATTGCCAAGATCGAGAATCGTGCCGGGGTCAAGAATCTGGAGGGCATAGTCGCGGCGGCTGACGGCGTGATGGTGGCCCGTGGCGACTTGGGAGTGGAACTGCCGCTGGCGGATGTCCCCGGCACCCAGAAGAAGATTATCCACATGACCGTCGGCCAAGGCAAACCAGTGATCACCGCCACCGAGATGCTCGCATCGATGCAGCGCAACCCCAAACCGACCCGCGCCGAGGCCTCTGATGTCGCCAACGCCATCCTGGACGGCACCTCCGCAATCATGCTCTCCGGCGAGACTGCTGCCGGAAAATATCCGGTGCTGGCAGTTCGCACGATGGCGGAGATCGCCCTGCGCGCCGAGTCCTACCTGAAAGAGTACGGATATCTGCAGCGGGTGGCGGGCAACCGCTCAAACATCGTCACTGAGGCGGTCAGCCTTGCCTCTGCCACCATGGCGCAAGAGCTGAGTGCCCGCGCCATCTTCAGCCTCACCGAAACCGGTTTCACCTCGCGCATGATCTCCCGACGCCGCCCTGACTGCCCGATTCTGGCGATCACCAGTTCCCGTATCGTTGCCCGCCGCCTCTCTCTCAACTGGGGCGTCTTCCCCATCTGTTTCGAGGGAGAGATCAACGATCAGGCAAAACTCGACTACGGTCTGGAACGCGCTCGTGAGCTGGGCTATGTGGGGGCTGGCGACCTCATCATAGCCACCGCCGGTTCAGGTCAGATGAAAGGCGGCACCGACTCGATCCGGGTTCTCACGCTGGAGTAATTTCCGTTGGAGTTACCGGTTCCGCTACGCTTGAACCGGCCTACCTCAGTACTGTTGTATTTCATGGCAAGTAGGCCCGATCAAGCGTAGCGGATCGGGCATTTCAGCATAGTGGCCGTTCAGGGGGTCAGTTCCACCACGCCGTTGACGCTCACGCGCACTGTCTGACTACCCGCCTCGATCGCGGGCGAAGGCATGGCGTTCGCAGACATCTCCATCGCAGCCATGCGCATCATCTTGGGCCTTGGGGTGTGATCCGAAGTATTGATATCGATCTGCACCAGCCGGTAGCCGGGGCGCTCCCAGGCTTTGGCAACCATATCGGCCCGAGCGCGGAAATCGACCAGCGCCTGCTGAATCAGCTCATCCTGAGATAACTTGCGCTTCTCCGGCGAAACCTGGTAACTGATCGACTCCACCGCCAGCCGCTTCTGCAACTCCCCGATCAGGCCACTGAGTGCTGCGCTGTTCCGGCTCTCCAGCCGCAGCGACTGCTTCACCCGCCAACCCTGTAGGACCTGCTTGCGATAGACCGGATCAGTTCGATAGTCCAGGGTCTGAACCTTGATACCAGCAGTCTGCTTTGCCATATCCAAGGCCCAACTGAGGTTCTGATTCACCTCGCGCGCGAGCTTTGTTGTAATTGCCCCCTCCTTCTGGGAGTAGAGCACCGCCACCAGCGTATCATTACCCACCTTCGTCTCCGCGCTCACGGAGAGCGTGACCCGGTCGTAAGTGGGATCCTTGTCATCCGCCCAGGCCGGAGAGATCGATATCACTAGCAGAAGACTGGTCAAAAACTGTTGGATGTTCAAATTTCTCATGATTTGCTCCTTGTTTTCAGCTACGGCATTCTGATCGTTAAAAAGTTCAGTCAGAACTTCACTGGTGGTGGCCGTTCTCCCAGGCCGGTGGTCTCTGAAACGATATTCCGCGCTATTTCCCTGCCTTCGTCCAAAGCCTGCTTCTGGGAAGTCGTGGATCCGGTTCCTCCATCAGATTCTCCATCCTGCTTCATGTAGAGGGTCTGCGTCGGATAGGCAAACTCCACGCCCAGCCCTTGGGCCAGTCGTAAAATATCCAGCAAAAAGCGATGCCGTTCACGCAACTCGGTACCCCAGTCCGGGGTCTCCCAGAAGACATAAACCAGTATCTCCAGCGCACTGTCGGCATAACCGTTGAAGTAGACGTGGTAGTAATCCTTTCGCATATAGGGGTGTTGGCGCACCAGTTCACGCACCCCTTCGCAAAAGGATTCGATCTTCTCCGGCGGTGTTTCATAGGCCAGTCCCAGCTTGGTGGAGAGACGGCGGTAGCGTCGTTCCCCCATATTGTCCACCTTCGCGGTGATGAACAGGGAGTTGGGCACGGTAAGCACCGAGTTGTAGAAGGTACGGATGCGGGTACTGCGAAATCCGATACGCTCGACCGCGCCCTCCTTACCGTCAACGACGATCCAGTCCCCCACCGAGAAGGTACGATCAAGCAGTATGGTGATCGAACCAAAGAGATTCTGCACCATATCCTTGGCCGCCAATGCAAAGGCCAAACCACCAAGACCGAGGCCTGCCAACAGCCCCGAAACATTGATATTCAGATTGTCAGCGATAAAGATCACGCCGATTACAGTGACGAATATCTTCAGGGTTCGCGGAATCAACGGCACCAACGCATCATCCAGGCGGGTCTCAGTCAGCATCGCCCGCTCGGCGAGCCATCCGCCCACCAGATCCACCAGTCGATAGGCAACCCAGACACCAGAGAGGGCTGCAAGAAATTTGACCGCCACCAACAGCACCAGCATCGTCGACTCAGGCAGGCCCAGCAGGGTAATACCGACCCACCAGATCGCCGCCATCACCAACAATCCCAGGGGTCGTAGCATATCTTCGGGGATATCACGAAAAGCCAGTCGGCGGGTTTTTTGCAGCCTGCGGACTACCAGGCGACGCAGTAACAGGGAGATCAGCTTGTCCGCCACCACGCCTAACAGGACGATAAAAAAGATACCCAGCCAGCGCCAGTTCTCCAACAGAAAAAGCGTTTTTTTCAGCCACGCTGGCATCGCATTTTGGATTCGCAGGTGCCAGGGCAACACCGAGTCATCCTCCGACAACCCTTCCACCTTGCTGCGTGTCGACACCGCCTCCCAGATTGCCGGCAGGCGGGCTATCGTCTCACTGTCGAACAGCCAACGGCCATCAGGGTAGCGTGAGATGCGCAGCGCCCCTTTGGCATAACGCTGGAAGACCCATGGCTCTCCTTCATGCCTGTCGGGTATCCGCTGCAGATCGACCAACCGGGTACGATCCATTGTCTCCAGCAGCAGCCAGGCCAGATCCGCACCGCGCTCAGTGCGCACCAGAGCATTGACCGAGGTGAGGTCCAGCGTCTCCAGCGCATCGCTGATCCGCTCAGACTCCCCCCGCTTGATGTCGTTCATGGCGTGCAGAAAGGACTCCATGACTGCCCGTGGTGAACGCAGGTTGACCGGTGTGAATTCCGTGACCCCGGAGACAGGCGTTTCCGCCTCCTCGGCTAACCCCTGTAGCGGCAGCAACAAGCCGAGCAACGGCAGAATGCAGAGATATCTGATCAGAGAGAAAGTATGTGGTTTCATGGCAGACAAATTATGTTTCGACAAGAAAGAGGCGAACGGAACCGGATCACGCCGTAGGCGCAGACCGACTCACAGTTCCGCCGATTAACTTTGCAATCGCCCGATTATAGAGGCTTATTCGATACTCCACATAGGAACTCTTTCCAGACTTTCGGAGAATATTCATGCAGAGGAATCCCATCCCGCACCTGCCGGTGGCAGCTGTAATTTTCATCACCACATTTTCAACCCAGTCAACGGCCGCAGATCAGATCTATCTGTGCGAGCTCAACGGACTTGAGCGGCGTATCGAAATCCACTATCAACAGGAGATCGGCCTTCCACCCTGCGAGGTGCGCTATTTCAAAGAGGCAGAGCAACCCGGCTCGATGCAGATACTCTGGAGCGCCGACAACGAAACCGGCTACTGCGAGCAGAAGGCCGCCAAGTTCAGGCAGAAACTCGAAGGCTGGGGCTGGCAGTGTGCGCCAACTCCATCCACTGATGAGGAGCGGCTGCAACAATAGTCTTTTGCCTGATCCGCTACGCCTGATCAGGCCTGCGAACCCAGCATGTTGTTGGCTTTATTTGCTGCTGGCTGTAGCAGCTATACTCTTTTAGGAAACCCTGCAATCACCATCTGAACACTCACACTGTTGACACGCCAAGGAGGAAACATGTCACTCAACGACCTCATTAACGAGAAGCGCGTGAAAAGGATTATCACCCACCCGGACAACGACGACGCTATCTGGCGCGCCGATCTGGCACGTTTTATTTCTGGAGATGCCACGCTGACACGCAAATCCGCAGGGGAGGCGGGCATCAAAGCCGCGCAAAGACTGCTGATATTCCTTGGCTACTCCACATCATCCAACGGCGCCTTCGCTATCGATGGGGATTTCGGGCGCGGCACCAACCGGGCCGTGGCGCAGTTTCAGGTGGAAAACCGTCTCACCCGCACCATTAACCGCGACACCCTATGCTATCCCTGCAAATGGAATACCGCCAGGACATTGATCAGCGCAATTCCCGACGCCAGGTTAACGTCCAGCACACTGGAAAAAATGCTCAAAACGGCGATTGCGCGGACCGATGCCGCACAGGTGATGACCGGTAACTTCGATGACGCCATCTTCCATCTCAATGCCCTGCATAAACGTGCATATCTCAATTGCCGCAAGATACTTGAGCGTTACGGCGCAATGGCAGCATCGGTCTCCGAGGCACTTGCAGATGAAACCGGCACATTGGTCAGACCGGAATGGATCCTCTCAATCATCCGTCAGGAGACGGCCGGCATCATCCGTCCAAGATTTGAGCAGCACTATCTGTCCCGCCTTAACCGGCAACACCCCAATACCGGATTGGAAGAGCTTCGCATGCAGTCCATGAGCATGGGATTGGGTCAGGTCATGGGCGCCAACTACAAGCGTGTGGGCGCGCAAAATGCAACCGAACTCTTTACCGCCCCGGCCATTCGTCAAGTGGAGTTCGTGGCACGTTTTCTTCGATCAAGAGGAGAGGTGGTAAGGAAGACCAACCCAACAGAAAACGATTTCCGCAAAGTGGCGCGTTACTACAATGGTCCGAAGTATGCGGCACACCACTACCATGAATCACTTGCGCGTTGGCATCGTGAGTTCAGAATGCTAATGTGAAACAGGATGTAATCAGCCTAACAGCAGCGTAAACTCAAACTGGAAAAATACGCTTCGCTCTACCTTTCCCGGTCGGATAAGGCGTTCGTTAGCCCTAACAACAAACCTACGGGCAGTCATTCAAGTGTCAACCACTCCACCCGAAGTCACAGAAAAACCACAACCCGTGTCATTTATTGAAGCCTTGATCTATTGGCTCAAGCTGGGCTTTATCAGCTTTGGTGGTCCGGCAGGCCAAATCAGCATGATGCATCAGGAGCTGGTAGAGAAGCGCAGATGGCTTTCAGAACATCGATTTTTGCATGCGTTGAATTACACCATGGTTCTGCCTGGCCCGGAGGCACAACAATTAGCGACCTATATCGGTTGGTTGATGCATGGTGTATGGGGAGGCATTGCTGCCGGTGTGTTATTTGTCCTGCCGTCACTATTCATCCTCATTGGTCTGACATGGATCTATCTGGCTTTCGGGGATGTGCCAGCTGTGGAAGGTGTTTTGTATGGCATTAAACCCGCAGTGACGGCAATCGTTGTTTTTGCAGCCTACCGCATCGGTTCCAGGGCCTTGAAGAACAATGTGCTGCGGGCCATGGCCATACTGGCATTTATCGCTATCTTCGCCTTTGATGTGCCTTTTCCCTATATCGTTCTGATGGCGGGTATCATCGGCTATGCCGGTTCACATTTCGCACCTGATAAATTCAAAGCGGGCGGACATCATGGAGAATCCAGGGATACCTACGGCCCCGCGCTTATTGATGATGACACCCCAGCTCCAGAGCATGCACGATTTAAATGGAGCCGGTTCATTACATTTACCCTGGTCGGAATTTTCATTGGGGGTGCAGTAATGGCCATACTGGCCATGACATATGGCTGGAATGGCACACTCACGCAAATGGGCTGGTTCTTTACCAAAGCAGCACTGGTCACCTTTGGCGGTGCCTATGCAGTATTGCCTTATGTCTATCAGGGAGGTGTCGAGCAATATGCATGGTTAAGTGGAACCCAGATGATCGATGGTCTCGCGCTGGGTGAAACCACCCCTGGGCCGCTCATCATGGTTGTCGCATTTGTCGGTTTTGTCGGCGGCTGGACCAAAGAACTTTTTGGACCTGAAATGCTTCCATTGGCAGGTGCTGCCGGTGCCGGTATTGCCACACTCTTCACTTTTCTACCCTCCTTTCTTTTCATCCTGCTTGGTGGACCGGCGGTTGAGGCAACCAGAGATGATGTCAAATTCACCGCGCCTCTGACCGGCATTACCGCTGCGGTGGTGGGTGTCGTACTCAATCTGGCTGCCTTTTTTGCCTACCATGTGCTTTGGCCTCAAGGTTTTGAGGCGACATTTGAATGGTTTTCAGCCTTGATAGGCGCAGCTGCGTTCGTTGCCCTGTTTAAGTACAAGGTGGGTATTGTTCAGGTTATTGGCGCATGCGCTGTATTGGGATTGGGTTACTCTTTGTTGCTGTTGTGAGTGTCCGCCCAAAAACACTATTTTTCACCACGAAGCACTCTAAGAATGGAAATACTTCATCGAAATCATCTGCCACTCGGCGGTTTTGCCGGACTACGGGAACATCAGTTGGTGGTTGATCCCAAGGTCTTCGGCGAACAGACTGGCAGCAAAGCGTTTTCTGGATTGGGAAATTTTGTCTATCTTGCCGATGCCCGATTCCAGCCTCACGGTGAAACCGGAATGCATCCTCATCGAGAAGTGGATGTATTGTCTTTCATGATTGAGGGAAGAATCCGTCATGAAGGTTCTCTGGGACAGGGTCAATCGCTATCAGCCTTTGATGTCCAAGTGCAACGTGCTGGAGGAGAGGGGTTTACCCACAACGAGATCAATCCGGACGAACAGCAAAACAGAATGATCCAGCTTTTTGTACTACCGGACAAAGCCGGCGAGGCGGCAGATTACAGAGTCTATACCACTGAAGCTGGAAACATATCACACGTTTACGGCGGGCATGAACCAGACGCACATTTTACGAGCGGAACAATTGTAGAGACGGCAAGATTGAATCCTGGGCAGGATTATCAGATAGAACATGACTACATGGTCTATCTGGCAACCGGAAAAGGCACTGCCAACGGGCAACCAGTAGAAGAGGGGTGTCTGTTAAAAGGAAGTGTTCTTCAGTTCATCGCAGAGGAGACCGCCTACCTGATTATTATTCGCCTGGCAGCACCGCTAGATTAATATGTAACAGCTCAGAACTGACACCCAATACATATTTCCCAGAGAACACTGGGACACTCTACTGACCCTACCCCATCGCAAGCGCCCTCTACAATAGAGCAGGCACCTCATACCGATTCGCCCTATAATCGGCTGATCATGCCACTCATCAAATCACTTTTTTTCCAGGTATCGGTCTCAGTTACACTGTTTCTGGCCACAGCACTCTCCCAACCCTTCCATTTTTCCGGCCGGGAAGAGTCGATGTTCTTTCTACCGGCCGGTGTTGGTCTTGGTATTGCATGGAGGTATGGCAACAAGGCATTGATAGGCGCCTTTGCCGGCCTGTTCATCTATTACACAACACGCCACAACCTGGAACTCTGGGTTGCACTCTGGACAACGACAACCTGGGTCTTTTCCGTCTATTTCGCCCTCTGGGGACTGAGGCTCTTCATCCCGGAAGTGCTTATGAAGGCGCCACTCAAGTCCCTGCTTACCTTCTTCTGTTTCGGTGTTGTACTGGCTCCTCTGATTCATACACTACTGGATCTGCCGATGGTGATTCCTGCCGGGCTTGTCGACCCGGACCAGGACATCAGAATTTTTCTCTTCCTCTACTGGCAGGGAGAGGCTTTTGGCGCTTTGCTGTTAACCCCGGTTATTTTTCTTGCAGGCCGGAATTTCAGCATGCTCTACCATGGTGACTATGCCGTCTATCCAAAGAACGGCCGCGAAAAAATCCTCTGGCTAGCCCTATTCAGCCTGAACATTCTTTCGACATTTTTCTGGGGAGAAACCTATCTCTATGCCGGAATTTCTGATCAACTGTTCATACTCTTTCCTCTTCTGGCCTGGTGCGCCTATCGCCTGGGAGTCATCTTCTCCAGCGTTGCAGTTTTTCTTACCTGTTTCGGTATATTCAGTTTCTATGCATTCGGCTTTGGCGGCACGCCCATCCCTGTTACCGAGCAGGAGTACATCGCACTCTTGACCTTTATTATCACCATCTCTCTATTGACCTACAGTGTTGCTGTCGTCACCTTGGAACGGCGATTGGAGACAAGCCGCCTTAGATACGCCGCCACCCATGATCCGTTGAGTGGCCTGCTAAATACCAGAGCACTGAAAGATCGATTGGAATCTCTGATGAAAGGTGACGCCGGCATCAAACCTGAGTTGGGATATCTGGAGATCGACCAATACGAGGAGATGCGTCGCCACTATGGCGTCTCCGGTCGCAATATGCTGATCAAACGTTTCGGCTTACATTTGAACAAAATATTGTCACAGAGTTGCGAAATATTTCGTATAGGCGCAGGTGAATTTGCCTTTATATCAAAGGGAAAAGGCGCTCTGCCGAAAAGTGCGCATACATGGTTAAACAACCCCGAGCCCTACCGCTTTGAATGGGAGAAAAAGCAGTTCAGCATAATACCCAAGGCCTGCCTGTTGCCTATCACCAGCTATTTTGACTCACCACACCATCTGCTCGAACTGGCAAGCGCCCATGTCAACAGGCTGTCAAAAGGTGAACGTGGTCTGATCAGTATCGACCCAATGGATGACGGCGTACTCAAGGAGCGTGAGATTCAGGCCAAATGGATGGGCAAACTCCAGCAGGCACTTGCCGATGATCAATTCAGGCTTCTATATCAACCCATCGTTTCGCTCAATGAGAAACAGGCTGCAGTTAAGCATAACAACACCATGCGGCACGTTGAAATACTGTTACGCCTGATAGCTGACGATGGATCTCTGGTCGAACCAGGCATCTTTATGCCATATGCCGAAGCTTTCAATCTGATGCCTGATATTGACCGTTGGGTCGTATCCAAAGCACTGCATCTTATTGAAAATGAACCAATACTCAGGCAGCCAGAAACAATATGCGCCATCAATCTTTCGGGACAGTCGATCAACGACATGGCTTTTCCTGAATATATCCTTGAACAGCTAAAAAACACCAATGTCGACGCAAAGAAGATCTGCTTTGAGATCACCGAGACTGTAGCCTTGAGTGATCTCAAGCAGGCAGCCCACTTCTTCAGTCAACTCAGAGAGATGGGCTGCTCCGTCGCCCTTGATGACTTCGGCACCGGCACCGCATCTTTCGAATATTTAAAGAGACTGCATGTCGACTACCTGAAGATAGACGGCTCATTTATCCGGGAGATTGAGGGTAACAAGCTGGATTACGTCATCGTTACCGCCATTCAGGATGTCGCACGTACAACCGGAGCAAAAACCATTGCCGAATACGTGGAGACGGATGGCGTGCTCGACCTGCTGATTAAACTGGGGGTCGACTATGGACAGGGTTATATCTTTGGCAAACCTGAAGAGATAACTAAAGCCGACTGAGCAGACTCTATTTAATCACGCTTATTAGATCTTAAACTGGGCAACCAGCTCTTTCAGTTGAATTGAGAGACGGTTCAGATCACCACTGGCCACAGCCACACGTTCAGAACTCTCCAGACTCTGTTGTGCCGTTCCGGTGATACCTTCAGCATTGCGGCTGATCTCTTCAGCAACCGCACTCTGTTGATACGTCGCGGTGGCAATCTGAGTTGCCATATCAGTAATGGTATCCACCGATCGTGTAATGGATCCGAGAGATACCCCAGCCTCCTTTGCCTGCTCCACCGTCGCCTTAACACCTTGCTGGCTGGCTTTCATCGCCTCGACAGCCTGGCTTGAGTGTCTTTGAAGGTCTTCAATTGTCTCTTCGATTTCGTGGATAGAGTTTTGGGTACGGCCTGCCAGTGCGCGCACCTCATCCGCCACTACGGCAAACCCACGCCCTTGCTCCCCCGCCCTTGCCGCTTCAATGGCGGCATTCAGCGCCAACAGATTGGTCTGTTCCGCAATCCCCTGAATCACCTTCAGAATATTACCGATGCTCTGACTGTCGACTTCCAGCTTTTGGATGACCGATGCAGCACCATCAACCTGGCTCGCCACACCATCGATGGTACTCAGCGCCTGCTCAATAATCTTGCTGCCTTCGTTCGAGGCTGTGTCTGCCTCACCGGCTGCCGTTGCAGTGGCTGCTGCATTCGATGCCACTTCCCGGACAGTGGCCGCCATTTCGGTAATGGCAGTCGCTATCTGCTCAATCTGGCTCTGTTGCTCAAGATTGATAGACTGGGATTCGCTGGTGACCGCCTGCAGTTCCCTGGATGATCCACTCATCTGGTTGGTGGCGTCCGATACCTGTCTGACACTGTTCTGAAAGCGGGAGAGCATACGATTGACCGACTCAGCCATCTGACTGATCTCATCGTTGCCTGTATCGTCACAGCGCTCAACCAGGCTGGCATTTGTCTCAATATCGTTGATGGTTGCGTTAAGCCTTCGGATAGGGATTGTCCCTCTGTGGGCAAAGAACCACCCGACCAAAATGGAGCCGGCCAAAGCAATTGCCTGAATGGCAATAGCGTAGTTAATAATATTCCGGCTCAGGGCCGCGGCCGATGAAAATGCTTCATCGGCCTCTATTTCGCTGATGATTGACCAGTCGAGTCCGGCAACGTTCAATGGAGCATAGGCCGAGAGCACCTGTTTTCCACGATAACCATCAAAGATACTTACGCCACTCTCACCCCGGCTCGAAGCCGAGGTTGCGAGGGTATCAATCTGCTGTATCCCTGCGTTGGTGCCCTTGGCACTGATTGCATCGGCAACCCCTTGCGTAACGCCGACACTTTCCAGCAGCGCAGGGTAACTGTGTGGAGACTCCACCATGAACCGGCTGATACTGCGCGCAGTCAGATCCTTACCGACCAGGTAGGTCTCACCTGTTTTGCCCTGGCCGACCTCCTGCCACTTGCCGCCGCTGGTCATAATGCCGTTCAGCCTGTCTACCGGCATCTGAAAGATGAGTACCCCTACGCGGTTCTCATCATCAAAAACAGGAGAAGCGATAAAGGCCGCCTGGTCACTGTAGGACGGTCCATAGGATTTGAAATCGATGATGCTGACATTGTCAGGTTCATTCGCCTTCATGGCCGATCTGAAGGCTTCCCCCAGACCGGAATCTGCGTGAGGACCGGTGATCAGAGAGGTGCCAAAGTCGATCTCCTTGAAGACGCTGTAGACGACGTTGCCGTTTTCCGGTTCGACCAAAAAAATGTCGTAATAGCCAAACTTTTCCTGAAAATCCCGCAACTTGGAGTGGTAAAGGCTATGAATCTGTCCGTAGAGCGTGTCATCTTCCGGGTCGCTCCATCTCTCTTTTTCTCCCAGTGAATTGGGATTTACCTTGAGGTACTGATACTGGATTACAATGGCTGTTTCATCCAGCCCGTTCATATACACATCGATAGCCGGGACTTCTCCACCATTACGATTCTGAAATTCGGTGGCAAAATCGTTCTTGTAGTAGCTCAATAGCTGATTCCGGTAGAAGTCAGGCTCCTGCTCAGCAAACTCACTGTGGAAATTGAGATAGGCGTCCCCCAAACCCAACATGGCATCCACAACCATCTGATCATTGGAGAAGGTCTGGACCTGGGCGCGAATCATCCGAAGGTAGTCCTCTATCTGCGCCTTTTTACTGTCCCGGATGGCGAGGGTCTGCTGGGTTGCCTGCTCCTCAAGGGCAGCCCTGCCACTGGAAATGGCGAGCCATCCGATAAGCGTACTGGCGCCCAATACCGGGATTGCGGCCAGTAGCGCCGCACCTATGATCACTTTTGTTTTGATTTGCATGGTTATCTCAAGGCAATTTTTCTCGTTCCTTGAGTATCTAAATCATCCAGCTGTCATAACAGCACTGGGCATGCTTAGGCTAAACCCGGAACTTTCTCATTTCACTCCGACAAAACGCTGCTTTACCACATCCTGTCCCTCGGGCGAGAGTGTCCATTCAATAAATTTTTTGACCTCACCCGCAGGCTCGCCGTGGGTGACCAGATTGAGTTCACGGGTGACCGGGTAGTTGGGATTATCCAATGCGGGCTTTTCCCCATCGACAGAGATTACGGCAATCCTTTTGATGCTCTTGAGAAAGGCCAGACTGATCTGGCCAATGGCGCCCCGTTCATGAATCACCCGGGCAACAATCTTTCTGTCGGGAGAGACCACAGCACTCCCCGAATATTCGGCGCCTCCCATCACTTTTTTCTGGAACACATGACGAGTGGCGGAAGCGGGTTTGACGATATAGGGCTTGATCATCCGATCTTCCCCCCCAAGCTCTTTCCAATTTGTAATCTTTCCGCTAAACACATCTCTGAGTTGCGTTTTGGAAAGCTGGGTCACCGGGTTTCGAATATTGACCACTGCGGCAATGGCATCTTTGCCGATCATCACCGCATGCACACCCTGTTCCAGGGCACTGGGATCGACCATGCGGGCGACTCCGCCCAGTTCACAGGTATCCCAGGTGGCACACTGCTCGCCACCCAGGCTTTCGCTATCATCATTGACTTTGAACGAGGATCCCACGTAGATCTTGTCGGCATCGGATATGAATTTTCCGATCGTGGAGGAGCCTTCGTAGTTGATGGTGCCTGCCGTAATGGAAAAGGTAGCAAGTAACCCGATTAGCGCCACAAATTTTCTCTTCATCTTATCTTTCCCGCGCGAATTAGCGCTACGTTTCCAGATATATAGGGGGTATCGGCTATAACCATCATAACTTTAGGGACAAACGCAGCAGGATCACACTGCCGGATTATTTCCCAGGCAGGGTGAAATTGCTTACCAGCTCCACCAGCCGCCTGGCTTGATCATCAAGCGATTGGCTGGCCGCCGAAGTCTCCTCACTCAGCGCCGCATTCTGTTGCGTGCTGTCGTCTAGCTGGATGACGGCCTGGTTTACCTGCCGAATGCCCTCCGCCTGCTCCGAACTGGCAGCTGCTATCTCGGAGACCACATCGCCGACCTTTTTCATGGAGACGATCATCTCCCTCAGGGTCTCCCCTGATTTGTTGACCAGATCGGAGCCTGTCTCCACTTTCTCTTCACTGTCCTTGATCAGCGTCTTGATCTCCCCGGCAGCTGAGGCACTGCGTTGAGCCAGATTTCTCACCTCGGTTGCCACCACGGCAAAGCCGCGCCCCCTCTCTCCCGCACGCGCCGCCTCAACCGAAGCGTTGAGTGCCAGCAGATTGGTCTGGAAGGCAATCTCATCGATAACCCCTATGATGTTGGCGATTTTGGCACTTGACTGGCTGATCTCCTCCATCGCCTGAACCGTTTGGGTTACCACCTCACCACCCTGCTCTCCGATGCTCCTGCCCGCAATTGCCAGTTGATTGGCAACAGAGGCATTTTCTGCATTTTGCTGTACCGTGCTGGTCAACTCCTCCATGCTGGCAGCGGTCTCTTCCAGGCTTGATGCCTGCGTCTCCGCACGCCGGGACATCTCCGTGCTGCCGGAGGCGATCTCAGAGGTGGATTGGGTGATGGCGTCGGCGGAGGATTGGATCTCCTGAACCATGTTTCTGAGCTGGTCCACCGTGCGGTTTGCCGCCTCAGCCAGACGCCCAAAAGCCCCCTCCCTCTCTTCACTGAGTTTTCGCGTCAGATCCCCATCGGAGAGAGCGCCGAGGACCGCTTCCATCTCTGAAACACTCTCAGCGACAACCTGGGTAAGTCTGTTGATACCTGTACCAAGGCTCCTCATGAACCCATGTTTGCCTTCAAGATCGATGTGCTGTTGCAGCTCTCCCTGCACCACGCCTTCCACCACAGCGGCCACTTCCTCTTCGACCTGGACCTGTTCGGTGACATCACTCCACTCGGTCGCAGTACCCTGTCGCTCTCCCTCATCATCCATGACCGGACTGGTTGCGATATCAAAGATTCGACTGCCGAGATTGATCCGGGATCGGTCTGTAGTGGTCAGCTGATCAAGTAACTGGCGTTGCTGCTGCGGATGCTTGTGGAAACGGTCGATACTTGTGCCGATGATAGCCTCGGCGGAAAAATCAGGGATCTCCGTCAGGATCTCCTTCTCAACATCATGGAACAGTTTCTGCACAGCCCTGTTGATATAGATGATGTTGTGATCCCTGTCCGCAACCATCACGCTGCTGGAGACATTGTCCAGCGCCGTCTGGATTCGCAGGGCCTCGTCTGCCCGGCGTTCGGCCTCTGTGATATCGAAGCCGAGCTTGATCTGCATTGCCTTCAGGCCGCGCAGCACATTGCTAATCTCATCTTCCGATGTTGGCTCAATCCTGTTGTGATATTCACCGGAACTGATACGGCGAAAGATCTTCAGCGTCTCCTGGAGTGGAATGGCCACGCTTCTGCGCAACAGGGTATAGCTGATGAGGATTGTGGCAAGTACGATGAACAGCGCAGCACCCACTGCGATATAGACAACCTTCCAAGTGAGTCTTCGACCTCGTGATAGATTTTGGGACATCCCAGTCCCCAAAATCGACTCGGCCTTCGACAACCTGTTTGTGCCCCGGCCGTCCCGGTCACTGGCACTACGCGACAACCTCGCAAGCTCGTTGCCGCTCCGTTGCCAGCTCCCGATGACTGGACGCCGCGCTCGGATGCCTACTTTGCTTCCCCTCTGGCGCAAGGCACGCCGGGTAAGCAGTGCGGCCTCGCGGCTACCGGGGACTACCAGCCTTCGCTTCGCTCTCCATGGCTGGCAGCGAATGCCTCCTGCTCACGCAAACTCAGGCCCGCATAAATCTGCTCGACGCCGATATCGAACAGTTGCAAAAGCCCCTCTATTCCCTGCACCGAGCGATTGGAAAAATCCTCCGGCGTGACGCCGGACTCCTCTCCGGTCAACACCTTGTTCGCCATGAGCTCCTGCATCGCCGGCAGGAGTCCGGAGGATGCGTATTTGTACTCACCAAAAGGTGACGTTGTTTTCTCTTCCAGTCCGGGGGTATTCGCTGTCGTCTCCTCCAGCAACCTTCTGGAACGCTCATCCAGGATCGTCAAACTGTAAAAAGTATGGGTCAGTTCCGATTCACTCTCTTCGTCCAACTCCCCACTTGCCTGCAGTGCCGTTACGATGGATTGAGACTGACTTAGAAAATCCGCCATCTGCGGCAGCAGTTCAATGAGCAGGACACTCCAATTCTGCGTGTTCACATTGGGATCCTGCTTCAGCCCGGAATGCTTGCCCAGCAGGCGGAACATCTGCATCAGATCAGACTGAAGTTCAGTATGCAGGAAGACATTCTCGGCCGGGTCATGATCTCTATACTCTTCGCGAATCTCTTCCCAGTAACCTTCGAGCCCCTCCAGATTTTCCTCCAACTGGAAGCGGTTCTGATGCTGCCCGATGAGTTGCCTGATCTTGACGAGATCTTCTGAAATCTGACTATCCAGCGCCTTTAGATTCTCACCGGCCCCATCATCACCGGCCAGGAACGCGGTACTTTGACTGCGGTGATCCGCGATATGCAGCAGGGTCTGCTTCAGATGGGTCAGGTATTCCACGCCGAGCTGCTCGGTCTCCACAACTTGCAGCGCCTGCCATCTGTCCAGAATCAAAACGGAAGCAAACAGGATGACCGCAATAACGGGAATGGCCGAAACCACCATCAGCTTCTTCAAGATGCTGAAACGGCGAAACAGATTGAGCCGATCGCGCCAGGACGAGCGGATTACACTACCCTCCCGGAGGCTGACCTTACCTTCTGATGCCAGTTTGTAGACGGTTTCCGCTGCCGCGATCTGCTCGCGGCTGAGTTTGTTGCGCACTGAAAGATAACCGGCAACCTCACCCGCTTCAAAAATGGGTGCCACATTGGCTTCCACCCAGTAGAAGTCACCGTTTTTACAGCGGTTTTTTACAATTCCCGTCCAGGGACGTCCCGCCTTGAGGGTCTGCCACAGATCCCCAAACGCGCCGGAAGGCACATCCGGATGGCGCACGATGTTGTGATTTTTCCCAATCAGCTCAGCTTCAGTGAAGCCACTGATATCGATAAAATCCTGGTTGGCAAAGGTGATGATTCCCTTCAAATCTGTCTTGGAGACGATCGTCTGACCGTCTCGCATGACCCGCTCGTTATCAGTAACTGGAAGATTGACCTTCATGAGACGCTTCTTTTTAGTAAAAACCGGACAACTGAGGGGTTTAGCGTCAATGGGGGGTGGGAACTTGAGGCCTTCTCGATATTTGACCGCGTGTTTTGTATCACCAAGTCTGCGCAAGTTTTATACTCAGCCGCTATGAGTCAAAAACATTCACGCATTCTGCATGCGATTCTCCAGGGGCCTGCCGGCGGCAATATCCATTGGCGGGATATCGAATCACTGCTGCGGCATCTTGGCGCCGACATCCAGGCGGGCCACGGCGCGCGCATGCGGATTATCCTGAATGGAGTGGAAGGCACTTTGCATCGTCCCCACCACAGCAGCACATACAGCAAGCAGGATATCCACCACCTGCGTGACTACCTCATCTCTGCCGGCGTGGATATGTCGGCTTTGAAGAATGAATAATCCGGATCAGAGGCTGGCCTGGCTGACGCCAACTACCGCCGTACCTGCTCCCCTCCATCCGGATTGCCACCGGCTGCGATAGGGCGATTCCACGAATAATCTGTATAACAGCCGACTGTTTCATGGGATATAGCGCTTGTTTGCACACAACAAAAGAACAACTAATGACTACGAACTTCTCCTCCCTCGCCGCCTTCATCTGGTCAGTAGCCGATCTGCTGCGCGGCGACTTCAAACAGTCCCAGTACGGACGAATCATCCTCCCCTTCACCCTGCTACGCCGCCTGGAGTGCGTTCTCGAAGAGACCAAGCACCAAGTACTGGCCCAGGCAGGCAAGGTCCAGAACATGCCCCCGCAGGCCCAGGAGAAGCTCCTGCTCCACGCCTCGGGCAAAGGCTTCTACAACACCTCGCCGATGGATCTGACCAAGCTGGGTGAGACTCAGGTGCTGGATAACCTGGACAGCTATGTACAGGCCTTCAGCACCGATGCCAGGGCAATCTTTGAGCACTTCGCCTTTACCGACTTCCTCGACAAGCTGGATGACGCCAACCTGCTCTACAAAGTCGCCAGGCGCTTCGCCGAGATCGACCTCAGCCCCGAAACCATTCCCAATCACGATATGGGCCTGATCTTCGAGGAGCTGATCCGTCGTTTTGCTGAATCCTCCAACGAGACAGCGGGTGAGCACTTCACCCCCCGCGACATCGTGCGCCTCACCACTGCCCTGGTGTTTGCCCATGATGACGATGCACTCACCCAGGCGGGCCTGGTGCGCTCTATCTACGATCCCACCGCTGGTACAGGTGGTTTCCTCTCCAGTGGCATGGAGTATCTCTACGAACTGAACCACCAGGCCCGGCTCGCCACCTTCGGTCAGGAGCTGAATCCTGAGTCCTACGCCATCTGTAAAGGTGACATGCTGATCAAGGGGCAGGATGTCTCCAACATCAAGCTGGGCAACACCCTCTCGAACGACCAGCTGCGTGGTCAGCAGTTCGACTACATGCTCTCCAATCCACCCTTTGGCGTGGACTGGAAGAAGGTCCAGAAACAGGTCCAGGATGAACACAAGGAGCAGGGCTTTGAGGGACGCTTTGGCCCAGGCCTGCCCAGGGTCTCTGACGGCTCCCTGCTCTTCCTGCTGCACCTGATCCACAAGATGCGAAGTCCGAAGGACGGTGGCTCAAGAATCGGCATCATCCTCAACGGCTCTCCCCTGTTTACCGGTGGTGCAGGGAGTGGCGAGAGCAATATCCGCCGCTATATCCTGGAGGCAGACCTGCTGGAGGCGATCATCGCCCTGCCTACGGATATGTTCTACAACACCGGCATCGCCACCTATGTCTGGGTACTGAACAACAACAAGTCCACGGAGCGCAAAGGCCAGGTACAACTGATCAACGCCACGGACCAATTCGCCAAGATGCGCAAGTCACTCGGCTCCAAACGCCGCTATCTCACCGATGAACAGATAGAGCGCATAGTGCAGACCTACGGCGCACTGGAGGCCACTGAGAGCTGCAAGATCTTCGATACTCAGGCGTTTGGTTATCGACGCATTACCGTAGAGCGTCCGCTCAAGCTGGCCCTCCACCCCAAACAGCAGGAACGACTGCAGGCACTGCAAGCTGACAAGGCCTGGGCCAGGCTTTCAGGCATCCTGCAGTCAGACATCCTCCAGGCACTGCGTACCCTGGACGACCACTACCAGAGCCGTGACCGCTTCCAAAAATCACTCAAGGCGGCCATGAGCGAGAAGCTCCCCGCTGCCACCTTCAAGCTGCTCTGCAAGCACTTGGGCGAGCAGGACGACGAGGCAGAGGTTTGCACTACCAAGGGCAAACCGGAACCCAATACCGACCTGCGTGACTATGAGAATGTCCCACTTTCAGAATCGGTTGATGAGTACTTCAAACGTGAAGTACTACCCCATGTACCCGACGCATGGATCGACGAGAGCAAGACCGACGAGAAGGATGGCCAGGTAGGCATCGTCGGCTATGAGATCCCCTTCAACCGTCACTTTTACAAGTACACCCCACCCCGCTCACTGGAGGAGATTGACACCGATCTGGACAAGGTCAGTGCGGAGATCATGGCGCTGTTGCAAGAGGTGCACAGCTGATGACTGGACGGTATCAGACTTATCATGAGTACAAGGATAGTGGTGTTGAGTGGATTAGCAATATACCGTTATCTTGGCAAATCAAGAAACTCAAGTACTTATGCTCTATACAGACAGGAGACAAAGACACCGTAAATGCAATTGATGATGGTGAATATCCCTTTTTTGTCCGCTCACAAACAGTAGAAAGGATAAATTCATACACAGCAGATTGCGAAGCAGTATTAACAGCTGGGGATGGTGTAGGTGTAGGTAAAGTCTTCCACTATTTTGATGGCAAGTTTGATTACCATCAGCGCGTCTATATGCTTAACAAATTTCGTTTAACGTCAGCCAAGTTTATCTTCTATTACTTAAAAAGTAATTTCTATAAAGTCGCCCTTGAAGGTGCAGCGAAGTCTACTGTCGATTCATTGCGCCTACCTCTCTTCCAGAACTTTGAGTTTTCAGTACCATCTCTCTCTGAACAACACCAAATCGCCCGCTTCCTCGACCACGAAACCGCCCGCATCGACCAGCTGATCGCCAAGCAAGAGCGGCTGATCGAACTGCTCAAAGAGAAACGCCAAGCAGTGATCTCCCACGCCGTCACCAAGGGGCTTGATCCTGATGTGCCGATGAAAGATTCTGGTGTTGAGTGGTTGGGGGAGGTGCCGGAGGGATGGGCAATAATGCGTTTGGCACTTCTATTCTCTGAAAGCAGCAACCGGGCATCAACACCTGAGGAACTTGAGTATCCAATTTTGAGTGTTTCGATTCACCATGGAATATCTGATAAAGAACTTAATGAGTCGGAACTTGATAG
Organism: bacterium endosymbiont of Escarpia laminata; assembly: GCA_003660235.1. Lineage (GTDB taxonomy): Bacteria > Pseudomonadota > Gammaproteobacteria > Chromatiales > Chromatiaceae > QGON01. Next base: position 63,401 of record QGON01000060.1, on the reverse strand, counting down.
AAAAGTGTCTAGAAGCGAAGATAAATCTCTGTACAAAGTAGTGATTGGCAACGACCTTGCTTACAACATGATGCGTGCATGGCAAGGCGGTTTTGGTGCATCCAAGTTGAACGGACTAATTAGCCCTGCCTACGTTGTCTGTAAACCAAAAACCAATATCAATACAAGCTATTTTGAGCTAACTCTGCGATCTCCAAATGCAGTTACAGAGCTAAAAAGGTACTCGCGAGGTATCACCGACTTCAGGCTTAGACTCTACTGGGAAGAACTTAGATGTATTTGTTTCCCTGTGCCACCAGTAGAAGAAGTTGATCGGATACTGGAGTACATTGATAGAGCGAATAGCAGGTACGACCATTTGGGCGATATTGCAAAAAAACAAATCAATCTCCTCAAAGAACGCCGCACCGCCCTAATCTCCGCCGCAGTCACCGGCAAAATCGACGTGCGCACCTGGCAGCCACCAACTGGAATAGAAAATGCTAGAATTCCAAAAACCTCCACACCCTGACCAGGAGCAAATATGATGCCTGCGCTTCCTTTGGATATAGTGTCTATAGAGGATAGCCGCCAGACACCTGCTTGGCACCGGCATGTTCTCGCTGATCGTGCATCAGCAATAGAACGGGGTGAGGACACCTTCGACGATTGGGAAACTGTTAAAAAGAAAATTCTTTTGGATATCCGTCAAGATGACACAGTACGCACAAGTCAATCCTGAGATCATCAGCTGGGCACTGGATCGCGCCCGGCTCAGTGTTGATGCGGTTGCCCAAAAACTTCATGTTAATCCAGACCGTGTTTCCGAATGGGAGACGGGGGTTCGCCGTCCCACATTCAAGCAGGCAATGAACTTTGCCAACAAGGTTTATCTCCCCTTTGGTTATCTGTTTCTGGCTCAGCCGCCTAAAGATCAGCTGCAGATCCCTGATCTCCGCACTGTTGGTAGCGAGCCGCTCCAGGAACCCAGCCTGGCATTGTTGGATACCGTCCGTTCTGTCTTGCAGAAACAGGTTTGGTACCAAGAATATGTAATCGACCAAGGGGAGGGGCCTCTGCCCTTTGTCGGCGCCTTTACCACAAAAACACCTGTTCGGCAGTTGGTTGCCGATATGCAGCGGCGGCTTGGGGTTGATGACATTGATCCCCATGGGCTTAGATGGGATGAGTATCAAGCGGCTTTAGTCAGTCGTGCTGAAACCATGGGTATTCTGGTGATTCGCAGCGGCATCGTGGGCAACAACACCCATCGTCCACTCGATGTACAGGAGTTCCGGGGATTTGCCATAGCTGATGCCTGGGCGCCTGTGGTTTTTATCAACGGTAAAGATGCGCCAACTGCGCGGCTTTTTACCCTCATTCATGAGCTCGCCCATATCTGGATTGGCAGCAGTGGGGTCTCCAGTGTGGGAATCTCCGGCGAACGAGGGGGGGAGCGCTATTGCAATCAGGTGGCGGCAGAGTTTCTGGCGCCTGAGAAGAGGTTTTTGCAGCTTTGGAAAACGGGTGACTGGGAGGCCAATCTGCCAGAGCTATCCAGGCAGTTTCATGTGAGCCAAATGGTTATCGCCCGTCGCGCTTTGACCTTGGGAAAAATCGATGAGGCGACTTATCGCAACCACTATCTGAATGAGCTCAAACGGTTTAATGAAGCAACTGGTGGGGGTGGCAGTTTCTATCGAAATGCAAAAACAAAGAACAGTGAACGATTCAGTCGGGCGGTAACAGCCGAGGCATTGAGCGGGCATATTCTTCTGCGGGACGCAGGCAAGCTGTTGGGTATATCCCCAGGGAAAATTGCGCAATATGCCAAGGAATTGAATAGATGAAGTATTTGCTGGGGGGAGCTGACCCCTGGTTGATTGCAAAGGCGCAGGTTTCTGGCATGACCATTGTCACCCAGGAGGTCTATAACGCTGACATCAAAAAGAAGTTTTTGATCCCGAATATTTGCCATACCTTCGATGTTCCTTGCATCAATACCTTTGAGCTGCTGCTTATCCTTGAGGCTGAGTTCGTGCTTGCGGCCTGAAACTCTCACAATAACAGTCGAAATCTATGGAAAAAAGCAAAGAACGGATCTTCCAAGACGACATCCTCACTCAGCTGCAGGAACAGGGCTGGCTACTCGGCAAATCCAGCCACTACAACCAAGAGCTGGCACTCTACCCCGAGGATGTCATCAGCTATGTGAATGAATCACAGCCGGAGCAATGGCAAAAGTTCTCCAAGCACTACCCGCAGGACCCACAGGCCGCCCTGCTCAAGTCCGTGGCCAACCAGCTCGACAAGAGAGGCACCCTCTGGCTGCTGCGTAACCCGCTCAAGGATCGCGGCGCCAAAATCCGCCTCTGCAGCTTCAAGCCTGACCATGGCCTCAATCCAGAGACCCTGGCCCGTTATGGCATGAACCGTCTGCGGGTGGTGGAAGAACTCAACTACTCACCCAATGGCTCTCAGGGCCGCATCGACCTGGTGCTCTTTGTCAATGGCCTGCCAGTCGCAACCATGGAGCTAAAGTCCGCCTTCAAGCAGACTCTGGAGGCCGCCAAGTTCCAGTACATCAAAGACCGCAAGCCGATTGACCCAAAGACCAGGAAGCCGGAGCCCCTGCTTACCTTTAAACGCGGAGCCCTGGTCCATTTTGCAGTCAGTCAGCTTGAAGTGGCCATGACTACTCGGCTGGCCGGTGGCAAGACAATCTTTCTGCCCTTCAACCGGGGAACCGCTGCGGGTGGCGCGGGCAACGATATACCAGAGACTGGCCACCCCACCAGCTATCTCTGGCAGGAGATCCTGCAACCCGACAACCTGCTGCTGATTCTCTCCCGTTATATCCATCTCCAGGTTGAAGAGAAGCCCGATGCCGGTGGTGTGCTCAAGCGCAAAGAGACCCTGATCTTCCCCCGCTATCACCAGTGGAGTGCGGTCAGCACACTGCTGAAGACGGTCAAACAGGAAGACACTGGCCACAAGTACCTGATCCAGCACAGCGCGGGTTCCGGTAAGTCCAACTCGATCGCCTGGCTGGCCCACCAGCTGGGCTCTCTCTACCGATCCGATGGCAATAAGTACTTCGACTCGGTAATCGTCATCACTGACCGTACCGTGCTCGACAGCCAGCTGCAGGAGACCATCTATCAGTTCGAACATGCCGAAGGGGTCGTGAGCCGGGTCAATCGCGAGGATGGGCAAGGCAGCAAATCTGAGCAGCTTGCCAAGGCACTTACCGCCTCAACCCCGATCATTATCGTTACCATCCAGACCTTTCCCTTTGTGCTGGAAGCCATCCGCGAGAACAAAGGTCTGGCCGACCGTACCTTCGCTGTGATCGCCGATGAGGCCCACTCCTCCCAGAGTGGCGCCACTGCCCGCAAGCTGCGCGAAGTGCTGATGGTTGAGCAGCTTGAGGGTGAAGACGAGATCACGGCTGAGGATGTACTCAATGCCACCCTGAGTGCCAGGCGTGGCTCATCCAGGATCAGCTACTTCGCCTTTACCGCCACCCCCAAGAACAAGACCCTGGAGCTGTTTGGCCGTGTGCCCGATCCTGGTCGCCCTGCAGCAGACGACAACCTGCCCCAGGCTTTTCATGTCTACACCATGCGCCAGGCCATCGAGGAGGGGTTTATCCTCGACGTGCTCAAGAACTACACCAGCTACAAGGCAGCCTGGAAGCTGGCCCACTCCGATCCCGAGCATGACAGTGAAGTGGACAGCAAGAAGGCATCGACTCAAGTGGCCAAGTGGGTACGACTCCACCCCCACAATATCGCGCAGAAGGTAGAGGCGATCATCGAGCACTTTCGTACTCGGGTGATGCACCTGCTGGGTGGCGAGGCCAAGGCGATGGTCGTCACCTCCAGCCGCAAAGAGGCTGTGAGATACAAGCTCGCCTTAGACAAGTATGTGCAGCTTCATGGATACAAAGGCATCTCTGCCCTGGTTGCCTTCTCCGGTGAAGTGAATGATCAGGAGTCAGGTCCTGAGTCCTTTACCGAGAACAACATGAACCCCGGGTTAAAGGGCCGTGACATGCGCAAGGCCTTCGACACCAACGAGTATCAGGTGATGCTGGTTGCGAACAAGTTCCAGACCGGCTTCGACCAGCCCAAGCTGGTGGCCATGTATGTCGACAAGAAACTGAGTGGTGTGGACTGTGTACAGACCCTCTCCCGCCTTAACCGTACCTACCCCGGCAAGGACAACACCTTCGTGCTCGACTTCGTCAACGATCCCGAGGAGCTGCTGGAGAGCTTTCAGACCTACTACCAGACTGCTGAACTGGCCAATGTATCTGATCCCAACCTGGTCTATGAAATCCAGGAGAAGCTGGAGGATCAGCAGATCTTTCAACGCCATGAAGTCGAGTCTTTCGCAGAGGCTTACTTCGACCCCAAGAGCAGTCAGGACACCCTGGTTAAATACTGCAAGCCTGCTGTGGACAGATTCACAGTGCGGTATAAGCAGGTCATGGAGGTAGTCACTCAGGCTCTTTCTCAGCTCAAAGCCATCAAGAAACAGGGCAACGAGTCAGAGATCAAGAATGCTGAAACCAGCGTAAAAGAGGCCAAGGCTGCCAAGGATGTACTGGATACCTTCAAGAAGGATCTGGGAGCCTTCGTTCGGTACTACGAATTCTCATCCCAGATCGTAGACTTCGACGATGACGAACTGGAGAAACTGAGTGTCTTTGCCAAGCACCTGGCTCCCCTGCTACGCGAGGAGCGTATCGAAGAGGAAATTGACCTCAGCCAGGTACTGATGACCCACTACAAGCTCTACGAGCAGCGTCAGCAGGCGTTGAACCTAAGAGAAGATGAAGCAAACTATATCGATGGTATCACTGGCCTGGGCAGCCACTCCCCCAAAGACAGAGAAACCGAGCTGCTCTCTGAGATCCTGGGCCGCATGAACGACCTGTTTGCCGGTGAGAACCTCACCGACAATGACAAACTGAGTTACGCCAATACTATCGCCGACAAGGTCTCAGAGAATGACACGGTGATGGACCAGATCCGTAACAACTCCCGCGAACAGGCAATGCTGGGTGACTACCCTACAGCAGTACAGAATGCGGTCATCGGCAGCATGGACGCCCACAATGATCTGGCTATGCAAGTGCTGTCGAGTGACCGGGTGGCGAAGGGGTTTGCGGCGCTGGTATTGGATGTGTTGATGAAATCAGCAGCATCGGGTTCAGAGTCTAGCGGGAAATAATCGATACCGATAGAAATCCCAACCGGTTACTGGTTGCCAGCCCCGTCACTGCATGGAATCGGAGCGATATGTGGGAGAGTTTTGAGTTAAAACACCAGACATTAGGACAACATTAGATCGTCCCACCCTATTGTCAGTCATTTTTAATTCCGAGAACTTTCCATACAACGAATTGTTTTTTATAACTAAATATGGCGCGCCCGACAGGATTTGAACCTGTGACCCCCGCCTTCGGAGGGCGGTACTCTATCCAGCTGAGCTACGGGCGCGAAGACCGCGTATTTTACCCGTGCCCCAAGTGTGCGTCTATGCCGGTTCGCGCTTTTCTCTTCCGGCCTGTATAATCCGCTGATTTACTAATACTGGGCTCGCGACAGCGGACCATGATTGAATCCTTTTGTGGAGGAAGATGCCTGTGAATAAGTTTGCCGCCCCTATGAGTATTGCGCTGGCTGGTGCCATGGTCCTGGTTTCCGCGAACCAGGTATTGGCTGATGACCGTGATGATGTGCTGTCCCGGATCAAGCCGGTCGGTACGGTTGCCATTGAGGGACAGCCTGCACCGGCTGCTGCCCCAGCGCCAGCCGCTGCTGCTCCGGCGGCCACACCTGCTCCCGCCCCTGCACCCGCCCCAGTAGCGGCTCCCGCACCGGCTGCCGGTGGATCTGAGGGTGCCGCTCTCTATGCCGCCAAAGGCTGTGCAGGCTGTCATGGGGCAGATGGCAAAACGACCATAATGCCGATCTACCCCACGCTGGCCGGACAGAGTCCTGCCTACCTCGTAGCACAGATGAAGGACATCAAGAACGGCGCCCGTAACAACGGCCAGTCAATCATCATGAAAGGGATTATTGCAGGTGTCTCTGATACCGAAATAGAGACCATTGCAGATTGGCTGAGCAATCAGTAAGCCTGTTTTCACTGGCTTCTTAACCAAGAGCCCCTCGTAGTCTCTTGGTGGTCTACACAAGGGCGGGGGTCAAGTTTAAGCGCAGGGGATGGAGTCAAATTTGACTCCATCCCCCTCCTGACTCAGGTAAGCATTGATTTAAGGTTGGCCAGATGCGCGCTACCGCGCTCCTGCTTCTCCTCTTTCGACAGCTTGCTCTTCTTGCCCTCCCACACCAGATCCTCTTCCGGCAGTTCCTGCAGAAAACGGCTGGGTTCGCAACGGATGATCTCTCCGAAGCGTTTGCGTTTCGCCGCATAGGTCATGGTCAGACTGCGCTGGGCGCGGGTAATGCCGACGTAGGCGAGACGCCGCTCCTCTTCGATATTCTCATCCTCGATGCTGGTACGGTGGGGCAGCAGCTCCTCCTCCATGCCGACCAAAAAGACATGGGGAAACTCCAGTCCCTTGGCCGCGTGCAGCGTCATCAGGTGGACCTGCTCACCCACCTCCTCCTCATTCTGGCGCTCCAGCACATCCATCAGGGTCAGATGGTTGACCATCTCCGCCAGGGTCTTCTCCTGCAACTCGCCGTTCTGCAATGCATTGAGCCACTCCAGCAGGTCGTTGACGTTGCCCATGCGCCTTTCACTCACCGCATCACTGCTGCTGTTCTCCCGCACCCAATCCTCGTACTGAATTTCCAGGATCAGACTGCGAATCACCTTCACCGGGTTTTCGTTTTCGGCACGACGGGCAAAGTGCCCGATCATCTGCGAGAAGCGTTGCAGGCGTTCCAGCGGCCGGCTCGAAAGTTGGGTCTGCAAGCCCAGTTCGTCACAGGCCGCCAACATGCCGACCTCCCGCAGCTGGGCGTAACCACCCAACTTTTCCAGGGTGGAGGGGCCTATCTCCCTGCGCGGGGTATTGACGATGCGCAGAAAGGCAGTGTCGTCATCCGGATTCGCCAGCAACCGCAGATAGGCCATCGCATCCTTCACCTCGGTACGGGAGAAGAAGGAGGTACCACCACTGAGAAAATAGGGGATGTTGTGGGTGCGCAACGCCTTTTCAAAGACGCGCGCCTGGTGGTTGCCGCGATAGAGAATGGCGTAGTCACCAAGGTTGCAGCGGCTGGTGAATTTGTGGTGCAGGATCTCAGAAACCACCCGCTCAGCTTCATGCTCCTCACTGCGGCACTCCAATACCCGTAGCGGGTCGCCCGGTCCCAGCTCGCTCCAGAGACGTTTTTTGAAGACGTGGGGATTGTTGGCGATCAGATGGTTCGCCGCCTTCAGAATGCGGCCGCTGGAGCGGTAGTTCTGCTCCAGCTTGGTGACCTTGAGGATCGGAAAATCCGTCTTCAACTGTGCCAGGTTCTCCGGCCGGGCACCACGCCAGGCGTAGATCGACTGGTCATCGTCACCCACTACGGTGAACCTCGCCTGCACGCCCACCAGCTGTTTGACCAGCTCATACTGGGCCAGATTGGTGTCCTGATACTCGTCCACCAGCAGATAGCGGATGCGGTTCTGCCACTCATCGAGAGCATCTGGATGGTCGCGAAAAAGCTGTACCGGCAGCAGAATCAAGTCATCAAAATCAACTGCATTATAGGCCTTGAGATGACGCCGATACTCGGCAAAGAGCCGCGCATTGCCGGCTTCCAGGTCGTCTTCCGCCTGACTGAGGGCGGCTTCCGGGCTGACCAGATCATTCTTCCACTCCGAGATACGCCACTGGGCGCTGGAGACCACCGCCTCGTCACCGCTGTTCTGGCGCTTCAGCAGATCCTTCAGCAGGGTGGCGCTGTCCTGGTCGTCGAAGATGGAGAAGCCGGGTTTGTAACCGAGCCGTTTCAGCTCACGGCGCAGGATATTCAGCCCCAAGGTATGGAAGGTGGAGATATTCAGTCCGCTGCCCGCCTTACCACCCAACTGCTTGCCCACGCGCGCCTTCATCTCACGCGCCGCTTTATTGGTGAAGGTGACGGCGGTGATGTTGCGCGGATTGTAGCCGCACTGCTCCACCAGGTGTGCGATCTTGGCGGTGATCACACGGGTCTTGCCACTGCCCGCTCCGGCGAGCACCAGCAGGGGACCGTCGACATATCGAACGGCATCACGTTGGCCGGGGTTCAGGTCAGACATCTTGTTGCCAGGAAGTTTAGGGAACCTCTGATCTATTCTGAGCGAAGCAAATTGGAGATCAAGATTCGTCGATTTGAGGCGTTAATCGCACGTAATAGCTGGCTATTGCGAAGATTAACAACGAAAAAGCGGCGGATTTTGGCTTCAAGGTGCGAGTTCACGAATAGATCAGAGGTTCCTTAGAGATTGAGCAGGCGCTGTTTGGCCAGGAAGAGTACGCAGAGCATTTTGCCATTGCAACCATTCAAGCATCTGTTTCGTGACCTTGATATGATGGATGGCGCCTTCCTTTCCACTATATTAGATATCGAGCAAGCCATGAGCATCCAGATCAAAGACCGGCGTTCCAAGACCCGGCCACTGGCAGAAAAACAGCTGACCCGTGAATCCTGGCGGGTTTTTCAAATCATGGCCGAGTTCGTGGAAGGGTTCGAGCAGTTGGGACAGATCCGGCCCTCGGTGAGTTTCTTCGGCTCCGCCCGCACCCCCCGCAGTCACCCGCACTATGCCCTGGCGGAAGAGATTGCCCGGCGTCTCTCCGACAGCGGCTTCTCGGTCGTCAGCGGTGGCGGCCCCGGCATCATGGAGGCGGCCAACAAAGGCGCTTTCGAGGGAAAATCAACCAGTATCGGCCTCAACATCCAGCTTCCGATGGAGCAGGTGGGCAATCCCTATCAGGATATCTCGCTCAACTTCAAACACTTCTTCTCCAGAAAGGTGATGTTCGTAAAATACGCTTCCGCCTATGTGGTCATGCCCGGCGGCTTCGGCACCCTGGATGAGATGGCGGAGATCCTGACCCTGGTGCAGACCCGCAAAACCAGGGAGATCCCGATCATCCTGGTGGATGATAAGTTCTGGCGGGGTTTGCTGGAGTGGTTCCGCGGCTCACTTTGTGAAGCCGGTACCATTTCACCCTCCGACCTCGATCTGGTGCAGGTCTGTAACGAGCCGCAAGAGGTGGTGGATGCTATCTTTGCACACTACGAGAGCCGTGGCTTCGAACCTTCAGCGGAAGAGCAGGAGATGCTGCTTGAACTTTAGGGGCCTCTGAATAAGTCTGGACGAAGTCGATTGCGATTCAGAATGTTCAGATTTGAGGCGAAAATCGCACGTAATAGCTGGCTATTGCGAAGATTTACAACGAAAAAGCTGGGCATTCTGGACGCAAGTTACGAGTTCATGACTTGTTCAGAGACTCCTTAGGAGATGACAATGAAAAAACTGCAGGCTCTGTTTTTTGTATGTTCGAGCGTTTTTTTCATCCAATCAATGGCCGCAGAACCCTCTGCCGCACCTGAACCACCCGATATCCCACCGCCTGTTGTCAGTGGTGAGACCCTGGAGCCGGAAGTCACCATCATCAAGAAGGAAGAGGGCACCCTCTACGAATACCGGATCAACGGTCTGCTCTATATGGTCAAGGTCGTGCCTCAGTTTGGCCCACCCTACTATATGCTCGACCGGGACGGCGACGGCGAATTCGATTCACGGGGCAGTGATCCCACCAATGTCTCCGTTCCCCAGTGGGTGCTGTTTCGCTGGTAACGCCCTGCCCGTACAATCGCAACCCTCTGCTGCTGTAACCTATGAATGAACAACTGGCGCGACTGGCCGCCGCTATCGAAAACACCAACGACTGGCTGGGAAGACAGGTCTCCTGGCTCAGCCTGCTGATGGTGCTGGTTACTTTCGCCATTGTCGTCCTGCGCTACGCCTTCGATTTGGGCTGGATCTGGCTGCAGGAGTCGGTGACCTACATGCACGCCACCCTGTTTCTGGTGGGCGCAGCCTATACCCTGAAACATCAGGGCCACGTACGGGTCGATATCTTCTACCACCGCTTTTCTCCACGCACCCGCGCCTGGGTAGACCTGTTCGGCAGCCTGTTTCTGCTGTTGCCGGTCTGTTTCATGATCTTCCATCTGAGCGGGGGGTATGTGGCCCAATCCTGGGAGTTTTGGGAAGGTTCACGCGAGGCGGGGGGTCTCGATGGCGTATTCCTGCTCAAGAGCCTGATTCTGCTCATGGCGGTGACGCTCAGTCTGCAGGGGTTGGCCCAGGCGATCCACTGTTATCTCGGACTGAATGGCCATAGAACACTGAGCGGGGATCAGAGGCAATCATGAGCGCCGAATTCCTCCCTCTGCTGCTATTCTTCGCCGTCTGCCTGGTACTGCTGCTGGGTTACCCCGTCGCCTTCTCCCTGGGCGGCACTGCGCTGGCCTTTGCCTGGTTCGGCACTTTGACCGGTCACTTCGACGATGCCTTTCTGTCGGCCCTGCCCAACAGGCTCTACGGCATCATGACCAACCAAACACTGATCGCCGTACCCTTGTTTATCTTCATGGGGGTGATGCTGGAACGCTCCCGCGTGGCGGAGAATCTGCTCGACACCATGGCGTCCCTGTTCGGACCCATGCGGGGCGGACTGGGCATATCTGTCACCCTGGTGGGCATGCTGCTGGCCGCCAGCACCGGCATCGTCGGCGCAACAGTGGTGACCATGGGACTGCTCTCCCTGCCCACCATGCTGAAACGCAACTACGACCCCGGCGTCTCCAGCGGCATTATCTGCGCCGCAGGTACATTGGGACAGATCATTCCTCCCTCCATCGTCCTGGTGCTGCTGGGGGACGTACTCTCCGCCGCCTATCAACAGGCGCAACTGGATATGGGCATCTTCTCACCGGACACAGTCTCTGTCGGGGATCTATTTCTCGGCGCATTGATCCCCGGCCTGATGCTCGTCGCACTCTACCTCGTCTATCTTGGGGGTGTGGCTCTATTCAGACCCGACGCGGTACCGGCGATCCCTGAGGCAGAGCGGGAGCGGGATCTGCGAACCCTCTTGATCCGCGTCCTGAAGGTGCTGGTACCGCCGCTATTGTTGATCGTTGCGGTACTGGGTTCGATTCTCGGCGGACTGGCGACCCCCACCGAGGCTGCCTCTGTCGGTGCCGTGGGTGCCATGCTGCTGGCCTTCAGCCAGAAACAGCTGGACCTGACCACCCTCAAGGCGGTCATGATCGGCACCACCAGGATCACCAGCATGGTGTTCCTGATCTTCATCGGCGCCTCGCTATTTTCGCTGGTGTTCCGGGGTTTCGGCGGCGATGAGGTGGTCACCGATCTGCTGACCGGTCTGCCCGGCGGCGTCTTCGGGGCAATGCTGGTGGTGATGCTGGTGATGTTTCTGCTCGGCTTCATCCTGGACTTTATCGAGATCACCTTCGTGGTGGTCCCCATCGTCGGCCCCATCCTGCTGGCCATGGGTCTCGACCCGGTCTGGCTGGGAGTAATGATCGCCATCAATCTGCAGACCTCCTTTCTTACCCCGCCCTTCGGTTTCGCCCTCTTCTACCTCCGTGGCGTTGCTCCGCCTGAAATCACCACCGGGGCTATCTATCGCGGTGTCGCACCTTTCATCCTGATCCAGTTGCTGATGCTGGGACTGCTCTCCCTCTGGCCACAGATGGCGACTTGGCTGCCCGGTATCGTCTATCAATAAAGCACATGCCACTGCCATTTCACATAAACGCCTCTACAGAACAACGCCGCATTCAACAAAAAAGCCCGCGGAGACGCGGGCTTTTTTGTTGCCGATTTTTTGCTTCAGCTGCCTGTCAGGCAGTCTGGAATCTCTAGCCGATCTGCCTCACATTAACCCAGCATCACTCTGCCCGCCACCGGTGAAATGGGATGTTGCAGCGGCGCGGTAACGATTCTGAACAGCCGATGTTCCGGACTCCTGAACATCACTCCCATCCCCGTTGGATTGGAGTGAATGACGACAGCCGGCACACGCCAATTCTCACCCTCCAACGTAAATGCCAGATCAAGTTCTGCGCCGATCCCCTCGGTCGCCGCCTTGATCTCCATGTGCACCCCTTCAGGTGAGATATTTTTGATCAGGGCAGGAATGCAGCCCCCTGTTTTGTATCGCAACTCAACCTGAAAAGCAGCCACATGCCTTTCAGTTCCCCGCGTTTTTTTTTGCATTTTGATATCCTTTCTGCGAAAAAACACTTGCTCGTTACAGGGTTGTCGGCATCCCAACCGGTTTCTTTAGAAAACTTTCTATGCAGTCAGGGCAGTAAGCAACTTCTGCAATGCCTGGCCACGATGACTGAGGCTGTTCTTCACCTCCGCCGGAAGTTCTGCTGAGGTGCAGTTGTGAGTGGGAACATAGAAGACCGGGTCGTAGCCAAAACCATTGTCGCCCCTGGCCTCAAAGAGCACCCGGCCCTCCCAGGTTCCCTGACAGATGATTGGGGTGGGATCCTCTGCATGGCGCATATAGACCAGAAGGCACTGGAAGCGGGCAGTACGCGCCTCCTCCGGCACATCTTTCAGGCTCTCCAGCAGCTTCTCCAGATTTGCCTGGTCCGATGCACCCTCCCCCGCATAGCGTGCGGAGTAGATGCCCGGCGCACCGTTGAGTGCATCGACCTCGATACCCGAGTCATCAGCAATGGCGGGCAGTCCGCTCAGGCTCGATGCATGCCTGGCCTTTTTGATGGCATTTTCGACGAAGCTGAGACCGTCCTCCACCGCATCAGGGATATCGAAGTCGCGCTGGGGCACCACCTCGATCTGCCCGGAAGCAAGCAGTTGGTTGATCTCACGCACCTTACCGGCATTGTTGCTGGCAAGAACGATTTGCTCTCCGGTGTGACGGCTGGTCATGCTCTCTTTCCTGAAATTGTGTTGTGGAGTGGTGTCCCGCCGCGATTTACCTGTCAGCGGAGTCATCGCGGCGGAAAAATAGACCCAAGAATTTGGATAGTTTCGCTGGAGCTGGGGAGTTTAGTCGCTCAAAGCGGCCTGCTGAATCTCAAGCAGTTGCCGGATACCCTGATCCGCAAGATCAAGCATGGCATTAAGCTCATCGCGACTGTAGGCGTCGCCTTCGGCGGTCCCCTGTACCTCGATAAAACCGCCCTTGTCGTTCATCACCACATTCATGTCGGTCTCCGCATTGGAATCCTCTGCATAGTCCAGGTCCAATACCGGAGTGCCCTGGAAGACACCCACTGAGACAGAGGCAATCATATTCAGCAGTGGATTTCTCTCCAGCAGATCCTGCTCACGAAGATGGGAGATAGCGTCCACCAAGGCAACACAGGCCCCCGTAATGGAGGCAGTCCGGGTGCCTCCATCCGCCTGAATGACATCACAGTCGATGGCAATCATGCGCTCCCCCAGCGCCTCAAGGTCTATCGCCGCCCGCAGGGAGCGACCGATAAGCCGCTGAATCTCCAGTGTGCGCCCACCCTGTTTTCCTCTGGCGGCCTCACGCCCCATGCGCTCAGTGGTGGAACGGGGCAACATGCCGTATTCAGCAGTCACCCAACCCCGGCCCTTGCCCTTCAGGAAACGCGGCACTCGCGCCTCCACCGAAGCGGTGCAGATAACCTTGGTGTCGCCAAACTCCACCAGCACGGAGCCTTCCGCATGTTTTGTGTAGCCACGGGTAATCTTGACAGCCCGCAGATCGGTGGGCTGACGTCCGGAAGGTCTCATTGGATGGGTTACTCCTTAGGTTTTGAGCTGTGATGAATATCGACAACGTCGCGCAACTCTTCGATAGCTTGTTTTATCTCATGCTCGCTACGTGGCAGGCGCGCTGTGCCGACGGCATTATCCACTAAAGTTCTACCCAAGTCAGTGGGCCGAAGATCGATAGTGTCACGCCGCCAGCGTACAGCCACTGCAGTGACATTATCACCCTCCGGCATACCATTACTCTCTGCCAGGGATGAAAGCAGGTTGACGGCTGACTGCAATGACTGATCGGCACGAAAAAACGCCTCCACCATTGGACGCGCCGGCAACTTGCCCCAGAAACCATCAGAGCAGAGCAGCAGGACATCCCCCCCTTCCAGACGATGCGGTTCCCCAAGTTCCGCCACAGGACGATTGGAGATACCCCCGAGACACCGGGTTACGTAGTTGCGAAACCGGTGGGTATGGACCTGAGCGGCGGAGATGATGCCCTGCTGCCGCAACTGCTCCACGTAGGAGTGATCCTCGGTACGGGAGAGGATGACATTGTCACGCATAACGTAGAACCGGCTGTCGCCGACATGGGCCCAGAAGGCCTGCCCCTCCTGGATCAGACAGAGCACTGCAGTGGTGCGTGGTTCGATATGGGGTTCCTGCTCGCGACCGTAATCGAGGATGCGGCGATGCGCCATCTCCATCAATCCGCTGAGAAAAACCCGTGGACCGGAGATGGGCTTGCGGCTGGTGAGGAAGGCTCTGCGGCAGGTATCCATGAGGATCTGCGCCGCCATCTCACCTCGCGGGTGACCGCCCATACCGTCGGCCAGAGCCACCAGCATGGCATCGGGTGCCTCCAGAATCAGGCAGCGGTCCTGATTCATCTGCCGATTCCCAAGCAGGGTGCAGTGGGCGGTTTCATACTTCATGTAGAGAGACTCCCACCTTTAATGAACGAACGCCGCGACAGATCACCACTAGCATCATTGAGGCTCTCTTTCAGTTTTGATTTGCTCTGCAGCGCAGTCAGCAGCTCTCCGGCATTTTGTGGCCGCTCTGCCTGGTTTACCTCCATCGCCCAGTCGATCGCCTCCAGCAGGTAAGCGGGATAACGGCGGCGATAGACTCGGGTTGCCGGCTTCAACTTGTCACTTGCATGACGTTCGATGGCGGAGGGTGGCGATTTGCCGTCCAGACAGGCCCGCATGCTTGCACCTATGGCATAGACATCGCTCCAGGGCCCGATATCACCTGAATGGTAATACTGCTCCACCGGGGAAAACCCGCTGGTGACCACCCGTCCACTGCGGCCGCCGCCACTCTCTTCCACCTGATAAACCGCGCCAAAATCGAGCAACAGCGGGTTGCCGCCAGTACGCAGATGGATATTGCTGGGTTTGATATCGAGATGCAGCAGATTGCTGGAGTGGATTAGATCAAGGGCATCCAGGATGGGAGGAAAAACCGTCAACATAAAACGGGTACTCAAACCACCGCTGCGCTTTTTTATATAGCTCGCAAGGTTCTTGCCGCGCTCGTGATCCATCACCAGATAGCCGGTATCGTTAGCCAGGAAAAAACCCCGTACCTGCACGATGTTCGGATGCCTCAGGGAAGCAAGCACCTTGGCTTCCTGGTAGAAAAGCCGACGACTGCGGCTAAGATTATCGATCTGTTTCGGGTCGATGACCTCGACCTGAAGACCCTCCCCACGCTTGGCCAGTTTCTTTGGCAGAAACTCCTTGATGATCACCTCGTCCTGGGTATCCTCATCTTCCGCCAGATAAATCAGACTGAAGCCACCGCTCGCGACCAGTTTCATGATCACGTAACAGTCGAGAACGGTGCCTGAAGGCAAACTGTCGCGGGCTTTTTCCATCAATTGATTTTATTTTCGGGCGTATGTTTTCTAATTATAAGGCCAGTTTCAGAAAATAGTGGCTCCAACATCCCGGCGAATCGCATTATGATACACACTTCACGAAATCCTGAAGCAGATCCCTAATATAGCGTTCAGGATAATTGACCACCAACCTCAGGTTAGACAGATGATCAGCAGTATGACCGCTTTTGCGCGGGAAGAGTACCGGGGAGAACTCGGCGTAATGAGTTGGGAGATCCGCTCCGTCAACCACCGCTACCTTGAGGCCTTCGTGCGGTTGCCGGAGGAGTTGCGCGTCCTGGAGACAAAAGTGCGGGAGCAGCTGGCGGCCAAACTGGGGCGCGGCAAGCTTGACTGCTCACTGAAATTCAAACCGGGCACCGCCGCCGGGGCTGAACTCCACGTCAACCGGCGCCTGATAAAACAGTTACTCGACGCCGGTAGCGAAGTCGCCGACATACTCGATACCCAAGCTAATCTGCGCCCGTTTGAACTGCTGCGCTGGCCCGGCGTCCTTGAGGAACAGGAGCGGGACTTCACCCCGGTCACAAGGCAGGCGATAGAACTGCTGGGCCTCACTCTCGACAGTCTGATGGAGAGCCGTCAGCGCGAGGGCCGACGACTCGGTGAGATCATCCTGCAGCGCCGACAAGCGATGCAGACGCAGGTGGATCAGGTCCGCAAACTGATGCCGGAGGTCCTGAAAAAGGTCAAAGAGCGCATCCGCACGCGCCTGCAGGAGGTCATGGATGAGTTGGACGAAACCCGACTGGAGCAGGAGATGGCCCTGCTCGCCCAACGGTTGGATGTGGATGAGGAGATGGACCGCCTCGACACGCATCTTGCAGAGGTTGAACGGGTGCTCTCCGCCAATGAACCCGTCGGACGGCGCCTCGACTTTCTGATGCAGGAGTTGAACCGGGAGGCCAATACCCTGACCTCCAAGTCGAACGATGTAAAAATCACCCGCATCGCGGTGGAGATGAAGGTCCTCATCGAACAGATGCGGGAACAGATTCAGAATATAGAGTGATGCCTCGATGCTTCTCACATTGGCAACAGGGTGTTGGAACAGAGAGCGTGACTCTTAAGCCTGTTCAAAGACACCGAGAGAAGGAAAATCCTCCTCCTTATTTCATTACATGACTAATGGTTAATCACTATACTGTCCGCAAGTTTCTGTTGAATGGGTAACTCATGAAAATCGACTATAACAGCCCCGTCGCTGCGACCCGCGAGATCTATTGGGTTGGTTTCTACGATGAGGCGGCCCAGTTGCACTGCAACCCCTATCTGATCATCGATGAAGAGGACATCGTCTTCATCGACCCCGGCTCCATCCCCCACTTTCCGGTGGTGATGCGCAAGGTGATGGAGCTGATCAATCCGGAGGATATCACCTACATCATCGCCCAACATCAGGATCCGGATGTCTGCGGAAACCTGGCTGTGGTGGAGGATGTCATCAACCGCAATGATCTGAAGATTGTCGGCCATAGCAACAGCCTTCGACTGATACGTCACCTGGGTTTACGTTCTGAGCTCTACCCGGTGGATGAGCATGGCTACGCTCTGACCCTGAAGAGCGGGCGCCGACTGGAGTTTCTCTTCACCCCCTACCTTCACTCACCCGGCGCCATCGTCACCTACGACACCAAAACCCGCAGCCTTTTTACCAGCGATATCTTTGCCGCCATCTCCCAGGATTGGTCGCTGTTTGCCGAAGGTGACTTTCTTTCGCCAATGGATCCATTCCCCCAGAACTACATGCCGAGCAACCGGATTCTCAAACACTGCATGGAGCGCTTTGAAAAGATGGATCTGGACCGAGTCCTGCCGCAACACGGTTCCATCCTTGAGGGCCGCGACATCCAAAGGGCCATAGAACATCTCAAGGCCCTGCCCTGTGGCATCGACCTGATCGATAGCGGATCCGACCAATGACAGAAAACATTGTTCAGGTCGGTACACAGCATGTCTCAGATGTGCAGGACATCAATAAAAACCTGGTGGAGAAGACCCTGCGCATGCGCTGTCTCGCCTATCTCTCTCAGGTCAAATCCCAGCTGCTGATTGAGACCATCCATGACATGAACAACAGCCGCCAGGAGCTGGCTGATCTGTCAACCAGCCTGACGAAACGCACCAAACAGGCAGAGGAGCAGAGACGGGTCATCGAACGGGAGATGCGAAAACTGGAAGAGCAGAACAAGGCACTCGAAGTCGACCGCGACCTGCTCGAATTGAAGGTTGACGAGCGAACCGAGGCGTTTGAAAAACTGGCCCACTACGACGCATTGACCAACCTGCCCAACCGCTTTCTCTTCAATGACCGATCGAAACATGCCCTGGCCCGCGCTGGCAGGGAAAACAGTCAAGTCGGCCTGCTGCTCATCGATCTGGATCGTTTCAAGAACATCAACGACGCCGTTGGCCATCCGGTTGGAGACGAGCTGCTCAGGCAGGTCGGACAACGTATCCTGCAAAGCCTGCGTACTGAGGATACTCTGGCCCGCCTGGGAGGTGATGAATTTGCGGTCATCCTGGAGAACATCGAGCATGATGAATTGACCGCTCATGTTGCGCATAAGATCCAGCAGAATCTTCTACCGCCCTTTGAGCTGACGCAGGACAGCATCTATCTGACCGCCAGCATCGGCATCAGCCTCTACCCTGGGGATGCCGGCGACCCTGTTACCCTGCTGAAAAATGCCGACACTGCCATGTACCGGGCTAAGGCGGAGGGTAAAAACACATTTCATTTTTACACCAGGGAGCTGACTGCTTCGGCCAACTCACGCTTCTCACTGGAAAATCAACTGCGTCTGGCCCTGAAACGCGATGAGTTTGAACTTTTCTATCAGCCCCAGTTTGACCTGAACAGTGGCCGGATATCAGGGGCGGAGGCACTGATTCGCTGGAACCATTCTGAGCGCGGACGGGTCTCTCCGGCCGATTTCATCTGGCTGGCCGAAGAGACCGGATTGATCATCCCCATCGGCGCATGGGTCATAAATTCGGCCTGCCGCCAAGCCAAAACATGGTTCGACGAAGGACGCTTGAAAGGTCGCATCTCGGTCAACCTCTCCGCGCTTCAGATCATGCAGGAGGAGACCTATTCGGTCGTCAGACTGGCACTGGAGGAGAGCGATCTTCCTCCCGATCGGTTGGAACTTGAGATCACGGAAAGTGCCCTGATCGGCCAACTTGAGCAGGTCAGTCAGGTCCTGGATGCCTTCAAATCACTGGGCATCGCCCTGGCTATCGATGACTTCGGTACCGGTTACTCATCCCTGGCCTACCTGAAACGATTCCACATCGACCGCCTCAAGATCGACCGCTCCTTCGTTCGCGATATCCCTGGAGACCCCAACGACATGGCCATCATCCGCGCCATCATTGCGATGGGTCACACACTGGGACTCTCAATCGTTGCCGAAGGAGTGGAGACGGAGGCCCAGGCCAACTTTCTCACCGGCGTCGGCTGTAATGACGTTCAGGGATATTTCTACGGCAAACCTGTCCCCTGTGACCAGTTCCAGACTTGAGCAGTCTGCGCTTTAGGCCACAGCACGGATTCAGGGTAAAATAAGCCACTCTGTATTCAGATCCAACCGGGTAGTCAACAGCGTGAAACTGAAACTCAAAATTGTCGTTGTCAGCCTGCTACTGACCCTTCTGGTTGCCTGCGCCACGAGTCCCACCGGCCGCAGACAGCTCATGATCGTCTCGGAAGACCAGGCCATCGCCTCGTCTAAAACGGCCTATGTGCAGATGCTCAAGCCCTACGCGGACGAGGGCAAGCTGGATAACGACCCGAAGCTCAAGGCGCGGGTGCATAAGATTACGGCACGCCTCATTGCGCAAGCGGTGATAATGCGCCCGGAAACCAGGGACTGGGAGTGGAGCATGAAGATTCTCGACGATCCGGAAACAGTCAACGCCTGGGCGATGGCTGGGGGAAAGATGGCGCTCTACACCGGACTGGTTGAACAGATCAAGCCCACAGATGATGAACTGGCTCAGGTGTTGGGCCACGAGATCAGCCATGCACTGGCCAAACACTCGGCGGAAAAGATGTCGGTTGCAATGGCCACCTCCCTCGGCATACTTGCCATAGGCATCGCATCAGACAACCGTGGCGCCACCATGGCGGGTGCGGCGGTCGCGGCAAAGTTGGCCATTGACCTGCCCAACAGCCGTACAGCAGAGGCCGAGGCGGACCGGATCGGTATCGAACTTGCCGCCAAGGCCGGCTACGACCCCAGGGCCGCCGCCACGCTTTGGGAGAAGATGGGCAAACTCTCGGAGAGCCGCCCGCCACAGTTTCTCAGTACTCATCCCGCTCCGGAAAACCGCCAAGAGACTCTCTCCCGGCTGGCCGCCGAAATGATGCCCTACTACACGGCCAAGGGAGAACGCCCAAGTTTCGATTTCTGATAGTATCTTCGCTCACCCGCAAGAAATGACACAGGAATCCAGCATGTCCAAAGCCAACGGCACACTCTACATCCTCTCCGCCCCGTCCGGCGCCGGCAAAACAAGCCTGCTCAAGGCACTGCGGGAACAGGACAGTGAGTTGATGGTTTCAGTCTCTCATACCACCCGCGCCAAACGACCCGGCGAAGAGGCTGGCGTCCACTACCATTTCATCGATCACGCCAGTTTCCTGCACCTGGTCGAAAGCAAGGCATTTCTGGAGCACGCCGAGGTATTCGGCAACTTCTACGCCACCGCCGAGTCCGAGGTTCGTGCAAAATTGGAGGCCGGACAGGAGCTGGTGTTGGAGATCGATTGGCAGGGTGCGCAACAGGTACGCAAATTCTTTCCCGAGGCCGTCTCCATCTTTATCCTGCCGCCCAGCCTGGCAGCCCTGCGGGAACGCCTCGACGGACGGGGCCAGGACGACGAGTCGACCATCCAGGCGCGCATGCAGGAGGCGGTCAGTGAGATGTCCCACTATGCCGAGTTCGACTATCTGGTCATCAATGATGATTTTGCAACGGCACTCGCTGAGCTAAAGGGCATCATCACCACCCACCGTCTCCATCTCCCTGGACAGCAGGCACGTCACGCGGAACGCATCAGGTCGCTGCTCGGGGAAGTTGAGTTGGCGTCTATCCGGAAACCCATATCTAACCGCAAAGCACGCGAAGAGCGCTAAGGCAAAAGATTGATTAACCATTAATTTTCTTCGTGTACTTCATACACTTCGTGGTAAAAAAACGGTGTTTCCGGATAGACACTGGCTAGCCGGTTCCGCGACATTTGATCCGGATCACACAAGCTATTTGGCCAGTTCCCAGGATGGGGCTAAAATAGCGTTTTTTCCAGAAACCCAGGCCATCCATGACCGGCAAACTCTACATCAAGACCTTCGGCTGCCAGATGAACGAATACGACTCCGCCCGTATGGCGGACGGATTGCGCGAGGCGGAAGATCTGCATATCACCGACAAGCCGGAAGAGGCGGACGTACTGCTGCTCAATACCTGTTCGATACGGGAAAAGGCGCAGGAGAAGGTCTTCTCGCAACTTGGCCGCTGGCGCCCCTGGAAAGAGAAGAACCCGAACCTGATCATTGGTGTCGGCGGCTGCGTCGCCAGTCAGGAGGGCGAGGCGATCCGCCAGCGGGCGCCCTATGTGGATCTGATATTCGGCCCCCAAACCCTGCACCGTCTGCCACAGATGATCAGGGAGG
The DNA here is from genome assembly GCA_003660235.1 of bacterium endosymbiont of Escarpia laminata. GTDB lineage: Bacteria > Pseudomonadota > Gammaproteobacteria > Chromatiales > Chromatiaceae > QGON01. The sequence goes on along the minus strand of QGON01000060.1, from coordinate 42,054 downwards.
CACGCACCGAGCACCATCCGGTAGTGGATGTCTCCTTCCCCGAGATCGAAAAGTTCGACTCTCTGCCGGAGCCCCGGGCAGAGGGCCCGACCGCCTTCGTCTCCATCATGGAGGGCTGCTCGAAATACTGCACCTACTGCGTCGTCCCCTTCACCCGCGGTGAGGAGATCAGCCGTCCCTTCGACGATGTAATCGCCGAGGTGGCCGGGCTTGCAGCCCAAGGGGTGCGCGAGGTCAATCTGCTGGGGCAGAACGTCAACGCCTACCAAGGCGCCATGCACGACGGCGAGAGCGCCGATCTGGCACTGCTCATCGAATATGTGGCGGCCATCGACGGCATCGATCGCATCCGCTTCACCACCTCCCATCCTCTCGCCTTCTCTGATCGCCTGATCGAGGTCTACGGTGAGGTGCCGGAGCTGGTCAGCTTCCTGCACCTGCCGGTGCAGTCCGGCTCCGACCGGGTACTGGCGATGATGAAACGCGGACACATGGCCGTGGAATACAAGACCAGGATTCGCCGCTTGCGGGAGGTGCGCCCCGACATCACCATCTCTTCCGATTTCATCGTCGGCTTTCCCGGTGAGACCGAGGCCGACTTCGAAGAGACCCTGAAACTGATCGAGGAGATCGGTTTCGACAACTCCTACAGCTTCATCTACAGCCGCCGTCCCGGCACACCAGCAGCGGATCTACCGGATAATGTCCCACTGTCAGTCAAGCAGCAACGGCTGGAAAGGCTGCAGCAGTTGATCAAAACCCAGGCCCAGCGCATCAGCCGCCAGATGGTGGGGACTATTCAGCGGGTTCTGGTGGAGCGCCCCTCCCGCAAAGACCCGAATCAACTGGCCGGCCGTACCGAAAACAACCGGGTGGTTAACTTCAGCGGGCCGGCTGAACTGATCGGTGGATTCGTCGATCTGCGCATTACCGAGGCGCTGCCCAACTCCCTGCGCGGAGAGATCGAACAGACTCTGGCGGAACAAAGCGCAAATTTGGGATAGACTTATGCCCGAGAAGGAAACGATTCCGGAGCAACAGATGAGCGGAGAGAACAAGGGCGGCAAAACACAGATTATCGTCGCACTGATCGGCCTTGCGGGCATACTGGGTGGAGGGGTTATCGCCAACTGGGACAAGATCTTCCCGCCTGCACAACAATCCCAAACGGTGGTGGTAGAACCGCTCAAACCGCAAGTCAGCCAACCGAAGGTTGACCCACAACCGGTAGTGCAACCCGAAAAAACCGCTCCAGTCGTTTATCGCGCAGCCAAAACGCCAGCCCCACCTCCAGTGCCTAAACTGTTCCACGGCAGCTACACAGGCATCATGACTGAAGGTTCTGAAAGCATCAGCGTCCAGTTCACCCTGCAGCAAACGGGCAACCGTGTGACTGGGAGTTATTCCGGTGGGGCGGATAACGGTAAATTGCAGGGTATTGTAAAAAACAATATTCTGACCTACGACTGGCAGGCGGGAATGTACGCCGGCAGAGGTATTACTGTCGCCAACGGTGATCAGATCATCGGAACCTGGGGATACGGCAGCGCGACCGAAGGCGCGGGTGAAACCATTGCCCAAAAAACAGCACTACACTGAGTTCGCAGGCCTGATCAAGCGTAGCGGATCAGGCGACAGTATCAGTGGCAGGCACAGGCAGGTTTGGCGTGGAATACGCAATCGGTTATGCTGTGGGAGTGTTAAGTGGTGCGCAGACCAATCCAGATGACTTCTAGTCGCTTCGCTTTTGGAGCTTAGAAAAATCATTCAGAGAAACATTATGGGGAGTAACAAAATGAAGAGGATTGAATGGAAAATAGTCGCGTCGGCAATTTCCGCTTCCATACTGTTGTCCGCCTGCGGCGGTGGAGGAGAAGGAGATGGTGGAACCACAACCACTGCCGGCAGGTTCATTGACAGCCCGGTAGAAGGTCTTACCTATGTTTCTGGCGCACAGAGCGGCACCACGGGTGGGAAAGGACAATTTACCTGCGAAGATGGGGGTACGGTGACATTTTTTCTGGGGCCGATAGTCTTGGGAACAGTTGCCTGTCAGGATCTGGTAATGCCGACAGATTTGACCTCGAGCGAAAATGAGGCAATTAATTTCGCACGTTTCCTGCAAACGCTGGATGATGACGGAGATCCGGACAATGGGATCAATATTCCAGAAGTAGTCAGGCAGTTCGCCGAAAACTCCTCAGCCTGGCCGAAAACGCTGAATTTTGCGGACACTGATTTTGAAAACAACCAGGACATTATCAATATAATATCCGATTTGAGTTCAATAACGGGGGGTCCGGTTACACTCGTAACGGCAGCCGTTGCGGAACTCCACCTCGTGCGTTCTCTTCGCTGTCACTATAGCGGCGCTTTCATGGGAAATTACTCTGGCGATGAGAGTGGTCGGGGCGGCTTTCTTATTGACGCCAGCAGTGGAAATCTGATCGGCGGTTATAGCAGTACGAGCGATCTTACCTCGGAAGGTGTATTGACTGGTCATCAGTTTGGTGACGTAGCCCTAGGACTGGATTACGGTGTCACTGGAATCACGGATACCAGCGTGACTTTCTCCGGACGGTTTTCCTCCAGAGAGACCATATCCGGGACTTGGGGTGTGCCTGGATTCAGCGGATCCTGGTCTGGAAACCGGATCGGGTACTCCGCAACCGCGGTAGAGAGGTATACCGGCTTTTCTCCGGATGTAAGCGCCATATTCACCTTCGATATTGACGCCAGCGGAAACATTACTGGCAGGGCGTTTTCGTTCGAAGACGGCAGCCTAAACAATGTTATTGGTACCAAGAACGTGGCCAATAACACTATCTCCGGCACGTTGGATGATGGCACGACGTTTGAAGGAACCCTCTCCGGGTGGCAAGTAACAGGTACCGCGACTCAAGGGGTGGATACCGCTGCTTTCTTTGGCAGCGGCTGTGCCCTGTAAGCGAGAGCTCCAAAACAAGGGCTGGTGGCTATTGCACCAGCCCTCTTTGATTATTGTTTGCGAGCACCGGGGGGCAGGTCTTGCTTATTGCCTCCAACTGCTTGATGACAAGTGTGTCGCTACCTCGTGAAAGATTTTGGGAGGAGAGTAGACCAAGGGACTCTCACCCTCAGCCTCTCGCAGAACGGTACGTGAACGTCTCCGCTCATACCGCTCCCATCAAGCAAACGCACCTTTCATCCCCTCGCGCCAGTGAACAAACAAACCCGGGCTTTCCTTCATGCATCGGTCAAAAAATGCCATCGCACGCATTTTACTGCGCCTAATCGCTTTGTACTTACGCATAACCCAGCGAATCAACGTCTTATTCACGTGCCGAATGATCGCGTACATCGCTGATCGATAGAACTTGCCATAGTAAGCTATCCAACCCCTCATGATGGGGTTGAGCCATCGGGCAATGTCATTTAGCGACAGATCTGTTCGACTGCGTAAACGGGACTTCCGGATTTTCACTCGCATTGCCTTCAGAGCATCTCGACTTACTGCTGGATTGAATCCCAATGTCATACGATTCTGGCTTTGAATCCAGCAACCTCTTCGCCGGAAGGTGAAGCCGAGAAAGTCGAACGAAGTATTGGCATAGGTCCCTTTTCGGCGACCATCCTTGCAGTAGACAATCTTGGTTTTAACGGGGTGCAACTCAAGCCCACATTGCTCGAAACGCTGCCGGATGACCTTCAGAAGAAAGCAAGCTTGCGCTTCACTGTGGCAATGCAGGAGCCCATCATCGGCATACCGACACCACTTAATCGTCGAATAGTGCTGTTGTAGCCACTTATCAAACACATAGTGCAGATAAAGGTTCGACAAAATTGGGCTAATGACCCCGCCCTGTGGTGTACCTTTGTCCCTGGCCTGCTTCGTGCCATCGGACAGCTGCATCGGCGCTGTCAACCAGCGCTTGATGTACAGTCTGATCCACACCGAATCGGTATGTTTCTCCACCGCTTTCAGCAACAGGTCATGCGGTATATTGTCAAACAGTCCTTTAATATCAAATTCAACTACCCAATCGTAACGCCAGCACCGTTTGCGTGTGATTCCCACAGCATCCAGCGCCGATTTACCGGGCCTATAACCGTAAGAGTCAGACAAAAAGTAGGGTTCGACTTTCGGTTCGAATTCAAGCTTGACCACCATCTGGGCTACTCGGTCACTGACCGTTGGCACCCCCAGTATTCGCTCTCCACCAGACTTCTTCGGAATAGGCACCGCCCGAACAGGCGGGGGCATGTAGCTTCCCGATGACATCCGGTTCCAGAGCTTGTACAAGTTGTCTTTCAGATCCTCTTCAAATGCTGCAATCGATTGCTTATTCACCCCTGCAGAACCTGCATTGGCTTTAACGAGGCGGCAGGCCTCGTACACTCGATGCTTAGAAATGATAAATGGCTTTGCCGTTATCATGGCCTCCTCCCGCACTTCGCACGGTTGAGCCATGAGCTCCGGCTGACGTCAGAGAGAGATCAATGTGATGGCATGAAAGGCAAGTCCTGCACTGCTAAAAACCTGATCTAGCCATGGGACGCCATAGGGTAGTCCGATCAAATGATGAGGACAGGAGTGCGCGGGTTCCATCAGGGCACGAGGGCTCAGAGCCCCTCAACACGATGCTGGATATATGACTGCAACTTATCCTTTATGTACACAGTAATCTTTCCCTTGCAATGCGGGGCGGACCATATATGGCTAGTGGGCCATGCGTAAAATCAGGCGACAGTATCTGGCTGGCAGCGGCAATTGCAGTTAGACTACCCTCTCCTTGCTAAACCCTTTCCAACCCGGTATCTCCTTTGTCTGATCATCCTGATTCTCTCGATTTCTCCCTCGAACCTGAAGACAACGAACGGCTTGCCAATATTTGCGGCCAGCTCGATGAACATCTGCGTCAGATTGAACGCCGTCTGGGCATAGAGATCAGCAACCGGGGTTACCATTTTCGTCTAATCGGTGAAGCAGATGCCGTGCGTGGCGGCAAACAGGTTTTGCAGAATCTCTATGACGTTGCGCAAGATGAGATTCTCGACCCAAAACGCGTCCATCTGTTTCTGCAGGAGTCTGGCATCGACGCCCTGACTCAGACAGACAAACCGGCCGATCTGCCGGAGACGATTATCAAGACCCGGCGGGGACTGATACGTCCCCGGGGGCTCAATCAGCAGGAGTACCTGCACAAAATCCTGACTCACGACATCAACTTCGGCGTGGGTCCCGCCGGCACCGGTAAAACCTACTTGGCGGTCGCCTGCGCAGTGGAGGCCATGGAGCGGGATCAGGTACGGCGGATCCTTCTGGTACGTCCCGCGGTGGAGGCCGGTGAGCGGCTCGGCTTCCTGCCCGGCGATCTGGCACAGAAGATAGATCCCTATCTGCGGCCACTCTACGATGCACTTTATGAGATGCTCGGCTTCGAGAAGGTCAGCAAACTGATTGAGCGCAACGTCATCGAAGTGGCGCCACTGGCCTTTATGCGGGGGCGCACCCTCAACGACGCCTTCATTATTCTGGATGAAGCCCAGAACACCACGCCTGAGCAGATGAAGATGTTTCTCACCCGTATCGGCTTCGGCTCCACTGCCGTTATCACCGGCGATGTCACCCAGATCGACCTGCCACGCGGCCAGCGCTCGGGCCTGCGTCAGGCCGTTGAGGTTCTGGATCAGGTGAACGGCATCAGCTTCACCTTTTTCAACGCCCGCGATGTGGTGCGTCATCACCTGGTACAACGGATCGTGCGCGCCTATGATGAGTTTGACCAGACGGATGATAGCAACACAAAAGGACATATTGGTTAGTTTTGATGTCAATTGTCTGCTCACCATCTGTAGGCCGGTTCAAGCTTGCGGAACCGGCGCTGCTGGATCTCGTTACACCACCGCATTGCCCGACCCGCAAGCTTGATCGGGCCTACCTGTTGCTGCGCAGGATAGCGCCGCCATGCACTTAGAAATTGAAATCCAAAACGCCTCCGAGACAGTTGATCTGCCGTCGAAAGCACTATTCATCCAATGGGCTCAGGCGGCGTTGGTAAAGGGAACGGAAGGCGCAGAAGTGGTGATTCGGATCGTCGATGAGGCGGAGAGCCGGACGCTGAACCGTGATTATCGCGGCAAGGATCGTCCCACCAATATACTCTCCTTCCCTTTCGAAGCCCCCCCGCAAGTTCCCAGCAACCTGCTGGGGGATCTGGTGATCTGCGCACCGGTGGTAATGCGGGAGGCAGCAGCACAGAACAAGTCAGCCCTGTCCCACTGGGCACACATGACGGTACACGGGATGCTGCATCTGCAGGGCTTCGACCATCTTGACGACAATGAAGCTGAAATCATGGAGTCGCGGGAACAGCAGACCCTGCGCGAACTGGGATTCAGCGATCCCTACGCGGAATCCACTCTGTGAGTCTGGCGGAATCCTCCCGGTCCAGGCTCATCCAGTGGATCGAAACCGGGCCAGGCGCCCTGTTGGCTCTGCTTTCGGGTGCAGTGACCACCCTTGCCTTTGCACCTTTCAATATCTGGCCGCTGGCCATTGCCGGACCGGCGGTGCTTTTCCTGCTCTGGCTGAAAAGCAGGCGCTGGAGCGGCTTCCAGCTTGGACTCATCTACGGCCTTGGTTTGATGGGCAGTGGTGTCTCATGGCTGCACGTCAGCATCGCCCAGTTCGGTAATCTCGGCTGGTTTCCGCCCCTGTTGATCACCGCCCTCTTCGTCCTGGTGGCGGCCCTCTACTACGGTCTGGCCGGCTGGCTCGCCAGCCGTTTTGAAAGCACCACACGCCTGCGCCTGCTGGCGATCTATCCCGCCATCTGGGTAGCCTCAGAGTGGTTTCGGGGCTGGTTTCTCAGCGGCTTTCCCTGGCTGCAACTCGGCCATTCACAGATCGACTCACCTCTTGCAGGTTATAGTCCACTACTGGGAGGGCTGGGCAGCAGCTGGGCTGCTGCACTCTCCGCCGGTCTGCTGCTGGCCCTTGTTTTATCGGCGGGGAAACGCCGGACGGCACTCGCAGCCCTACTGCTCTGGGGCGTCGGCTGGGGTCTGCAGCAGGTGTCCTGGACCCAACCCTACGGCGATCCTCTGCGGGTTGCCCTGATCCAGGGCAATATTCCCCAGGAGAAGAAGTGGCAGCCGGATCAACTGCTGGACACCCTGCGGCTCTACGCTACCGAGACTCGCATCCATCTCGACAACGACCTCATCATCTGGCCGGAAACCGCTATACCGGCTTTTCTCTCCCAAGTGGACGAAGCATTCGTCCAACCGCTTGAGTCCGCTATGGAAAATAACGACGCTCATCTGGTATTTGGGGTGGTTAGAATGGATGAGGAGAGGCAGACCTACTTCAACACCATGGTCAGCGCCGGTGGTCTGCGAGACTACTACTACAAACGTCATCTGGTTCCTTTCACCGAGTTTCTGCCCTTCAAGTCGATACTCAATCCACTCGTTGATTTCCTCACCATTCCGATGTCGGATTTTTCTGCCGGTACCGCAGCCAAGCCTTTGATGACCATCGGCGATCATCAGGTCGGCATGTCGATCTGTTACGAAGACGCCTTCGGCAATGAGATGATCCAGGCATTGCCGGAGGCGGCCTATCTGATCAACGCCAGCAACGATGCCTGGTTCGGAGACTCTCTGGCGCCTCATCAGCATCTGCAGATCGCCCGCATGCGGGCGCTGGAGACGGGACGTTATCTGCTGCGCTCGACCAACACTGGCGTGTCTGCAATCATTGATCCTCATGGCAGACTGGTTAAGGTTTCACCCCTGCTGAAAAAAGATGTCCTGCTGGGGGAGATACAGCCCATGTCCGGCAGCACACCCTATGCCAGTCTGGGCAATCTGCCGATCCTCACGCTGCTGCTGATGAGTCTGATATTGGCCTTTCCCTGCGCGCATAGCAGATTGAGGCGATCGAATAGTTAAGGTCGAGAAATCTTATCTTCTGGCTCAACGCCCAGAGACTGCAAACGCGCTTTCTCCTGTTGCTGTCGATCCTGCTCGTACTTGATCACCTCACGAAGCTGGAAAACCACCTCTTGTTCACTGCCCCAGGAATCCTGTCCCGTACCCTGCGGCACTTCACTGCCGGCGCACCTCTGAAGGCTCCGCGGAGGCAGTTCCAATGGAACGATGGTGCCGCACAGCACAGCCCGATGATCGTGTCCCAGCTTTGTGACACGGGTTCGTAGGCCTGATCAAGCGTAGCGGATCAGGCAATCACCCGGAATGACAAACGGTGTTCGCCGGTTCCGCTACGCTTGAACCGGCCTACGTTTTCTCATCTTCCGATTAAGTCCTAATAAACCCACTGTTGACTTCTCTATAAAATGTATTGAGAATCTTTCTCATTATTATTACGCATACGCGGAGTTTTATTTTTCCATGAGAAAGACATCCCTCTCTATTAATTCCCTGCTGGCGATCCTGATTGCTGCAGCTTCACTCTCCAGCACGGCCTTTGCCACCGAAGAGGTCAATCTCTACTCAGCACGCAAGGAGGCGCTGATCAAGCCATTGCTTGACCGCTTCTCTGCGCAGACAGGCATTCAGGTCAACCTGGTGACCGGCAAGGCCGATGCCCTGCTGAAACGGCTGCAACTGGAGGGCAGAAACAGTCCTGCGGATCTGTTCATCACCACCGATGCAGGACGACTCTACCGGGCAAAGCGCGCCGGGGTAACCCAGCGCGTCTCCTCCGCCATGCTCAAGGATGCCATTCCCGCCGCCTATCGTGATCCGGAGGAACACTGGTTTGGTCTCTCCTTACGGGCGCGCCCCATCATCTATGTCAAAGGCAAGGTATCGGCAGACCAACTCTCCACCTATGAGGCACTGGCCGATCCCAAGTGGGCAAAAAAGATCTGTATCCGCTCCTCCGGCAATATCTACAACCAGTCGCTGGTTGCCTCCATGCTCTCCCACGACGGCAAGGATAAAACCCAGCTCTGGGCCGACCGCCTGGTGAAAAATCTCGCCCGTAAACCCAAAGGCGGAGACCGTGACCAGATCAAGGCGGCAGCCGCCGGCCAGTGCGACATCGCTATCGCCAATACTTACTATCTGGGCATGATGATCAAAGGAAAAGACCTGTCGCAACAAACCGCAGCGGATAAGGTCGCCATCTTCTGGCCCAACCAGTCCGGCCGTGGCGCCCACGTCAACATCAGTGGTGTCATGCTCACCCAGTCCGCGAAAAACAGGGCCAACGCCATCCGGCTGATGGAGTTCCTGGTCACAGCGGATTCCCAGTCGTGGTATGCCGAGGCCAACTATGAGTACCCGGTTCGAGAGGGGGTCGAGTGGAGTGACCTGCTCAAACAGTGGGGCAGTTTCAAAGCGGATCAGCTGAATCTGGCCAAACTCGGTCAGCATAATGCGGCAGCAGTGAGGATCATGGATCGAGCCGGGTGGAAGTAGCGACTCACAGAACCACAGACCGTACGGCACTACACCGACCCAGCTTATGGCAGGCTGGCGTTTTGCTCTCTGCCCTGGTGCTGGCGCTGCCGGTATTCACCGTCTTCAGCTTCATCTTCGTTCCTGCGGGGGAGGTCTGGAGCCACCTCGCAGAGACGGTACTCGCAGACTATCTGAGCAATTCGGCCCTGCTGGTTTTAGGGGTCGCGTTCGGGGTGCTGCTGCTTGGTATCCCCACCGCCTGGGTCATCGCTGTCTACGATTTTCCCGGTCGCCGCTTTTTTGAATGGAGCCTGCTGCTGCCCCTGGCAATACCGGCCTACATCATTGCCTACACCTACACCGGTCTGCTCGATTTTGCCGGACCACTTCAGACTGGGCTGCGCGACAGCTTCGGACTAGGTTGGGGGGACTACTACTTTCCTGAGGTCCGCTCCCTGGGCGGGGCGGTCATCATGCTCTCCCTGGTACTCTATCCCTACGTCTTCATGATGGCTCGCAGCAGTTTTCTGGGGCAGTCGTCATCAACCCTGGAGGCAGGCCGCGCCTTGGGGGCAGGCCCGCTACGGGTATTTCTCTCCATCGCCCTGCCCCTGGCCCGGCCCGCCATCGTCACCGGCCTCTCCCTGGCCCTGATGGAGACCCTGGCGGACTACGGCACAGTGCAGTATTTCGGCATCAGCACCTTCACCACAGGCATCTTCCGCACCTGGTTCGGCCTCAACGACAGCGCCGCTGCCGCCCAGCTTGCCGCACTCCTGATGTGCTTTGTTTTCATCCTGATCCTGCTGGAACACTATTCGCGCCGCCGCCAGCGTTTCTATCAGACCGGTGGACACCATCGCCACCCGGTCTGCCACCCGCTCAGGGGCTGGCAGCGTTATGCAGCCATCACCATCTGCGTCATCCCTCTGGTCTTCGGCTTCCTTATACCAGCGGGTCAACTGTTGGTGTGGGCGCTCTCCATCGCGGAAGAGGCGATCGACCTGAGCTTCCTGCAGCTGGCGGGCAACAGCCTGTTACTGGCGAGCGCCGCCGCAATATTCACCCTGATGCTGGCGCTCTTCCTGGGGTATGGCCAGCGTCTCCACCCCTCGAAACCGGTAGCCATCGCAGTACGCTTTTCCGCCATGGGATACGCCATCCCCGGCACGGTGATCGCAGTGGGGGTGATGCTGCCCTTTGCCTGGTTCGACAACACCCTGGACGAATGGATGCGCGGCACCTTCGACCTCTCCACCGGCCTGCTGCTCAGTGGCACTGTATTCGCCCTGCTCTTCTCCTATGCAGTGCGCTTTCTGGCGGTTTCACTGCAATCGGTGGAGTCGGGACTATCGAAGATCACCCCAAATATGGATGATGCCGCCCGCTCACTGGGGCTGGCACCGGGAAAGGTATTGCGGCGCATCCATCTGCCGATGATGCGCGGCGCGCTGTTGACTGCAATGTTGCTGGTCTTCGTCGATGTGCTGAAAGAGCTGCCTGCAACCCTGATTCTGCGTCCCTTCAATTTCAACACCCTGGCAGTCAGAGCCTATGAACTCGCCTCGGACGAACGATTGGCCGATTCGTCCATTGCCGCCCTCTCCATCGTGGCAGTGGGCATTGTGCCGGTGATCCTGCTCAGCCGCGCCATCCGAAGATCCGGAGAGATCCATGAATAAACTGCTGGCGCTCAACAATGTGCGCATCGCCTACGACGACACCGAAGTCGTAAAAGGGATCACCTATGACCTGCAAGCGGGGGAGATCGGCTGTCTGCTCGGCCCCTCCGGTTGCGGCAAAACCACTCTGTTGCGCGCCATTGCCGGATTTGAGCCGATCCGCGCCGGCAGCATCGACCTCAAACAGTCTACTGTGAGTCGCCCCGGTAAAGTCCTCGCCCCCGAACAGCGCCACATCGGCATGGTGTTTCAGGACTTCGCCCTCTTCCCCCACCTGAATGTGGCTGACAACATCGGCTTCGGCATTTCAGACCGACCCGGCAAGGAGCGGCGCAAACGCATCGAGTCACTGCTGCGACTGGTGGAACTGCCGGACGCCGGTTCACTCTTTCCCCACCAACTCTCCGGCGGGCAGCAACAGCGCATCGCCCTCGCCCGGGCACTGGCGCCGGAGCCGTCACTGCTGCTGATGGACGAACCCTTCTCCAGCATGGATGTGGACCTGCGGGAGAGCCTGGCCAGAGAGGTGCGGGAGATACTGAAACGGGAGGGCACCACCGCGCTTCTGGTCACCCACGATCAGCACGAGGCCTTCGCCATGGCGGATCGGATCGCGGTGATGCAGACGGGTCTCATCCAGCAGTGGGACACCGCCTTCAACCTCTACCACACCCCCACAAACCGTTTCGTGGCGGGTTTTATCGGTCAGGGTGCTCTGCTGCCTGTGGTGCGGGATAACCGGGGCCGGCTGATCAGTGAGCTGGGACCCTTACCAGAGGTCGGCACTGAGGCATCGATAACCGGCAACATGGAGATGCTGCTGCGACCCGACGATGTGGTCAGACAGTCAGACGGGGTGTCGACCGAAGTGGTCGGCAAGGCGTTCCGCGGCGCGGATATCCTCTATCGACTGCGCTTGCAGAGCGGTACGGAGATCCTCTACATCACCCACGGCCGGGACAATTTTACGCTGGGAGAGACCCTCTCCGTAGGGCTGGATCTGGATCACACGGTGCTGTTTTCCGTTGCAGAGTCAGTTTAGATCGAACAATCCGGACACAACGAAGGCGGCATGGAACAGTTGCCATGGGCCGGAGAATCCAGCAAAATTTCGCAGCAGTCAAGATAAAGAGCTCGGCGTTCAAGCCACCCAGAAAAGAGGGTGGCGTTTAATTCATTTTATGAACATCTGGCAGGGTGTGCTGGGCGCACCAGAATAAGCCATCATGGTGCGCAGGTTGCACCCTACGTTCGTCACATTTAGAGAAGCCACACCCCATCAACCACCACCATGAACCCCGTAACTTGATTTATGAATTATACCGTCAGTGAAACATCGCTTCAGATCCGCAAGAAAAATATCCTGTTGGGCGCCTTTTTCAGTCTGCTGCTGGTTACCGCCATCGTTGCCGGGCATATGCAGTATCCCAAAACCTATGATGACGTACTGCTATGGTCCGTGGCCGCCTTTGTCATCCTCGGCAATCTCATCAACTACTACCGCTACAACCGCTACCTTCGCCTGATCAGGGATCACCGGATCGAGATAGATGGGGATAAGGTCTTATTCTGGACCAATGGTACGAGATCGGTACTGGATGTGAAGGATATCACCATACTCACCTTCTACCGCCGTAAGGGAGCGCTTCGGCATATCCAGCTGAAGCTGAAGAGCAACCGGGGCATACGCCTGGAGGGCTACGGAGAGCTGGAGCAGTTGGGCCGGACTATCGCCGACAGGATCCCCAAAGAACAGGTGATCGGCAGAGAGCCGTGAGCGCTTCGCGTACTTTGCGGTTACCAAAGGCCATCCATACGGACCAAGGCGTTGTGGAACAGTAAGCTTATGCAGAGCCAATTAGATCTGATCAAGCCTATCGATTATCCAACCGGTTGTAATCAAACAGCCCGGACTCAACGGGGGCGGTCTTTCTATAGGCGGTCACTGTAGTCCCAAAAGCTGCACTGGTACGTCTGATGCCGAACCGGCCAAGCAGGTCACTGTAGTCGGCCTCGCTGCTTAACGCTTCAACCTGGTCGATGAAGAGTAGCAGTTCCGCGCGGTTGATCCTGAGAAAACTGTTGGGATAGGCTCCGATGAACCCCGGCACTACCGTCAGGGTATCCTCTTCCGGCAGTCGCGCCTTCTCCTCTTTGAACATGTGGGTGATGTTGATGTGAGCATTGTTGTGGATCAGGGTGTAGTAGCGGCTCTCCCCCCTGTGTCAGGATAGTTGTCTTCACCCGCGTCAGGCGATAGTAGACCCGATCCACACCAGGGTCGTCATAGGGCCGGCGGGTCACGATCCGTTCAATGGGTCCACCCGGCGGAGTGGCGGAGCGAACCAGCTTGAAGAATACCCGTCTGTCCAGATCCTTGAAATAGAGATTTGCGACGAAAAGATGCTCGTAAAGGTAGCGGCTCATCAACTGATGCTTCAGAGAATCACCGTTGAGAAAGTCCTCCCATGCTGAAATCCGCTGCTGAATCTGATTCGACAGTGGTCTGCGCTGGCCCGGTCCAGCCCCCTGAGCGAGCCAGTTGAGTAGTGTCCGGTACTCATCATTCGCCAGTCCGGGCAGACCGTATGGCATGCCCCAGAGCGGGTAGTTGGCACTGAAACCCGCGAATTCGCTCTGCTTGGGACACTGCTGATCGCGATCCAGTTTCAGGTCAAAACTCTCAGACAGACGTTTTTCGTCCGGCAGGGGATGCAACTGTTTGAGCGCCAACATACCGGCCATTACACTGTTTTCCAGATTGGCCCTGGCACTCTTTTCCGCCTCGTTGAGAACCGGAAAAAACCCTTTTCACGCCACTCCCCGTTTGTCTTTGCATCCTCGAAGAGGCGTGTGAGATTGGTAGAGATCAGTCGAGTACCATCATAGACCTTCTGCTTGCTGCCGCCTCTTGCCACGCCTTCATAGGCGCTCAGTTTGAGCTGACAGGGGGCGTCGTAACAGCCGTGACAGACCACACAGCGCTTCTCCAGAATCGGTTTCACCTGCTGCCGGTAATCGACCGGGGGTTGGTTTTTCGTTGTTTCCAGCATCTCTGCGAAGAGCGGCGTGAGGTCCGGCGTTTCCATTTGCGAACGCGGCACCTGCCCACACGCGGAGAGAAAGAAAAGTGCAACAATCGGATATAACCAGGGCATGACTATAACTCTGTTCCTGAGATGGACTCACTCAACGTACCAACCAACATCACGCCATTTCAGTGGACAAAACCGCCTTTTCATCAGTCAAATCAGCAATCTGTTTCATGTACTCTCCATATTGGGGTTCATCTTGACCGGCATAATTCAGGTTCTTGAACAGGCCGGTCAAACGGGTGAAATGGCCGCGTGTTTCATCCTTGTCGGTGAAGGCATAGGTATTACCGACAATCTCATAGACCCGATTAAATATCTCCGCCTGGCGCTCCAGGGTCGAATTGGAATCCACCTTGTCGAACGCATCCTGCTGCAGGAAAACCATATCGAGGAAAAGGGCCTTCTGCTGCCAGACAAAATCCTCCAGGGTAATACCCTCCTCCCCAGTCACCTGCATCATCTGGGTGACACGCTCCCCCTTTGCCAGGAGATCGGTCATCTCCGCCACCCGGTCGCTCCATCCCGGCGATATATTCGACTCATACCAGGGACGCAGCTGCTCATGGTAACGGGACCAGGAGAGCAGGGGATCGACCGCCGGATAGAATCGTTTGTAGGCCCGTTCCGCACTCAGACCGAGAAAACATTTGACGGTGCCCAAGGTTGACTGGGTAACTGGCTCCTCGAAGTTGCCACCGGCCGGTGAGACGGTGCCGATCATGGTCAGACTGCCCACCGAGCCGTCGTTGGTCTGCATCAAGCCGGCCCGCTCGTAGATGCCCCGCACGGATGAATCGAGATAGGCGGGAAAGGCCTCTTCACCCGGGATCTCCTCCATGCGGCCCGAAGTCTCGCGCATCGCCTGAGCCCAACGGGAGGTGGAGTCGGCGATCAGCAGCACATCGAACCCCATCTGCCGATAGTATTCCCCCAGGGTGATACCGGTATAGATCGAAGCCTCCCGCGCCGCTACAGGCATGGAAGAGGTATTGCAGATGATGATGGTGCGATCCATCAAAGAGCCGCCGGTGCGGGAATCGTTCATCTTGGGGAATTCCGAGAGGGTCTCCACCACCTCGCCGGCCCGCTCACCACAGGCCACCACGATCACCACGTCCACTGCCGAAAAACGGGAGATGAGGCTCTGCAGGACCGTTTTCCCGGCGCCGAACGGACCGGGAATGCAGGCGGGGCCGCCACGGGCGATGGGGAAGAAGGTGTCGATCAGACGCTGCCCGGTGATCAAAGGTTCATCGGGAAAGAGCCGTTTGCTGCTACCGCGCCGGGTCAGCCGCTCAGGCAGCGCCCGGCGCACCGGCCACTCCTGCGCCAAAGTGACCGCTCGCTCCCGCCCCTTTTGATCCCGGATACGCGCCACCGGAATGTTCACCGTGAAGGTCCCCTGCTGAATCCAGCTCACCGTCACCTCGTCCCGTTCACCGAACGGCACCATGATCTTGTGGGTAAATCGCCCCTCCTGCACTGTGCCAAGGGTATCGCCGGGACGCAGCACCGCGCCAGTCTCCACACAGGGCACGAAGGACCAGTGGCTGGTCTGATCCAGGGCGGGGAGATCCACGCCGCGGGGCAAAAAGTTACCGAAATTGATGGAGAGACCTTCAAGGGGATTCTGCAGACCATCGTAAACCTGTCCCAGCAGGCCCGGACCCAGAGTGACCGAAAGCATCCTGCCGGACTGCTCCACGGGATCACCAATACCGACCGCACGGGTACTCTCGAAGACCTGCGCCACTGCACGGCGCCCCTCGACCCGCAACACCTCTGCCTTGAGGCGTTCCTGACGGCCCTCGACCTGCCGGTGCGGCAGGACATAGATCACTTCATTCTTCACCAGCGGCTGGCCACCGCTTTCCGGCACCTCAATGGTGATAATGTCCTCCTGGACGGCGACCACCTTGGCCAGTTTGTCGGCATCGGTCATGTCTGAGATCCCATTTTTCGACAATAACTCACGGATTGGCAACGAACCGTATTCCGGGCCAGTACTATTAAGTACTGCCACAAGAGCGGATTTTCCAGCCACAGTATAGACGCCACAGGGTAGTTCCGCCCATACACGGCAGCTTTTCCAATCACGGCTCAAACAGCCATCTTACTCTTCCCCTGAAATCTTCCCAATTGACGACCCCGTTCACTATCTCTCTCAAATTTGACTGCTACACTTGAGACTCAAAGGCTGTTTGCGGGAAGCAATTCAGTCGCTGAAATCAGCATAATTTCGAGGAATACCAAGGCACCATCAATGTAACAGTGATAGGGTAATGAGCGTGAAAATCGGATTAATACATCGACCACTATGCATCCTGCCCCTCCTCATGGTCACGGCAATTGCGGTGGCTGATGATTCCTCACTCACCCGGGATGGAGTGGGCGATCATGTGAGCAGTCTGCTCACTCCGGACAACGCCAATCTTCTCATGGACGACTACAGCCTTCCCCTTTCCGGCGCCTATTCATTGCAGATCGACAGAACCCTGGGAAACTTCGAAGACGACAGCGTAACCGGACTTGGCGGGCACGTCTTCTGGAGCGACCCGCAACAGGGCCTGCTCGATGCCAGGGCCTCCACCCTCCAATGGGGCAAGGCTAACGTCAACCGGTTTGGCCTGGACGGAAAGTGGTACAACTCCATTACCACTCTTAGCGGAGGGGTGGAGTATCAGACCGGGGACGTGGAGAATCAATTCAACCTCTTTGCCGACATCGGTCTCTACCCATTCGAGATCCTCTCTATTCAGGGTGGTGCGGCGCAGATCAACGGCGAGCCAATGGGACACTTGGGATTTGAAGTGCAACCCGCTGCCGACTCCATGCCGGGCCTGACCTTACTGGGATCGGCGGCGATGGGGAAAAATGACCACGAGTATATCTTTCTGGGACTCCGCTACGCTTTCGGCTCGAACAGCCGCCTTATCGATCGGCATCGCAACAACCCCTCTCTGCTCTTTAGCGCCAGAAGGTTCGGCACTGACCTCTATTCGATCAAAACAGAACGCGAAAAGAGCAACGAGGCACTCTCATCAACCGAACCAGGTTTCGATGGTGTAACCCAAAGCAAGACGCCTTAATCACCCTCAATCCAACCGATCTCCCGCGCTGTCACCTCTCCCACCAGACACTGCCGCAGGCCTGATGCCATCACCACCACGTCTTCGGACAGCATCACCCGCCCAGCCATGATTTCACAACGGCGTTGGGGAAATAGAGGCTTTCTGGCGGGTTCGGCGAAACCATCAGGAAACAGAGGCACACCACCCGGACCATACTTGTCGGTGGCACCCACTGTGTGCAGCAACTCATGGGTTATCACAAGGTTGTTCCTCGCGTTCTGAGACTCATCAGCATAAGCATACACCAGGCCCAGCAGGCCTTTCTGCAAACCGAGTGAATGCACCAAAGGCACTCCACCATCTGGCTGTTGATAACGCACGAATATCCTTACACGCTCCCGGTTCGAGACATCATCCGGAGTATGCTTCCAGGCCCAATAGCGCATTCTCAGACTCCAGAAGACGCTGCTCAACACGTTCGCCCCAGTCTCAGGAGGTTCGGGAGGCACGGCAGATACCAGTGGCCCAATACGGGTAAGGGTCAGTGGATCAGCCAGCAAGTCGTACTTTTCACCATGGCGTCCGGTGAATCTGTCGATGGGTGCAAAATCCGCATCGGTCAGTCCCGCGATATAAACGGCGGTTCCCGGATCCCCATCACCATTGATGGGAAAGACTATCACCTCCAGCGGATCGATCCAGTCAGTTGAATCCAGGCGCTGGCCGTGAGTATAAATAGCCACTGTAGCCAACAGGATCAGCAGACCCAGGACGCGAAAGTTCCGAAAACTGAACAACTTCATCTGCAATACTTCTGGGTTAAATCAAACACATCCGCCCCTAATTTTTTATGATCACAACCTAACTAAGCGATAGATAAGGAAATTTATTAAGGTAAACCGCTATACGATTTCCTGATTATTCCACTTTCCTCACTTCCTTTTCCACGTCACAATCACTACAGTCATGTTTGATTGTCCATCAGAGACAACGACTACTCAATTTCCGGTTCCTCTTCTATTCCACTCACCCTGTGATGAATGCGGGGCACCGGACACTATCGTTCCACCAAAATTGGAGGATGTAATGACAATAAGCACTAAACTGCTTGGAATGGCCAGCGCCGGCGTACTGCTGGCCGGGCAACTGGCGCTGGTTCCCGTAGCCTCGGCAGCAGGCCCCAGTATGATCGAAGAGGGTATGAAACTCGCCTTCACCCGTAAAAAAGGCAACTGCCTGGCCTGCCATGCGATTGCAGGCGGCCAAGCGGCAGGCAATATTGCCCCACCACTGGGCGCAATGCAGTCCCGCTTTAAGAGCAAAGCGGAACTCAAGGCTCAGATTGCGGATGCCACCGTAAAAAACCCGGAAACCTCTATGCCGCCGTTCGGCCGGCACAAGATCCTCTCAGACGCCGAAATCAACAAAGTCGTTGAGTTCGTCTGGTCCCTGTGAGCGATCCACTCTTAAGCCACCGAACCCTATTGGTTGGAGATTAATCAGATCATGAAACACCTACTGAAAAAGATTGCGATGTTGGCCGTTGTCGGCGGTATTGCAGCATCGGCACAGGCATCCCCGGAGGCAGATCGGGAAGCCTTCCAGAATTTTTACAAGAACCGCTTTACCAGCGTAGCAAAAGAAGAGTACGTCAACGGTATCTATGCCATTGATCCTGTCGGACGTGAAAACTGGGAAGCCATTGAAGAGTTCCCACCTTACGAGCCTTTCATCGATGAAGGCCAGGCAATGTGGGAAAAGCCCTTTGCCAACGGCAAAACCTATAAGGACTGCTTTGCTGACGGGCCTGCCATCGCGGGCATCTACCCCCTCTGGGACAAAAAGAACGGCATGGTCGTCACCCTCGCCCTGGCCCTCAACAAATGCCGTGAGGCCAACGGGGAGAAACCACTTAAATACAAAAAAGGCCCCATCAACGACATCCTCTCCTACATCGCCTACGAGTCACGCGGCCAGAAGACCAATGTGATCATCCCGAAAGATGATCCTCGGGCGCTCGCGGCCTACGAAAAGGGCAAAAAGTTCTACTATACCCGCCGCGGCCAGTTGAACTTCTCCTGCGCCAACTGCCATCTGCAGAACGCCGGCATGAACATTCGCGCCGACACCCTCAGCCCGGCACTCGGTCACACCACTCACTTCCCTGTCTATCGTTCCAAATGGGGCACCGTGGGCACCTTGCATCGCCGCGTTACCGGATGTAACAAACAGGTACGGGCCAAACCTTTCAAGGCACAGGGCGAGCAGTATCGTAACCTTGAATATTTCCTCACCTACATGAGCAACGGCCTCGAGCTGAACGGCCCGGGTGCACGGAAATAGTCCGGCAACAGAGAGATTCGGAGTACACTATGCAAAACAAAATGATTGGTTATGTAATGATCCTGGCTGTGCTGCTCTTCGGCGGGTTGAGCACTGCCCAGGCGGCAAAAGCCCCTAATCCCGAAGCCGTCAAGGTCGAAAAGATGATCGCCGATGCCGATAAGGCGCGCAAGAAAGCCGCCTCAGTGGAAGGCGAATGGCGTGACGTCGGCAAAATGCTGAAAAAGGCCAAGGCCGCACTGGCAAAGGGTGACTATAAAACCGCCAAAAAGCTTGCGGCAAAGGCAAAGTCACAGAGCGAAATGGGATACAAACAGGCAGTCGCGCAGAAAGATCTGAAGATGCCTTCGTACCTCAAATATTGATCACGACTTTCCTATCAGGAGGAAGTTCATAATGAAATATGCCAAGGCATTGATAAGACTCGCTCTGGTTGGCGGAATTGCGCTCTCTGGAGCAGCGATGGCTGACCATGGCAACAATATCACTTCGACACTGCACTCGGTCGATGTGATGCACAATGGAAAGACCGTCACTATTGAGAGAAGCAGTGACAAGAACGCCACGGTTCCCAAGGCCTACAATAAGATCGCCCGCCACTGCCCACCTTTCTGCATCCAGCCGATGCCGTTGGGCCAGGGTATTGAAACCCTGGGTGAACTGGAGGTTCTGGGTTACCTGAAGCGGGTTGCCAACGGAGACCGCACCGTAATGGTGATCGACTCACGCACCCCTGAATGGATGGCTCGCGGTACCATTCCAGGCTCGACCAATATTCCCTGGAACAAGATCAATGTCGACGTTGAAGGCTCCTTCGCAATCGACGCTGAGGCAGAGACCTTGCAAGGTATTTTGCAGGACACATTCGGTGCAAGGCTGGTAAAGGGCAGTTGGGATTTCCGTAACGCCAAAACCCTGGCATTCTTCTGCAACGGCGCCTGGTGCCCGCAGTCAGCGGTCAATGTCAAGACCCTGGTCAGACTGGGTTATCCGGCCTACAAGCTGAAGTGGTATCGTGGCGGCATGCAGTCCTGGGTAGGCCTGGGGCTGACCACGGTCAACCACTAAACCACCCTCCACGGCAATAACTCCAGCGCCTTCAAGGCGCTGGAGTTATTACTTTCCCACCTGCAAATCCCCCATCGGAAATGGTTTGATAGTTGGTAATAATCCTTCTAATTCCAAGCGGATTAAGTTAGCATTTTCCCGTTACCCCGATTGGAGACCGGTCGCATGACCGAGCAGGACAAAACCGCTGTCAAAAGACCGCAAGAGACCGTTACCGACGAGCAGTTGGTGCGTGCCGTCACCTCGTTCGAAGCCATTATCGTCAGCCAGATCGAGATTAAAAACATTCTCGGTGACCGGCTCAACTACAGTATCCGGACAGGGCTTATCATTCTCGGCCTCATCGCCATCTCCATTCTGATCCTGCTGCTGACACTGTCATCACAGATCACCCGTATCTCTGCGGTGGTCGGCGACATGAATCAGAACTTCACCTCCGTCTCAGCACAGATGGAAAATATCGACACTTACATCACGTCCATGGAAAAGCGGGTCAGTCTGCTTGGCGGAATCACCAGCCAGACGGAGACGATGGACCGGGAGATGGGTACCATCACAACAGATTTGCGGCGTATGCGCTGGACACTCAAAGGCATCCAGCAACATGTCAAATCCGTGGACGGAAACATCGCTTATATCTCATCAGCCATCGACAAGATGAATTTCGATATTCAGCGCATGGGACATGACATGCACCGCATGGGCCAGCCAGCCCGGTCAATGAACAAGATGTTCCCTCTTCCCTAACCCGGATTCCTCCTTATTGGAATACAAAAATGGCAGAAGATCCCAAACGATTATTAGTGGAGGTGATCGGGCGTCTCGGACGTGAGACCCAGATTCATCTCGACGAACGGCACCACCACTTCCGCATCACGAACCTCTTCCTCTATGCCGTTGCCGCGTTTCTGATGATCGTGGCGATATTCAATGTCTACTACATCAGCATCCTGTGGGAGGATCTGAACGGCATCGTCGACAGCATGGACTCCATGCACACCAATCTAAAGGGCGTCAGCAAAAGCATGCACTCAGTCACCGCCAAGGTTGAACTGATCGACCAGCATATGGCCCACATGGACGAAATCTATAATCACACGGAGTCTATGGGAAAGTTGATGCCGTCAGTGCGCGAGTCCATGGGCGCCATGGCGGATGAGATGGTGCTCATCGAGCAGGATATGAGACACTTGGACGGCGGCATGAGCAACATCGAACTGCGTTTCATCCAGATCACCGATGGGGTGGGGGTTATGCGCAGCAACGTACGTCAGATCTCCCGGCCAATGGGTATATTGAACCCGATCATGCCTTGAGGCATTCGCTGAGGCGAGTCCAGATATCATCACACAGTCCCTTGCGGTAGACGGCTGATCTGAAAACGGCCTGCTCCCGGAGATACCTTTCCAGCAGCACGTCATTTCTCTCCGTGATACAAGCAGTGACATTCGCCAATCTGTCCGCCACCTTCACCACGAGCGCCAGTTCATGGCTACCGCTCACCCGGCGCATCTTCTGGTTGGTTTTTCGCTTCCTCTCCTCCCGGGTACGTCCCGGCTCGTCGGTTACGATCTCCACACAGGCTCCAACAAAGTGGCCAAACAGCTCCGCCACTTCGAGACGGTTCACCGCTGTATCTTCAACCACGTCGTGCAGATAGCCTATGATCTGAGCATCATTCCCATAGGACTCGACAAGCCCAGCCACCTGATCCAGATGGTAGATATAGGGTTTATCGCCATAGCGCTGCGCTCCATGCGCCTCAACGGCAAAAGCTCTTGCCCTATGCAGCAACTCCTCACTCATCTTCCAAATATAGATCCAAACGAAGAAACATCACAAAAAGACCCTGCATTCACACAAACATCTGCGCATACTCTCCTACCGAATCGTCCAATACGTTTTCAAAACGCCGCACAGCGCCTTCGCCATGATAGCTGGACCAGCGATCCATGATGCCCCATTTCAATACATAGGCCACCACCGCCTCAAAATCAAAATAGTGTCCCTCACCCTGTTGATCCAACGTGCGCCACTGCTCTCCCAGCAGCAGCCGCTCCAGCCCCAGGTGGTCCTCCTCCCGTAACAGTCGGTTCGCCTCCAGCACCCAGGGAAAGGCGCGTTCCAGACTGAAGCCAGGTTCACTCCAGTTTCTGTGGATCACACCCACCCAACGGCCAAAACCCCAATCCGTATGAAGATCCGGCGCAGGCTCTCCACGCCTGCGCCGCCGCAGCGCCGCTACCAGGGTTCTGAACTCCATACGTTGACGGATCAGTTGCCGCAACCACTCGTTTTTCAGTTCCGCGAGCAGCCGTTTCGTCTCCATGACAATTTCAGCATCAGACGTTTCATGGGAGTGAGAGGACCACCACAGTAGCCCTTCAATAGCCTGCAATCGCGTTGCATCTTCCGGTGTCAGAAAACTCAACCGCGCTTCAAGCTGGATGCGTGAGATCGGTGTCTGAGACACAGCAAAGAGTTCCCCCGCATAGGGCAGACTGGTGATCAGGGTAATGTAGGCGTCTCTGGACATATTAAATTGTGCATATTTGTAGGTTGGGTTAGATGCGTATTGCCCCAAATTTTCGTTTTTCCACCAAGCTTCGCGCGCATCGTAACCCAACAGCGGTTTGTCGAGTTACGTCGCGCAAGGTGCAGTACCGTATTTTGGTCTTGTCATGTTGCGCGACTAACCCGACCTACGTTGAATTGTGCCAAATAGTCAACGGACGATGCCTTCCACCAACGCCCGGAAACGGGGCTGCAGATGGGCCAGAAGGAGTTCTGTCACCGCCGCCTCTGTGACATCCAGTTTGATGGCATCACCACGTATAGAGAGACGGATGCCCGGCATATCATCATCCGCCTCGATAAAGGTCACCCCTTCCCGCAGCATCTCTTTGGTGATCAGTCCGCTCAATTCGGTCAGCGGATTGGCCCGCAGAGCCTCGGGATCCTTGCGCAGCTCTTCAAGACCCACAGCATCCCGTGGCAGCAGTATCTGCATCGGTTCCGACTCGTCAAGCTGCTCTTTCGCCCGTCCGGCCACCTCCAGAATCAACCGTTGCAGCATCTGTTCACGACTCATCTCCCGGCCGACCGCCCGCTGTACCTCATCGGCGAAACGGGCGCTGAGGGTAGACTTCAACGACAAAATGGCATCACGTACCGCCACCGACAGCGACTCCTGCAACGCCTTTTGGGTTTGCCCGGCATGCTCCCGCGCCGCCTTTTTCAGTGCTTCTGCCTCCAACTCGGCCTGTTCCACGATCCAGGCAGCCTGATGTTCCGCGTCGGCGACAATCTTCTCAGCCCTCTCCCGCCCTGCCGCAACACCTTCGTCATGCAGACGCTCTATCAGCGCCTCAACACCGGAAGAGACCTGTAGTGCACTGTTATCTTTTGCCATTGCTATTTCACCCCCGGCAGATCGGCGCTGAGCACCAAAGCGAAAACAAAGGCAAAAACCGCAAAGCCCTCCACGATCGCCGCCGGCGCCAGGGAGAGACCGAATATCTCCGGCTTGGCCTTTGCCGCATTGATGGCTGCGGCACAACTTCGGCCCTGATAGATCGCACTGAACATCAGCGCCAGACCACAAAGCAGCCCGATACCAAACATGCCCGCCGCCGCTTCGGGGGTCACAGTACGATTGAGGGTGAACATCACCACGATGCCGTAGATCACCTGGGACGACGGCATCGCCGAGATACCGACATAGCGGCCATGGCCACTCTCCGTCTCTATCATCGCACCAATAGCCGCCTGTCCCGCCAGGGAACAGCCTATTACGCTGCCGATGGCGCCCAACGCCATTGGGCCGTAGATACCGACCCAACCCAGCGCCATTACAAACTCATTCATGGTTCGATCTCCTTTTTGGCGAAGGCACGAAAGGGGTATCCCTCATCGGACATCCCCCAGTTGAAAAACTCGATGAAGTTGAGGCGCAGTCCGTGTACGAAGCCACTGATGATACCCAACCCCAGGTTGATGCTGTGGCCAAGAAACAGGATCAGGATCGCCAGCAGCAGGCCCGGACCGGGCAGCGCCGCCTTGACCTGCATCGCCAGGTCGTTGAAGGTGAGCGCCAGGGAGGCACTGGCCAGCCCCAGAGCAAAGAGACGCAGGTAGCTGAGCACATCACCGAACATCTTGGTGACCTGAGCCAAGCCAGCCAGACCATCCAACAGGCGCAGCAGAGCCGACTTCCAGTCACTCACCCTGCGGTTACTGGCGAACAGCATCACCAGCAGCAACCCCAGACTCAACAAAAGATAGCCCGTTGTAATCAAGCCCTGCATGTCCTCTGTACTGCCGAGATAGGCAGCGAATCCACCCGTGAGAGCCAGGCTCCAACCAATCGGCCGCGCGTTGTGCGGAAAGGGGCGCAACCTCAACGCCACCACCAGATTAGCCATCAACAGGTGCAGGCAACCGATGGCGATGGAGAGTCTCATCATGCTGTCGAAGTCGTTGAGCTCCAACAGTTTCAAGCGCGCCACGAGTGTGCCGGGGGATGGCTCAATACCAAAGTAACTGCCCACCAACACCCCGTAGAGAAAGGAGGCAGCCAAAACCACCACCGACAAGATACGAAAGCGCCGTCCCTCTGCCGATTTCTCCATACGTTTCCAGTAACGCGCCAGGATCAACCCGAGAATCACCGCATAACCGGCATCAGCCAATATCATGGCGAAAAAGAGCGCGAAGGAGAAGAATACGATACGGGAGGGATCCCATTCGTGGTAGTTGGGGGTTTGGTAGAAACTCACCAGATCCTGCCCCCCATCCACCGGCGATGGATTCTCCAACAGGGTGGGCGGCCGTTCCTCCGGCAGTGGCTTCTCAGCGGTCAGCGCCAGCCCCAGCTCTGTTGCAAACTCCTGCAGCAGCGGCAATTCACGCTCAGCCACCCACCCTTGAACCAGACAGACGCCATGCTGCAGCCAGATGCCCTGATCCGCCTCCACCAAGGCGGAACGGTCCTCCGCGTGGGCAAGATTCTGGCTGAGCAGAAAGATCCAGCGGCTCAATGCAGTATGTTCGGCATGCAGATCTTCGAGTTGCACCTCCGTTTCATTCAATCGCGCATGCAACTGACTCAGAGAGACCGCCCCTGTATGGGTTCTGGGTACAGGCAGCAGACCGGCATCCGGCTCCTCCCGGGCAATCACCACCACATAGGTAAAGCGATTGTCCCGATGGACCTCCTGCCAGGGCAGCTCCAGTTTGGCGAGCCTTCCCCGCTCGTGCAGCGGCAGTTGATAGAACCAATAGAGATAACCGCCGGAGTAGGCGGAATCGGGCAGCGTAAAATCACCCCAGGGGGTGAGCTCATGGATACGACGCTGCAGGAACGCCTTCTCATCCTCCGCTTCACGCAGACGCTGCTTGTTGCCCAGCGCCAACCGCACCACAGCATCGAAATCAAAGGTCTCTTTATCCTTTACCTGCTGCCGCTTCTCCGCCACATCGCTGATCCAGCGCAACGCTTTATAGGCCTCTTCAGCCGGCGCGCTCGGCGTTCTGTCCGGATCCGCCGCAAGTTTGGGCCGCAAGGGTATCAGGTGCAGGCATCCCATTCTCTGCAGCCCTGAAAGCATCACTTTACGGTCTTGAGCAAGTCCGGCAAGCGTGACTCTACGTAGCGCAAGGATGGTCATCGCAAACCGCCTTCTGCCTGTTTTTTGCGCTTTGCCAACTTGGCCCGCACCACTCCGGCCCGCGCCTCATCCGCCAGATAGATATGGATCTTTCTGATCTGTTCGCGAGCACGGGGGATCAACACCTTGTCGAACAGGTTGACCCGCTGGGTGATGGTGCGCACCTCCGCTTCCAGCAGTTTCAGGCGTTGTTCCGCAACCTGCATTCGCAGACGCATCTCCAAGACCTGCTTGAGTTTCTCCACCAAAGGGTCGACCCAGTGCGGCCTGGCCAACAAAGGATAATCAGCCAGTTTAAACTCTACATTTTCAAGGAGGGGAAGGCGCACCCCCATGACGTTTTCTTCACCCAAACTGACCCCGGCAATCGACACGAGCCCTTCAAGACTGATTGCCTGATAGGCGAGCATCGGCAGCTGTTCATTGATCCAGGGCGAGACTGCATCCAGTTGCGACTGTTCCGACGAACGCATTGCTCTGGCCTTCGCCTGTTCCGCCAGCAGTTGTCTGCGTTTCATATCCAGTGACGGCAGAAAATCACGATAGCCTTTCAGCAGTTGATTCTGCCGGGTCAGTGAGGATTTATTGAGCGCAAGCCGGGCCATTTAGTGAGAGGCTCCCGGCTTTTCACTGGGCGGAAAATAGCGTTCGATCAGCCTCTGCTTCATCAACAGCTCCGTCGCCTCGAAGCACTCTGCCAGGGTCTGCCAGCAGAGATCCAGCGCCTCTTCAAGTGGCATGGAGACGCCTATATCCATGAAGCGCGCCTTAAAGAGTTTGCCGAATTTAAGCAGTTTATGGTCGAAGGCGGAGAGTTCAAAGGCCATCGCCTGCTTCTGTTCGGCATCTTTCGCCTCCGCATAGAACCGGATCATGGTATTCATGATCTGGCCATGATCCTCCCGGGTCACTTTGCCGATCACATGCTGTTTCAGGCGCGAGAGTGAACCGAAGGGATCGAGCACGCCATTGTGCAGGTAGAACTGCCCCTCAGTGATGTAGCCGGTGTTGTCGGGCACCGGGTGGGTCACATCATCACCGGGCATGGTGGTGACTGAGAGAATGGTGACGGAGCCACCCTGGGCGTAGTCGCAGGCCTTCTCATAACGCCGCGCCAACTGGGAGTAGAGATCCCCCATGTAACCCCGGTTGGAGGGCACCTGGTCCATGGCGATGCCCACCTCTTTCAGCGCATCGGCAAAAGCGGTCATATCTGTGAGCAGCACCAGTACCCGCTTGCCCTCCTCAACCGCAAAACGTTCCGCAACAGCCAGCGCCATATCGGGGATCAGCAGCCTTTCGACGATAGGGTCGGAGGCCTGGTTGACGTACATCACGGTGCGGGCGAAAACGCCGGCATCCTCGAAGGCGGTGCGAAAGAAGTGGTAGTCGTCAAAAATCAGCCCCATGCCGCCAAAGACCACGATATCGGCATCGGCCTGGATACCGACCCGCGACAGGAAGCGGTTGAAGGGCTCTCCGGAGACGGAGAAGATCGGGATCTTCTGGCTCTCCACCAGGGAGTTAAAGACGTCGATCATCGGCACATCGGTGCGGATCATCTTCGAGGCCAGCACCCGCCGCATTGGATTGACCGAGGGTCCACCAATCGCCACCCGCGGATCGTGGGCCAGAGAGGGACCCCCATCGATGGGCTCACCGGTGCCGCGAAAGATCCGGCCGAGGATATTGCCGGAGTAGGTCGTCTCCATCGGGTGACCGAGAAAGCGTACGGTGGATGCCGTTGAGACCCCTTTGGTGCCGTTAAAAAGCTGTAGACTGACCTGATCGTCCTGCATGCTGATGATCTGGGCGAGAGAGCGGCTCTCATCCCGATCCTCCACCAGTGCAAGATCCCCAAAGCAGATATCCTGGCCCGTTCCCAACTCCGGAACCTGTACCTTGATGATGTCACCAACGATCTCGGTAATTCGGGAGTAGTGGGCGAGGCTCAGACTCATGGCGTTCTCCATTGGCCGAACACCCTTTGTAACCGAAGAGATTGGCCTAGGCAAGCTTCAGGAAGACCGCAGGCCTGATCAAGCGGACACTCAGGTTGTTTGGTTCTACCCGGATTGCGTAAGAAATCGGCCAGTCGGCCAGATCTCTTTCCTGAACAGCAAACGGGTCTTGAGATTGGGGGAGCCGATAAACAGATCGTAGCCGCTCCTCTCCTCTGCCCCCCAACGACGTTTCTCCTCGTCAGCCCCCATCAGGAAATCATAACCTTTGACCCCGGCATTAATACAATCTTCGATGACGAGGGTGCGCAATACCTCTCCCACCCCCGGCACAGCGTCGGGATTCAAGGCCTCCTGAAGCAGAAGATAGTGGTTGTTGTAGATAGAGCCGATCTGGATCGCCTCTATCTTTCCACCATCTGTTATCGCCGCGAGCCTGAGCGAACCTTCATCGAAAACCCGCTGCACAAACAAACGGTAGAATTCCGCTGCATAGGGTTTGCGCCCTGCACCACCCGCCAGGCTCCACCGTCGATCATGCAACTCAAACAACGCCTCCAGAAGTCCCGGCAGATCCGCTTTGTTGGTACAGCGACTGATCTCCACGCCTTCTCTGCAAAGAAGCGCAGACCGTTCGTCGCGCAATTCCTGCACTCTTTCGCCAAAGAAATGTGCTTCGAACTGCGCCATCGTCTCAGGCAAGTCAAAGTAGCCGAAGCGGGTGGCTCTGTAGCGATGGGGTAAGCCGCCTGCCTGACAGGCGCTACTGATGTTTTCAATGCTGCCGGTCCAACCGGTCATGTGCGGCATCCAGATGGTGTCCCATCTCCCTTTGGCCTCGAGCAGTGTGCTGACAATCGCCTGCACCGCCTCTTTTTCCACCTGCCGAGACACAATCCAGTCAGGGTACTCCGCGCCGGTGGCATAGTCCGCCATGATCCGAAGCGTCTTGAAGGAGACCAGATTCAGCAGACGCAACTCCGCCATATAGAAAGGGGCCAAACCCACGAGATCACCCTTGTCATCTCTCACCACAACGACAAAGGGTTCCACCACCTCATGGACCGCCTCCCGCCAGGCCTGGATCCAGTCCCAGGTAAGAAAAACCGTATCCGCCCAGGAGTTTTTCAGCAACGCATCCCAGTCTTCCTTGAGCTGATCCAAATCCGACCAGTGGGTAATTATTTGGGATTCCATATTGGTTGAGGTTCCACTCCAGGCTTTCGTGGTGGATGATTAATCGTTGATATCCCATCCATTGTAATGACCAAAAGCTACGCTGTAACGTTTTGATCGGCCATTATCCAATCTGATTTACACCAATACGGGGGCGCCTGGATGGCTGGGGTAGAGTCCTGGTGCTGAACAATTGGGCAAATCAAATCATCCCAGCAGTAGCGAGATGGTTCTGGCCGTCCACTGCTCCTGACCAAGGGCAGGTTTGCCCATGCTGTTCCACAACTCAGCCATCTGTTCCATCGAAACAGAATTTGCTCTCAACTCAATGATTTCCCGGCGCAAAGAGCCGATATAGCGATCCTTACCCACAAGACCAATCAGCCGGTCATAGTCCATTTCAACATCGTTCTCTGCAGCGAGTCTGTCCATGACATCCTCCACCATGTGGTCCTGGATGAGCGCAATTGCCGATTCCGCCAGTGCCTCATCGGGATCGGCTTCTGCTCCAGGCATGACCATTTCGATCCCACCGCTGCCTCTTTTTTGCCAGCTTTCCACTGCATCCTGCACATGTTCCGATGCAAGATGTGGAAAACGCTTCATCAAGCGCTCCAGATGGTCGACCGCCTCATCCGCGATCATCAAAAAACGGTGGTCCGAACTCATGCCTTCACTCTCCAATGTTATCGGCCAGGATTTCAGGGGCGCAAAATGACCAAGTCACTTAAACTTATAGCGGTGAATCCATGATTTTCTTTAATGGTTTCCAAGAGGGACGCTGTACACGTAATTATCACATGGACAGAGCACCAGGGCCTGTTAACCGGCCCTGGCAGTGGCGGGCACTTAAATCAGGCCTTATACTCCAGCCTCTTTCAGATCAAGATACCGCTGACATGTACACCGTCACCAAAGAGATCCATTTCTGCTACGGCCACCGCCTGCTCAACCACAAAGGCAAATGCCGTTATCTACATGGCCACAACGCCACTGCGGTGATCCGCCTGGAGAGCAGTGAACTGGACGCGATGGGCATGGTCTGCGACTTCAGCGATATCGGGGGTTTCGCCAAGCAGTGGATCGACAGCGAGCTCGACCACAACATGCTGATGCACCTGGACGATCCGATCCTGCCCACGCTGCAGGCTGCAGGAGAGCGGGTCTACGTGATGAAAAACAATCCCACTGCCGAAAATATCGCCCGCCTGATCTTTGATCAGGTTACAAAGGGAGGATTTCCCGTCGTCGAAGTGGCAATCTACGAAACCGACAGCGCCCTGGCCAGCTATCGCCGCCCATCAGGTCAATAACGAGCCAAAAAAAACCGCCGGACCATAGGCCCGGCGGATTGCTGTTTTACCTAACCGAACCCGGTCAGATATCGTAACCGCGCTCTTCGTGCAGTGCGACATCCAGGCCTTCGATCTCTTCCTCTTCTGTGACCCGCAGTCCCACCAGCTTGTCCACCAACTTGAGAATGATGTAGCTCACCACTGCGGTAAAGACAATAGTCACCACCACCCCGATAAACTGGACATAGACCTGCCCCCCCATGGTTTCGATACCCTCAGCGAAACCATAACCGGAGAAAACCCCAAGGGATGTGGCAGAGAAGACGCCAGCCAGCAAGGTACCCATGATACCGCCGACACCATGCACCGGAAAAACATCCAGTGAATCATCAATCTTCAACACCTGTTTGAGATAGTTGGTCGCCGAGAAACAGACAGCCCCCGCCAGCAGACCGATTATCAAGGCACCACCGGGACCTACAAAACCGGACGCCGGCGTAATGGTGCCGAGACCGGCCACCATACCTGTAACCGCACCCAATGCACTGGGTTTGCCGAACTTGATCCACTCCCGAACCACCCAGGTCATAGCCCCCGTGGCAGCGGCTATATGAGTCACCAATATTGCCATCGCGGCACTCCCATCGGAGGCCAGCGCGCTGCCGCCATTGAAGCCAAACCAGCCGACCCAGAGCATACCGGCACCGGTAACCGTCATGGTCATATTGTGCGGCGTCATCGCGGCTGAACCGAACCCCTTACGCGGCCCCAGCACCATGGCTGCAACGAGAGCCGAGACACCCGCGGTGATATGTACCACTGTGCCACCAGCAAAATCGTAAAGCCCCATACTGCCCAGCCAGCCACCACCCCAGACCCAATGGGTCACGGGAATGTAGACCAATATCAACCAGACCGTACTGAAGATCAGCATGGCGGAAAATTTCATTCGCTCTGCATAACCGCCAATGATCAACGCCGGAGTGATGATGGCGAAGGTCATCTGAAACATCATGAAAAGGGATTCAGGAATGTCACCTGAGAGCGTCTCTTTGCCAACACCGGAGAGCATGACCTTACTGAAGTCCCCTATCCAGGCATTCCCCTCACCAAATGCCAGACTGTAGCCAAAGAGGAACCAGATAATGCTGGAAACACCCGCGATTGCAAAACACTGCATCAACACAGACAGCACGTTCTTGGTACGCACCAACCCACCATAGAACAGTGCCAGGCCCGGCAGGGTCATAAACAGCACCAGTGCGGTGGTAGTCATGATCCAGCTGGTATTGGCACTGTTTATGACAGCTTCTTCCGCCACGGCCATGGCTGGAATCGACATCAGGGCCACTACCCCAAACGCCGCTCTAATTGATCTGTTTACGATTGACATTATTTACACCTATTTCGAGCAAGTTTTATTTTGAGACTTAATTTCGTTTACTGCTTTGAATTGGTGCCTACTGAAGCAATAATTATGCCTTCACACAAAACATGAATAATTCCATGAAGTTAAGTCAATCCGAACAACTTTTCATCTCGCCGCCTTGCACATGCATGGTGCAAAATCGAATGGCTCGCACCATATTGACTCATGATTACGTTCCGATAACGCAAAAAAAAGCCCCGCGACTCAATTGAGTCGCGGGGCCTTCCAATATGGTAGCAAGGGGCAGACTCGAACTGCCGACCCCCGCATTATGAGTGCGGTGCTCTAACCAACTGAGCTACCTTGCCAATTTTATTGCCGCAGAACACTGCGAAGGCCCGGAAGAATACTGATGCAACCAAATCATGTCAACTGCCTGGCATTTATCAGACATTAAAACGGAAGTGGATGACATCCCCATCCTTGACCACATACTCCTTGCCTTCCGAGCGCAGCCGTCCGGCATCTCTGGCGCCCTGCTCGCCCTGGAACTCGACAAAATCGTCGTAGGAAACGACCTCGGCGCGGATAAAGCCCCGCTCAAAATCGGTGTGAATCACGCCAGCCGCTTGGGGCGCCGTCGCGCTGGCAGAGATGGTCCAGGCCCGCACCTCTTTCTCGCCGGCAGTGAAGTAGGTCTCCAGGCCCAGGAGATGATAGCCAGCCCGCACCACCCGATTCAGTCCCGGCTCATCCAGGCCCAAATCCGTCAGAAACGCCTCCCGGTCCTCCTCGTCCAGCTCTACGATCTCCGCCTCGATGGCAGCACAGACCGGCACCACGTCGGCACCCTCAGCATCTGCAATCTCACGAACACTGTCCAGATGCGGGTTGTTCTCGAAGCCCTCTTCATCGACGTTGGCAATGTAGAACACCGGCTTGATGGTGAGTAGAAACAGATCCCGCAGTTCCAGCAACTCATCGTCAGAAAGCGTCATGGAGCGTACCCCACGGCCTTCATCCAGGTGATCACGAACGCGCTCCAACAGTGCCTTACGCGCCAGTATTTTTTTATCTCCGGTCTTCGCCTGGCGGGCAGTCTTGTCCAACGCCTTGTCAACGGATTCGAGATCGGCCAGCGCCAACTCCGTATTGATCACCTCAATATCTGCCAATGGGTTGATCTTGCCGGCAACATGGACCACGTCGTCATTCTCAAAACAGCGCACGACTTGAGCGATGGCGTCGGTCTCGCGGATATTTGCCAGGAATTTATTTCCCAACCCTTCACCTTTGGAGGCCCCGGCAACCAAGCCGGCAATATCGACGAATTGCATTGTGGTGGGAAGAATGTTTTGCGGCTTGACGATTTCGGCAATCACATCGAGCCGTGCGTCAGGCAACGGAACCACCCCTACATTGGGATCGATAGTGCAGAACGGATAGTTTTCCGCCGCAATAGTCGCTTTGGTCAGTGCATTGAAGAGGGTGGACTTGCCGACATTCGGCAGGCCCACGATGCCGCATTTAAATCCCATGATCTGATATCCCGCTAAAAAATTGCGGCAAGGATACCGGAAAGATTCAACGGATTTCCAGTCGGATTGAAATTACTGGATAGTGAACAAGGCGGAAAAATTGGCAATTCTCAGGATATCCTGGATTGCCTCATTACCATTTACCAGCACCACACTGCCCGGTTTTTTGCTGCTGTGCTCCCGCAACTGCAGCAACATCCCCATCGCGGAGCTGTCCATATATTCTGCATTGGAGAGATCCACGACATATTCCTTCTCACCTTTTGGCTGTTCCTTATAGGCCTTGATGAAGTCCTGGTGAGTTGAAAAATCAAACCTTCCGGCAACGGCAATCGTCACCTTTGAACCGTCACTTGAAATAGACTTGCTGATCGACATATGTCCTCCTGTAGCCCAGCCTAAGCTGCCTGGGGTCTTTTGAGTTTAAAAAGGTTATCAAAACGCGAGACGCTCAGAATCTGTTCGATGTCATCATTGAAGCCAATGAGCGTAATATCCGCTTTATCTCCACCCGCACGCTCGCGCAGCACCAGCAACATACCCAAGGCGGAACTATCCATGTAGAGGGCATTCGACAGATCAATCTCATAACGACGGTAAGGGGCATCCTCTATCGTATAGGCATTGCGAAAACCCGCATGCTGCGAAAAATCAAACCGCCCACTGATCGATATCCGGACAAGCCGTCCATCACCTGAAGTTTTTGCAATAATCGCCATAATTTTCCAACAAACACATCTGTCAGCCGACGGCCCTGCCACTTGGTCCCGCCCACACTAAAATAACTCCACCTCACCCTCTTCCATGGATGTCTGATCCACCGGCTTATGTGCCTGTTCCTGCGAGAACTCTTCATGAACCATGACCCGCAACTGCCCCATTTGCACTGCAAATGTCTCGGCACTGCCAGCTGGATCCTGCATCATGCCATCAATGCTCGACTGTACACGCCTGAAAATCTCATTCAGTCGTCCAATATGGTGATCACTATAACCCGCCAATTGCCGGACTATGTCTTCAAACTGCAACGAGCGTACCGCGTCGCCCACCAGATAGTTGATCCGACCCGACATCTCGGAGACCTGAGAGAGATTCAAAGCCGTGCTTTCATTCATCTGGCCGATCTGCTCCATCATCTCATCAACCTTGGATTTGGACTGAATCGCAAAAGTCATATCCTTGGAAGCAAGCTTTGCCACCGAGTCTTTGGCCTCGGAAATACTATCGCGGGAACCGACAATGACCTCACGTATCTCGTCGTTGAAACGGTTCGAACGCTGTGAGAGCTTGCGCACCTCGTCAGCCACCACCGCAAACCCTCGTCCAGCCTCTCCGGCGCGAGCCGCTTCTATGGCCGCATTCAGTGCCAGCAGGTTGGTTTGGTCGGCAATCATCTTGACATCGTTCAGCAGCGCATCGGCCTTATCCATCTGGGATGCCATATCCTCGATGGTTTCCACCATATACATGGTGTTTTGGCTGATCTCGACAACATGAGTGACAAAAAACTGCAGAACCTTGTCCGTCTCCTGGGCAAATTCCGCAAACGACACCCGCCCACTCTCATTTTCGATATTGTCCGCGACATTGGCCAGCATCGCCTGAACCATGTCCAACTGGGCCTGGGATTGATCGTTTATGCCATTGAAACTGTTTTGCAGGGTACCGACAGCATCGCCAACCAGCGATCGAATCTGGCCCAGCTCACTCTCCAGAGCCCCTGTCAAACCAGCGACACCGGTTTGCAGATCATCTGCCAACCCCTGCATTTCGGAAACAAGCGCTGAACCACCTTCGGTTGCACTCAGTATTTGCGCCTTGTTCCGGTCATCCCGATAGAGCCGGCGGTGCTGTACCCCCCATAAGGCAATCAACACCAGAAAAGCACCCGCTTCAAACCAGCCTGAACCCAGCGCCAGCACGGCGACAAACAGCACCACGCTGGCCAGATAGGGTATCCAATGGGTTTTCAAGTATTCGGCTTTCACTCTACAACGTCCAGTTTCAAAACATGTAACCCGTTACCGCTGGTTTGACTTGCCGGGCTCTTTACCACTTATCGGCGAGACCGGAAAAAACCTTAGCCTCTTTTTGATGCCGGTCAGCAGAATATCATCCCGGACACTACTCTGAACTCAACTCCTGCAGGCGTTTGCCGATCTTGTTTAACGAAAGGACTTCCCCCACAAACCCCCGCTTCACTGCCTCCCCAGGCATGCCCCAAACAACGCTCGTCCTCTCATCCTGTGCGATGGTTGGAGAACCAGCCTGTCTCATCTCTCCCATCCCCGCAGCCCCGTCATCCCCCATACCGGTCAACATAACGGCAATGGCATTGGCGCCGGCGTTCTGGGAAAGAGAGCGAAACATGACATCCACCGAGGGTTTGTGACGATTGACCGGAGGGCCATCGTTCAGCTTGCAGATATATCGCGCACCATCCCGCTGTATGATGAGATGACGGTTACCCGGAGC
The DNA here is from genome assembly GCA_003660235.1 of bacterium endosymbiont of Escarpia laminata. Lineage (GTDB taxonomy): Bacteria > Pseudomonadota > Gammaproteobacteria > Chromatiales > Chromatiaceae > QGON01. The sequence goes on along the minus strand of QGON01000060.1, from coordinate 5,898 downwards.
GATATAGACATGTCCCGGCAGAACCTGTTGACCATCAGTGGCTTCGAGCACGGTCAGGGCTGTAATGCTGTTGACCCGCTGGGCAAACGGACCACTGAAGGCCTCGGGAATATGCTGTGATATCACGATACCCGGCATATCCGGCGGCAGATCGCGCACCACGTCCTTGATCGCTTCGGTACCACCGGTGGATGAACCGATACCGATGATTCTGTCCGTGGTGCGGAAATGTTTTTTCATCACAGGCTTGGAAAGTACTGCATCGGCACTCAATTTTTTGCTGACACTGGTTTTTTTGGCCGGTCGACGTTCCAGCGCCCGCACCCTGGCCTTGGCCGCCGTCTTGACCTTGCCAATGATCTCTTCCGCATACTCGGGCAACTCATGAGCCACATCCAGTTTGGGCTTGGAAACAAAGTCCACCGCACCCGCCTCGAGTGCACGCAGCGTCACCTCAGCACCCTGTTCCGTCAGGGTGGAGACCATCACCACCGGCATCGGACGCAGACGCATCAGATTGCCGAGAAATGTAACCCCGTCCATGCGCGGCATCTCAACATCAAGCGTCAAAACGTCCGGGTTCAGCTTCTTTATCTTGTCACGCGCCACAAAAGGATCGGCGGCACTTCCGACCACTTCGATCCCAGGGTCTTCACTCAGGATTGATGTCAACAACTGGCGCACCAGTGCTGAATCATCCACTACCAGAACCTTGATCATGATTTTTCTTCCATCAGTACAACCAAACCTTCTCGTTTGTTATTACTTAAAGAGTGCATAGGATAGGCGATATACACAAACAGGGGTGTCGGCGGCAGGGAAGCCGCCACCAAGCCTACAGGGATGTATATTCGACGTCCCTCACTGGGGGATGTCGGCTATCCAACGTTCTCCTTAGTAATCATCACACATCAGAAAAGCTCCACCTCACCCACCACTGGCGCATCTTCGATATCGTGCCGATAGGCAACCTCGCGCTTGACTACTGTATCGTTGTGCATATGTTTGAGTTTCTTTATTCTCACCCTGCCACTGGCGGGATAGAAAACAACCTTTCTGGGGTAGATATCACCGACATCCTCACCCAAAAGATTTAACTGTTCCTGCGCAATATATTCGCGGATGAACTGGATATTTTTCTCTCCAACATCGGACATTCCGCTGATAATCTTGCCACCCCCAAAGATCTTCACTGACAGATTGGGACGGTGCCCACCGTGACGCAAAATGTCATTGATCATATGCTCCATGGCGTAGTTCCCGTACCGGGTGGAGGTGCTCACAAGATCACTGCCGCCCCAGGAACCACTGTCACTCAGAGGCAGCATGAAATGATTCATACCACCGATGCCGAAAACAGTGTCCCAAATACACGCCGACACACAGGAACCCAGTACCGTGGTGATGATCTCGTCATTGGCCGTCACATAATATTCTCCCGGCAGAATCTTGGCCGCCGGCATCTTATGATTTCGATCCCAATACCGGTTGATCGCCTCAAACCCCGGCAGAGAATTGGTCAGTTCCTTTTGCATTATGTCCCTGCTATTTCACCTTTCGATAGATTGTCTGGCCTATCAATTCAAAACGATCCGTGAGTTTGAACAGTGATTCAGAGTGTCCAATAAAAAGATAGCCACCCACTTTCAGGTTATCGGCATAACGCTCAATCAACTTAATCTTTGACGCCTTATCAAAATAGATAATTACGTTGCGGCAGAAGATCACATCCTTGGGCGAGTCAATCGACCATTTCTGCATCAGGTTCAGTTGGCCAAACTCGATCAGTCTGCGAACCTCAGGCTTCAATCTCGCCTTGCCGCCATGCTCCCCTTTGCCCTTCTGAAACCAACGCCGCAGGCGCGTTTTATCCAATCCATTTACCCTTTCCATCGGATAGACACCACTTGCAGCACGGGCAAGCACATTGGAGTCAATATCGGTAGCAAGTACTTTCACGTCCCATCCTGCAATCTGCTCCAGGACTTCATTCAAGGTAATCGAGAGTGAATAGGGTTCTTCACCGGTAGAACAACCGGCAGACCAGATGCGAATATTCCGCTCCGCGGAATTTTTCGCCAGCAATTCCGGAATCACTGTATTGGCAAGATATTCGAAATGGTGGTTTTCGCGAAAAAACGCAGTCAGGTTGGTCGTGATGGAGTTGACCAACTCCACCATTTCATCTCCATCCTGGTTAGCACGAATCAGGTCGCAATATTCACTGAAGGTTGCCATCCCCAGTTTGCGTACCCGCCGCGACAGCCGGGAATAAAACATATCGAATTTATCATCGGAGACGACTATGCCGGTACGCTGGTTCGTAATGCCACGCAAAAACTCAAAGTCCGTACGGGTAAACTCAAACTCTCTGTCGCGCATTGTTGTTTGGTCCTTCAATGACTTTATGATTATTCGCACAGTTCAACGTAGGCCGGGTTAGTCGCGCGACAGCACAAGACCGGAATACAGCACTATACCTTGCACGCGACGTAACCCGACAAACTGCTGTTGGGTTACGATGCGCCAGAAGCTTGGTAAAAAAACGAAAATTTGGAGCAATACGCATCTAACCCAACCTGCAAAAAAGGCACCTATTCAGGGTCAAACTGAATAGTTACTAAAACAGCTCAATATCAGCGTCTTCTGCCTCATGCATCGCCTTAATCCCTATCTGTAGCGCTTGCTCTATGGTGGCCCCTTCCAACAAAGCGTCAAACATCTCCTGCTCTTCACGCATACTGTAGCGCGCCCTGATTTTTCCTTGCAGACTGGTCCACTCACTGGGGTTATAGAGTCTGCCCTGATCGCCCACCAACTCCCCCAACGCCTCAAGTGCATGGTTCACATGGGAGAGCCGCTGCGAAAGTTTATCGTAAAACTGGAATGCCATGATGCTCGCCTGCATCTTGGCTGATACATCTGCCCCTTCCTGCTCGATTATGGCTATCACCCCGGCATTTTCATCCCGGCACTGTAACTGACCGGCGGTCTGCGCAATGGTGCTCACACTGGCGATCATTGAGGTAAAAGAGTCACTGAGTGTTTGAATCGACTCCTCGCCCTCCCGCATCGCCATGTCGATCTGTGCAACTGCGAGATTGAGCATACGCATTGTTTCCCTCACCTGACTCCAATCAAGATCAGGTTGCTTCGCCGTCGATGGCGCTATTGATGTGTTATTCATCGGGCTTCTCCGATCCCCATCTATTCATGCCGCTTGTTTTATTGACAGATTCAAGACTTCAGCCAATCCCAACAGTTCAGCTGCGGATTGTAGCTTCTCAGTTGTTGCGACCCACTTTACTTCGATATGCTGGCTCACTGCCTCTTTAACGAAGGCGCATAGCAGTTGAATACCTGCGCCATCCACTTGGTCGAGCTCCCCGGCATCCAACATTACCGTACCGCCCACTTCGAGCGATCGTCTCAATGTTTCCAGCATACCGGCCACTTCCTGAATGGTCAGGCTTTCGCCCAATGTCACAACATTCTCTTTGGCAGCAGATGCTGTTGCTTCAACAGCAGGGGCAGTGGTATTCAATCCCGCCCCGTCATCCGCCGGTTCCGTTGACGTCTCCATTTCCAGAAGCGGGTCATGATTCATTACCGGGTCACTACTATTTTTCCGTATCGTCATTGCATGGTTCTCCTCTCAACGACATCCTGTGCGAGTAAGTTGAATTCTTTTGCCGAGCGACTTGAACCTCTGTATTCAAAGATCGTCCGCCCCGCGCCTGGGCACTCCGCCATAACCGCCGCCTCACGAATCGGCGTCGCCAACACACGTCCCGGAAAATGTTCAAGCAATTTAGCCTGTACCTCTTTGGCAAGCCGCCGACGTGGAATCAAACGACTTAGCTCAATCCACTGTTGCAGGGGTTTTTCCAGAAAGGGCTCAAATTTTTTCAGTGTTGCCATCATTTTTGCCAGCCCGTTGAGAGAGAGATAGTCTCCACCGACCGGAATCAACACCTCATCTGCCGCAAATACTGCATTCGCCACCAACATCCCGGAAGAGGGCGGGCAGTCATAAAGCACGAAGGCCTGATCCTGCAGCTTTCCCTGCAACGCGGTCTGTAACAAGCGCGCGCGCTGCACCACCTTCGTGCAACTCTTCCACTTTGTGCAATCTGTTTCCGGCAGGTATCAAAGTCACCAGATCCCTGGCACTGACTCGGACGGATTCGATATCCAGCGCTTCCAAAAGTACTTGGTCGATACCTTTTGATGGTGGCAAGTGAGTCTTCGACCTCGTGATAGATTTTGGGACATCCCAGTCCCCAAAATCGACTCGGCCTTCGACAACCTGTTTGTGCCCCGGCCGTCCCGGTCACTGGCACTACGCGACAACCTCGCAAGCTCGTTGCCGCTCCGTTGCCAGCTCCCGATGACTGGACGCCGCGCTCGGATGCCTACTTTGCTTCCCCTCTGGCGCAAGGCACGCCGGGTAAGCAGTGCGGCCTCGCGGCTACCGGGGACTACCAGCCTTCGCTTCGCTCTCCATGGCTGGCAGCGCCGGAAGATACCAAAACTCGCAGCCAGCTGACCTTGCGGATCCAGATCGATCACAGTGACACGATGCCCGAGCAGGGCCAGTGCATGCCCCAGATTGGCGGTAATCGTGGTCTTTCCCACCCCACCCTTCTGGTTGATGACTGCAATCCGGCGCATGAATCAAAACACTCCTATTCCGTCTCTTCGCTTTCACGGCACAAGACTCAACCGACATTCACCGGCAATCCTAACTCGTCAGGATTAAAGAGCTTGTCAACATCCAGCAGCACAACCATACGCTCACCCTGGGTGACCATGCCTATGATGTATTTCGTATTGATGTGGGCACCCAGATCAGGCGCGGCTCGCACATCATCTTCTGGCACATCAAGCACATCTGAAACACCGTCAACAACAATGCCGACAAAGTTCTGCCCGCGCTCACTCTCCACAGTCAACACAATGGTTACCGTAGTCGGTGTATATTCGGCATGATCAAGCTTGAGACGGGTTCGCAGATCGATAATCGGCACAATCTCCCCGCGTAGATCCAGCACACCTTTTACATAGTCCGGCGTATCAGGAAGCGGACGCACCGTCTCCCAACCCTTGATCTCCTGCACCCGCAGGATGTCCACACCATAAGCCTCTCCACCGAGTGTGAAGCTGAGTGACGTGGTCAACCGTTTTGTGACACCCAAGTTAAGCAGCTTTCTTCATTTCCAATAATTGTTGTTCATAGTCACAGGGACTCATGTAATCCAAATAGGAATGGCGTCTCTGAGAGTTATAAAACATGGTGATGTATTCAAGTATGTCCTGCTGCGCTTCATATCGAGTCTGGTAGTGTTGCCATTGCACCTGTTCTTGCTTCAGGCTGCCAAAGAAGCTCTCAACGACCGCGTTATCCCAACAATCGCCCTTGCGGCTCATACTGCCTTCAATGCCATGAGCCTTGAGCAATCGCCGGAATGCTTTACTGGCATACTGCGAGCCCCGGTCCGAATGATGGATCAAACCTGCTTGAGGCCTGCGTCGCCAGATGGCCATCTTCAACGCATCACAAACAAGCTGGGCCTTCATGCGTGAACTCATACTCCAGCCAACCACTTTACGTGAGCACAGATCAATCACCACCGCCAGATACAACCAGCCCTCTGGTGTCCAGATATAGGTCACATCAGAGGCATAGACCTGGTCGGTTTGTGGTACATCAAACTGGCGTTCCAGCAGATTACCAAACACCGGATGTTTGTGATTGCTGTTGGTCGTCCCTTTGAACTTCCTGCACTGCCGTGCCTTGACATTAGCTTCTCTCATCCACATTCTTGCCTTGTTGCCGCTGCCCGGACAACCCAATGCACTCAGCGCTTTCTTCCTCCGGCGACCCACGTAGCTCTC
>QGON01000061.1 GCA_003660235.1 bacterium endosymbiont of Escarpia laminata | reverse complement strand
ATGCGTACCAATATTCAAGTCCTGCACAACAAAATCTCGATAGCCTTTAAATCGTGAACCCGGTGGAACGGGCACATCAGGCTTAATCACTTTATCTTCATGAATCACCAGCTTCTGGGTCTTTTTCTTTTTGCGAGACCCTGGACGTTTTTTAGGGGGTGATTCTGATGAGGTATCGGGTTCGGTGTTTTTGTCCAGTTTGCTACCTTTAAAGACGGGCCGTTTTTTCTCACCCTTAAGAATATTGACTTCATCTTTAAGCAAGGCTATTTCTTCATCCTGTTGCTGCACACGTTCAATTAACTGCTCAACCAGACCGAGTAACGCCTTAACAACAGGCGTTTGATCTTGTTCTGGAATGTCGGGTAGAGGAGGCAGCTTTTTCACGGACTTTTAAAGTAATCACTGAATAAGCCTTATTCTACCACCGGTTTTGAAACTCAAATTTGACTTCGCAGGAGTCATTTTAAGGAGATAAAAAAAGCATTCCTCAAGCCTGTACGAAATAAGAATGAAAATGGCATAGTGCGCGCTACAAGATCAGCCATGACAGTTTCCAAACCAGAGTTGTGCCATGACAGGATTTTTAGTTTTTTGCCCCAAAATCCTGTCAAGTGCTTTTTGTAATTATTTACTGCTTGCCACGGGTTTTTGAGAAGTTACAGGACACGAAGGTAAGAACTTGATTAACAGTATATTTTCTCTGTGTTCTTCGAGGGAAAAACAGTGTTTCTGACGGGCGCTATATTTAGCGCAAGAATTCAGAATTAAAGTTTTTCGCGAAAGGGTCGAATATAGTTTTGATAGCTATCTGACTAATAGCTGTCGCAATATAACCAGCAGAGGCAGGGTATGGAAACCATGAATTGAATTATAAAGAAAACAGCCCCTCTGTTTTGCATCGAAAGATGTCACATCAGATAGAAAGCTTGAAGGAAACAACTTAGCAATGCAGTTACAAACCAAAGTCCTGGCTGTTACTGCAATCGTCTTTTTAGGCCATTTTGTGACCGTGGAGTATATGGGTCACCGGCAGGTTGAGTCCCAAGTGGTCGAAAATATCCGTGACCACGCCCGGACCATTCGCGGCATGCTGATGTCTCTGCGAAATGTCTATCAAAGGCATTTTCTTACCCACAATATCCCCATCGATGAAAAAAACCTGGGATTTCTCCCTGCCCACTCCATCAGCCGGATTTCCAAAGAGTTCAGAAAATGGGTGGATTCCGGTCTGACCTTCAACAATGTCTCGGATCGTCCAAGAAACCCCACTAACAGGGCGGATGAGATTGAGATGAAGGCTATCCGCCACTTTCAGGACAACCCGGAGGAAAAAGAGCGAATGGTTCCCTTTGCCGGACCCAACGGTGAACCCTTCTACCATTTTTCCCAACCGATCTGGATCAAGCCCCACTGTTTGAAATGTCACGGTAAACGGGAGGAATCGCCGCCGAGTATCAGAGAGAAGTACGACTTGGCCTACGATTACGAAATCGGTGACCTGCGGGGTGTAATGAGCATCAAACTGCCAGGGAAGATCATCGAAGAGCGGGTAGCCACCCAAACACGCCAGAATATCATCAGCCACTCCATCGGATTCATCCTCACATTTCTGATCCTCTCATGGTTACTCAGGCAGACCATCATCAAACGGATCGGCAAGCTGGAAAATGCCGCCCTGCAACTGGCACAGGGAAACTATGCAGTATCCGCATCCATGCCCGGAGAGGATGAGATCTCCCATGTTGCCGCTGCATTCAACGAGATGGCTGAAAAGATTGGTCTGCGGGAACGCGCACTGACCACCCAAAAATCCATGTATGCCGCACTTTCACAGACCAACAAAACCATCATACGGCTCCACTCACCTGAACAGCTATTCGAAAAAGTCTGCCGTATCGCGGTAGAGCTTGGTGGCCTGAAATTCGCCTGGATTGGCCTGGTTGACGTTCGCACCAGTTCGGTGGAACCCATCGCAAGCGCCGGCGATGATGTTTCATGCCTCGCACAAACCGAGTTTTCCCTGGACCCCGAGCACAGCAAAGGATCCGGACCTCTCTCCATCTCCATCAATGAGCAACGACATGTGGTTATCAACAATCTGCATGAAAGCACCATAACCGCTCCATGGCAGGATCTGGCCCGGAAGGCGCATATCCATTCAGCCGCCATCTTTCCCATCACGATGAATAAGGAAGTAATAGGCGCCTTCTGTGTCTATTCCGGGGAGAGCGAATTCTTCAATGCCGACATTGTTGATCTCCTGCACGAGATGACCTCCGACATCTCCTTTGCCATTGGTAACTATAAACAGGCTAAGGAGCACGAACAGGCCCATAAAAAACTTTCCGAATCCTCTGCTGAACTCGAAAAAATCAATAGCCAGATGCGTCTGTTGCTGGAGTCGACAGGTGAAGGGATATATGGCATTGACACCAAGGGAAAAGTCACCTTCGTCAACCAGTCCGCTCTCAAAATGCTTGGATTCTCACGAGAAGAGTTGCTGGGCGGTAATATTCACGCACTGACACACCACGCTTATGCGGACGGCACGACTCTCCCCATCGAGGAGTGCTCAATCCATGAAGCATTCCGCACCGGCGTATCCTGCCAGATCAACAATGAGGTTTTCTGGCGCAAGAACGGCACCTCCTTCCCTGTCGAGTATTCGGCCTATCCGATCAATGAAGAGGGAGAGATCAAAGGCGCCGTAACCGTCTTTCGCGATGTCACCGAAAGCCATGCAATCGCCCAGCAGATGAATTTTCTGGCAACCCACGATACCCTCACCAACCTGTTGAACCGTTACTCGTTTGAAAAACATCTCAGCCTGGCCTGCAGCAAAGCGCAAAGTGGTGACGTCGATTATGCGCTCTGTTACATGGATCTCGACCAGTTCAAGGTGGTTAATGATACCTGCGGACATGTCGCCGGTGACGCACTGCTACAGATGGTCTCACGCCTGCTGCAACAAACCATCAGGCACAGTGATATTCTGTCACGGCTCGGCGGCGATGAGTTTGGTCTGCTGCTTGAGGACTGCCCTCTGGAACAGGCTATTCGACTGGCCAACAAAATCTGCGAAAACGTAAAGGACTTCCGTTTCTCATGGCAGGATAAGACATTCACCATCGGCGTGAGCATCGGTATCGTCAGCATCGATCATGAAAGCGAGGGTCCCGAAAGCGCTCTGAGTGCTGCGGATGCCGCCTGTTATGTCGCCAAAGACCTGGGACGAAACCGGGTGCATGTGCATAGGAGCCATGATGATGAAACCATTCGCAGACAGGGAGAGATGCAGTGGGTCTCCAGAATTCAGCGCGCAATCGAGGAGAAACGCCTCTGCCTCTACCAACAACCCATTGTTCCTCTCGACGGCGATGAAGAGGCCGGGCAGCATTTTGAGATTCTGCTGCGAATGACAGATGAAGATGGCCGGATGGTGCCTCCTGGTGCCTTTATTCCCGCAGCAGAAAGATACAACCTGATGCCGACTCTGGATCGCTGGGTAATCGATGCAACCTTCCAGTGGCTGGCGGATAATCCAACCCGGATGGCAGATATTGAGCTCTGCGCCATAAACCTCTCCGGGCAGTCACTGGGAGACGACAGCCTCCCCGGATACATCACCGACAAACTCGATCACTACAATCTGGATGCCAACACCATCTGCTTTGAGGTGACCGAGACGGCCGCCGTCAGCCGTTTGGACCAGGCCATCCATTTTATCACCCATCTGAAACACATCGGTTGCCGTTTTGCGCTGGATGATTTCGGCACTGGCATGTCCTCATTCGCCTATCTGAAAAACATGCCGGTGGACTATCTCAAGATCGACGGCAGCTTCATCAAAGATATTGTGGATGACCCGATAGACCGGGCGATGGTGGAATCCATCAACGAAATCGGCCACCTGATGGGACTGGAAACAATCGGGGAATATGTGGAGAATGACACCATTCGGAAGATCCTGACCAGCATCGGTGTTGACTACGCTCAGGGGTTTGGCATTGCAAAACGTCAGCCGCCCGGCAGAGAGATACCCGTCACCTTTTTATAGAGTGAAACTGCATATGAATCGGTCATGCCGCCGACGAAATCGGTCAAACGCAGCAGTCGGGTATAAGCATCTTCCGCCGGTTTTCTATCGGGACCGATAAACTGATCCGGCACCAGAAGAATCATCATCTGGCTGCGGGGGCTCGCCTGCAGGCCATGCTCGGCGACATCATCCACAACCTGAATAAAGCGCTCCAGCAATTCGCTGATCACCTGAAAACCTGCAACCTCAATCTCAATTACCTCTGGCGCGTTGTAGATCTTCTCCACCGCCACCTCAATCAACTGGTTCATCTCCTCCTGCTTGGGTATAAGACTCAGGAGAGGCTGGTCGAGTCTGCCGGCCAGGATGTCATCTTCAGAATCCAGAAAACAGGTCATCGACTGACCGATCGCCTGATTGATCACCTTGGCACGCAGAAACTCGATCTTCTCCTTGTTTCCGCTGATGCCACGCAGTCGTTTCTCCTGCCGCTCAGGTTCAGAAAGCACATGCAGGAAAAGCCCCAGTGCCTCATCGAAGGTAAGGTGCCCCAGGCGGTAACCGTCTTCAATATCGATCACCCGATAGCAGATGTCGTCCGCCGCCTCCACCAGAAAAGCCAGCGGATGGCGGTGCCAGATCGCCAATATCGGATCCCGCCTTATCAGCCCCGTATTCTCCACCACGGTTTCGAACAGTTCCCGATCCGCGGCGGTAAAACCCGGTTTTTTGGCACTGACCCCATCAAAGCGCCCTTTGCCGATACAGGATTCGCGGGGATATTTACTGAATGCCGCCAAGGTGGCGCTCGTCAACTGCAGGCCACCGGGATTGTCACGGTTCTGCAAACGTGAAAGCACACGAAAACCCTGGGCATTACCTTCAAAATTGAGGAAATCCTCCCGCTGACTGCCATGCAGTATCCCAACCCGCCCTTTGCCGTAATCCCCCGTCTCGGCCCACAGACGGATCGCATCCTCGCCTGAGTGGCCGAAAGGCGGATTGCCGATATCATGGGCCAGACAGGCCGCAGCGCATATATCACCAAAATCGGAAGCCTCGGCGGATGCCAAACCATGACGGGTTATGATCTGCTCTCCAACCAACGTCCCCAGAGAACGGCCCACACTGGAAGATTCCAGACTATGAGTCAGCCGGGTCCTGACGTAGTCAATCTTCGACAGCGGAAAAATCTGCGTTTTGTCCTGCATACGCCGGAATGCGGAGGAGAAAACAATCCGGTCGAGATCCCGCTGATAGTCGGTGCGGGCAGTCGTCTCGGAGGGCTCATCGTCTGATCCCAGGCGTTTGCGGGAGAGCAGTTGCGGCCAGTTCATCGCCCCTATTCCCAGCCAATGACTTCGTAACCGCGTTCACTCAGGCAACGCTGCACAAACCGCTTGAAGGTGGGGTTGAGTTCCGCAGACTGAAAGGCTCCGCCGGCAGCTCCCGTTGCCGCCCCCGCCGCCGCGCCCGCGACTGCCCGCTCTCCCGCATCGCCACGAAACAGTCCCCACACACCGGAAGCAATACCGCCGACAACAGCGCCTTTGGCAGCCTTCTTTCCAACCTCGCCATCCCGGTTCTCACTCACACCGGAATCCAGGGCCAAAGCCATGCAGGCCTCGGTATCCTGTTCCGACTGACTCTTTCCCACAGTTTTCATATGATCATTGGGATAGAAGACCGGACGTTTTGGTCCCGATGCACATCCGGCCAGCATCAAAGCAAGAACAACAGACATGGCAAGCATTGCTGGCCGAAATGATCGCATTCTTCTCATCAGAGCACGTCCCTATGGGGGGTCAGGAAAATTCAAGGAGATAATGAAATATACTGGAACACGGCATAAGTCGCCATCAAATCGGATTCCATCCGGCATCGCACCGGCCTTTCCGCTTCCAGCTACCGTAAACACGCTGAAGAGCCTGTCCACACAACGACCTCAGGCCTCTCGGAAAAACCATTTGGAAGTGCCACAAACAAAGCACTCTCCCCCTGTGTCAGAAGAACTGGAATATGGCACAATGCCGCAGAATTTGTCCAACCACGAGTGACTGTCTCATGAACTCCGTTCGCACGACTTTTCTGCTGTTATTATCCCTATTGCTGAGCACTGGCTGCTCCACCATCTACTACGACACTATGGAAAAAGTGGGCGTCCACAAACGTGACATTCTCGTAGATCGGGTGGAGTCAGCCCGTGACGCCCAGACTGAGGCCCAGGAGCAGTTCAAATCAGCCCTGGAACAATTCGCCTCTGTCATCGAGGTTGAAGAGACAGACCTGAAATCGGCCTATGAAAAACTGAACGACGAATTCGAAGAGAGCCAGTCTGCCGCTGATGACGTCTCCAGTCGCATCGATAAGGTGGAATCGGTGGCAGACGCCCTCTTCGAGGAGTGGCAGGAGGAGCTGGATCTCTATCAGAGTAAAAACCTCAAAGCCGCTAGCGCCAAAAAACTGCGGACCACCAAAAAGCGCTACGGCCAGATGCTCAAATCGATGCACCAGGCCGAAAAGACCATGCAGCCAATCCTCGACAGCTTTCGTGACAACGTACTCTTTCTCAAACACAACCTGAATGCACAAGCCATCGGCGCCCTGCGTGGCGAGTTCAGCAATCTGAAGTCCGATATCGGGAGGCTTATCAAGCGGATGAACCAATCCATAGCGCGCTCGAACAGTTTCATCGAGTCACTTCAGCAGCCTTAACACCCAAGTTCGGCAGGTCCCTACACACCCTCTCTTCATCAATAACGGAGTTCGGCCACTATGGAACTCTCAAACATAAAGCAGATTGAAGACGCCACCCGTTTCGGCCGTCTCGAACTCTTCCGTCTCGGCATCGGCATCATATTCATCGCATGCGTGATGCTCTTTACCGATTTTCGCTTTGGTAATACCGCCGACAACACCATGTTGATCGTGGCAGCGATGATCGGCGGCTATATGGCGATGAACATCGGAGCCAACGACGTTGCCAACAATGTCGGGCCGGCGGTGGGTTCAAAGGCGCTGACACTGACCGGCGCTATCATACTTGCCGTAGTCTTTGAGGGAGCTGGGGCATTGATCGCCGGCGGCGACGTGGTGGACACTATCAAGAAGGGCATTATCGACCCCTCTCTGATTGCCGACAGGGACACCTTCATCTGGATTATGATGGCGGCCCTGCTGGCCGGAGCAGTCTGGCTCAACATCGCCACTGCAATGGGTGCACCTGTCTCCACCACCCACTCCATCGTCGGCGGCGTACTGGGTGCAGGCATTGCCGCCGGCGGGATCGATATCGCCAACTGGAACAAGGTGGCAACCATCTCCGCCAGTTGGATCATCTCCCCGGTTCTGGGTGGCCTGATCGCCGCCGGTTTCCTCTACCTCATCAAACGCACGATAACCTATCAGAGCGATATGACCCGTGCCGCCAAAAGAATGGTGCCACTGCTGGTCGCACTGATGGTAATGGCCTTCTCAACCTATCTCATACTCAAAGGGTTAAAGAAGGTCTGGAAGGTTGATTTCCAGACAGCCGCGATGACGGGGCTTTTCTTTGCGACTGCGATCTATCTGCTTGTCCGTCCTGTCATCGAAAAAACCGCAGACCGCCTGCCGAACAGCAAAATCGGCGTTAACAGTCTATTCACAGCCCCACTGATCTTCGCTGCCGCCCTGCTCAGCTTCGCCCATGGCGCCAATGACGTTGCGAATGCTGTTGGACCACTCGCGGCTATCAACGAGGCAATTTCCGGATCCGGAATTGTCCAAAAGGCAGCAGTTCCACTCTGGGTGATGATGGTGGGCGCTTTCGGTATCGCCTTGGGACTGGCGCTCTATGGCCCTAAGCTGATCAAGACAGTGGGTTCCGAAATCACTGAGCTGGACCAGATGCGGGCCTTCTGCATCGCCATGGCGGCTGCCATCACGGTCATCATCGCCACCCAGTTTGGTCTGCCGGTGAGTTCCACCCATATTGCCGTCGGTGCGGTATTCGGCGTCGGCTTTCTGCGAGAGTATCTGAAGGCCACCTATGCCCGTACAATGGAAGAGATCATGAGCCATCACGACGGACAGGACCAGGTGGTCGTTGAGGCATTTCTTGAGGAGTTCCGCCGTGCCTCGATCACTCGGAAGGGAGAGATGCTGACACAGCTCAAGGCACACTCCGCCGAAGCCGACCTCACCAAGAAAGAGCGTAAAGGCCTGCGCAAGATCTATCGTCAGCAACTTGTAAAGCGATCAGCCCTGTTGAAGATCGTCGCCGCCTGGTTGATTACCGTGCCGGTATCCGGCTTGCTCGCCGCCATACTCTTCTACGCTATCAGGGGCTTTATGCTTCCCTAAGGGCCTCACTGCGGTAGGCGTAATAGTCCCCGAGGTTTAACGGGTCAGCGTAGCGTAACCCAACAAAATCAGAGACTTGTCGGGTCTGCTTTGACCACCACGTCATCCGGAGGCGGAAATCTTTTCACCAATCCGTTGGGCAGTTCAGCCTTGGCAGCCATGAAGATGCCACTGGACTCCAGCACAAAGCTGACCATCACTGTGAGCAGGGCAGGTACGATTGCGACACGAAAGAAGGCATCCGCCATGATCGCACCCTTACTGTCCCCGGAAGTTGCCATAGTGGTCAAGCCGATGATGGCGCCGGTAATCACATATCCGACCAATAAAATTTTGGTGCGGCTTGCCGCCAGCCGCCAATGCGCAGCCACAAACCAGGGATCCTGCTTCTCCGCCCTGCTCGCACGAATCCAGAAAAACACGATAATCAGCAGTGAGACCGAGAGCGGTATCAGCAATCCCGGTTTGCCCATGAAAACAAATGAACCGGGAGCAGCCAGCAGATGTATCCCAGCCAGATTCAGCATGAAAATATTATGGGGGTTTTTGGCCCGTTTACGCTCAGACTCATCGATCTCGAACAGCATAAACCCTCTCAGATTAACCGGATTATTCCAGACAGGAAACAAGATGAATTCTGCATGATGGCACGGGTATCGTCGTTGATATTACGCAACCAGCAGCTGTTCGACAGGCACGTTTGCCGCTTTTCGCAAAAAGTCTATTGACCTGCCTCCAAAAACCCTTAAACTACCGCGCTTCTTCTGGAGCGGTAGTTCAGTTGGTTAGAATACCGGCCTGTCACGCCGGTGGTCGCGGGTTCGAGTCCCGTCCGCTCCGCCATTTTCCCCGTCCAGGTTAAGCCAACTGAAATCCGGCAAAAACCAATTCCCAAATTCACTCCGCCAAGCCCAGTGGGTCATTAGGATCAACACCGTCCATGAACGGATATTTCCGCTCCTGATGAGTGATCTGGTAAACCTTGCCGATCCAGTTGCCCAAGACTGCCTCAGCCGTATCATGCCAGGTATTGTGGATGGAATCGCTGATCAACGCTTCCGGAAACTCGGGTAGTTCGCCTCCATCGTCAAGTGCAGTCAACAGACGATCATGATATTCGCAGAGTATCGCCTTGTCCCTGGCGTGTAGATAGTTGTCGGGAAAGGGTGGGAAATCCACCCTTTCACCAGCAATAAAGAGCTTCACTTCGCGTTTGTACTCTTTGAAGAGGCTAATGGTGTCATACTCGGGATGACCCTGAAAATAGACCACGCGAAAGCCATCCTCACTGACGGCGAGATGCACCCCACCTTCATCACTCTCCACCAGCACTTTCAAACCCGCCGATTCAAACTGATCGCGGGTTATCTCATTGAAGCGGGAGTGAGGGACATCGAAAAGGGTGTTGACATCGTTGACCAGCGGATGAGTCCGGTCGACCACCCTGTGTCCATACACGCCCCAAAGCTTGTCTCCCATATGCCGCCGTTTCTGGCCATGTCGAAACTCCATCACCGCGTGGGTTGCCAGGCATGAACAGAGCATGGATGTGACATTCTCGTGAGCCCAATCGACCACCTCGATCAACGGTTTCCAGAACGGCTCCTGAGAGAGGTTGGGATGAGTGACGTTGGCTCCGGTAATAATCAGCGCATCCAACCCCTCTTCCTTTAGCTGGTCGAAAGATTCATAGTACTGGCCGATATGTTCGCGGGCCTTTTCATCCCGGGGCAATCCCTCCAGCGTAAAGGGATGAATGTAAAACTGCGCAATCTGATTCGCCTCTCCAACGAGACGAAAAAACTGCCGTTCAGTGGCGCCAAGCGCCGCATCCGGCATCATATTGAGCAGACCGATGTGCAGTTCACGGATGTACTGTTTCGCCGCTCGTTCGGGGGGTAAAACCGTCTGTCCCTCCTGCTGCAGGCGCTGGAAGGTAGGCAGTGATGAGTGTGCGACCAATGGCATGAAGGACTCCTCAAACACTTGATGAATTACGTTCAATCACACCTTCAAGCATGGCCAAAAAATCATCGACATTCTGGACCTGAGCAAGCTCGTCAGTGGTTACTGTGTAGCCATAATCCCGTGCAATCGCCTCATACCGGGGAATGCGGCTATGAAACAGTTTGGGAAAGACCCAGCGCACGAATTTAATGGGTTCGATCATCGCCACATAGGGCAGATCCTGCTCCTGCAAGTAAAGATCGAGCTGCTCATCGAGAAAGTTCTCCCGATAGTAGAGTGGCTTGGGATCACGCACAGCCCGCTCGATGAGCGCAGTCTCATCACGCTCCGAAGCCCGAATGTAGAGTATCAGCGTATGCTCGGAGAGCAGTTCGATGATGCCCGGTTCGTCCAACTCACACAGACTGCCCCCTACATCGTTGATGAAATGACGATACCCATAAATCCGTTGTGCCTTGCGGATAAATCCGGGCACATCCCTCATGGCCGCAATCTCCGCCTCGCGATGCAGATTCTGACGCCGTTTGAATTCACGCAATGGCATACCCCCAAGCTCAGGGTTACCCAACATGCCCAGAAAGATCGAAACCGGCTTGAGATGGTCGACAGTGATATTGTTACGAATATAGATGGAGTCGGAACGAAGCAGATCCCGCAACACAGGCACCTGCATCGCCTGTTCCTTGATATGATCGAGGATCGGCTCATCCAGATAATGGGTGCCAATCCGATAATCCCCTGAATAGTGAAACCAGTCACTGTCACGCAGGATATTGGACAGACGCGTTTTTCCAACGCCCGACATCCCCATCAGCGTCACGCACTTGTGCTCCCATGCCCGGAAGTCACCTACACTCAGTTTCACTGCAACAACACTCCTAAAGAAATCCGGCCAGATGCCGATACCCAGTCTGTTGATCAATTCTACGAGGGTAGGAGAAGGGTGCCAAGCCGGAGAACCTCTCTCTGGCTATATTTTCTCCTGACGAACCTGATCACTCTGTTTTAACCTCAATCTTCATCCGTTATTACGAATTTGACTGCAACAGGATTCCACATGAACCAATTGGAGTTAACTGACCTCAGCGTCATCCTAGTCGAACCTTCTTTGACCCAGAGACACATCATCGATGGCTATCTCTCTGACTTGGGCATCTCTAAGATTGAAACCTTCGAATCTGGTGAAGCCGCACTGGATGCCATGCGCCGTACCTCGCCAGATCTGGTCATCAGCACACTCTACCTGCCCGATATGACCGGGACCGACTTGGTCACTACGATGCGTAACGAACCGCTACTCGTGGATACAGCCTATATCCTGATTTCCAGCGAAACCCGGTTCCGCATTCTGGACCCGATTCGCCAGGCAGGGGCCATCGCCATTCTTCCCAAACCCTTTTCAGAAGGTGACCTGAAGATTGCCTTGAAATCGACCGTAGACTATATCGAAACACCCGAAATCCATCTCGACAATATCGATACCGAATCGTTGAGAATTTTAGTGGTGGATGACAGTCAGATGGCGCGAAACCATATTCGCCGGCTGTTGGAAGCCATGGGCGTGGAGCAGATCAGCGAGGCAGAAAATGGCTCCGAGGGAGCACAACTGATCAATGATCACTATTTTGACCTCGTCATCACCGACTACAATATGCCGGAGATGAATGGGCAGGAATTTATCGACTACATCCGCAACAACAGTTTACAACCGACCATTCCCATTTTGATGATCACAAGCGAGTCTAACCAGAGCCGTCTTGCTGCCGTGCAGCAATCAGGCGTTTCCGCCATCTGCGACAAACCGTTCGAACCCATCATCCTCAAACGCTATCTGGAAAAATCGCTGGCAGACAATACTAACTGAGCATTGCGAAAACAATTAAGCTAACACATTGTAAAATAATAGAAATATGAGACCACCCACCTGTTCCTGCCAGCAAATGCTATTTTTTGTTTCGAGTGGGGTTTATTCTGACCCCAGACTTCCATTCACAGAAATCCATACTATCGTTATTTGATCATGAATTAAGGTCGCATGACCAACGCCTGATTTGTGATTTTAACTCCGATAGGGTATTGCCTGAAACTGCTCATCAGGTAAAGTTAGGTTTGCACTACTTTTCAATGAGTTGGCAATGAGGTTAGACTAAGACATGCCCCAGGTTCTCATCATCGATGATCAATCCATCAGCCGGATGATACTGGAGGAGCTCACCCGCTCAATCGAACCCGACGTCACCACGCAATCCTTTGCCGACCCGGTCTCTGCGCTGGAGTGGGCCAAACACAACGAGTTCGACCTTGTCATTACCGATTTCAAAATGCCGCAGATGGATGGCGTGGAGTTTATCCAATGGCTGAGAAACATCCCTTCCTGCAGTGATATCCCCGTTGTGATCATCACTTGTGTCGAGGATAAGTCGGTGCGATACCGTGCACTCGAGTCAGGTGCAACCGATTTCCTGACAAAACCGATCGACCATACCGAATGCAGGGCCAGGTGCCACAATCTGCTGACAATGCGTCGTCAACAGCAGATTATCAAGGACCGCGCCTCCTGGCTGGAACGGGAGATCAGGGATACCACCGAGGAGTTGCATCTGCGCGAGCAGGAGACTCTCCTGCGCTTGGCCAAAGCAGGGGAGTTCCGCGATCAGGAAACCGGGAATCATGTACTGAGAATGTCTCAATACAGCGAAATCATTGCCGAAGAGATCGGCATGTCCAAAGATGAGTGCCATCTGATCAGGCACGCCGCACCCATGCACGATATCGGAAAAATCGCCGTCCCGGATGCGATCCTGCGGAAGACAGGCGCCCTAGCGGCCGATGAGTGGCAGATTATGCAGCGCCACTCACAGGCAGGATATGACATCTTATGTGGTAGTCCTTCCAAATATCTGCAGATGGGCGCGGTTATCGCCCTCCATCACCATGAGCACTTTGATGGCAGTGGCTATCCACACGGAAAAAAAGGAGATAGAATCCCAATAGAGGCGCGTATCGTAGCTGTTGCCGATGTTTTCGATGCCTTGATTTCGGAAAGACCTTATAAGCAGGCATGGAGCATAAACGAAGCATTGGCCTATCTGAAGCAGGAGAAAGGCCGCCATTTCGACCCAGGCTGTCTGGGGGCATTTCTCACACGCATTGGGAGGATCATCGAGATTCACAACTCACTTGACGATGCTCCGAAACAGGCCACAGGCATAGGAGCCTCTGAATGAATCTGAGTGTGCCGAATTGTGAGATAAAATTCTACTATGCGAGGCGAAAGTTGCGGACAATAGGCGGTCTATCGCCCAAATTTTCAACGCAGCAGAGGGGAATTTATTCAACAATTCCATGCGCCTCACCCCTTCGAGGGTGGCATGAGAAATGGCACCCGACCGTTTTTTGGGCCACAAGACTGCCGTCCATACTTCGTTCAGCAGCGCCTTAACGCCAAGGAAAGCAATATGCAAAACCAGCCCACTTTCCACAGCAAACGCCCTTTCGGTTTCAATCAATTCCCCGATTTTGAAATCGAGCATTCAGGCATTCGTCTGCTGGTCGCCCTACCGCTTTTTTCCTGGCTGGTTATTCAGACCTACCTCAACCACACCGGTTCCGAACTATCTCCACCGTTGATCCTTGCGACTGGTTACGCTGTTTTTGCCGCCACCATGTTGCTCTTTATTATTAACGACCCACACCCTTCGTCTTCCCGGCGGATTGCTGGCATCATTGCCGATGTTGCCTTTCTCTCCTGCCTCACTTTTTTCAGCGGAAAAAATGGTCTGTTTCTGCTATTTCTCTATCCACTGCTCATCAGTAGCAATGGATTTCGGTTTGGCGCCTCCTATCTCTACTTCACCCTTTCGGCCAGTATTCTCGGCCTCGGTGCCGTACTGATTACGAGCACCTTCTGGTCTCAGCATCTAATACAGGGAATGGGCGCTTTAGCTGGAATAACCGGCATCTCTCTCTACCTCGCGTCTATCATTAAGTCCGTGGGAAGCGATAGTTGGGATCCTTTGGATTCTGCAGAGATCTCCACGAAAGAAGTACTTCCGGAGACTCCGCAAGATACAGGCATCGAGAGTGCCCAGGATGCCGCGGATCTGACATTCCCTTTCACAGAATCCACACCAAAAGCCGAGTCAAGTGCACACAGCGAAAATCGCAAGGTACTACTGCTTTCCAGGAATCCGACCAATGCGGAGCGCCTCAGTACCTATCTCAATGACTGGAATCATGCGTTCGAGACGAGTCAGAACAGCATGCAGGCCTTCAACCGATTGATGGTGAACGCCGACACCCAGGGCGTTCAACCCTTTGATATCCTGTTGGTGGATCAGCGTCAGTTGGAATTGGATCCACTACAGATCGCTGCGGCCATCTCCGAAGAACCAACGCTGGCCAATACTTCCCTGTTTTTCCTTGGCCCAAAACAGCCTGAGCAATATCGCCAACAACTTCTCCAGGCCGGTTATTCACAGATCCTTGAGACACCACTCAACAAATCCATTCTGTTCGCGGCCCTGCGTGCCAACCCAGAGATTCAGGATAGTGAAAAGAGCGTTGTCAGCCTGATCAGTCGACTTAACCTCAAAGCCTCCTCTCTCCCACCGCAAGAGATCCTGGTTGCCGAAAATAATCCTGTCGACCGGAGCAGCATCGAACGCGCGTTGAAACAGGAGGGCCATCGAGTCTACGCAGTCGAAAATGGAGAACAGGCGCTGGATGCACTCGAGAGCCACCATTTTGATCTGGCGATTGTCAATCTCTCCATGCCGGTCATGAGCGGCATTCAGGTCATCAAACTCCACCATTTCACTCATTCCATGCGCAGATGGATGCCGTTTGTAGTGATAACAGACGAGAACTCCCCCGCAACAATCAGGGAGTGCGAAAGCGCAGAAGCCGATGCCTGCATATTCAAACCCATTCAACAAAACGAGTTGGTTAAAACAGTCACTGCGGTTATCTCGTCCGATCAGGAAAAAACCAGAGAAGGTGCGACTGCAGCACTTGAAGACGGTGTCATCACCCGTTTCCATAACGCCGATACACTGGATGTCAGCGTTCTGAAAAATCTCGAAATACTCGGGAACGATCCGCAGTTCATCTCCAATTTGATTACAACCTTCACTCTCGATAGCGAAAGAACCCTGCAACAGATGGATCAGGCCCTTGCCGATAACGACAGTGAACTATTTAAAGACCTCGCTCATCTGTTCGTGGACAGCGCAGGACACTTGGGAGCATTCGCCCTCTATGAATACAGCCTCAGCGCATCACGTATACTTCCTTCCGAATTCGATGCTCATGGAGCCAACATCCTGCAGGAGATGCGCGCCACCTTCACCCGCACCAGTGACGCACTCATGCGATTTCTCTCCAAGGACGATGAAAACAGCTCCTATCTCAGCTAACCCTTTGGCTGCTGATTAATGCCAAAACGACAGCTTGACCCAAAGGTTCAGCCATTTGGTTCGGACGCGCTGAAACTGACGGAAAAAAGACTCAACCGTTTTTTTACCCGTGAGTATCAGGAACAGTTGGAGAATCCTGAACAACTCTCCGACAAATTAATCCAAATCGCCTCTCATGGCCCCATGTGGGAAACTACAAGTCATCTGATGGCTCAGCATTACGATGCGTCAGAGGCTTTTTTTCGCAGTTTTCTGGATAGTGAATACCTGGCCTATTCCATGGCGTTCTACAGCGAAAACGGCGCTACAGCCGCGACGATAGAAATATCACTGGAAGAGGCACAGAGAAGTAAATTCAAAACCATCTGTAAACGAGCAAGACTCCAGGGTGATGAACAGATTCTGAACATCGGCTGCGGCTTCGGCTCTTTCGAGCGCTACCTGATAGAAAACTATCCGCAACTTCAGATTACTTCGATCACAGCCAGCACAACACAGAGCAGTTATATCAACAAAGCAAGAAACAATCCTGCACATCCCCTTTCATCAAAACGTTTCAAACTCATCACCGGTGATTTCGCAGATCTCACCAAAGAGACGCTTGGGATTGGAAAATTTGACAAGGTTTTTTCCATTGGTGTTCTTGAACATGCAAGAAACCTCGCGGAATTATTTAAAAAAATAGCAATTTTGACCAAACCTGGCGGCTACGCGTTCCACCATCTGATTGTTTCCCGCATCCCTATCCCCCGTTTCCTCACCCCTGAAAAAACACTGATTGGAGACTATTTTCCAGGGGGGAGAATCTGGCCTTACGACCTAATTGCCAAACAAGAAAGTGGTTTCTCCCTGGAACAGGGCTGGTTTGTCAATGGGATGAACTACTGGCGCACGCTGAATCAGTGGCACGAACGTTTCTGGAGTAACATGGATAACGTCAGCCTAGATGAGCTTTCAACGGACGATATCCAATACTGGAACGACTACTTTTCCCTTTGCAAGGCCTGCTTTGCCCCGATGGAGGGTGAAATATTCGGCAATGGCCAGTTTCTCTTCAAGAAGACCTGAGACACGCCTGCATCCTTTGTTACTGATAGGCACGCACGGCAAGCACCGCGTTCAACCCACCAAAAGCGAAAGAGTTACTGAGTGCCACATCAATGGACCCGAACCTCACTTCATTGGGCACATAATCCAGATCACATCCATCACCCGCTTCAGTAAAATTCACTGTTGGCGGTATGAACCCCTCCTTCACAGACAATACCGTCGCCACCAGTTCAAGCCCACCTGCTGCACCCAGTGCATGTCCATGCATCGATTTCGTTGAACTCACTGCTAAAGAAGCGGCGTTTTCCTTGAAGACCTTTCTGATCGCAGCCGTTTCCGTAACATCATTTGCCTGTGTCGCGGTGCCGTGGGCATTGATGTATTGCACATCCGCTGGACTCAATTGCGCATCCTGCAGGCACAACCCGATGGTTCTTGCCGCTCCATCCACGGAAGGATCGGTAATATGCCCCGCATCCGATGACATGCCGAAACCCGCTAATTCAGCATAGATGTCTGCCCCCCTCGCCTTGGCGTGACGCTCTGATTCAAGAACAAGGATACCTGCCCCTTCCCCGAGCACCATGCCAGATCTGTCCTTGGAAAATGGCCTGCATGTATCCTTTGACAGCACCCGCAGCATATCCCAGGACTTTAACAATCCACAGGTGAATGGCGCATCAGTGCCACCCGCGATCGCAACGTCAACCATGCCATGCCGTATCATCAACGCTGCCTGAGCAATGGCATGTCCGGACGAGGAACAGGCGCTCGTTACGGAAAACACTGGCCCTTTGATCTTCATTTGCAGACTGACTTGGCTTGCTGCCGCACTCGGCATCCCTTTTGGTATCGTCAGTGGATGTACACGTGATCGCCCATCACGATAGAGCTGGGAATAGGTGGCCTCATCCGTCTCCTTTCCGCCGCAACCCGTACCGATAATCGCAGCAGCAGTCGCATATTGCCCGGCGGTTAACCCAGAATCAGTCAAGGCTTCTTTTGTTGCAATCAAGGCAAACTGTGAAAAACGATCGAGATAGGGCAATAACGCCTCGTCGAGATAATCGGCCGCCTTGAAATGGGGGACTTGAGCACCAATGACCACCCGCAAACCACTGCAGTCTATTTTTTCAAGATTACGAATCCCGGCAGTTCCCGCAAGCAATGCCGAGCGAAACGGCGCAACACCCACACCAAGCGCGGAAACAGATCCCAACCCGGTAATAACAATACGTTCGCCCACGGAACTTACTTATCCGCAAGCAAGTTGCCGATGCCGTCCACGATGTCGCCAACCGTTTCCAATTTTTCAAGTTCAGCATTAGGTATCTCGACGTCGAAGGCCTCCTCGACCTCATAGACAATCGTGATAGCATCCAGTGAGGAGACACCTAAATCCTGAAGACGTGATTCACGTTTGATACTGGCTGTATCCAGCTGCTTTTGAGTGGCGATCGCCGATACTACGACTGCTTCAATATCCAGACTCATCTTTCTGATTACCTTTACTAATACCAACCATATGCGAATTAGAGGCCATGATCGAAAATGCCTCAATGTCTTGTCCTGAAACAACCGCTACGAAGAGATACAAAGCAAATATGAATGACTTATTTCACATCGAAATGCAGAATAAATATTGTTGTTCGTTATAATATCAGTGCTTCTTCGCATTCTCTGGCATAGACTTGGAATATGCTTATACACGATCCTTCAACCCCAAAAGGAGGAAACACGCATACCATCATCAGACACTCTAAATATAGGAACGATATCCTAAACTCCAGACTACCGGCCTATTGAGCAACTCTATCCGACCAAGTCCCGCACAACGATATTATACAACTTATGCAGTCTATTAAAGACATTTATCAATTTCTAAAACGCATATTTGTAAGCAGAGATAACTCTGAGCAGGAGCAGGCGCTTGTGCGCATCCTCCTGTCATCCGCCGTGCTTGTCTATCTGTTATTTTCAGGGCCGACCAATCTGCCCCTGCAGCACCCCCGGACGCTGACCACGATCCTGATATCCAGTTTTCTCTTTTTTTCCATTGGAATTTTCATTACTACATTGATTTGGAGGGGAACATCCCATCCACGCCGCATCATCAGCATCGTGTCGGATATTGCTGGTTTCAGCATCGTATCAAGTTTTACCAACGACCTTCTTGCACCTTGGGTCTGGCTCTATCTATGGGTGACGTTCGGCAACGGGTTTCGCTACGGAGAGAGGTATCTCCATTTTTCCACAGCCCTTTCCGTCATCGGTTTCAGTATCGTCATTGCCACCAATGAATTCTGGCGCTCCCATATAAACCTGGGGTTGGGCCTGCTTGCATCTTTTCTGGTATTACCGGGATATGCCGCAGTACTCATCAGACGCATTCATAAAGAACGTAAACGCGCTGAGGACGCGAATAAGGCAAAAAGCGATTTTCTCGCCCGCATGAGCCATGAAATCAGAACCCCTCTAAACGGAATCATTGGGATCAGTGAGTTATTGAAGTGCTCCGATCTTCCCGCAGAAGAGCGTGAGTATGCCGATGCCATCGCCAATTCAGGTCAAACACTTTTCATGCTCATTGAGGACATACTTGACTTTTCCAAGATCGAAGCAGGAAAACTCATCCTCGAACAGACAGAATTTGATCTGCATGAACTGATTACCTACACCTTGCGTATGCTCTCTCCGCAGGCGCAACAGAAAAATATTCGCTTGATCAGCAATGTCAGCCTTGAAATTCCATACCTGCTCATAGGCGACCCTTTACATCTGCGCCAGATTTTGATCAATCTGATCGGCAATGCGATCAAATTCACACCTACGGGAACCGTAGAGATACGCTGCCATTTAACTCATCTCATTGAAGAACAGGCTTTGATCCTTTTCGAAGTCATAGACAGTGGAATTGGTATTCCGCAAGAGAAGCAGGCAACCATCTTCGATAAGTTCAACCAAGCTGATGAAAGCACCACCCGACGTTTTGGTGGTAGTGGCCTCGGAACCGCCATCGCCAAGCAACTGGTCGAGTTGATGGGTGGACGGATTGGATTGAAAAGCACACCTGACGTCGGCACGACATTCTGGTTCGATATCGAATTCAAATCCAGTTCAACCCCCGCTAAAGCCGGCATAGACACGCAATTGGAAAACTGCCGGGTAATCCGACTCTGCGAAAAGACCGGCGTAAAGACCATAACCGGAAATTACCTTCAAGAGTGGGGAGTCTCTTTTCAGGATGTCCAGAGTTTACGGGAGATGTTTCGGCTCATACTCGGAGAAAAACATCAACAGGCACCCTATCAATTATTAATTATCGATCAAGTCCCTGTGGATGAGCAGATGCGGGAACTGCTTGAATCCTTCCGTGACGAACTCGCTTTGGATAGTTTCGACATTTTGGTGATACTGCCCGATGGTGTGCCAGCGCTCCCATTGGACGAGGTTACCAGACTTATCTCAACCCTCCCCTCTCCCGTTGACAAATCCATGCTCTTCAACGCACTGCATGCCGCCCATGCAAACCGGGCCGAACAAGAGCATGTCGTTGACTTGAAGGCAAAAACCGCAAATAGCCAGGACGACTCAAAAAAGCAGCGCATTCTTGTCGGCGAGGACAACTCGACAAATCGAATGGTGGTGGGAAGAATGCTCGAGCTTGCAGGACACCAGTTCAAACTGGTCGAAAACGGTCAGGAGGTACTAGATGCCTTGGAGAGCACGCCATTCGATCTTGCCATCGTCGATATGCAGATGCCGGTTCTCGGTGGACTCGATGCTTTCAAGATGTACCGATTCGCCAATGGCGTGGATGCTAACGTCCCATTTGTCATGTTAACCGCCAACGCCACGCTGGAAGCCAGGCAGGAGTGTGAAGACGCCGGTATTCAATTTTTCCTGACAAAACCTGTTTCTTCAGCGAAACTCCTGGACACCATTGCTCAAGCCACTCATACAGGGCCAGAAAAAGCAGCTCCCATTGAATTGAGTTCGATTGCACAGTCCCAAGCAACGGATACCGTTCCCGCCATCATCGACCGCAGGGTGCTTGATGAGGTCATCAATCTGGGGCAGGACAATGATTTTCTCGAACGCCTGGTAGACAACTTTCTGCGCGACGGTCGGCAGCTGATCACTGCAATGGGCAAAGCACTCTCCGCCAACAACCCCACCGATTTCAAAGACTCGGCCCACGCCATGAAGGGAACCGCTGCCTATCTTGGCCTGCGGGAACTCACCAGAGCTTCAACTGATGCCAATCAAGTGAACGACCTGGCGCTCCACAACAGGGGGGCACATACGCTGACCTCTATTGAAGAGGCATTCAGCCGCGCAGAATCAATCCTGCAACAGGAACTGATGACACGCTCAGTAACTGGAGATAAACGTTCTCAGCCTACAGCCTGACACATCAGATCTTCTTTTACTCCCCAACGCCGCTCTTGGGCACGTAGCAGATAGTCCATGAGTCGCAGGTTTTTCTTACTCAGCCCCATCGCCGCATCGACCCACATCGTGGTGATCCTCATCAACTCTTCATAGGTAACCGGATTAAACTGGTCCATGATCTTATCAAGACAGACAAATCCGGCTGAGCGGTTCTGCTGGTACTTTATGTAGTTGTTGACCGCCTCCTCACCCTTGCCATCCGGTGCAACCACATCAACAATCCCCATCTCATACAGTTCCCTCGCCGTATAGACTTTGCCGGAAGCAATCACACGTTTTGCCATTGCAGGCGCCATGCGTCTGACGAGAAAACTGAAGGCGCCCATCCCCGGAAAGAGACCGAAAACTGTCTCCGGAAAACCAAATGTCGCTCCCTCTTCGGCAATCAGCACGTTAGTAGAGAGGGCAGCTTCAAAACCACCTCCCAGCGCCTCTCCCTGTACCAGGGAGATTGTCGTAAATGGCAGACCATAGCCGATCGATGAAGGATAGAGAATATCGATACAGGATTTTGCATAGGCCATCAGGGATCCACGGTCTTTACGCTCAATCAGGTCGATAAAATGAGCCAGATCGCCCCCCAGATTGAAAACCCCCGGGGTCGCCGAACTCAATACCTGATAGCGCAAACGATTTTCGTCACCCGTATTATGCCCGTAGCTGGCATATTCTCGAATCAGCTGCTGCGCCTTGGCAACATCATCCAGCAATCCCTTGCTCATGCAGGGGCGCCCTGGATATTGTAATTTCGCCCAAACCGCGTTGTACTCAGGTTCATATTTAACTTCAACATGATCATATGAGTTGTTCAGACGGATTTGAGATTGCAGTTTATTCATCATCGTTCATCCCCTAATAATATTGTGGTGTAGATTAATTGTTCCAAGTCGCCGCCTAAATTGAAATCCCTCTCGGAGTGCTGAAAATCACGAACCACATTACATCAACACTACTGTCCAGCACTGCCTTCATGTTTACTGACCTTGTAAACCCTATCATCTTGTGGGAATAAGGTGCAGATTAATAATAATGTAAAGTGAATTATCCATCCTGGATATGACAATTAGATGTTAGAATTTGAGGTATATTGAACCAACGCACACTTCCACTGCGGGCTTTTTACCCGAATCTACTTCTTTTTACGCACTTGTCCAGCATAAAGCCAGCTTACAAACATGATAGATAACGTTTCCATTGCCGGCGTCATTCTCGCCGGGGGGCAGGCAAGCCGGATGGGGGGGGAAGATAAAGGCCTCACCCCTCTCAATGGACAACTTTTGATCGAGTATGTGATTGAGGCGATAAAACCTCAGACAGACCATCTGCTCATCAGCGCCAACCGGAATTTCGACCGATACGGCAATTTTGGGTTTGCGGTAATTCCAGATCCGGTCGATGGTTACCCCGGCCCTCTGGCAGGCATGCTGTCCGCGCTGCAACATACGACAGCCGATCTGCTGCTTACGGTCCCCTGCGACGGCCCCTGGGTGCCCACAAATCTACTGGAACGACTTTTCACGACGTTGAAAAAAGAGAATGCCGATGTCTGCTGCGTTCATGATGGAGAAAGAATGCATCCCGTGTTTTCACTGATTCGGCGTGAATTGACAACTGAACTTGCCGCCTACATTGATGCTGGCGGGCGGGCTGTCCATCGCTGGTTCAAACAACAGCGGCTGGCACTCGCCGATTTCTCTTCTGATCCCGAACTGTTCACCAACATAAACACGCCCGGTGAGTTGGAGCGCATCGAAAAACTGATGCAGGAACAAGCAAGGAACTAGGGCCTGTTAACACTATGCGGATGCCCAGCGTTGACCCTCAAATAAGGCCAGGCAAGGCGCGCAGAGCGTAGTTTGGTTGTTCCAAATAAGCGATGTGCAACGCCGCATGGCCTTATTTGAGGGCCAACCCGGAGGGACAGGTCCCTTTTCCGCAGGCCTGCGTTGCACTTTCACTCATGTACCGCAAGTACACGACGCTCAGTGCGCCTTGTCCTGCGAAAAAGGGGCACTGTCGATGGGTATCCTCATAGTGTTAACAGGCCCTACAACTCATCTGCTTCGTGGTTTGGCCCTGGCAGTCGCCTGAGCCTGCCAGGGATCATCCGGCCAGTGGTGTTTTGGATACCGCCCTTTGAGCTCCTTTTTGACTTCGCTGTAGGTACGGTCCCAGAAACCACGCAGATCCTGGGTGACCTGAATCGGCCGCTGGGCGGGTGACAGTAGATGCAGCATGATCTGAACCCGGTTGTGGCAGATCCTTGGGGTATCTGCCAGCCCGAACATCTCCTGCAGCCGCACCGCCAGCACAGGCGCTTTCCCCACTTCGTAAGTCAGCACCTTACGGGAGCCACTGGGTACCGTAAGGTGAGTGGGCAATGCCTCATCAAGCACTTTCCGCTGCTCCCAGGAGAGCAAATTCTGCAGAATATCCGCCAGATTCAATCGCTGCAAGTGCTCCCGCCTGGTGACACCATCGAGCCAAGGCTCAAGCCACTCACCCAGACACTCAGAGAGCCAACGATCCGATAGGTCCGGCCAGTTGCTTTCAGGCATCCATGCCTGCATACAGACCACACGTGTCTGCCACTGCCGCAGCTTATCCGTCCAGGGCAGCGATTCTATTCCCATCTGTTCGATACCTTGCAGCATTGTCTGCTTAAGCGTTTCCGGATCTGGAGTTTCCAGGGGAAAACTGGCCAGCAGCAGCGCACCCAACCGCTCTTCATCCCTGGCTACCACCCTGTGCCTTGCAGTATCCCATTCGATCCGCGCAACCCGTCGCAACCTCAGGCCCGGCAGCGCCCTGATTTCATCCTTATTCAAGGCTGCTGCAAGCTGTATACGCCCTTCGGTACGTCCTGCATCCACCTTCGCAACGACTATATATCGCTCTCCAGCCAGTGCATCATTCTCGGCCAGTACCGCCCCTCTGCCGGAAGCCAACAGATAACTGCCGTGACTACGCTGTTTGGCTATCCTGTCCGGGTAGGCCATCGCCAACAGACCACCCGGAGAGAAAACCTGGCCGGCGGCACTCGTCTCCTCTTTTTTTGACAACTGCCGCCACTGACGGCTCACTTTGTCCACCCGGCGACACCCCGCTCTGTCCAGATTCTGTTCGGACGACTGCCGGCCACCCTGCTCGCGCCAGTGGTTCAATGCAGTCAGGCGGCGTTCCACATCAACGCTCCAGGTTTCCCTGGAACCGCGCCTGAAGATATCCGGTTCACTCAGCAGCGCAGCAATATCTGCAGCCATCGCACTCTCTCCGTGTTCCATGCCCGCCAACAACATATGTCCAAGCCTGGGATGCAGGGGTAGTCTTGCGATCTGTTGGCCGGTCTTTGTTATTCGACCCTGCCGATCCAGGGCATCGATGGATTGCAGCAATTCACGGGCCTGGGAGAATGCTCCGGCAGGAGGCGCATCCAGCCAGCGCAGTTGAGCCGGGTCGCTCACCCCCCACTGGGCCAGATCCAATGCCAGAGGCGCCAGATCAGCCTCCTGGATTTCAGGCGGATGTTGGGCTGGAAGTCGATCCTGCCGCTGTTCGCTCCAGAGACGGTAACAGTGTCCGGGACCGAGCCGCCCTGCCCTGCCGGCACGCTGATCGGCCGCCGCACGTGAAACCGGAACAGTCTCCAGACGCGTCAAACCAATACCGGGCAGAAAACGGGGCATTCGAGACCAACCACTGTCCACGACACAGGTCACTCCCTCGATGGTAAGGCTGGTCTCAGCGATGGATGTGGCAAGCACAATCCTGCGTCGCCCACCGGGGTCAGGGCGAATGGCACGATCCTGTGCCTCCCGCCCAAGGTCACCATAGAGCGGACAAATCAATGGGGATTCAGCGCTGGTGAGAAGACGACTCAGGCGCTCCACCGTCTGCTTTATCTCTCCAACGCCCGGCAGGAACACCAGCAGATCTCCCTGCTGTTGCTGCAGGACCTGAAGCACGGCGGCTGTCACCGAGTCGGGCAGGCGTCTCATTGCAGGCGGGTCACCAAGATAGTGGAGTTCGACTGGATAGCTGCGTCCTTTGCCCTCCACCACCGGCGCCCCCTCCAGCAAGTCCGACACGGCATCTGTGTCCAAGGTTGCCGACATCACCAGGATGCGCAGATCCTCCCTCAGTCCTGCCATTACGTCGAGACAGAACGCAAGCGCAAGATCCGCATGCAGACTGCGTTCGTGGAACTCGTCAAAGATCACCAGCCCGACCCCCTGCAGTTCGGGATCATGCTGTAACCGCCGGCTGAGGATACCTTCAGTCAAGACTTCGATACGGGTCCGCCGGGAAACCTTGTTATCGAGGCGGATACGGTAACCGACCTGCTCACCAACCCGTTCGCCCAACAGTTCCGCCATGCGTGCCGCAGCGGCCCGGGCAGCCAGGCGCCGTGGTTCAAGCAAAAGGATTTTGCGCCCCTGTAACCAGGGTTCATGAAGGAGTTCGAGAGGAACCAGCGTGGTTTTGCCGGATCCCGTCGGTGATGTCAGAACGGCGCTTTGACGGCTGCTCAGAATTCGCCGCAGTGTGGGCAGTACGGCGGTAACCGGAAGATCATTCAATTCGCTTGCGGCAGTTTTGCCACACCGATATGTGCCTCAGGATGGTGACTGAGGATCATCTTCTGAGTCTTGGCCACATCATGCCTGGGAATATCCACCATCAAGAGTACTTCCCCCGCTTCTATAGCACGCTGAAAGGCATCGAGATCGTGGTTGTGTTCGTGACTGGAGAGCAGGGCCGAGACCACCGCGCCAAAACTCGCGCCGGCAACGGCAGCGGTCAACAGCGCCCCACCGCCCAGTATGATGCCTGCAGGGGGGAACGCCATTGCCAGCAATCCCCCTAATCCTCCGGCAACTCCGCCCAGCCCCGCACCCCACTCCAGACCGTGGGCCAACTCGGTCTTTTGCAAAATACCGGCCTCTGGCAGATCGTCCAGCCTCTGCTCTATGCCTGCCACGGCATGCAAGTGTCGCTCGGGAATGCCTGTCTCCTCCAGCTCGGCGACCACAGATTGACAGGACTCCACATCCGGCATCAGAAAAAAGAGACGGCGCATAATCTGGTGCTCCTTCGATTACCTACTCTCCTCGTTCGGAGACCGGGAAAGGATATGTAGGATGTGGTGAGTAAAACGAACCGCATCAATCACGACAGATGCGCATCGCCACGACCTGTAACTATTCAGCTTTGTCCTGAATGTGTGCCTATTTTGTAGGTTGGGTTAGATGAGCATTACACCAAACTCTCGTTTTACCACCAAGCTTAACGCGCATCGTAACCCAACAGCGGTTTGTCGGGTTACGTCGCGCGCAAGTTGCTGTGCTGTATTTCGGCCTTGTACTGTTGCGCGACTAACCCGACCCACATTGAATGGCACTGAATAGTTACTGCGATCTCTGCGTTTCAGGATAGCGGTTAAATGCTGTTTATATCCCTGTCACATTCGATGTGCAGATCGAAATGAACATCATCTGGAAACTCTTGGCCGATGATCCAGATTTGCGTCAGCTCTTCACTCAGCGTCGGCAAAACCGTGAGTGAACTGCGGGTACGTCTTTGGTCAAAAAAGGCGAAGGGTTCATCGAGGAAGAGAAACTGCTCGGCATCAACAGTGCGCTTGATCAGCTCCTGGGAGAGCGCCAGTCGCACCGCCAGCATGATCTGCCGTTGGGTGCCGCTGGAGATCTCATCCAGATCCATGAAGTCACGTTTTTCACTGGAAAACGCCCGCACACTGAGATCATCCGCAATCTGCAAATGTTCATATCGGTGCTCGGTAAACAGCGGGAGCATCTTGCTTACCAGAGATTTAAGCTTAACGTTGAACTTGTTGGAGACCTCACGGATGGCGCCCTGAATCAGTTCACCGGCAAGTTCGCAGGTTGCAATCTGCTGCGCCTGTTCAGCCGCCTTGTCTTTCAGGCTGTCGCGGATGGTGATCAGACCGTCCGCATTATCAATCCTAGCCTGCTCCTGCCGAATCGCCTCATCCAGCTCCCCAACCCGCTCCTGAGCCTTGTCGATGGCATAGCGCAGCAGGTTTTGCTCGTTGCCGACCCCATCCCGAACCTCAGGGGCATCCGCCATAAACCCAGTCACACGCTGGGCCAGACGTTCTCTTGCCGCCTTATCCACTATCACAGTTACGATTGATTGAGGCTCATCATCCGTGTCACCGGTAGTTTCAGTTTCCGCTTCAGTTTCATCGGCAGCTTTAGGACTGTCTGATTCCTTCGTGAATTCGACTGGGTTTTCAAGACCATCCAGCTCGGCTGCCAATGTCTGCGCTACCGTTTCGACATTGGCGGCACGACGATTGAACACGCTTCGGCGAATCCAGAAAAAGATGAAGAGCGCAGCAAGGACCCCTACTGTGATAAGCAGCATCTCCACCCGCCACTGCGGCACATTCCCGGCCAGCCAGTCGGAGGCATTAATCGCAAACTCATGCTCAGGCATCCTCAGCAGCAGGCCCCAGAGTCCAGCCGTAGCCAGTGTCAGGAGCAACATGATGAAACGCAAAAATGCGGCGCGCCGTCGACCGCCGAGGGCTGCCTTGCGCACTGGCAGTGCGTCCTGATAGGCATTGGACGCATCGTCGAGCGCTTCAACCTGGTGATTATGGTCACCAGTCTGCCTGTTGAGCTGGGCTCGCTCATCCTCGAGCAGGTGAAGACATCCGGGATCGATGCCGATCTCATCGATCTGTTCATTCAAATCAGAGATTTCCCGATCCGTCTCCTCAATGACACCTTCAGCTTCAGCGATATCCTCCTGATTGGCTGCAGCACAATATTCGAGCGTCACCACCCCTGCCATGGTTTTGAGCACGTAGCTGTGAGGGTGCGGCGTAGTGATTTCACGCTGCGCCAGATAGAAGGATTCGATGAATTCATCGAACTCGTAGCCAATCAAGTCGTAGAGCTTGTCTGCAACCGCTTCCACGCCACGAGCCAATGGCTCATCACCGGTAATGCCCTCCAGGGTGGAGAGCATGGCGCTGTGGTTTCCCGCATCATCGAGAAAACGCTCCAGGTGATATCGCTTATGGTCGCTGGCGGTGAAATCCAGTTCCACGGAACAGTGTGTCTCTCCCCACAAAATAATCTTTTCGAGGTCATCGTCGTCGAGGGAAAAACTGCGTCCGAAGAGCGCAAAACAGACGGTTTCACCGATGGTGCTCTTACCCGATTCGTTGGGTCCGGTAATACCGATCAGACCATTTTCCGGCAGATTCTCGAGCTTTAGGCTGGAATATTTCAGGACGTTTTTGGCAAGGATGCGATGAATTATCATGACCATCCCTCGTCTTCAAGTACCCTGAGTTTACGCAGCACTCTCTCCATCGCGACTTCAAAACCCTCCTCATCGAACTCATCTCCTGAGTTTCGACGACGATCTCGTTCCGCCTCGCAATAATTGATGAATTCCCGGGCCGAAACAGCAGTTTCCTCGGCCTTTGTGATCTCTGTCTGGTCGGGCAAAGACATGAAAATCTCCAGCTTGTTTTATCTCCGGGTAGAGTATAGGGAGAATTTGCGGATAGGTCATCACCTCACTGCGACCAATTTTTGACAATTCTCCGATCGATATACATACTGGTCGGTATGTTCCTGCTTTAAACAGTGGATTTTGAACATTGCAACCTGATACGACACGCCAAGTACTGCTGAACGCTGCATTTCATGAGATTCACCACAAAGGCTTCCAGTCCGCCAGCCTGACGGCAATACTCGACAAGGCTGGGGTTACCAAAGGTGCACTCTATCATTACTTCGGCAGCAAAAGAGCGCTGGGCTATGCGGTTCTGGAAGAGGTAATCAGTGACCATTTGCGTACCCTCTGGCTCGATCCGTTGGCTGAAACAACGGATGACCCAATTACGCAATTGAAGGATTGTCTGATCAAGGCCGGCGAACAGCTGAAAGATAGGGACATCCGGCTTGGCTGCCCCTTGAACAATCTGGCCCAGGAGATGTCTCCCATTGATCAAGGGTTCAGGGAACGAACCGACGTTATGTATAAACTCTGGTTACAAACCATCTCTTCTGCACTGCAAAACGGCCAACAGCTTGGTAAGGTTAGGAAGGAGATCGATCCGGAGGAGACCGCACTTTTTATCGTGGCGACGTTGGAAGGCTGCATGAGCATGGCAAAAAATGCCCAAGACAAAGCCGTGCTGTTGCAATGCGGGAAAGGTATTTTAAATTATCTGGACAGCCTGGGAACCTGACCCATAAACGTATAAATCAAACAATAATCACAATCGATGGAAACAAAATGAAAGAGCTTTTTTTTCGTTTCATTCTGGACAGGAAGTATCTGGTCATTCTATTGGCCTTCATCATAACGTTTACCATGGCTGCTGGGATGAAAAACCTGCAGTTCAGCAACGACTACCGGATGTTCTTCAGCGAAGAAAATCCGCAGCTGACCGCTTTTGAGCAGTTGCAGAATACTTATGCCAAAAACGACAACGTACTGTTTGTGCTCGCGCCAAAAGATGGCAAGGTATTCAGCCGTAAAACCTTGAGCGCCGTTGAGGAGCTGACCAAGGCAGCCTGGCAGATCCCCTACTCTCTGCGCGTCGACTCCGTCACCAACTTTCAACATACCTATGCCGAAGGCGATGATCTGGTGGTTGACGACCTGGTCCGCGATGCTGGCAGCCTGTCGAACGAGGATCTGCTACGGGCTCAGAAGATCGCCGTAAAAGACCCGCTACTGGTGCACCGGCTCATCTCACCCGAAGCGCATGTCACAGGGATCAACGTAACGATTCAGCTGGCGGAAAAAAAACTCACCGAGGTACCTGAAGTTGCCGCGGCCGCGCAAAAACTGGCGCAGCGGATCGAGCAGAAATATCCCCATATCAAGATCTACCTCACCGGCATGGTGATGATGAATAATGCGTTCCCGGCAGCATCGATAAAAGATATGAAAACGCTCTACCCGGCCATGTTCGCCGCAGTATTGATCACCCTCGCACTGATGCTGCGTTCGATTCCAGGTACCTTTTCGACCCTGATCGTCATCATCCTGATGATACTCGGCACCATGGGGCTCGCAGGCTGGCTGAACATTCGACTCTCCCCCCCAACCACCACTGTACCCATCGTCATCATGACCCTGGCGATAGCGGACTGTGTGCATATCCTGGTCAACTTCCTGCAAGGGATGCGTGCGGGTCTGGCCAAACGGGATGCGTTGCTTGAGAGCCTGCGTATCAATCTGCAGCCGATCTTTCTCACCTCGATCACCACTGCTATCGGATTCTTGAGTCTGAACTTCAGCGACGCCCCGCCGTTCCGGGATCTCGGTAATATGGCTGCAATGGGTGTCATCCTGGCATTCATCCTCTCCATCACACTGCTGCCCGCGATGATGATGATCCTGCCGGTCAAGACGGTGAGCGCCGATTCCCGCGGGAACAGGGCAATGCTGTATCTTGCCGAGTTTGTGATCCAGCATAAAACCAAGCTGCTCTGGGTGGTGGGTGGCTCAATTCTGTTCCTGATAGCACAGATTCCCAACAACCAACTGGACGACCAGTTCGTCAAATACTTTGATGAAACCAATGAGTTCAGAACCGCCACCGATTTCGCCACGGACAATCTGACAGGCATCTATATGATCGAATACTCTCTCGATTCTGGAGATGTCGGCGGGGTCAGCGATCCAGAATTTCTCCAGAAGATTGAAGAATTTGCCCAGTGGTACCGGCAGCAACCCAACGTCCTGCACGTCAACACGCTGACCGATATCATGAAACGGCTCAATCGGAACATGCATGCGGACGACGATGAGTGGTATCGCCTGCCGAACAAGCGTGACCTGTCGGCGCAGTACCTGCTGCTCTATGAGTTTTCGCTGCCCTTCGGATTGGATCTAAACAACCAGATCAACGTCAGGAAATCGGCGACACGCTTCATCGTCACGCTGGAGAGCATCTCCACCCAGCAGATGCTGGCCATCGAAGAACGCGCGCAGCAGTGGCTGGCAACGAACGCACCCGGCATGAGAGTGGATGGCGCCAGCCCCAGCATCATGTTTGCCCATATCGGCAGCAGGAACATCCGCGCCATGTTGAAGGGCACCACTGCGGCACTGGTGATGATCTCTGCAATCCTTATCCTCGCCTTCCGCTCTCTGCGCATCGGTGGACTGAGCCTGCTGCCGAACCTGATACCCATCGGCATGGCATTTGGCCTGTGGGGACTCCTCGTCGGGGAGGTTGGGCTCGCCCTCTCGGTGGTCAGCGGCATGACCCTGGGCATCGTGGTGGATGACACAGTGCACTTTCTCAGCAAGTTTCTGCGTGCCCGCCGGGAACAGGGCATGAATGCCGAGGATGCCGTGCGCTACGCCTTCTCCACCGTCGGCACGGCACTATGGGTCACCTCTTTTGTGCTGATGCTGGGCTTCGCCATCCTCGCCCTCTCCCACTTTCAATTGAATGCCGGCATGGGCCTGCTGACGTCGATTACCATTGGATTTGCCCTGCTGGCCGACTTCCTTTTCCTGCCACCCTTGCTGATGCTCTTCGGAGGCCGAACAAAATGAAACGATTGTTGCTCATCGCTCTCTGCAGCTTGCTGCCGCTAACCGGTAACGCCATGACGCCGGAAGAGCAGGGCCTGGAGATTGCCAGGGAGGTGGATCGCCGCGACACAGGCTTCCACGACTTCAAAGCCACCATGACCATGCTGCTGCGCAACAAACATGGGGAGGAGAGCCTCCGCCACATGCGCACCAAGGCCCTGGAGGTTGAGAATGATGGCGACAAGACGCTGATCATCTTTGACCGTCCGCGGGATGTAAAAGGCACCGCCCTTCTGAGCTACTCCCACCAGACCGGTTCAGACGATCAGTGGCTCTACCTCCCGGCGCTCAAACGGGTGAAGCGCATCGCATCGCGCAACAAATCCGGTCCCTTCATGGGCAGTGAGTTCGCCTATGAGGATCTGTCGTCGCAGGAGGTGGAGAAATACACCTACAAATATATCCGCGATGAACAGCTCAACGGCAAGGATGCCTTGGTTCAGGAACGCTATCCCGTGGATCCCAACTCCGGCTACACCCGTCAGGTGGTTTGGATCGACAAGGCAGAATACATCCCGCTGAAGATCGAGTTCTATGACCGGAAACAATCGCTACTAAAAACCCTGGAATTCAAGGACTACAAGCAGTATCTAGACCGTTTCTGGCGGGCCAGTGAAATGTTCATGCAGAACCACCAGACGGGGAAGAGCACCCTGCTCACTTGGGAGGATTACCATTTTCGCACTGGCCTAAAAGACTCCAACTTCGGCAAGAACAGTCTCAAACGCGCCCGGTAATTCCCATCAGAGACAGCAGTTTTGCCGGTTCCGCTCCGCTTGAACCGGCCTACGCCGGAAAAACCGATCAAAGACCAAACAGCACATAAATGAAACACTGGATCAAAGCCCTCTGCCTCATCCCATCGCTGGCCTGCGCCGGCGAATGGACAGGTTATATCGAAGGCCAGGGGCGCTACTTCACCCAGGAGGCACTCAATCCGGCACAGAGTGACAGCACCCTCTCCCTGGCATTCGAACCCGAGTACTACCACGCCTGGGACGACGACCGCCAAAGCATCGTCTTTCGTCCCTTCCTGCGCTGGGATTCCCAGGATAACAATCGCACCCATGCCGACATCCGCGAACTGCTCTGGACCCATGTCGGCGACGAGTGGGAGGTTCAGGCAGGAATCGGCAAGGTCTTCTGGGGCGTCACCGAGGCACGTCATCTGGTGGATGTCATCAACCAGACTGACTTGGTGGAAAACCCGGATGGTGAGCAGAAGCTCGGCCAACCCATGCTCAAGCTCTCCTTCGAAAGGGCTTGGGGGGTACTGGATATATACGCCCTGCCCGGCTTCCGGGAGCGGACTTTTCCTGGTAAGGAGGGTCGTCTGCGCTCGCATCCCAGAGTTGACAACGATCTGGCAAGCTATGAGTCCAGTGCCGGAAACAAGCGCGTCGATCTGGCCCTGCGCTGGTCCCACTCGCTCGGCGACTGGGACATCGGACTTGCCCACTTCTACGGCACCAACCGCAATCCTCTCCTGCAACCCGTCCTAAACAGTGCCAATGAGATCGTATTGGCGCCCTATTACGAACTCATTCACCAGACCAGTCTCGACCTGCAGGCAACCAAAGGAGACTGGCTGTGGAAACTTGAGGCGCTCTACAGCAGATCCGATAGGGAGGATGTCTTCTCCTACACCGGTGGTTTTGAATACACCTTCATCGGTCTGGGCGATAGCGATATGGACCTTGGGGTGCTGGCCGAGTACATGTATGACGAACGGGGCGACAATGCACCCATCGCTTTCGAGAACGACGCTTTTATCGGTCTGCGCCTAACTGCCAACGACGAGCAAAGCAGTGAACTGCTGACCGGCGTCATCAAGGACATGGATTCAAGCGCCTGGTTATATAATCTGGAGGCGAGCCGCCGCATCGGTGATTCCTGGAAGGCATCCGCCCAGATCCGCCTCTGGATCGACGTGCCGGAAGACGATCCGCTCTACACTATCAGTCAGGATGACTACATTGAGTTCAATCTTGCCCGATATTTCTAACAAGTGTCTGTCCGGAAACCTGTAGAACGTTTGCGGACGGACGCCAGGAAATATGGACCAGCATGCAGGCTGCCCCAGTGAAGCCACATACTGCAGAAATCTATCTGTAAATCGGACGTTCAATCGAAGAGGCGGTGGAGCGGGGACGAAATCACTATCCCCCAAATTATCGCTACTCCTTAAACATGTTGGGTGAGGCCGCCCTGCCTCAAGCTGACGCCGACCGCTACTTCAGCCCCTACAAAAACTATCAGCCTGTTAGGCCCGCTAGCAGTGGGAGGTAAGGCCGGCTGCTGTCCCTTGACGACTGATACCTTGTCGCCTGCCAAAATGGGGGCAGCCTGTTCAAAAATGGATATAACTCGATGAGTTCAGACTCTTTCTGGCATAGCGCCAATCATCGATATGGTATTTGGTGAACGGGAGATCTGTTAACTCAAAAAACTGCTTCCAGCCGATACGATCGATCCAATCGCTGATCCGTTCCCAATCCTGCGCACTGTTTTTATAGGCAGCGAGTATACGCTTTACGATGGCCGTGACCTCCGGCCAGCGGGGTGGATTGTTGGGGATGCCCGCCACAACCAGCTTTTGAAAAGTGGGCCGACTGCGGGCGTTCGAATGCTTACCCCCTACCCAGATTGCAAGCTTGGAGTGTTCGGGATCGTTGATTTGCATAGGCGGACAAGGTGGATAACAGGCGCCGCAGCAGATGCATTTTCGTTCATCCACTTCCAGTGAGGGTTTGCCGTTTACCATCGCGGGCCTTATGGCAGCCACGGGACAGCGGGCCACCACCAAAGGCCGTTCACAGATGTTGGCGACCTTGCTGTGGTCAATTCTGGGTGGTTTGGTGTGTTGAATATTGATCGCGATATCGCCCTGGCCACCGCAGTTGATCTGGCAGCAGGAGGTTGTGATATGCACCCGGTTTGGCATCTGCCAGCTTTTGAACTCATCCACCAGTTCATCCATCATCGATTTGACCACCCCAGAGGCGTCTGTGGCGGGGATGTCGCAGTGCAACCACCCCTGGGTGTGGGAGATGGAGGTGACAGAGTTGCGGGTACCACCCACTACGAATCCTTCACTCTCCAGTGCCTGGATGAGGGGCGCCACCTTGGCGCCGTCCGCCACCATGTATTCAATATTGCTGCGGATGGTAAAACGCACATAACCATCGGCATAACGGTCACCAATCTCACAGAGCTTGCGCAGGGTGAAGAGATCGAGAATCCGCTGAGTGCCGGCCCGCACGGTCCAGATTTCATCGCCCCCCTTTGCGACATGGCGCAGTACGCCGGGTTGCGGGTCCTCAT
The DNA here is from genome assembly GCA_003660235.1 of bacterium endosymbiont of Escarpia laminata. GTDB lineage: Bacteria > Pseudomonadota > Gammaproteobacteria > Chromatiales > Chromatiaceae > QGON01. The sequence goes on along the minus strand of QGON01000061.1, from coordinate 84,793 downwards.
GGTATTTCCACTGGCCGAAATTGCTGCGCATCACCGGATGCATATACTGAATGCCGTCGGGGCAGCCGCTCTCGATGGGGGTGCGGGGGTGGACTTTAGCCATGGTTGTCTCCGAATTCATCACTCCAGGATCTGGGAACGCCGCAATCAGGCTGCGTCTATGGCCGTTTTTTCCATCCTGGTCTTGCGTTCCTGCCACTTTTGCACCTCTTCGTCCCAATGATCAGTGCGAACGTAGGAGTTTTCCCGTGGATGCATGATCATATTGGGATCGACCTCCAGGCCAATACCCTCCAGGAAATTGACCAGGCCGATGCGCTCGATCATCTCCCCGATGCGCTCATGTTCCAGGGCATTTTCGGCAAAGAAGTCCACCGTCTCCTCGGCGAGATCCCGCAGTTTCTGGTACTCCTCCTCGGTCTCCAGTTTCATGAAGGGGACCACGACTGAACCAAACAGATCACCGATCTTCAAGGTACGTTTGCCGCCGATCAGGATGCTGACGCCTTTGTCATCACCCGGCGACAGCGCTTTTGGCATCACATTCAGGCAGTGCATGCAGCGGACGCAGTTTTTGTTGTCCACTTCCAGTGTGTCGTCCTCATCGAGGGATAGTGCGTGGGTGGGACAGCGGGAGATGACATGGTCGTTGATATATTTGCGCCCTTTCTTGGCGACATATTTTTTGACCTCCAACTGATCCACCTTCATGTCGTCACGCCAGGTGCCAATAATAGCGAAATCGGAGCGTTCGATGGCATTCACACAGTCATTTGGACAGCCTGAAACCTTGAATTTGAACTTGTAGGGCAGGGCCGGCCGATGCATCTCATCGATAAAGTCGTTTATCAGTAACCGATGGATCTTATGCTCATTGGCACAGGACTGTTCACAGCGGCCTGAGCCTACGCAGGATTGAGCGGTACGCATACAAGGGCCTGCACCACCGAGATCAAATCCATACTCATTGATCTCGTTGAAGAAGCGTTGGGTGTTCTCAGTGGTGGCACCGATAAACATGATATTGCCGGTTTGGCCGTGGAAGGTAACCAGGCCTGACCCGTACTTTTCCCGACTATCCGCCAGTTTCAGCAGAATCTCGGTGGTGTAGTAGTTACCTGCCGGCGGTTGAACCCGCAACGTGTGAAACTCCTTTGACTTCGGATATAAATCCCCTACCTCGGAGAAGCGGGGAATAATACCTCCACCGTAACCGTAGACGCTGACGGTGCCGCCCTTCCAATAGCCTTTGCGGGTTTCATAGGAGTGCTCAAGTTGTCCCAGCAGATCATTCGTCATCTCGTTGATCCGCTTGTCCGGATGCTTATCCCGCAACCGCTTGATTCCCGTGACGAAACTTGGCCACTCTCCCCCTTCAAGCTGATCAATCATCGGCGTGTCATGGATCCTCATCAAAAGCCTCACACTTGACGGGTAATAGAGAATGCAAATCACTCTTAATTACCAGACTAGCAGGTTTGATGGAGGATTTTATATAACCAATGGGATAGCAAGGGTGAGATTAACCTCCCTCTAGAGGAGGTTTAGTGACAGTAAGTCAGCCATATTAACTTGAACATATCATCAGGATTTCAGGTTCAGCCTCCTCTTATCCCATTGTTTATCAATATGCGGATTACTCTGGAAAAATGAGATCGGCCTTATCCCCCATGACCGTCCGCATCTCCCTGATCGATGGCGGCCGCGCCCAGATCATATCCTCCAACACGCCTCGACAGGTCAGGCGCATGACCTCCGGTTGGATGTCGGAACTGATCCACATGTGTACGCCACGGAAAACCATCGGTACGCCACCGTCGAGACCAGCCAGATTGAGACCCGCCACCATCAGGGGGGCATCTAGCATAACGACCTGCGCCATCTCCCGCTGTAGCCGACTGACGATGAACGACTCAGGTCTAATCTCCTGCGCATCCTCCGAGAGGGTTCGAATCTCAAAATTGCAGTTGGGAACATAACGATCCATCTTCGCCTTGCTCACTACAGCACCACCCTGCAGATAGACACGGGTCTGCCCGGCAGGCACAAACAGGGACTCTTTTAGAACAATCGTGGTTCCCACCGGGGGCATCGCATAAACATCCGATTCACCACCGCTTACCCTGTCGAAACCCGCACAGCCCGCCAGCAATAACTGTGCAATTATGACAAGTGACGTTTTCATTCAAACCTCCCTATCAGCCCAGTGTAGCCTAAGGAGCCTCTGAATAAGTCTGGACGAAATAGATTGCGATTCAGAATGTTCAGATTTGAGGCGCAAATCGCACGTAATAGCTGGCTATTGCGAAGATTTGCAACGAAAAAGCTGGGCATTCTGGACGCAAGATACGAGTTCATGACTTGTTCAGAGGCTCCCTAATGGGCTGAATCAACTTTAGCCCAACACACTGAAATAGCAGGCCAGATCCGGCAGATCGATCTCCCTCGGTTTGAGACGGATTGTCGTATTGAGTTCAGGCGCACTTTTCACCCTGACCTTGGTGTCCATACCGAGTTCAGGAATCATTACCGTTGCCCGTTCACCCTCTCTGGCAACGACTACCGCTTCACCCTGCCAATCCGGATTGTCGCGCAAAAAAACCAAACGCCAATGACTGTTGGAGAGACGTTCCGACTTGCGGATTGCTGCACTGCCAACCTCTGCCAGCCCTATTCGCTCAGATATGGCGTGAATATCGAGTGGGTCCTCACCCCGCAGATGGGCCCTAAGCTGCTGATGAGTCAGTAGATCAGAATAGCGTCTCAAGGGGCTGGTCGCCCGGATATAAAACACCAGACCGAGACCTGAATGGGGCTCGGGTTGTGTCTTGATCTGGCTGGGCTTGAACTTCCTCCGGTAGGCGAACATGGCTGCCATCCCCTCAGGAGTCGATGGCTCATCAGGTGGCGCCTGGGTGGCAAAAGGTACCGGGATATCTTTGTCGATACAGTATCGGCCCACCGCCTCCCCCGCCATCAGCATCAGGTCCGTCACCATCTCACGGCTAGCCAGTGAGGGCAGCGGCGTCACCTGGACGCCTGCGTTTTCAACCCTGATCTTCACCTCGGGCAGATTGATGAAGGCGGCGCCAGCTGCTGCGCGACGTTTCCGGTAGATCCGTGCCTTGCGCTGCAATTCGGCAAAAGGCGCCTCAAGCAAACGCTGGTCAGCATCCTGATAGCTTATCCGGGTCACTTTCAGACGGGTGGGCTGAATCTCTATATCATCGATCTCTCCCGCATCGGAGAGCGAGAAACCGATCGACAGCGCCGGAGACTCATCCTCCAGTCCGAGCCCCAATCGATGGGTCAAGCCGGGAGGCAACATGGATATGACCTGTTCCGGGATATAGAGATTTGCGCCGCGATTACGTGCATCCAGATCCATCTCGCTATCAGGGGGCACCAGTGCGGCAACATCCGCCACATGCACCCAGATACGCTCGCCGTCGAGACTGATGGCATCATCCGGATCCTGATTGCCCGCATCGTCGATGGCGTACGCAGGCAGGTGGGTCAGATCGAGCCGGGACTCATCCGGCAGCGTGGGTATCTCATATTCCGGGGTCTCCTGATTGATGCCGAAACGGCGCGGATAGGGGTTCTCGTTCTCGCTCCAGTAACCGGTCTTCACCAGCAGCCGGTGCGCATTGACCGGGGTCTCCTGAAAACCCAGCTCTTTGAGAATCCGGCTGTTGCTACGCGTCCCTAGGGCGAGGGCCTCCACCTCGCCCAGCAGCTTGCGATCCTCTTCCATCAGCTCGCCACGGTTGACCCGGTCGACAAAGGCAGTCCAGGCCGTCTCCGCTGCCTCTTTGGCCTCGCGCCGTTCCCGCTCTGCCTGCACTTCTGACGCCGGTCTGGGGGTGATGGCCTGAGGCTCTCCCGTAAAATAGAGACCATCCGCCACCACTTCCCAGGCAGCCCAGGCAGTCGCCGGCGTGTATTCGTCAAACAGCAGTTCAGTAAACTCCTGAATCTCGGTGGTGCTCTCCTCCAGCAACTCCCAGTTCTCCTCGATCTCACCTGTCTGTGGAGTAAGATCCTTCAGACTGGTGAGAGGACCGGGGTGCAGCAGGACGATATCCTTGGTTCTGACACGCTTGGTTTTGCCCCCCTCCAACTCGATAGTGATCTTGTCGCTGACTTCAACCACTTTCGCGGGACGTATTTTATACAGGACCAGACTGCCTGCGGCGGGACTACTCATGCGGATTCCAATAGTGTTTGGTGGTGGTGTACGAAACCACACCACAATGGGCGTTTCGTACCCCTGACGATGGGGTATGATACGCACAGAACAGGAGCAAACCCAGGAGTCCGTCCACACCATGAACACACAGTGGTCAGCATTCATGCAGTCACGCCCGGCCTCAGCCATACAGCCCACCGCAGAGGCCTGCGTTTTGAACGATCTCTCCCACTTTGGCCTGTTGCGGGTCAGCGGAGAGGATGCAGAAGGTTTTCTGCAGGGTCAGATGACGAACGACATGCGCGAAGTCACCGCCGGGCACAGCAATCTCTGCGGTTGGTGTACGGCCAAGGGCCGTATGCTGGCAAGTTACCGGGCGCTGCGCCAGGGTGACGACTTTCTTCTGCAAACACCTGCCGGCAATATGGCTGTAAGCCTCAAACGACTGCAGATGTTTGTGATGAGATCCAAGGTCACTATCACTGATGCGAGTGACGAACTGGTTCGTTTCGGACTCACCGGAAACTGTGCGGAGGCGCTTCTGCAACCCCATTTCACCAGCCTGCCCGGTGAGACAAACAGCGTGGTGGAGCAGAACAACCTCATACTGATCCGCCTGTCTGGTGAGGTACCCCGCTTTGAGATTATCGGCCCGGTGGATAAATCGATCAGTCTCTGGGAGGCTTTGGAGTCCGGGACCACGACGGGTGATAGTCAGTATTGGGCGCTGCAGAATATCCACGCCGGAATTCCAACCATCTTTCCGGAGACCGCAGAAGCTTTCGTTCCCCAGATGACCAACATGCAGCTTGTCGATGGCGTCAGCTTCACCAAAGGATGCTACACCGGCCAGGAGGTGGTGGCGCGCATGCATTATCTGGGCAAACTCAAGCGCCGCATGTACCTGGCTCATGCTTCCGGAGATATCGAACCGAAGCCGGGGGACGCGCTCTACGCGGCTGACAGTCGGTCGGGCCAAGGCGCCGGCAAGGTCGTGGACGCACAAGCCGCTGACGGCGGATTCGACCTGCTGGTGGTTATCGAAATCGCCAACGCGGAAAACGGAAAGATCACATTGGGTGAAACCGGGCCGGCATTGGAGATTCGCAATCTGCCTTATGAATTTACTTCAGAATCCGAGTAACCCTGCCGCTAACAGAGAGGAGCCGACCACACCACCATGCGGCACACATTGATCCGCCGTAACCACCGGGAATAACAAGACACGGACATGATTGACGAAAACGCCTTTCTAGACGCTATCTTCAAAGCCATTGACGAACATAGACTGACCCTGCCGACACTACCGGAGGTTGCATTACGGGTCAGGGATGCGGTCGAAAGCGAAGACTCCTCGGCCCAACAGATCGCCAACATCGTCGCCACCGACGCCGCGCTCTCCGCCCGCCTCCTGCAGGTCGCCAACAGCCCGCTCTATCGTGGACGCAACCCTATCGACAACCTGCAGATGGCGGTAGCCAGGCTGGGCACACGGTTGGTACGCAGCCTGGTGGTCAGCCTGATCATGCAGCAGATCTTCCAGGCCACCTGCGATATTCTCGACAAACGTTTTCGGCAGCTCTGGGAAGAGAGTGTGCAGGTTGCCGCCATCAGCAGAGTGTTGGCGCAGAATCTCAAACACCTGGATAGAGAACAGGCGATGCTTGCCGGGCTGATCCACAATATCGGCGCCCTCCCTGTGCTGACCATGGCGGAACACTCTCCGGAATTGATCAGTGATCAGGAAGAGCTTGACCGTGTTATCAATACCCTGAGCCCCAAGATCGGCGAACGCATTCTCGAAGACTGGGATTTTCCGGAATCCCTGATCAAGGTGCCAGCACACTTCCAGGATCTTGGTTATGATGGGGGTACACAAGCGGACTATGTCGACGTCGTCCTTGTCGCCCGCCTGCAGACCGGCTCAGGTAACGACCATTCTCTTGCCAATGAGGATTGGGGCATCATCCCTGCCTTCGCAAAGGTGGGCCTGGAACCCGAGATCAACGTAGTGGATATCGAAGGGGTTGAAGAAGAGGTGAAAGAGGTCGAAGTGATGTTTCTGTCCTAGTACTCTATCCTGGTGATAATTGAGGTAAAAGATCTAACCAAACACTATGCCGGTCTCAAGGCGGTGGATGGCATCAGCTTCACTATTCCCCGGGGCATCTGCCTTGGCCTGCTAGGCCCTAACGGCGCGGGAAAGACCACCACGGTAGAGATGCTGGAAGGCATTCTGCGCCCCTCTTCCGGCACCATTCTCTACAAGGGCGCGCCTTTGGGCGCCGAGTTCCGTAACGAAGCGGGCATCATGTTCCAGCATACTGCCCTGCAGGAACACATCACCGTTCGGGAGGTGCTGAAGCTCTTCCAACAGTTTTACCCTCATACCCGGCCTCTGGATGAATTAATCGGGATCTGCGCCTTGGGCGAGTTTCTCGAACGGGACACCCGCAAACTCTCCGGTGGCCAACGCCAGCGACTGTTGCTGGCGATTGCCCTGATCAACAACCCGGAGATCGTCTTTCTCGATGAACCCACCACCGGACTGGACCCACAGTCGCGGCGCAACCTCTGGGAACAGGTCAGGCGGATCAAGGGGGAGAACAAGACCCTGGTACTCACCACTCACTATATGGAAGAGGCCTATGAACTCTGCGATGAGATCCTGATCATGGATCACGGCAAGATCATCGCCCGTGGCGTGCCCCGGGAACTGCTGGCCGAACACTACAAAAATTCGATTCTTACCCTTCCCGCAGATGCACTGCCGGCAGGCTTCAAACCTGACCCGGGATCCAGCCTCCAGCCACAGGGGGACCGGATGGAGATTCTTTCCAAGGAGGTGAACACCAGCATCGAGCATCTGCTCAAACACCAGATCTCACTGACCCACTTGCTGGTGCGCTCCCCCACCCTGGAAGACCTGTTCCTTGAATTGACCGGCCACTCTCTGCGATCCTGAGCTATGTCACCACACCGTTTTCTTGCCCTTCTCAAAGCCCGTAATCAGGAGTTTCTGCGGGATCGCACCGCCCTTGGCTGGAACATCATCATGCCGGTACTGATCGTCGTCGGCTTCGCCTTTGCCTTTGGTTCCGGTGAACAGGATCTCTACAAAGTAGGCGTCCAGGGAGACACAGCGGATAACAGCAGACTGGAAACCTTTCTTACAACCCGCCATATCCAGTTTATTCCCATCGAATCACAGACAGATGCGATCACCAAGGTGGACCGCCATCAACTGGATATGCTGATAGACGTCCCAGGCAACCGCTACTGGATCAACAGCAGCTCAGCCAAGGGGTATATCCTGGAACGACTGCTGGACGGAAGCGAACTGCAGAAAGAGTCGGTAAGCGGCAAGGAGATCCGCTACGTGGACTGGGTGATTCCCGGTGTACTGGGCATGAACATCATGTTCAGCTCCCTCTTCGGTGTCGGTTATGTGATCGTGCGGTACCGCAAGAACGGCGTCCTGAAAAGGCTCAGCGCAACGCCACTGACAGCATTTGAATTCCTCCTGGCGCAGATCGTCTCCCGGCTGTTGATGATCGTCGCATTTACTACCCTGGTCTATATCGGCACCGATCTGCTCATCGGATTCCGCATGTATGGCTCCTACTGGCTGCTACTGACGGTTCTCATCCTGGGCGGACTGAGCATGATCAGCGTCGGCCTGTTGATCGCGGCGCGTATGACCAGCGAGGAGGCTGCCAACGGCCTGTTGAATCTGATCAGCTGGCCGATGATGCTGCTCTCCGGTGTCTGGTTCTCCCTGGAAGGTTCTCATCCACTGGTGCAGCAGTTAGCTCTTGCCCTGCCCCTGACCCATATGATCGACGCCGCCAGGGCGATCATGATCGATGGCGCAGGTCCGGCAGAGATCTGGCCCCAGCTCACCGCACTCACCGGCTTTAGTGTTATCTTTATCTGGATTGGGGCCAAAACCTTCCGTTGGGAGTAGTCACCATGGGTCAGGGCGAGAGGGCGTTCATGCAGGAGGCGATAGATCTGGCGCGTCGGGGTGTGGAGCTGCATCACGGCGGCCCTTTCGGCGCAATCGTCGTGCTGAATGGACGGATCATCGGCCGTGGCTGGAATCAGGTGGTCAATAACAACGACCCCACTGCCCATGCTGAGATCAATGCCATCCGCGAGGCCTGTGGACAACAGGAGAGCACGCATCTCGACGGAGCCACACTCTATGCCAGCTGCGAGCCCTGCCCAATGTGCCTGAGTGCCGCCTACTGGGCTCACATTCAAACCATCGTCTATGCGGCAGACGCCAATGATGCAGCTGAGATCGGCTTCTCCGACCTGTTTATTTGTCAGGAGCTGCAACGTCCCCCTGAAGAGAGGAAGATCCAATCCCGACAGCTGTTACGGGAAGAGAGTCTTGCTGTCTTCCAGTTGTGGGAAAGAGATGAGCAACATTTCGACTATTAAGCATACGATTGCCGGTTCCGCTGCGCTTGAACCTGCCTACAATTCACTAGCGCCTGTCCGGAAACGCTCCTGAAAACGCAGAGACGCAAGAACGCAAATTTCCAGGCTTCCGGACTACAAAGACTCAGCATCCAACATGTAGGCCCGATCAAGCGTAGCGGATCGGGTACCCCGCCAACAGACGGATCGCGTCCCGATTGGTCCAGGAAGTGGCTAGCTGCGCCCCCTTCTCAAGCGTGGAAAGCCAGCTGTAGGTCGTATGTTCCGTCGGATTCAGATGAGGAATGCGACGTGAATTGAGGGGCAGCGCAAACCAGTGTTCACGGTTGGTTCTGGCGTTAGGGGCATAGCGGGTGCGCCAGGGGATGATGATCGGAAACTCCACTTGGTGATGCAAGTCGATCAGCGCACTGCCCGCCATCAACCGAGTCTCCTCGTAGAGTTCCCTGCGCGCCGCCTGCAAAGGGGATTCGCCCCAGCGCAGGCTGCCGGTAACCGACTGCCAGAAATCATCGGGGCTTTTGCGTCGCAGCATCAGTACCTCGCCGGCGGGAGTGTAGACCACCACCAGCACCGACTCGGGACGTTTATATCGCCTGTTGGTCATCTGGATTCAAATCCGTAGGTCGAATTAGCGCAGCGTAATCCGACAATACACTTGATTAACCTGCTCAGGAGGCCTCTTCACTCTGGGGTTTGCGCACACGGATCGAGAGCTCACGCAGTTGCGTCATACTCACTTCCGAAGGCGCGGAGGTCAACTGGCAGGCTGCGGTCTGGGTCTTGGGGAAGGCGATCACGTCGCGGATCGATTTCGAACCCGTCAGCAACATCACCAGCCGGTCGAGACCAAAGGCGAGTCCACCGTGGGGCGGGCAACCATATTTCAACGCATTGAGCAGGAAACCGAACTTCTCCTGAGCCTCCTCTTCACCTATCTCCAGCAGTTTGAAGATCTTCTGCTGCAGCTCCTCGCTGTGAATACGAATCGAGCCGCCGCCCAGCTCCGTCCCATTGACGACCATGTCGTATGCGCGGGACTTGCATTTGCCGGGGTCACTCTCCAGCAGATCGACCTGGTCATCCTTCGGCGAGGTAAAGGGGTGATGCAGCGGATTCCAGCGGTTGTGCTGATCGTCCCACTCGAACATGGGAAAATCCACCACCCACAGAGGCCGCCAGGCGTCCTCCATCAGGTCAAGATCCTCAGCGACCTTGACCCGCAGAGCGCCCAGGGCCTCGTTGACCACATGCGTCTTGTCAGCACCAAAGAAGATCAGGTCGCCATCCTTGGCGCCAGTGCGTTCCAGGATGCCATCCACCGCGCTGTCCGGTAGAAACTTCAGGATCGGTGACTGTAGTCCATCGCGCCCCTTGGCCAGTTCATTGATCTTGATATAGGCAAGACCTTTGGCGCCATAGATACCGACGAATTTGGTGTATCCGTCAATCTTCTTGCGGCTCAGGGAGCTGCCACCGGGCACGTGCAACGCGGCAACACGGCCGTGGGGATCCTTCGCCGGTCCGGAGAAGACCTTGAACTCCACCTCCTGCATCAGATCCTGCAGATCAACCAGCTCCAGGGGAACCCGCAGGTCGGGACGGTCGGAGCCATAACGGTCCATCGCCTCATCGTAGGTCATGCGCGGGAAGGGGTTGGGCAGGTCGACGTCGAGGATCTCTTTATACAGCTGGCGGATCATCTCCTCGTTCAGCTCCATGATCTCATTCTCGTCCATGAACGAGGTCTCGATATCGATCTGGGTGAATTCCGGCTGACGATCAGCGCGCAGATCCTCGTCGCGAAAACAGCGCACGATCTGATAGTAACGATCCATCCCCGACATCATCAGCAGTTGCTTGAAGAGCTGAGGCGACTGGGGCAGCGCAAAGAACTCACCGGGATGGGTCCGGCTGGGCACCAGATAGTCCCGTGCGCCTTCGGGGGTGGCTTTGGTCAGCATTGGGGTTTCTATATCAAGAAAACCCCGGTCATCCAGAAAACGGCGCAGCACCTGAGTCGTCCTTGCCCGGATGCGGATCTTCTCCTGCATCTCGGGGCGGCGCAGATCGATGTAGCGATAGCGCAGGCGAATCTCTTCGGAGGCCTTTTCGTGCTCATCAAGCTGAAACGGAGGAGTATCAGCCTTGTTCAGCACCTCCAATTCCAGTCCCAGCACTTCCACCTCGCCGGTGGGCATGTCCGGATTGACAGTACCTTCCGGCCGCGCACGCACACGGCCTTTCACCCGCAGAACAAACTCATTGCGCACATGCTCAGCGGCGGAAAAAACCTCCGGCAGGTCGGGATCGTAGACCACCTGCACCAATCCCTCGCGGTCACGCAGGTCGATGAAGATTACCCCACCATGATCCCGGCGGCGGTGAACCCAACCGCAAAGTTCCACTTCCTGATCGATATGAGAGCTGTTGAGCTGTCCGCAATAATGGCTGCGCATGGGAGGATTGTCCTGTGAAAAAATCGCCCGGTAAAAAGCGGGAATGTTACGGCCTGATTCCGGCCGGTGCAACCGAGAAGTCTTCTATGCAGACTCTGTTGCATCCGTTTGTTGGTGGTCTGGCACCACTGCCCCCATGGAGAGCAGCATTTTAAGGCCGTCATCAACACTCATATCAAGCTCCTGCACGTCCTCCCGAGGCACCATGACAAAGTAACCACCAGTGGGATTGGGCGTGGTGGGGATATAGACGTTGACCACGTTGCGTCCGGTCTTATTCTGCGCCTCACCCTGATCAGTGCTGGTCTGAAAGGCCAGTGTCCAGAGGCCACGGCGGGGAAATTCGACCAACAGCACTTTACGGAACGACTGACCGCCATCGGAAAGCATGGTCTCCACCAGTTGCTTCACCGCAGAGTAAACGGAACGCACCAGAGGAATCCGCGCCAACACCCGTTCCCACAGACTGACCAATTTACGGCCAAACAGATTGGCTGCCACCAGTCCGGTGAACAGTAGGATAATCAGTGTGAGCACCACCCCCAGGCCGGGAATGGCAAAACCAAGCAGGTTTTCAGGACGATATGCCTGAGGCACCAGCAGCAGGCTGTTGTCCATCCAGCGGACCAACAATCTGACAACAAAGAAGGTGGCGCCCAGCGGCAACCAGACCAGCAAGCCGGCAACCAGATAGCGTCTTAGTTGAACCATGGGAGGGGTCAGTTACAGCAGGAACCGCTGCCACAGGAGGATTTGGAATCCTTCTTGCCGGTATCGTGAATATTCTTTTTCTTGCCGCTCTTGAAGTCGGTTTCGTACCAACCGCCGCCCTTGAGACGGAAACCCGCCGCAGAGATTAGCTTTTTCAGGGCGGATTCATTGCACTCCGGGCAGGCGGTCAGCGGCGCATCGCTCATCTTTTGCAGCGCTTCAAATTCGTGCCCACAGGAATCACAGCGATATTCGTAGATCGGCATGGCAGGTGTCCTCGTGATTTCGTGTCTACCGTCCGGCAGAAGCAGGCGGCATTTGATTGCGAGGGATTCTACCACACCTTGAAGGAGCCTCTAATCTATTCGTGAACTCTCATCTTGAAGCCAAAATCCGCCGCTTATTCCAGCCCAAATTCGCCATTATCAGTCTCTTCCTCATCCCGTGTCTCTTCCCGAATGGACTCCAGCAGACGCACTATGCGGGCATGATCCTCTTCCGGTTGGCCAAAGCGGAAGTAACGTTCCGCCAGCTCAGCCAACCGTTCCAACTGTTCATTGCGGTGTTCCAGATATAGCAGGCATCTGCCGACAGCATCACCAGTGCCTGCCCCACCGAGCAGTCCATGGGCGGCCTCCAGGGCTAGGAGGCTGTCGGGTTTATCCGTTTGAAGCGAAAATCACTGGGGGCAAATCAAATCAGTTTATCGAATGAGGCGAATAGTGGGCCTATTTAACGAGTTCGATAAGCTGTGTTGATCGCCATCCAGGGATTTGCAGCCAAACAGCGTTAAATCCGACAGTCTCCTAGGGAGATATCCTCGTTAGTGGGTTTTTTCACTCATCCTCCAGCCGTTCCCGATCCTCCCGTTGTTGGCGCAACACTGCAGCCTGACGACGCAGGATATGCCTGATCAGGGCATCTCTGTCCGCATCGCGAATATGAGAAAAATTGACTCGCAGGTTCCACGGAAAATCAGCATCATCCGGTGACCCTTCACTTCCCACCACCTCACCATAGATAAGAACACCGGTAAATGACGGCAGTAGCAGCATCTTGATCTCAAGCTGAGTGCCGATTTCGAGGGACTCGGCAGCGCACAAAGACATACCACCCGCACTAAGATTGATTGGTTTTGCGGGCTGTTCCGTCAGGTCAATCTCATCCGCCAGAAAACTCTGTCCCAGCAGCTCGACTTTTTTATCCAACGCCTTGAGGTAATCGGCCACGTCAGGATCTTTCTGCTCGATACGATGTAAAGATGCCGAAAGGTGCTGGCTTAGCGCCTGCAAACGCGTCATTACTGTAAAGCTGCTGCTGACACTGTTGTCGAGTTTCTCTAACCGCAACGATAACTCGACACTGTCTACAATACGGTAACTCAACTGAATCGAGTCATCGATACGAAAAAATTCACGGCGATCCGCCTGATCACCTGCTTGGTCTTCAATGGCCATTGGTCACGTTTCCCCGGGGCTGTACTGCCCCCTAATCATGGCGAGTGAACTCCGACTCGGAATCGGTTCAGCTACAGCTCCAACATTATCCTGAGACATTGAGAACCTCCCCACTCTCCTCATCCTCTCCACGTTCAATAATCAACTCAACACGCCGGTTCTTCGCACGATTTTCTCTGGAATCATTGGGTGCCAAAGGATTGGAATCCGCATGTCCCTCAACCAAGACACGGGTAGGATCCAGACCGGAGTTACTCAACATGGCATGGACCACGGTCACCGCACGCGCCGACGAGAGTTCCCAGTTTGAACGGAAGCGTTGGGTGGAGATAGGTATGTTGTCAGTATGTCCAGCCACTACGATATTCCCAGGGGTCTCCGCCACGACATCTGTGATTCGTGTGATGACATCAAAAAAACCGGGTTTCAGGCTGGCTCGGCCAGAGGGAAATGACCCCTTCTCCTGAATGCGGATGATGATCTTGGTCTGCTCGGTCTCGATCTCAAGCATGCCCTCCTCAATCTCCTCCTTCAGCATCTCTGCCAGCTCTTCAGCCTGCTGCTCGACCTCCGCCTCAAGCTGCGCCAGCATCGCGGCTTTCATCGCTTCATCCACCTTGATCTCATCGGCACTCTGCTTGCCGTCATGCAGGTCAAGGTTATCCTTGGTGTCATCCGTCGTCTGCTGCCGGATCTCCTCCATGAGCGTCTCTTCCGGCTTACCGGGACTGAACTCCTGTTTGATGACGCTGGTACCTTTCACAATCTCATTGGTGGGAATCTCCGTCTGCACACCAAAGGCATCCTTCATCGACTCAGCCATCTTTTTGAAACGAATAGCGTCCATCTCCGCAAAAGAGAGCAGCAGGACAAAGAAGCACATCAACAGGGACATCAGATCCGCAAAGGTTGCCAGCCAAGCGGGAAGGCCCTCTTCACATTTTGGGCAATCGTCATCCATCTTGATTGACCCCGTTAATCGCTATCGCCGGTAGGACGTTTGCTTGAAGGCAGGTAGGTACTGAGCAGTTGCTCCAACACCCGGGGGTTCATGCCCTCCTGAATACCGGAAATCGTTTCGATGATCAGGGACTTGTTGGTCTTTTCCATGGCGCTGGAGCGGGCCAGTTTGTCGGCCATCGGCTGAGCGAAGACGTTGGCGATGACCGCGCCATACAGAGTAGTCAGCAGTGCAACAGCCATTGCCGGGCCAATACTGGCCGGGTCCGACATATTCGCCAACATCTGCACCAAACCGATAAGCGTACCAATCATGCCCATCGCCGGGGCCATGATCGCCATATTTTTGAACATGGTCTGTCCAATTTCGTGACGCTCGATGGTCAGGTTGATATCTTTGGAGAGCAGTTTATTGACCAGCGAAGGGTCATGGCCATCGACACATAATCCAACCCCCCGCTTTAAAAAATCGTTGCTGATCTCTTGACCTTCCAGTGCCAATAAACCGTTTTTACGTGCGATATCAGCCAGTTCCACTGCCTCTTCGATCAGTTTTTTTGGATCGTCGGTTTTGTAGAAAAAGGCCTTCATACCCATTCCGAAGGAACCCAGGAAATCACCCAGAGAGACCTGCATCAACGTCACCATGAAGGTGCCACCCACCACAATCAGGATTGATGGGACATTGACAAACAGCATCACATCACCACCCGTGGCAATTGCTCCGATGATTATGCCGAGTCCTCCAAGCAGACCTACCAGTGTCGCAATATCCACCTAATTACTCTCCACGTTCCCACACTGCGCCAGTGCGGCTGTTTTTGTATGATTGTGTTTCGCCTGATTGCCATCTTATTGATTGTTCAGGCACATGTTCCATGATCAAATTCCGACTCGCTAAAGGTAGCGGTCAATGCCCGGGAAACTTTAATTTCCCAAAGAAAAACATACCGTCTGTATTTTTGCTCGATTTTGCGCAATCCCACCTTAGGGCTTAGGCTATAAAGATGTTAGAAAAGAAAAGCATACTGATTACCGGCTGTTCCAGCGGTATCGGACACTGCGTGGCCCTCGGCCTGAAGTCGCGGGGATATCGTGTCATCGCCACCGCCCGAAAAGAAGAGGATGTGGAACAATTGAGGAAACAGGGGCTGGATGCACTGCAACTGGACCTGGACGACTCTGAGAGCATTGCGCAGGCGGTCGAGCAATCACTGGAACTCTGTGGTGGCAGACTCTACGCCCTGTTCAATAATGGCGCCTACGGACAGCCGGGTGCGGTGGAAGACCTGACCCGGGATGTGCTGCGTGCCCAGTTCGAAACCAACTTGTTCGGCTGGCACGAACTGACCTGTCGACTGCTGCCGGTCATGCGCCGCAAGAAAGAGGGAAGGATCATCCAGAACAGCTCGGTACTTGGGCTGGTCGCATTACCCTATCGGGGTGCCTACAATGCCAGCAAATATGCCCTCGAGGGACTCACCGATACCCTGCGCATGGAGCTGCAAGGCAGCGGCATTCATGTCTCCCTGATCGAACCAGGGCCGGTGGAGAGCCGGTTTCGAGCGAATGCCCACAGGATGTGGAAGAGGAATATCGACAGCGAGCACTCAGTCCACAAGGCGAATTACCTCACCATGGCAGCAAGACTGGAGAAAGAAGGCCCTGCCGTACCATTCACCCTGCCGCCCGAGGCCGTATTGAAAAAGGTGATCCATGCGCTCGAATCCCCCAGACCCAAAGCCCGTTACTATGTCACCTTCCCCACTTACCTTTTTGGCACACTCAAACGGCTGTTAAGCACACGCGGAATGGATTGGGTGTTGGGCAAGGTTTCAGGGGGCGGAGGGAGGTGACAGGTGACAGGTGACAGGTGACAACAGAATTATTGCGGGAGCATTATTCGAATCAAGTAGAAATTATCATATTTTTCACTCCTCTCCTGCGGGGAGGAAAAGGATGAGGAAATCAAAACGATCCTGAAACCTGCCACCTGTAACCTTATACCTGTCATTGGCCTGCTAGGCGTTGTTGTGCAAGTCCAGAATGGAGCGGCCTGCCGCATCCTCCTCACATTTGGCAGTGTCATTACGCAGCAGTTCCAACTGTTCCAGATAACTCTCGCTGACATCGCCGGTGACATAATCACCGTTGAAAACCGAGGTATCGAAGCGAGTAATATCAGTCTTGCCCTTCTTCTGTACGGCATTGATGAGATCACTGAGATCCTGAAAAATCAGCCTGTCAGCACCAATATACTCACGCACCTCTTCCTCAGTCCTGTCATGAGCCACCAGTTCGGCGGCTGAAGGCATGTCGATACCGTAGACATTGGGAAAACGCACAGGCGGAGCTGCAGAGGCAAAATAGACCTTTTTCGCGCCAGCCTCCCTCGCCATCAGCACAATCTGCTGCGAAGTCGTTCCGCGCACGATGGAGTCGTCCACCAGCAAGACGTTTTTACCCGTGAACTCCAGATCGATGGCATTGAGTTTCTGCCGCACCGATTTTTTGCGTACGGTCTGTCCCGGCATGATGAAGGTCCGGCCGATGTATCGGTTCTTGATAAAACCCTCGGTGTAGCGAACATGGAGCTTTCCAGCCAGAGAGAGCGCCGCAGTACGACTGGTGTCAGGAATCGGGATCACTACATCGATATCGTGATCGGGCCACTCCCGCTCGATCTTCTTCGCCAGTTTTTGTCCCATCCTTGAACGGGCCTTGTGTACAAAGACATTGTCGATGATCGAATCAGGCCGGGCGAAATAGACAAACTCGAAGATACAGGGTGAACGCATGGGATTGGCGGCACACTGCTGTGAGTAGAGCTGACCGTCATGACTGATAAATATCGCCTCACCTGGATCCAGATCCCGCACCCTTTCAAAACCCAGTGAATCCAGTGCGACGCTCTCAGAGGCAACCATATATTCCGTTCCCCGGTCGGACTCGCGGCGTCCATAGACCACCGGACGGATACCATAAGGGTCACGGAAAGCGATGATGCCGAATCCAGGTATCATCGCGACACTGGCATACCCGCCACGACAACGCCGATGCACACCGGCTACCGCACGGAAAACATCTTCCGGAGCGATGCGCAGTTTGTTCTGCGCCTGTAACTCATGGGCAAAGATGTTGAGTAAAATCTCCGAATCGGAGGTGGTATTGATGTGGCGCAGATCCTCACGAAACAGGTCTTGCTTCAACTCTTCCGCATTGGTCAGGTTGCCGTTATGGGCCAGAGTGATGCCGTAGGGAGAGTTGACATAAAAAGGCTGCGCTTCCGCAGATGATGAACATCCGGCGGTTGGATAGCGCACATGGCCCAGACCCATATTGCCCCGCAATTTGATCATGTGACTCGTGCGAAAGACATCGCTCGCCAGGCCATTGCCCTTGCGCAGGTGCAGCTTACCGCCCTCACAGGTCACTATACCGGCAGCATCCTGACCTCGATGCTGCAACACCATCAATGCATCGTAGAGTGACTGGTTAACCGCCGTTTTGCAGACAAGTCCAACTATGCCGCACATTTCCGGGTCTCCAAAGGCTTGATCTGCTCGAACAGGTGAGGAGAAAAGTGTATCGATACGCCTTTATTCATGCGGGACACACCGTCAATAGCGAAAATTACTTGCGATGTCGCTGGGCAGAAACTCCCTCAACCAGAGCGCAATCTCTTGGAAATAGGGGATCAGGTGTGATTCACGCCACCAGGGGTCACCCGGCATAGGTGTCAACCCGGCAAGCAGCACCAATATGACTACTACTACTACACCCCTTGCCGCACCGAAAAAGACGCCGATCAAACGATCTGTACCGGTTAGCCCGGTACTGTCGACCAACATACCCATAAAACGGTTGACCAGACCACCAACTATCAGGGTGGCCAGCAACAGCAAACCATAGGAAACACCCAGGCGAATCGAGGGGAGATCTATCCAGGGCACCAAATATTCGGCAACCGGCCGAAAAAAGAACCAGGCCACCCAGAATCCTGCCACCCAGGTCACAAGAGAGAGTGCCTCGCTTATAAAACCACGCACCAAACTGATGATGGACGAGAGGAGAATGATTCCGATGATGAGGATATCGATCCAGGACATAGGCAAGCAAAGAGTCAGAGGCGCCGGAAATTCATCGAATTTTACAACAAGCATAGGGCAGTTGCGAATTATTCAAAGCCCACGATAGTGGCCGCCTCTCACAAAATCGTTGCTTGTCAGAACGAAAAAACCCTGCTGCAACAATGCAGCAGGGTTTGATCTGGTGGAGCCAGGCGGGATCGAACCGCCGACCTCAACACTGCCAGTGTTGCGCTCTCCCAGCTGAGCTATGGCCCCAAAGAGAGGCGCATGTTAGGACAAGGGTTAAGGTTTGTCCACCGGTTTTTTAACCCGATCTGCTATTTCAAGTCACCCACTGAATCAATGCCCGAAGGAGAGCGAGAACGCTCTAACTGCTTTGCGGTCGGGAAAGTTTTACTGCAGGTACATCACCCACAATAAAGTGGCCGCACTCACGGCTGCCATTACCACCAAGGCGGCCGTGACACAGGATGTACAAATGTTACCAAATAACTGCAAGCTCTTTTCACTCATGACTATCCTCCAGAAATCTTTGATTGACAGCGAAACAGATTTTCCGTCGCTGCAAAAAATCAACATACAAAACCAAGGAGCTGTTTGCAGTCAGGCCGCAAAAGATTTTGTTACTGCTCCACTTGCATAAAGTAAATAGCAGAATCACATAATGCTTACAAGGCTAAAGATACAGGTATCTCTTTTTTACGTTTCTTTTTATCTGACAATTACCTAGAGGCATTAGGGAAACCACTTAGATCCCATCTGGAAACACCTCAGTTAAACACAGAGACTGCCAGGGCGTGAAGATTGCCGGGGAACGGAGACTATAATAACGGCTCTCTCTAGAGCTTCCCTGCTTTCGCCTGCTGTTCTATCTTCGCCCAGGAATCGCGGAGTGTAACGGTGCGATTGAACACCGGCTTATCAGCTGTAGACTCTCCGTTATCCATGCAGAAGTAACCCTCGCGCTCAAACTGGAAACGTTCCCCCGGCTTGGCTTCTCCCAGGAGCGGCTCAAGGTAGCAGTCGGCCAGGGTCCGCAAGGAGTCGGGATTGAGATTGTCGGTGAATGAGCCACCCTCCTCCACTGAGTCAGGATTGGGCTTGGAAAAAAGTCTGTCGTAGAGGCGCACCTCGCCCTTGACACCCAAACTGGCGGATACCCAGTGAACCACGCCCCGGACCTTGCGTCCCTCCGGATTCTTGCCAAGCGTCTCCGGGTCGTAGCTGCAACGCAACTCGACGATGTCACCCTGATTGTTCTTGATGACCTCTTCGCATTTGACCACATAAGCGTTGCGCAGCCGCACCTCACCGCCGGTCACCAGACGCTTGTACTTCTTGTTGGCAGACTCACGAAAATCCGCCTGGTCGATATAGACCTCGCGAGTGAAATGGAGGGTGCGGGTTCCCTTACTCTCATCCTTGGGGTGGTTGGCTGCCTGCAGCGCCTCCTCTTCACCTTCGGGAAAGTTCTCGATCACCATCTTCAGAGGATGCATCACCGCCATGCGACGCGGAGCATTTTTGTCCAGATCCTCGCGGACACAGTTCTCCAACACCCCCATTTCGACCAGGTTGTCTGACTTGGTAACACCGATGCGTGCGCAGAAATCCCGAATCGAGGCGGCGGTATATCCCCGCCGCCGCATCCCGGCAATCGTTGGCATCCGTGGATCGTTCCAGCCCTCCACATAACCCTCATCCACCAGTTGGGTCAGTTTCCGCTTGCTCATCACCGTATATTCCAGGTTGAGCCGGGAGAACTCGATCTGCTGCGGCTGATTGGAGATGGTGATATTTTCCAGCACCCAATCGTAGAGTGGACGGTGATCCTCGAACTCCAGGGTACAGAGTGAATGGGTAATCCCTTCAAGCGCATCGGAGATCGGGTGGGTAAAGTCATACATGGGGTAGAGACACCAGGCCTCACCGGTCTGGTGGTGTACCACTCCGTGACGAATGCGATAGAGTGTCGGATCGCGCATGTTCATGTTGGGCGAAGCCATATCGATCTTCGCCCGCAACACCTTCTCGCCGTCGGCGAACTCCCCCGCTTTCATACGCGAGAAGAGATCCAGGTTCTCCTCCCCCGAGCGGGCACGATAGGGGCTCTCCCGGCCTGGTTCTTTGAGGGTCCCCCGATAGGCGCGCATCTCATCGGCATCGAGATCGCAGACATAGGCCTTGCCTGCCTTGATCAGCTCCACCGCAAAATCGGAGAGTTGATCAAAATAGTCGGAGGCGTAGAAGAGACGATCCTGCCAGTCGAAACCCAGCCAGCGCACATCCTCCTGAATGCTCTCCACAAACTCAATGTTCTCCTTATGGGGATTGGTGTCGTCAAAACGCAGATTACACAGGCCGCCGGGGTAATCCCCGGCAATACCGAAATTGAGCGCAATCGACTTGGCGTGGCCGATATGCAGATAGCCGTTGGGCTCCGGTGGAAAGCGGGTATGTACCCTGCCCGCGTTTTTTCCCTGAGCCAGATCCTGATCAATGATCTGACGAATGAAGTTGCTGGGTGTAGGTGTCTCTGAACTACTCATGATCTCTCTATCTCTCAGGCCTGTGCTTCACGCTGCCGAATAAACTCCAGCGCCATGTCGATGCGCCGTAGCGTCGCCTCCTTGCCGACAAGCTGCAGGGTTACGTCGATTCCCGGTGATGCGGCCCGGCCGACGATCGCAACCCGTAGCGGTTGGGCGACCTTGCCCATCTTCACTTCAAGGGTCTCGGATACCTGTTGCACCCGCTCATGCAGAGCCTCCGGGGTCCAATCCTGCAACCCCTCCAGTGCTTCACGCATCTTTTCCAATGGTTCCCGGGCCGCGGGCCGCAGGTGCTTTTTGGCGGCCTTCTCATCAAACGCTTCAAAGTCCAGATAGCAGAAGGCACTGATATCCGCCATCTCCACCAACGTCTTGGCCCGCTCCTGCTGTGCTTTGGCAACATCGACCAGATCCGGCCCCTCTGTCGGGTCGATACCCAGGTTACCCATGTGCGGACTCAGCAGATGGGCGATCCGCTTGGGGTCGTCCGCTTTAATATAGTGCTGATTGAGCCAAAGCAGCTTTTCCGTATTGAAGCTGGAGGCAGCCTTATTGACCTGGTCGATATCGAACAGTTCGATCATTTCATCGATAGAGAATATCTCCTGATCGCCGTGGGACCAGCCAAGGCGCACCAGGTAGTTGAGCAACGCCTCCGGCAGAAAGCCCTCCTCCCGATACTGCATGACACTGACAGCACCGTGGCGCTTGGAAAGCCGGGCACCGTCATCTCCCAAAATCATCGGCACATGTCCATATATTGGCGACTTCTTGCCCAGCGCCCGCAGGATATTGATCTGGCGGGGTGTATTGTTGAGATGATCATCACCACGGATGACATGGGTTATCTCCATGTCCATGTCGTCCACTACGACTGTAAGATTGTAGGTGGGTGATCCGTCGGTGCGGCGGATAATCAGATCATCCAACTCTTCATTGTTGAAGGCAACCCGGCCACGAATCAGGTCGTCCACCACAACAGTACCGCTTTCAGGATTGCGGAAACGAATCACATGGGGCTCGTCCGGATCGACATGCAGACTCTTGCAATGCCCATCGTAACGGGGTTTCTCCTTTCGCTTCATCGCCCGCTCTCTAAGGTCGTCAAGGCGCTCACGAGAACAGTTGCAGCGATAAGCCAACCCCTTCTCCATCAACTCCCCTATCACTTCGTTATAGCGCTCGAAGCGGTGGGTCTGATAGAAGGGACCCTCATCATACTCAAGCCCGAGCCAGGTCATTCCCTCCAAAATCGCGTTCACCGATTCCTCTGTGGAACGCTCCAGATCCGTATCCTCGATGCGCAGCACGAATTTACCTCCGTGCTTACGGGCATAGAGCCAGGAGAAAAGGGCGGTACGGGCACCGCCGACGTGGAGATAGCCGGTGGGGCTGGGGGCGAAACGGGTGCGAACGGTCATTATTGCTCTGTCTTGGCTGACGAAAAAAAGAGAATTCTAACAGACCCGGCGCCAATGGGCAGTGCGGATTGACGGAACAACTTCCGATCTCTAGAATGGCCGCTCCTTACTGAACGGGCGTATAGCTCAGCTGGGAGAGCGCTGCAGTCACATTGCAGAGGTCACAGGTTCGATCCCTGTTACGCCCACCAAATTAACCGGCTACTTACGACTCAAGTTTCGGAGTTCAAGCAATCATGGTGCGCAGATCGCACCCTACGTTCGTCATATCTAGAACGGCCAACTCCTACAGCACGGGTCGTCCGTGGCGATTCGCACGCTTTTATCGACGGGAAATCCGCTGTACTACCAGGCAAATATGTGTACGGCCATGCCTGTGCTGATACGGATACCGCATTCCCGGAATGTGCCGTCAAAAGCCGAGCTGGTGAATTGTCAGCCCTGGTCTATGCTGACAATCCCGGGTTGAAAATATAGAAGCAATCCTATCAAAGTTGCCAAGGGTCTTCGGTGTTCTGGATGCATCCATGCCCCCGGCATTCCAGCCAGCCTATTCGTCGGATACCCCGCCTCCGGCTTCTGAGACCTGATCCAGTCAGGCAGTACCACATGAAAAAGCGACCGAAACAATCTGTTGTCACGTTAATCGGACATGGGTATTCTCCGAATTCAGCATACCATTGAGTAGTATCGTATTCCTTTTTCCAGCCACTGCGTCCGAGTAAAGGGTAATGATGAGATCGTCTCAACTTGAACACCAATCGTCCCGGAATATCCTCAACCATCTGCTGCGGACGACCCTTGCAGTAGTATTGCTGGCGATTGCCTTTTTCGCCTTCGCCGCAGAATCCGGCGGCGCAATCGAATCTCCGGATTGGCTACAGCTGTTTCTCGGCCTGTTCGGCGGCTTGGCCCTGTTTCTCGCCGGATTGCAGCTGTTGTCGGAGGGGATGACAAAATCCGCTGGACAGACATTGAAAACAGTACTGGCGAAGCTCACCACCAACCGCTTGAAGGGTGCGCTCACCGGTGCCTTTATTACCGGCGTGCTCAACTCTTCGACGGTTACCACACTGCTGGTCGTTGGTTTCATAAGCGGTGGCATGATGACCCTCACCCAGTCGGTCGGGGTGATCATGGGAGCCAACATCGGCAGCACTGTGACCGCCCAGTTGCTGGCATTCGATCTTGCTGCCTACTCCCTCGGTCCCGTCGCCATCGGGTTTTTCATGCTCTTTACCGCCAAACAGGAGAAGGTGAAGTACTACGGCATGATGATCATGGGCATAGGTCTGGTGTTTTACGGCATGGGCCTGATGAGCGTGGCAATGACACCCCTACGCAGCTACGAGCCCTTCCTGGAAATACTCAAGGCTCTGGAGAATCCCATGGCGGGCATTCTCGCTGGCGCGGCATTCACTGCCATCGTACAGTCCTCCGCAGCTACGGTCGGCATCGCCATCGCCATGGCGAGCGAGGGGCTGCTGGCCTTGCCTGCGGGTATCACCCTGGCGCTGGGCGCCAACATAGGCACAGCCGCCACGACGGCGCTGATGGGCATCCTCAGCGCCAAGTCCACCGACGCCAGTGCGGGCATCGGCAGTGCATGTGATATTCAACGTTCTGGGCACCCTGATATGGCTTCCCTTCATCTGGCTGCTGGTGGATATGGCGGTCTGGATTTCCCCATCCAGCCCGGAGTTCGAGGGCATGGCTCGGGCAGCGGCGGAAGTACCGCGCCAGATCGCCAACGCCAATACGCTGTTCAACGTCATCAACACGCTGCTTTTTATCGGCTTTACCGGCTGGTTCGCGAAGCTAGCGGAGCGCATCGTACCGGAGCGCAAACCTGCGGAAGGCATTATCATAGAACCCAAATTTCTGGATGAAGGGGTACTGAGGGCGCCCACCGTGGCGTTGCAGCAGGTGCGGCTGGAACTGGGACGGGTTGGAGCGATTACGCTCAGCATGCTGCAGGACATCGTGCCGGCCCTGAGAGATGGAGATCGGGACCGTCTCGATGATATCGTCCGCCGCAACGATCAAGTCGATATATTGGACCAGGAGATACTCAATTATCTGGGCAAGGTTCGCGGGGGCACGCTGACGGAACAGGAGAGTCTGGAGTTTCAGGGGCTGATGATGGCGTCAGATAACCTGGAGAGTCTGGCGGATATTGTGGGGACCGATGTCGTCTCTCTGGCCCGCAAGGCGATCGATCTGGACTCCGAATCGGGAGCGGAGACCCGCAAGATGTTGGCGGAATTTTATACTACGATAGTCGAGTCTGTGGAACTCACTGTGCAGGCGATTCGTGACAACGACCAGCGGGCGGCGGAATCCGTGTTGATGATGAAGGAGAAGATACGGGATCAGTCGGAGCTCTTGCTGGCCCGGAAGGCGTCGCGTCTGACGGCGGACGACCCGGATTACTTGACGCTGGTGCGGCTGGAGATGTCGTTTGTCGATCAGTTGCGGCGTATCTACACGCTGGCGAAACGCACCGCAAAGGTTGCTCTGCCACAGGTGCTTGCGCAACGCGATTGACCCTGAACTGGGGGTGCATAGGCTCCGAGGACAACTGCCGGGTAATACCTGGGAACTCACCAGGGCCGCACAGATACCCGTCGAATAGTGTTAGGAAGAGGCAATAAGTGCGAACGCCTGCAGCAGGCTACCTGTCAGCAGGATACCTGCGGCGATGACCACGATCGCCGGCAGGGAGAAGGGTTGTCCCCGCAGCCTGCGCACCGAAAGACCGGTCAGGTATTCTTGTACTGTAGGGTGGTTCCCCCGGCAGCGAAGTGATTATAGCCCACCCGGGCTATCACTATCCTTATTTGTTGCACGGAAAATGATCTGCCTGTTGGGTGGGTCACGTATCCCCTTATCAGGAATTTTGAACTCAACCGCTGACGCTTCGGATAGATCACCATAAACGCATCTATTCCCTCCAAAAACAGTGACTGCTTACAAGCAGAGCAGTAGCAACTGAAAGTTCCACTACCGCTAAAGCGATGAGCATTAGATAGTCACCTTGAACCAACCTGGACAAGTAAGCGCCAAGTGAAACCATAAGAGCTAGAAAAACAAAGAATCGGAGCCGGTAAAACTGCCATAGCATAGGCTGCTTCAACGCATTGATTCGCTTTAGATTCCTGTTACACACCTTGACGAACAGGTATTTTGCCTTAATCCACCCAATCACCAATCCACTTAAAACAGCCAACATAACCCAAAGCGAACCAGCCCCGCTCCTACCCGCATCAAGGAACAAACCAGAACTTTTAGTCAGGAGAACCACAACACCAATATACCAGACCAGTGCGGCCAATCTTTTTAGGGTGAGAGAAGAAGTATTGAGCATAACGAGAGCTTGAAGTATATGCCGGTCACCATGGACATTTACGAGTCGAACAGCCAAAGTATTTCCTACGGCAGGCATCACCAGCAATGGCAGGACTGCCGGTTACCAAAACCGCCCCAATGCAGATCCGGACATGCAACATTACCGCATCCGGCTACTCAGTCATACTTACTCCCACGCATAAGCAATAGGTGGCAGACCGCAGTTTTCTAGTAGTCGTCCATAAGAAACTGTGGTCTGGTTCCTATTATTCTCGTCCGCTGGATGCGCATGTCATACAGACCCCACATCTTTGAGCGTTTTCCCTTTCCAGTCTTTCCACGCTGTAAGTCCATTAGTATGCCCTCCGTGAATAACTGCTGCAGCGGCACTTGGGCTTGAGAATTCGACATCTTCAGTAAACTCTAGCCTGTTGTTCTTATCAATCAATGCTCCGTCTTCGAGTAGCTTTTGACGCATGTTTCGAGGCCAAGGCCATTTCTTAACTGATGGACGTTCAGCATGCACGGCCTCAGACCCTTTGAGCACGAGAAAACCATTTGGCACTAAGTAACCCCGTGCTTTGAGGCCCTTGATATCACAATGAAGAATAGACTGTTTTTTTATGTTACTGCCATCCTTAGATGAAACCGCAACGAGCAACTCAACTCCCAAGACAGGCAAAAGTTGATACACTTTTTCGAGAAATACTTCCATGTCCTCGCGGTCTGACTCAGGAAGTTTTGCTCCGCTGTTTTGACTATTTTTAACGAGGCAGCGATTGACACGAATTGCCTTCTCGATAAGACGCCCCTCAAGATAACGGATGTGGGATTTAGTGAGGTTTTCGTCTTTGCTTACAAAGAAAACAATTTGGTTCCAGAAATCTTTAGCTAAATGCGCCTTAACCCGTTCTTTGATGTTTTCAGCCTCACCTATATAAATCGCCGGCTTTCCTCTTTCTGGATCAATGCCGGTGAGCATGTAAATACCTGCCTGTTGAGACTCTTTTCGAGCAAGTATGCCTTCAAACTCGCTTCTCGGGCCTGCGACGGCTTTACCACTCCAATTGGAAATCTCAGCAGTGCGTAAGCGCTTGGCATCGCCGTGGGGAAGGAAGATTTTTATAGTCGCGGTAGACATAAAATTAAGACAAATAACGATAAAATTCAACCACCATGTTTGCATGGTCGGCTGGAACTTATTGTCTACTCCCAGCACGGCATGAGCTAATAAGGCGGATGTCTCAGTAGAAAGATCACTATCCTTAGCAATTTATATCTTTATTGTCAGCCAACCACAAGCGAATGGCAAAGTAATTCCCCCACTGGAAATAGAGAGACTATCAGGCTATCCGAAAAGCGGATTCCAAAAAGCCAGCGTCCTACCATACCCTGAGACACAGTTTTGCCACGGAACGGCTGACCGCTGGTTATGACATCCGAACAATTTGGCAAACACTTGTGACCAGGTGAGGGGATACAGTTCCTTCCCGCCCCACAACAAAATCGCCTGAGTCAGCGTGGGTATCGTCCTGATAGAAAAGCAAGTACTCTATCTCTGAATAACCGGACGACTTGACCTTTTGATGACATAGACCAGACGCACTTTCTCCACATCCAACACCAGACATGCGATAGATCGGACGGGAGAAATCGTTTTAAACCCGCATCCCCCAGACACCCACACCCGTCAACAATATGACAATAAAAAACCCAACGGTGGCCGTAAGCGGTATCTCTTTGATGAGATTCAATTGAGCCGCACTCGCCTGTTTCGATTGCTCCTCTTCCTCGGACGCGGGTTGTACATAATATGAGCCCATTGCAACATCGGGATAACCGCTCCGACCTGTCACGCTGCTCCGACCCCGCGTACGCTTTTCGCTACTACTTCCTTCAAAATTAAGATAGAGACTGTTCTCATATGACGCTATTTTTTCGATCATGGGTTTCTGCTGCACGTAAACACCATTGGCTATGGACGGCGAATTGACACCCTGAATCCCGAACTCCGGCACGATGTCGGGAAAGAGTGACGCAGGTGCAGCATCAAAAAGCGACTCCGGTGCCATATCATAAAGGGAGTGGATAACAGGAAAGATCTGTTCGAGCGCTGCCTCCTCCCTTGCCCATTCAGGATTGATCAAGTCCATTATCAGGGTTGAAGTATAGAGGCTGCGCCAGCTTGACCACCACAACTGCCAGCTATCCAGCATCTGTAAATCCTGTCGGCCAGACCCACCATTAACCAATGATTCAGATATTTCCGACAACATGACAGATTCTTCGGCCACGGGTTTCTGAATGTCAATTTTCTCCTGAAGGTGCTCGTTACACCCCACCATGTAAAGCGGTAGAAAAAAACCCAGAAGGAAAGTCGATACGATTTTCATAACACGGACACCTTATTGCAGCTGCACTATCGCGCAGAGCTGCTCGTAAACACCGTGTCGATCTTAGAGCAAGGTGATTGCTTCGTATCTTTATAATCAGGTCTTTTAACAACTTCTCACAATGCCGAAAAAAAACTTCACATTCATGCCATGCTTGTTAACAATCAGTCCGTTATTTATGGTTGGATGTTAATAATTGTTAACGAAATCATTGTTTCATCAATTGGACAATCAGCTGATACGCCTCTTCAAACACATCGCCGCCCTCTTCATCCAGCCAATGATTTTCCTTATCGGCATTCAGCCAGGTGAACTGTCTTTTGGCCAGTTGCCGGGTGGCGATAATACCTCTTTCAATCATCTCTTCCCGGTTGTATTCACCTAACAGATATTTCAACATCTGCCGGAAACCGACAGCCCGCATGGATGGCAGATCCGGACTCAGATCGGCCCGAAGCTGTAGAGCCTGTACCTCTTCTTCAAAACCTGAAGCCAACATTTGATGGAAACGCTTTTCAATGCGTTCGTGCAGGATTTTTCGATCTTTTGGCGAACGGACGAGTTTAAGTATCCGATAGGGCAAAGAGGCTCCGCTACCACTTTGTTGCAGCTGAGTCATGGGACGACCGGTAATCTCGATCACTTCGAGGGCACGAAGAATGCGCTGTGCGTCATTGGGGTGGATACGTTCAGCGGCAACTGGGTCGAGTTCCGCCAGGCATTGATGTAACAACCCCAATCCAAGATACTGCTGTTTCATCTCAAGCCGCTTTCGAATGGCGGGATCGGCTTCCGGCAGATTCGAAAGCCCCTTCTCCAGCGCTCGAAAATAGAGCATGGTGCCACCTGTCAGCAGAGGCACTTTTCCCGCAGCTGTGATCTCAGCCATCGCGTCCAGGGCATCCTCCCGAAACGCAGCAGCCGAGTAGGCATCGGCCGGGTCCCGAATATCGATCAGACGATGCGGCGCCTTTGCAAGCACCTCGGGTTCCGGCTTGGCACTTCCTATATCCATCCCCCGGTAAACCAGCGCCGAATCGACACTGATGATCTCCATCGGCAGTCTCTGCACAAGTTCCGCTGCCAGCTCTGTCTTGCCGGATGCGGTGGGCCCCATGAGAAAAACAGCAGGGGGTAGTTCCTGTTCCGCCATCAACGACCCCGTAAAAACAGCTTATCCAATTCGGTCATGGAGAGCTGAACCCAGGTCGGACGGCCATGGTTACACTGGTCTGCACGTTCGGTACGCTCCATGTCCCGCAGCAGTGCGTTCATCTCATCCAGGGTGAGGCGACGGTTTGCCCGCACTGAGCCGTGACACGCCATGGTGGCAAGTACCTTGTCGATCTCCTCTTTGATTCGTCTGCTCTCACCAAACTCCGCCAGATCGGAAAGCACATCACGCAACAACCGCTCGGCATCCGCTCCCTGCAGGATTGCCGGGATCCCCCGCACTGCCAGGGCATCTGCACCAAGTCGTGAGACCTCAAGGCCAACACTCTCCAATATCGAGGACTGACTCTCCGCAAGATCTGCCTCACGGCTACTCACCCGCACCGTCACCGGCACCAGCAGCGGCTGCCGGGTAATGCCCACATCGTTGTAAGTCTGTTTGAAACGCTCATAGGTGATGCGTTCATGGGCGGCATGCATGTCGACCAGTATCAGTCCATCGTGATTCTGCGCCAGGACATAGACTCCTTGCAGCTGCCCAAGCGCATAGCCCAGGGGTGGCAGGGTTTCATCCTCACTCTGTGGTAGTGGTGCTGCAGAAGGTTTCTGCGCCTGAAAAGCCGCACGATAGGATGAAGGACGCTCGGCAACCCGCCAATTCATGGTGTGCTGCACGCCGGGAGACGCTCCCTCAATCGGTTCACGAGATTGGAGAGAACCACTACCGGAAGCGTCAAGACTGCCTGTGAATGCACCCCCTGTCGACGCAGCTGCATCGGACTCATCCGCCGTTTGCGGGCGTGTCTCCGCCAGTGCGCTGTGCAGGCCACGAAAAAGAAAATCGTGTACCAACCGACCATCCCTGAAACGCACCTCGTACTTGGTGGGGTGGACGTTCACATCGACCTTTCGGGGATCCAGCTCCAGAAACAGAAGATATGCGGGATGACGTCCATGATAGAGCACATCCTGATATGCTTGCCGCACTGCATGGGTTACCAGTCTGTCCCGCACCATCCGCTGATTGACGTAGAAAAACTGCATGTCTGCCTGGGAACGGGAGAAAGTGGGACGGGCCACCCAACCAAAAAGTTTCAGACCCACCGCCTCATGCTCCACATAAAGCGCATTCTCAAGAAAAACCGCTCCCAGCAGGTCGGCGATTCGCCGCTCTCTGTCGATCTGCTGGGTGCAGGGAGGCAGGGAGAGGATCTGGCGACGATTATGCTGCAGTGAAAAACCCACATCAAAGCGGGCCAGAGCCAACC
Source organism: bacterium endosymbiont of Escarpia laminata (assembly GCA_003660235.1). Taxonomy (GTDB): domain Bacteria; phylum Pseudomonadota; class Gammaproteobacteria; order Chromatiales; family Chromatiaceae; genus QGON01. Next base: position 54,319 of record QGON01000061.1, on the reverse strand, counting down.
TTCTGACCAGCGTTTCGATATGGCCGAACTCCGTCTTTTCCGTACGCAGAAACTTGCGCCGGGCAGGCGTATTGAAAAAGAGATCACGCACCTCAACCGTGGTGCCCTGAGGATGGGCGGCTGGCCGGGGTGTCATTTCTGTTTCACTGCCATCCCCACTGATCTCCCAGGCTGATTCACTCTCCTGATTTCGTGAGGTCATTTTCAAACGGGATACGGAACTGATACTGGGCAGCGCTTCACCGCGGAATCCCATGCTCTGGATTGCTTCCAGGTCTTCGAGGCTGCTGACTTTGCTGGTGGCATGACGGGAGAGCGCCAGAGCCAGTTCATCCTCGACGACCCCAACACCATTATCGCGAACCCGCATCAATTTGACGCCGCCCTGCTCCACATCGATCTCAATACGATTGGCGCCGGCATCGAGGCTGTTTTCAATCAACTCCTTGACCACAGAAGCCGGGCGCTCCACCACCTCGCCGGCAGCGATCTGATTGACCAGTTGTGGGGGGAGTTGTCGAATGTGCATGGAGAGAACGTGGTCGTCGTAAATAGTGACGGCTATTGTGCCACCACCCGCTCGAGTAAGCAGCTATTTAGAGGTCTGGTTCGTTGGGAAGAATCAACCGCCGGGGATCTGCAGCACCTGGCCGATGCGAATGGTGTCGTTCTTGAGTTCGTTGGTTCTACGCAGGCGATTGAGGCTGACGGCGTATTGCCTTGCGATTGCGATCAATGTCTCGCCACGAGAAATTGTATGGCGGCGGGGAGCCTCTCGCTCCTGTCTCGCTGCCAACCAGGTACCGGGAGGCGGCTGATAGTTAAAATAGTCGGAAATACCTGCCAGCAGGGCTCTGGCCACCTTTCTCTGGTGGGCCGGATCTTTCAGACGACGCTCTTCATCAGGGTTGGAGATAAATGCGGTCTCCACCAGCATTGAGGGAATATCCGGGGACTTCAGCACCACGAATCCCGCTTGCTGGACACGCCTTTTATGCGTCTTGCCCAGTTTTTTCAGCTGGCGAAAGACCCTGTCTGCTGCGGTGGAACTCGCCTGCTGGGTACCAGTTTGCGAGAGATCAAGCAGGACCGTGAACAAATCCTCGCCCTTGCCCTTGCCCTCAAATAAAACGCCGCCAACAAGATCCGCACTGTTTTCCCGCTCCGCCAGCCATTTTGCCGCCTCGCTGGATGCTCCTCTGCGGGAGAGGGTGTAGACGGATGATCCTCTTACTCTTGAATCCTTAAAGGCGTCTGCATGGATTGAAATAAACAGATCTGCATGGTGCTTGCGCGCCTTCGACATCCGTTTACGCAGACCGAGATAGTAGTCACCGTCCCTGATCAGCACCCCACGCATGCCCGGTTTCCGATTAATCATTGTTACCAGTTTGCGTGCAATCGCCAGCACCACGTCTTTCTCATAGGTGCCGTGTTTCCCCCTGGCACCGGGATCTTCCCCACCGTGACCGGGATCGACTGCTATCACCACGTCTCTGTTCCCCGACTTCTTTACCGTTTTCACCGGGCTGGCGCGGCGCTTGCTGCTCTCCTTTTTATCGTAGAGATCGATAACCAGCCGGTGGCCATACTGGCGATTGGGGTCGAGCAGAAAACTTTTTGGCTTGACCGCCCTGTTAAGATCGAAAACCACCCGCACATCGCGCTTATTGCGCGCAGCACTGCGCAGCCGGGTGATGAACCTGTTGCTGGACTCCGGCTGAGGCAGTTTTGTGGAGAGCCGGGTATTTTTGAGGTCCAGAACCAACCGGTCCGGCTTGTCCAGTGTAAAGATATTGTGTTCAACCAGGGAATCGGTATCGAAAACCAGTCGAACGTGATCGGGCGCAGACCAGATGCGCAGGCTGCGAACATCAGTCTGTCCCGCATAGAGCGGCAGGCTCCAGAAGAGAGCCAGAATCAGAATTGTGATAATTTTTTTCATGTTCCCGATGACCCTGTTAGGCCTATGACTAAAAATAGCACGGACTTCCATTTTTTCCAACCTTTTCGGCCAGATAGCCTGACTTTCTCGCTAAGAAATCAATGTTCCCATTAAACTCTTTGTAAATCCTTGATAAGTTGCTTTCCTTTCTCAGAGTGGGACGAGAGCTGGAGCACTCTGCCCGTTTCCTGATATTCAAGTCTGATCCGCAGGTCAGCCGGAGGCAATACACCCTTACCCCGATCTGGCCACTCCACCAGCAGTATAGCCTTCCCATCCATCAGATCCTGGATACCGAGATACTCCAGCTCCTCCGGGTCTGCCAGTCGGTAGAGATCGAAATGGTAACACGCCACCCCCTCCAGTTCGTAGGGTTCAAGCAGTGTGTAGGTGGGACTCTTTACCGCACCCTGATGACCCAATGCACGGATAAAACCTCGTGCAAGGGTTGTTTTTCCTGTGCCCAGGTTCCCTTCCAGATAGACGGTAAACGGTGGTTTACAACGCTTGGCAAGACGGGCGCCGAAGGATTCCTGCTCCGCCTCGTTATGCAGTTCAAGCCTCATAACTACCACACTCCAAATTGAGCAGCGGCCGCAGCTCCGGCAAAAGATCGCCAGCCAACATACCCCGTTCGCCCTGCACGGCAGCCCTGTCTCCAGCTGCAGCGTGTAGTGCGACGCCCAGTTCAGCAGCCAATCCAGGCTCAAAACCCTGCACCAGCAATGCAGCGATAATACCTGTGAGTATGTCACCGCTACCACCGGTCGCCATGCCTGGATTGCCGTCACTGCAGAGCGCCGGCGGGCGACTGCTGCCGTCAGAAATCAATGTCCCGGCACCCTTGAGTACCTGGGTGCCGCCAAATCTCTCCTGCAGCAACCTCAATGCCTCAAACCGGTTTGCCTGAATTTGGCTGGTTTTTTCTCCCAGCAGCCGCCCGGCCTCACCCGGATGAGGCGTCAATATCCAATCTGATCTTTTTATCGGCGCTTGCGCCAATAGATTGAGGGCATCGGCATCCACCACCAGAGGCAGACCGGAGGCAAGTGCCTGTTGATAGAGCGATCTGCCCCACTCTCCACGCCCCAGTCCCGGCCCCAAGGCAATGGCATCCGCCTTTTCGATCAGTGGTGTAAGGGAAACATCGTTGGCCACGGCGTGACACATCAGCTCGGGACGGCTGATATTGAGCAGGGGTGCATTGTCAGGGTGAGTCGCCACGGATACCAAACCAGCGCCACTGCGTGCAGCCGCCTCCGCTGCCAGGCGGATCGCACCGGAGAATCCCCGGTCGCCCCCAATGAGCAGCAGGTGGCCAAAATCCCCTTTGTGGGCGGTACGTCTTCTGGGCGCCAGCAGTTGAGACTGCTTTTTCCAATCGATACGGCGAGCCGCCAGAATCTGCCTGCCGTAGATCCGGGCGGGCAACTCCAGGGCATCAAAATGGATACGCCCACAATAGTCCGGTCCTGCGCCGGTAAACATCCCCTGTTTCAGTCCAATAAAGCTAAGGGTTGCATCCGCCCGAACGGCAATCCCCATGACCTGGCCTGTATCTGAATTGAGGCCGGAGGGGATATCCACAGCAAGGACCGGAGCCTGATGATGGTTGATCGACTCGATCGTTTCGGCCCAGGCACCCGTCACATCTCTCTCCAGACCAGTGCCCAGCAGGGCATCGATAATGAGGTCAGTCTTCCGCGGCAGGCCGGGAAACGGGGCTGTCTCACCACCGATCTCTTCCCACTTCTGCGCCATTGTCAGCGCATCGCCACGGATACGCGCTGAATCACCAAGCTGCAGCAACAACACCTCCAGTCCGGCTTGCCTCGCCAGGCGTGCCACCACAAATCCATCGCCACCATTGTTGCCCGTACCGCATATCACAGTGATGTGGCGGGCCGCGGGCCAGCTTGCCTGCAGAAGCTGGAAGATACGGGAACCCGCCCGTTGCATCAGATCGGCACCGGGAATCTCATATTCTTCGATCGCGATCCGGTCGAACGCCCGCACCTGATCGGCGCGATAGAGGGCATAGGGCAGCGATTCCGTGTAGGGCATGACTCGCATAAAAAATCGTCCTTTGGGATTAACGAAAACCATACCGCGAAGCCGGTCCCGGATACCAGTTTAATCACGGATCGGGGTATAGTTCGGGTTTATGGATCAAACGCCTATTCCCAATCACGAACAACTCGCCGCAAACATCAAGATTTGGGGCGCAGAGCTGGGTTTCCAGCAGGTTGGCATCACCGACACTGAACTCTCACTGGCAGAGGCACGATTCAACGATTGGCTGCAAAAGGGCTTTCACGGAGAGATGTCCTATATGGCCCGCCACGGCAGCAAGCGCAGTCGTCCCGCAGAACTGGAACCCGGCACCCGGCGGATAATCTCAGTACGTTTGGACTATCTGCCCGAACCCACGCGGAAGAGCCGTGAGATACTGGAATCTCCCACACAGGCATTCATCTCACGATATGCTTTGGGACGGGACTACCATAAGTTGATGCGCAAACGTCTGCAGCAACTGGCCCAAAAGATCAGCGGGAAAATCGGGGATTTCGGCTACCGGGTCTATGTCGACTCCGCCCCGGTTTTGGAGAAACCGCTGGCGGAAAAAGCCGGTCTTGGCTGGATCGGCAAGCACAGCAATCTGATCAATCGCCAAGCCGGCTCCTGGTTCTTTCTTGGCGAGATCTATACCGACTTGCCGCTCCCTATCGACCAGCCTGCATCCAACCATTGCGGCAATTGTCGCGCCTGTCTCGATATCTGTCCGACCCAGGCCATTGTCGAACCCTATGTCGTGGATGCCCGCCGTTGTATCTCCTATCTGACTATTGAACAACAGGGTCCGATCCCCGAATCGCTGAGAAGCAGCATCGGCAACCGCATCTACGGCTGCGATGATTGTCAGCAGGTCTGTCCCTGGAACCGCTTTGCAAAAATCGGACGTGAGCAGGACTTTGCCCCACGCAACGGCCTCGACAGCGCCACGCTGGCAGAGCTCTTTGAATGGGATGAGACAAACTTTCTGAAACGTACCGAAGGATCTGCAATACGCCGCATCGGCCACCAATCCTGGCTGCGCAATATTGCAGTGGCACTGGGCAATGCACCGCCTTCAGAGACGATTAAATCCGCGCTCAAGGTGCGTGAACATGACCCTGCAGAACTGGTGAGAGAGCATGTCCGCTGGGCTTTGGCCAGGCAGCGCAGCAAATCACCGGGTTAAGCGGATCCGCACCACCATTATACTCCGTGCCGACAACAATCCGGCAAGGACACCCAGCATATCCACCACCACATCACTCAGCCGAGGCGTTCGCCCGGGCACAAAAAACTGCACGACTTCTGTTGACACTGCCAACAGCAGCAAGCCAAAAAGCACACTGGGCAGACGCGTCTTTGAATCAAGAAACAGCCCGGCAGAGAGCAGAAAAAAACCGAGCAGATGTCCCAGTTTGGAGATGTCCCAACTCGCAGGCCAGAATGCCAACGGGTCAAAACCATGGTGGTAGCGGCCTATCTCAAGATGTATACCCAGCCACTGCCCTAACTGCTGGATTTGCACTTCGATGGCCTGCTTAACCTCCTGAGGCTGCAGAATACCCCCCACGATCAACAACAACAGCAACGCAATCATCCAGCCTTGGGGGGTAGACCAATAGTGCTGTAGCAGCAGTCGCAGAGCCCACAGGCCGGTGACCAACCATAGGACTGCCAGCAGTAATTTTCCGGCACTGAAAAGAGTCTGAGGCTTCGCCTGGTGCAGGGCAAGTCCCCTGACCCAGATCCTGCCCGGTACATGGTAGAGGCCGATCTCAAGACGTAATTCAACGGCCTCTTCAGGCACAGTGACAAGCAGCGAATAACCTCGCCACTCGTTATCGCCAATCAGGCCGGAGAGGATATAAGGTATATGGTAGAACCCTTGTCCGAAGCTGTCATAGGCAATCAACTCCACCCTCGCCTCATGCCAACTGCGTCTGCCGCTCTCGACACCGGACGTCCTGACCTCTCCCTGCAACAGAAGTTGCTTGGGCAAGTCTTGAGCACCCAGTTTCTGGATCACGCTGTTCGATTCACTTCCCGGCATATTGTCGACACGCAGTTCAACCAATACGGCGGGCTTTGATACTTCGCTTTTACCTAAACCCGGCTGCCATCCCTCCAGGCCCTGCTCGAAAAGAGGGTTTTTCAACAGCTCTGGACCGACGGGTTTGACCGGTAAAACTGAAGTAAAAAAAAGCAGCGTCAGTGCCGCAAGCAGCAGCACAACCCAGCTCACAGGCCTGATCAAGCGCAGTAGATCAGGCAATGGAGTCGGGTCGACAAACGGTGTTTGGCGGTTCCGTTGCGTCTGAACCGGCCTACATCACCGTCAGGAGAGACGCAGGAAATTATCACGGTAGAATTTCAGCTCGGCGATAGAGTCTCGAATATCGTCGATCGCCAGGTGCTTCGACTCTTTTGTAAAACCATCAGCCATATCAGGCGCCCAGCGCCTCGCAAGCTCTTTCAGCGTGCTGACATCAAGATTGCGGTAATGGAAATAATCTTCCAGTTTCGGCATGGTGCGGGCCATGAACCGACGATCCTGGCAGATACTGTTGCCACACATCGGGGAGACTCCAGCAGGCACGTATTGCTGAAGAAACGCCAACGTCTCTGCTTCTGCCGCCGCTTCATCATGTTCGCTTTCACGGACCCTTGCGATAAGACCGGAGCCACCATGCTGTTTCTGATTCCATTCATCCATGTCATCGAGCAGGGCTTCTGATTGCCGTACCGCGATTACTGGCCCCTCAGCCAGGATATTGAGGTCGGCATCGGTAACAATGGTTGCGATCTCGATGATCTCATCATTGACTGTATCCAGCCCCGTCATCTCCAGATCGAGCCAAATCAGGTTGTTGAGGTCTTGAATCATGCACGAATCCTCAAAAAATACAGGTTAATACGAGGTGTGAATTCTAGCAGGAAGCGGGCGCAGACTGTATTCTTCCCCATTGACCTGATCCGAACGACCTATTCAAAGCTGAAGGAGCCCGTTACTTGATGCCGTTTTTCACTCAACTCTTCCTGCTCGCCCTGGCCGCAGGCACAATTCTGCAACTCTGGCTGCTGGCCCGTCAGACACGCTACGTTGTTGACCACCGGGAGAAAGTGCCCGAGGAGTTTTCCGGCAAGGTGGAACTCGACGATCATCAGAAAGCTGCCGATTACACCGGAGCCAAAGCAGGCATTGCGCGGCTTGAGGTTATCTTCAGCACTCTGCTTCTGCTGGCCTGGACACTGGGCGGTGGCCTCGAACTGTTCAGCCGTTTCTGGAGTGGGTTGGGATTCGACACGCTCCTGACGGGCGTCGCTTTTATCTTTTCGGTTTTTTTCATCTCCAGTTTACTGGATCTGCCTTTTTCACTCTGGCGAACCTTCAGGATCGAGGTCGCCTTTGGCTTCAACCGTTCCACCCTGGGTGGTTTTTTCAAAGACCGCCTGCTGGGTGCGGCTATAGGATTGGCGATAGGCGCACCCTTATTGTGGGTCATTCTCTGGCTCATGGACTCGGCGGGTATCTACTGGTGGCTGGCGGCCTGGGCTGTATGGATCAGTTTCACCCTGACCCTTACCTGGGCCTATCCCCGCATCATCGCTCCCCTGTTCAACAAATTCACCCCGTTGGAAGCAGGCGAGATGCGCGACCGGATTCAGGGTCTACTCGCGCGCTGTGGCTTCACCAGTGATGGCATCTTCGTGATGGATGGCTCCAAACGCTCCAGCCACGGCAACGCCTACTTCACCGGATTCGGCAAGCACAAGCGGATCGTCTTTTTCGATACCCTGATCGAGGCCCTCACACCGGACGAGATGGAGGCCGTACTGGCTCACGAACTGGGCCATTTTCGCCGTAAGCATATTCTCAAACAGATGATAATGATGGCGCTGATCTCGCTTGCCGGCCTGGCGCTGCTGGGTTGGTTGTCGCAACAGCTCTGGTTCTATACCAATCTGGGTATGACTCAACCCTCCAACGCGGCGGCACTGCTGTTGTTCATGCTGGCAGCACCTGTCTTCACCCTCTTCTTCTCCCCTATCGGCAGCTATATCTCGCGCCGGCATGAATTTGAGGCCGACGACTATGCCATCGCACAAACTAAAGGGGAATATTTGGTGCAGGCGCTGGTCAAACTCTATCAGGATAATGCGAGTACCCTGACGCCGGACCCACTCTACTCCATGTTTCACGACAGCCATCCACCGGCACCGGTACGCATTGCCCATATAACAGAACAATCTTAAGGATATGAGGATAACTTGATGACTAGAACACTAATAATGATCGCTTTGATCTCAGCTGCATTCAGCACCACCATACAGGCAGCCGACGTCAATGCAGGCAAAAAGCTGGTCGACAATAACTGCACCCGCTGCCACGGCTCAGAAATCTACACACGGCCAAACCGAATGGTCACCACGTTGCCAGGCCTGCACAAGCAGGTACGCCGTTGCGAACAGATGCTGGGACTGACCTGGTTTGACGAAGATGTCGACAATGCAGCCACCCACCTCAACGAACAGTTCTACAAACTGAAATAGTACTCCAACAAGGTTATATTGATGGATTACTACTAGTGTCCCGGCGCCGTCTCACCCAGCAGCAACGGGCCAGGATAGAGAGCATCCAGGAACGGCGGCGAGCAAAACTCGCTGAACGTGCTGAGCAGAGCCTCTCTGATGCCAGTGAAACCCCATCACAGGAAGGCAGGGTGGTTATCCGCCATGGCGCCACCCTCGGCGTCGCGGATGAGAACGGCCAGGTCTTTCAATGCCTGATCCGCCAGAACATCGGACACCCTGTTTGTGGCGACCGGGTAGTCTGGCAGCCGGTGGACGATCATAATGGTGTGGTCACCGCCCTCCAACCCAGAGCGAGTGTACTCAGCCGCCCCGACTACGGCGGCCGTGAGAAACCCCTGGCCGCCAACATCACCCAACTCGTCGTGGTGCTCGCGCCCGAACCAAAACCCAGCGGCTATCTGCTCGACCAATACCTGATCGCCGCCGAGACCATTGGGATTCGGCCACTGATCGCAATCAACAAGATTGATCTGCTTGAAAACGAGGAAAAACAGCGCTTTCTCTCTGCCTACGATCTCTATCGCAGGATTGGATATGAGTTGGTGGAGGTGAGTGCAAAACTGGCCCACGGTCTGAACAGCCTCATCCAACACCTTGCGGGAGAGACCAGCATCCTGGTGGGGCAATCGGGGGTGGGGAAATCCTCTCTGATCAACGCACTGCTGCCAAATCTGGAGATCGAAACCGGCAGACTCTCGGAAGCTTCAGGATTGGGGCGACACACCACATCGGCCGCAACCTGCTATAACCTGCAGGAAGGGGGGGAATTAATCGATTCTCCCGGCGTGCGCAGTTTTCGACTGACCAAGTTAAGCAGGGGGCAGCTGGAACAGGGATTTCCCGAGTTCCGCCCTTTTCTCGGCCACTGCCGTTTCAATAACTGCTCACATCAGCATGAACCCGGGTGCGCAATCAGGCAGGCAGTTGAGACGGGGGAAGTCTCCTCCCAGAGGTTGGATAACTTCCTCCATCTGGCACAATCCACCACTTCCAGACAGGGTTGAGCGCTGGAGGCTGAACGTAACTAATTCGAGCCGGTAGAGGCCTTACTTGGGGTATCCATAACCTGGATGGTCGACGGGTCGTCACCAAATCCGGTGCCGCCGCCTTTGCCTTTCCCGATGTTGTCGGGGGAGATCAACATCTCGGTAAAAGCCCGGTTGTCCTCGCCGTAAATTCCGTCTCCGCCTTCATCCGAAAAATCACCCTGGCCAAAATAGTCGGGAGACGCTGTCGGGTCTCCGGCCTGACCGGCAAAAGCGCTGGGGATGAAAAAAACCAGCAGTCCGATCATTATCCTGGTCAATCGCTTCACTTGTCCCACTCCCGATTTTGTTCAAAATCCATATTCATCTTCCGGCTGCTTTAAGCATGGCAGCAACCTGATTTCTGCTCGGCCAACATACTGAATTCTTAAGCCAATTGCCATATTTGTGTCCCAAAGTTCACATTTTCGGCTTGTTGCCAATGGTAAAAAAGGTATTTCTGAACAGCAGCTAATGATTTGGTATCAGAGCAACCAGATCAGCCCCACCAAGCACCGATTTCCCGACAATCAACTCGCCTCCATAGGCACTGATAATATCGCTCACCACCGCCAGCCCTATGCCCTGCCCCGGCTGCTGCTCATCCATGCGCCTGCCTCGCTGCATGACACTTTCAGCCTGAGCTTGAGGGATACCTGCCCCGTCATCCTCAACGTGTAATTCAATACCATCGCCGGTAGCAAGGCCGGATATCCGCACTCGCTGACCGCCATATTTCCAGGCGTTGTCCATCAGATTACCCATAAATTCCATCAGATCGCCCTCATCACCTGGAAACCCGAGATCGCCCGGCAGATCCAGCTCCCAGCGGATTCCCTTTTCCAGATAGACCTTACTGAGCATTTTGGCGATCCTTTCCACTGCAACCACCACCGGAATACTGCGGGACAATGTGGAACGTCCGGATGCCGCAGCCCGCTGCAACTGGTGACTGACGATCTGGTTCATGCGGTCGACCTGCTCGGTGAGTTGACGACTTTCATTCCGATCACCTGTCGCCGGCCGCTCGGCCATACTTTGCAGGATAGCCAGGGGGGTTTTGAGACTATGGGCAAGATCACCCAGGCTGTCACGGTATCGCTGCTGTCTGGACTGAGCCTGGCGAATCAGAGAGTTGATGCTATCTGTCAGCCCGGTCAACTCCTGTGGGTAGACCCCTTTGAGTTGATCCGATCCCCCGGATTCAATATCACTCAGCTCATCGGATACCTTGCGCAGCGGGAACAATCCCCAACGCAACACTCCCCCCTGCGCCAGTAACAGCACCAGTGCCGCACCACCCAGCCAGTAGAAGAGTGTATTGCGGAAGGCGCTGATCTGAACCTGATGCGGCTGCATGTCTTCCACGACCGAAAGCACATAACGGGCTTCGACACCGTCAAAATCCTCCCAGGAGACACCGAAGCTCAAAGCAACCACTTCACCGCCATTCCCAGAGCTGACCTGGCTGAAGCGCCGGCCACCGGGCTCCACCGACGCCTCCCCAATATCCAGATGTCGCCCCACGGCCGAGGCAGAACGCCAGTCGAACGAAATATCGGGGCTATGGACCTCTGCATAGAATCCGGAATCCGGCAGGTTGAAACGGGGGTCGGAGAGTATTTCCGGCATCGTCAGCCGACCCTGATCATCCTCCCCCGCCGCTGCCAGCAGCGCATAAACGCTGGCCTGTAAACTCTCCCTCAACGCCTTCTCTGCGCTGGATCGAAAGGCCTTGTCCAGGGCCACCCCGGTTAAACCCAGGAAGGCTGTCAGCACCAGGCTTGCAGCCAGCAGCAGGCGGAAGTGAATCGATAGATTCATCCCGATCTGGCAAGTACGAAACGGTATCCCCTGCCCCGCAGGGTCTCGATCGGCTTGTAGTGCTCTTTGGGATCGAGTTTTTTACGCAACCGGCGGACAAAGACCTCGATCACATTACTGTCACGATCCCAATCCTGGTCGTAGAGATGCTCGGTCAATTCGCTCTTCGAGACCACCTCGCCAGCATGCATCATCAAATATTCAAGCACTTTGTATTCGTATGCGGTGAGATCGATGGGAGCGCCATCGAGTCTGACCACCTGGCTGCGGGTATCCAACTCCACCGGACCACACGCCAATACCGGCTGGGACCAGCCTGCCGCCCGCCGCAAGAGAGCATTCAACCGCGCCAGCAACTCTTCGACATGAAAGGGTTTGACCAGATAGTCGTCCGCACCCGCTTCAAGACCTTCAACCTTGTCCTGCCAGTTGCCCCGTGCGGTAAGGATCAGGATCGGAAAATGTTTACCCAATTTTCGCAGTTCGCGGATCACCTCGATGCCTGACATCTCCGGCAGACCAATATCCACGATCCCCACGTCAATGGCATACTCCCGTCCCAGGAAGAGCCCTTCGCGACCATCCGCTCCGGCATCCACGGTAAAACCTTCGCGCTTCAACCGTTCGGTCAGCGGCTCTCTCAACTCCGCTTCATCTTCTACCAACAAAACACGCACGATTTTGTTTCCTCTATCTGCGGCGATTGCCCGCAGGCGCATGCTTACGCCCCCTGGGAAGCTGCCGCCCACTTTTACCGTCGATCTGCATCCGTTTTACCCGTCCCTGATTATCAAGGATGCGGATATCGTAGATCTCCCGGCCTTCCCACTCACGGGTCTCGGCCGATATCACTCTGCCGTCAATGTCACGGCGGACCCTCTCAACCGCCTGATCCAGGCTTATACGATTACCCGCCAACGAGGCATCAGCCCCAAGCAATATCAATAGCAGCCACATAACGTTCAGCTTTCGAGTCAGACGCATTTCGGTTCAACCTGTGCCATGGGAGGAAAACCGTACTGCCTGCGCATTGCCTCGATCTTCCAGCCACGAATTAAATATCATCCACTGGGGTGACACCAACCCGAACACGAATCCGCTTGCCCGGATGGTGTTTGGTGCGAGTGGTGAACACCTTACCTTTATAACGATACTTTACACGATAGCCGACCAACTGTTCTTCATACTCGGTATAAGTTTCGACCTCGCACTGCCGTTCCGTGGTAGTGGTATAGTATCCACCGCGCCGGTTCTGAGAGATATCGTGGCCAATCGAGGCGCCCAGCAGGGTACCGGCGATGGTCGAGGCATCACGCCCCCGGCCCCGGCCGAACTGATTACCGACCACACCACCGAGGATGCCGCCGAGCACGGTTCCGGTATAGGATTTGTGCCTCGGCTGGTAGTGCGTGACCTGCTCATCCCAACAGTGCTTTTCGGGCCTTGAGATCTCAATGGTCTTGTAGATGGGGTCAACATCGATAACCTTGGCGGTGTCCCGAAAGTTGTGACCGTGCCCGTGGCCGGCAGTTGCACTCATGGAGGCAGCCAACAAAACGGTTCCGAGTGTGATGGCGATCTTTTTCATGGTTCTCTCCTCAAACGATGTCTTAACCATTTAGACGAGACCTTTGACTCATCCTTTGATTACAGACTACGCCCTGCAAACTGAACCGGGCCTTAACCGAAAAAACTGATCGCTCAAGATGGGTTTTCTTCACAACCTGCTGGGGTCCCCTCATCGTCAAGGCGCCCTGATCGGTGTGCCTCTGCTACTCTGCACTGTTCAGCACCATCGGCACTGGCATCCTGCCCTTCTCCCAGTGGAAGAAGGGCCGATATAGCTGTAATTTCATGTCGAGACAAATACTACGCTTAAAAAAATACTTATAAACAATAGGTTAGGTAAGCCATGAATAGATATTAACGGGATAGCAGTGATCTGATAGACTTCTTGCATAGATGTCGCTGAGCCTTCCAAATCACCTTTTGGTCTGTCCAAATTGACAAGCCTTGTCTTGCAAACATAACTGCTGCTTCACTATACAAGCAAAGAGTGATATAGCAGACTAAACCATAGAATTTAGGTGAAGTGCTCCATAAGATGGTGAGATCGAAAAAAGCATATGAGTGGCATACGATGCTGGAACTGGCACATTATGATGATCTCGATACTCCCAAAATATGCAGCTTCTCAAGTGTGGGTTTTATCAAAGAGAATAGTGCGAACCTATGCGGATTGAAAAGGAATTTCGTTGTCCAGCATTTTGGAGCGGGAAGATATTTGGTCGGGATAAAAAGGTACTTCTAGATTATATAAAGCATCTGGAAACCGAAAAACGCAGAGTAGATCAACAGAATCTGATGCTGTGCCGCCCCCTTGGGAGCCAGAGACTCTGTCTAGGCCGCTAAGAGCGGCTCACATACTACCCCCCCGGATTTGCCGGGATACTTAACTCTATGCAGGGACATACGATGAAAATTCTAATGATTATGGATCCTCCAAAGACTCTTACACCCGACATGGATACATCTTTATTGATGGCAAAGGAATTTTGTTCGAGGGGGCATGACGTTTATTACACCGAGCCTCAGAAAACATGGCTTGAAGATAACATTTCTTTTTGTGAATCAAGAAAATTTGAATATACAGGAGGAGATGTGCAAAGCTCACTTATGGAAAAAATCTCAGATAAAATAGATAACTTTGATATTGTTCTCATGCGTAAAGATCCTCCTGTTGATGATTTATACATAGGAACAACGTACATACTGGATTATGTTAGAATTCCTGTTATCAATTCCCCTGATTCACTAAGAAATATAAATGAAAAGACTATTATCGGAAAATGGCCTGGTTTTACACCTAGAAGTTTTATATTTGGCAACTCTGAACAGGTTATTTCATTTGTTAGAAAACACAACACTAAAGCATGGGTTATTAAGCCCTTAAATATGTTCAATGGTATGGATATATTTAAAATTTGGGAAGATTACGAAAATTTAGAACACATTGTTAAACACATGTTCGGAAAAAACAGTTTCGTTGTATTACAAGAATTCATTGATAAGGTCTCTCATGGAGATAAGAAAATATTTCTCCTTGGAGATGAAATACTTGGCGCCATGAACAGGGTTCCATCGGAAGGTGATTTTAGAGCTAATATACATTTGGGGGCAACTCCAGAAAAATGCATCTTAAGCAAGGAAGAGAAGCATATATCGAAAATAGTAGGTGAATATTTGGTAAGCAAAGGGGTTCACTTATCTTGTTTAGATATTATTGACAATAAACTTACAGAGGTAAATGTCACAAGCCCATCTGGAATACCAGAAATCAATAGAGTTAATAAAAGCTCGTTAGAAATAAAAATTGTTGACTATTTAGAAAAATTTAAACCCCAGGATTAATTATGCATATATTCGCTTACGGCTCACTTATAAATTTGGATAGCGCAAGTAAAGCAGTAGGCTATTCAGTTAATAAATCAGATGTTATATCCGCGAAGCTAACAGGCTTTAAACGCACATGGGACTTGGTAGATACCGTTTACTCAAATAGTCTTTGCAAGAACGTAAATGCGGTTTTCTTGAACTTGACAGCTTCTACTGGAATGTTTGTTAATGGGATACTAATATCGATAAAAGAAAAAGAACTCAGCTCTATTGCCAAACGAGAAAAAAATTACGATATCGTCGACGTTTCTTCAAAAGTATATTTTTCTGAATGTGGTTGCAAACAACAATATCCACATAAAAATATATATACCGCAATAGCAAAGGAACAATTTAAAATCGCAAATGAAAATAATACTTTTTTTTTGGATGAGTATGAAAAATTAGTCATGAAAGGCGTTGTATCGTTTGGCAAACAATTTTTAGAGGAATACTTAAATACAACAGAAACTTCTAATTTAAAAAAGTTAAATGGGCATTACGAATTTGTTAACCCGCTTCAAAACTCTTTAGCCTAAACACAATGCAAGAATTATCATTGAAATATAAAGCTAAAAATGAAGATATATTCCTACTTACAGGTAATCTCCTACACGCTCCAGGTAAATCCATTCTCAACAATTCACATATCCATCTTAAAGACAAGACACTTCATGTTTGCTTTTTTGATGACATATCTATTTCCTCTCTTGATGAGGCTTTCCAAAGTTCTATAAAAGAACTCAGTTTCTATAATTTTTTAAAGCTGAATGCACCTTCAAGAGCATTTACAGTCATTTCCACACTATTAGTTCTTCTAATTGTTTTAGCTATGGGTATATTTTCTGCTTATGGAAATGCAGCTTATGACCTCTTACTTGAAGCTTTTAATCCAACTGACAGTATACTTAACAAAGCTTTAGTTTTTATCAGCTTGTTATTTTCCGTTTTATTAATATTTTATCTATTTCCTGTTGTTATTAAAGGGGAAATTAAAGATTTTATAACTAGCATCTCCGGCTCATATTTTAGCAATAATTATTATAAAAATAGATTTGAGAAATATCTGAACATATACAAAAAATCTCTTTTAGTTGAAAAACTGGTAATTTGGAACCCTGCTAATAAAGGATTTAATGATGCTGTATATTGGCATACCTTTATAAAGGCTTGCCTACATGCAGAAAATCTTCAGATATATCTATGTATACATACGGACGAAAAATATAAAACAGAGCTGATAATTGATAAGATCTTCAAACCAATAAAATATGACTTATTCAATGGCGATTTGAGTTTTCTTTATTGGGAAAATCAAACAGAGATCCCTAAAGAATATCTTAATAAAATCGAACTCCAACTTCTTGAACTGATTGTTTTCTGTTCAACGAAAAATATCAATTTAATTGACGATGAAATTGATATTACTGGATATTCAAATGCCACTGAAGAAGCCACATCTCTTGATTTTGTGGAATATTTAATACACAACTTCCCTGAAAGATTTCCAAAACTAAATGAATTTATAAATGATACGCCTTTACTTGTTTTTTTTAGAAGGTGCGTAAATGACTATGGTTTTCTTTTAGACTGCTATAGGTCAGACTTGAGAATTATGTGCATAAATAGTAGCTCGATATTATTGCACGATCTATATGAAAACATACATGATGAGCTTGCATTTGTTTACCATTATTGCCATGAGAATTGCCTTAAAATAACTAATGAAGTAACCGATCCTGTTACTTCTCTTATAATAAATATATTGTTTTTGAGTGAATCTCCATACTCTAAGATAAAGATTCAACTAATAGAAAACTTTATCTTTTCGGCAGAAAAATATGAGCATTATTTCTTATTTTGTAATTATTGGCCTATAATTTTTTCATATGAAAATACTGATGCGCATATTAGCCCATATGTTCTATTAGATGAGAGAGCAACGATAAGATTAAGCGTGTGCTTTGAGAGAGCAGGCTTATATGAGTCTGCATACAATGTTCATGATGCATTAATCACTCTCTACCCTTTGCGCTCTTCTGTCAGTCAAGCAAGGATATATGAAAGACAAGGTGAATATAAAAAAGCAATTAATAAGTTGAATTCCATTTTTACAGACTCACTATTTGGGATCGAAGATATTCCCTTTGAAGAGAAAATAAAATATTTGCTAGTATATTCATGGACTGTTGTCAGCGGAAGAATGGAATCCGAGTTTGAAAATGGGCATGCATGCCTTGAAGAAGCTGGAAGGATGATAAATTCAAGTTATGAAATATCAAATACCAATGATCAAATCTGGCATTACCATAATA
Source organism: bacterium endosymbiont of Escarpia laminata (assembly GCA_003660235.1). GTDB lineage: Bacteria > Pseudomonadota > Gammaproteobacteria > Chromatiales > Chromatiaceae > QGON01. The sequence goes on along the minus strand of QGON01000061.1, from coordinate 37,127 downwards.
ATGTTGCACAATATTATGAGTGGAAGAATAATTATATTTCTGCTATTAAAGAACATGAGAAATGTTTAACAATACCAGGAGTTAGTCAAAAGTGGCTCAGTGGCACATTCGTTAATCTAGGAATTTCATATCGGTTGGTTTTTTTAGAAACAATGGATTTTTCAAAAATTGAAAAATCTATTAATTATGGAGTTATGGGAGTTAATATAAAAAGCGAGGTAGGCGATAATGATGAACTCCCTATTGCTTTACACAATCTCGCTCTTTCAAAAATATTTAAATATTCTTTATCCAAAGACGTATCGGATAACATTAATTTAATTATTTCTTCATATGATTTAAGTAACAAAGCATTAGAAATTTATGGCGAAATATCATCAAGTAAGAAAATGGTAATGGCATTGTTTGAATTTGTCTTCTCATCAATTATTTTGAAAAAAAATAAACACCATCATGATATTTTAAAATTAATTGACAGGGGAAAAGATCTTTCTAACAGCATTTCTCGTGGCTTTAATGATGATGCTAATTTTGAAACAATTAAGCTATTAATAGAAAGTTTGTTCTATGTAAACATATCAAATAGAACTGATATTGTAGATTGGGTCGAAAGTAACTGTTGCCCTAAACATTAAATCTATAGAAGTTGAGTTCCCAGCAGTCGGACAGTTAGCCTAAAAAAGCAAGCCATCGTCAAGCCGGCCAATCATTGCATGCGGCTTTTTGGTAATCCCCCCCATTTATAGTTGTGCCAAAAGTTAGAGGGCCATGCAGATTAATAGGCCTTCTGGGCCACGATCATGGCAACATCCCGAAAGCCTTTCCTAAGATCCCCCAAGCGGTTCTCCTCCCGGTAGACACGGACTGAAAGGGGTGACAGGAGTGCGATGAGTTCATTGTCGCCAAGTCGATAAGCAGGATTTGAGGGACCGGTGTCAGAAACTGCAATACGGGTAAATGTCTGGTAGAAGATCAACCCTCCCGGCCTAAGGGCTGCAATCAGGGACGGCATCAAGCCACGATTGAGAAAGTAGCTCACCACAATCACATCAAAGGCGTTCTCCGTTAGCGGGGCCTGCTCCACATCCCGTTGCTCCGCATTGAGAGCCAACTCCTCTGAAGCTGCCAGATGTTGTAGCCGTTCGACCGCAACACTGGAAATATCCAATGCGCTAACCTTCAATCCGAATCTGGCCAGTTCCAGTGCATTACCCCCCAACCCGCAGGCCAGATCCAGCGCATTCCCTGTTTCCGGCAACAGATGAAGGTTCTCCAACAGCACTTCAGCCGCCGATGGCTGCTTGTCGGGATCAGCGTGTCGCTGATCCCACATCGCCTTGAGTTCGGCTATGGCCTTCTCCATCAGAGGGTATCCAGGCCGCGAGCCAGGTCGGCCTGGATATCGGCAACGCCCTCCAGCCCCACGGCGATCCGCAGCAATCCGGCAGAGATACCAGAGGCAGCTTTCTCCTCATCGGAGAGGCGCCCGTGGGTGGTGGTGGCAGGATGCGTGATAGTCGTCTTGGTGTCTCCAAGGTTGGCGGTAATCGAAAGCATGTTCGTCGCATCGATTACAGACCAGGCCGCAGGCTGACCGCCCTTGAGTTCAAAGGAGAGGATTCCCCCCGCTGCCTGCTGTTGTTGCTGTGCTATCTCATGTTGGGGGTGGGAAGTCAGTCCCGGATAGTGGACCCGGGCGACCTGCGGCTGCAACTCAAGCCACTCCGCCAAAACCTGAGCATTCTGCGAATGGGCCAACATACGCAGTTGCAGCGTCTCCAGCCCCTTCAGAAACACCCAGGCGTTGAAAGGACTCATGGTCGGACCGGCGGTACGCAGCACGCCAAACACCTCTTCCCCGACGAGTTTGCTGTCGCCGACTACCGCACCGCCAATACAGCGGCCCTGCCCATCGAGATACTTGGTGGCCGAATGCACCACGATATCGGCACCCAGTTCCAACGGCCGTTGCAGGGCGGGCGTACAGAAACAGTTATCCACCACGAGCAGACAATCGTGAGCATGGGCCAACGCCGCAAGGGCCTGCAAATCAGTGATTTCGGTGAGCGGATTCGAAGGGGTTTCAAGAAACAGCAGTCTTGTCTCCGGCCGGATCGCCTGTTCCCAGGCGCTCAGATCACTGAGTTCAACAAAGCTGGTTTCAATGCCGAACCTGCCCAGGTATTTGTTAAAAAGCACCGTGGTGGTTCCAAAAACGCTGCGTGAAGAGACGATATGATCCCCCGCTTCGAGCAGGCCCATGCAGGTGGCAAGAATTGCCGCCATACCGGATGCGGTGGCGACACAGGATTCGCCCCCCTCCAGCGCCGCCAAGCGCTCTTCAAAGGTACGCACGGTGGGATTGGTGAAGCGGCCGTAGATATTCCCCGGTTCGTCTCCGCTGAATCTTGCTGCCGCCTCCGCAGCACTGCTGAAAACAAAGCTGGAGGTGGGAAAGATGGGTTCGCCATGCTCCCCTTCAGCCGTTCTTCTATGGCCAGTACGGATTGCCTGGGTGGCAAACTCCCAGAGTGTTGAGTCATCTATCGGCATCTTTTACTCCTGTCGTAATGCGATCAACAAGGGTGCTGCCGGGTCTAAGCGACCAAAACAAAAAAACCGCCCAACGGCGGCTAAAGCAGAGACCCTCGCTTTAGCGGTATTTGTCAAGCGCCCGCAATTTGAGAAAAATCGGCGCTTCAGAAAGGTTAGTCCCGGCATCAATGTGTGTCAATCACCGCTGGGAAAAATAGTCTGCGAGAAATTGATCAAAAGAGATCTTATCCTCCGACTCGATGATACGCTGCTGTTCCCAGGAGCGCTCCGCCTCTTCGACAAACATCTGCTGCCGTTCCGCAGAAAGCTGCTGCTGTAAAAAAAAGTGCTGATGCTGGTGGGAGATTCTCTGGGCAAATTCAAAAAAACTCTCTCCGTTTTCCCGCATCTCTGCCAACATTCTGGCAGAAGGCGTCAACTCGGGATACCGCGCCCGTTCACTCAACTGTTCAAGTGCCCTGCTGTAGATTCGTGCACCTGTTCCCTGATCCAGGATTTCACATACCGCCTGCATCGATTCACAGATCTCAAGCGCCCAGTCACACAGACGTATCTCCCGGCCATTCCGCTGCAGAAAAAGTTCAGGATCTCTCCCACGATGAGCAGATGCCCCTTCATTGCGATCGATCTCCCGTTGCTCGAAGACATTGATCGACGGGCTGTCGAGCAACTGACAGAACAGCATGAATGCTTCCAGAAAAGAGATCTGCTGCTCATCTATGCCCAGTGGATGGAAGGCATTGACATCCAAAGACCTGAGTTCGACATATCGCACCCCCCTATGTTGCAGCGCGTGAATCGGCTTCTCCATGTACATCGGTATCTGCTTCGGGCGAACGGTACTGTAATACTCATTCTCGATCTGTAGAATATTGGCGTTTAACTGTTCGTAACGGCCATTCACTTTGATCCCAATTATCCGGTAGATTGGGCAGGCTGTCTCGGTGGCCCGTCCCAGGGTCTCGATATAGGCGTCCAGACAATCGTAGCAGGCCTTGATGCCTGTCCCCTGCTCCTTGCTGTTCTGATAACCGATATCCCCCATACGCAGGGAGGTGGCATAGGGATAGTAATAGGTGTATTTATCGAAGGATTTGAGATTGGTCGCCCGGCCACCCAAAAACGATTTGCAGACAGCGGGAGAAGCACCGAACAGATAGGGAATCAGCCACCCGAAACGCTGCAGATTACGCAGCATGCCGAAATAGGATTCTGTGATAAATCGTTGTAGATCCCCTTGGTTCCCCTCCTGTTCCTGAAACAGGGGCCAGAAACGCTCAGGCACCGAATAGTTGAAATGCACGCCGGCAATAACCTGCATCACACGTCCATAACGATGCCCCAGTCCCCGTCGATAGACCGTTTTCATGGTACCCGCATTAGAGGCACCATAGCGGGCCAGAGGAATGCGCTCCCCTCCCTCGACCACGCAGGGCATGCTGGTGGCCCAAAGCAATTCATTATCCAGATGATCGTAGACGAATTTCTGGGCATCGCGAAGAAATTCGAGGGGCTGTTTTCTGTCGGCAAAAGGCGGCGTAATGAACTCTGTCAGCGCCTCTGAGTAGTCCGTGGTGATATAGGAATGGCACAGGGGAGAACCAAGACTCAGTGGATGCGCTACCTGGGAGATTCCCCCGCTACTGGAAACCCGTAAACTCTCCTTTTCCAGGCCAATGAGTCCCCCACGCAGGAGATCTGTCGATCGGTCCCGCACTAGTCGAAGCAGCCGCTGTTCCAGTTTTTTGTACAAGACCCGCGCAAGCCTTAGGGTGTTATAAAAGACCGGAGATTATAACTCGCAGTTTATTATCAAACACTGATATTTTTTCAGCTCATCCCCACACTGATTAATATAATAGACTGAAGTTTATTCCTCTTTGGCCGATAGGATTATCGATAATAAAACGAAAACGGTTTCAGACATGAAAAATAATATTGACAGAGTTCTGGTTTGGGCAGCGATAACCCTGCTCATTATCGCAACTGCCACGGCATTTCTTTCACCTGATTCAACTACCACACGCTGGCTGCTACTGGTCAGTATGCCTCTGCTTGTGTTTGCAATCCTCTGGGGACAACGCATCAGGGCTCGATACAGACGCGTGAGACTACTGGCCCACGAGTCTCTGACAGCCGCCATCCGGGACTATGATGTAAACTCCAACCGGGCAATGGGAAAAAGTTCCCAGCAATTCAATATCTTACGGGATTCCATTGATCAGGCTGGAAATATCATGACTAACGCTACCCAGCGTCTCTCCGGAAGTCTGACCGGACTGGAGCACGAATCCACAGGTCAACGGGAGAAGCTGAAGGAGATGGTGGATGAACTCCTGGTGCTGGTTTCGAGCGATGATCAAGAAGAGCAGACCAAGGGTATACAGAGATTCACCCTCGAAACGGAACAGCTCATCGGCCGCTTCGTCACTACCGTGACTGACCTCAAGAGCGCCAGTGACCAGATCGCCGTCGAGTTTGGCAGAATGAACCAGCAGGTTGAGGGGGTCGGCAAACTGCTGAACGACGTGAACACCATCACCGCACAGACCGATCTACTGGCCCTCAACGCCGCAATCGAGGCGGCACGGGCGGGCGAGGCCGGTCGTGGATTTGCCGTGGTGGCCGATGAAGTCCGGAGTCTGGCACAGCGAACCAGTCAATTCAGTGAACAGATTCGCACGCTATTGTCGAAAATTGAGGGATCGATCAAAACCGTCGACGCTTCGGTGGAAAAAGCGACCGGCACCGATCTCAGTATTGCTGCCAAGTCTCAGGAGAGTGTTGCGTCAATGTGGGATGAGATCCAGGGGCTCAACAACAGGGCCTCACTTCAATCACAATCGATCGCGGAAATATCCGAGAAGATCCACCATCTCGTTATCGAGGGTATCATTTCCCTGCAGTTCGAAGACATCGTCAATCAACTGCTGATCCAGATAGGAGACCGTAGCCGGGGGATGGAGCGCTATCTGCACGACCTAATCACCATTCAACGCCCATCAGGGGATCTGGACGCAGCAGACTTCCAGCAGCGGACTCAACAATTGCAGGCACTGCTCTCCACCGCCGACAAACATTTCGGCGACATGGATGAGACAGCGATCACCCAGCGTTCAGTGGCTGAGGGGGACGTGCAGCTGTTTTAGGGCAGTTGCCGGGGAACGGACCGCAGCAACCATTTAGCGCATCACGGCTCTTGGCGCCCGCAAATGAACCAAATCCGCTAAAATTCTTGCGGTTTCATTGAGTTGGACCAGGCTGACGGCTTCGCTCTCTGCTTTATCGGCTTCGTCATCATGGTCGTCCCGGTCACGATCCGTTTTGATGGACTCCATCCCGCTTGCGATACGGAAACGGTTTTTATGCTCCATCCGTTCCTTTTCACGCTGATCCCACTCTAGTTTGCGTCGACTCTCCAGCAAGGTGATTTCGGTACGTTCTTCAATCTCCTGGATGCGCTTCTCCTGCTCAAGCAGCATCTGGAAACCGGCATCTTTAGAGATTCTGCCCTTATGTCGATCCAACAGGTGGGAGACTGCGTTAACCCCTTTTGGGGCATAGCGGGCTGCCTTGATCTGCGCCCAAGGCAGCGCATTATCCAGAGAGCGCTCGCCATGCTTGGCGGAGTAGCTGGCCATTGGGAAGAGGATATCCGGAACCACACCACGGTGCTGGGTACTACCGCCGTTGATGCGGAAAAATTGCGCCATCGTCAGCCTCAGTCTGCCGAGGTCATCCTCATTGCCCGGTACAAAACGCCCCAGATCCACCAGCGTCTGCACTGTACCCTTTCCAAAAGTCGGCTCGCCGATGACAATACCCCGCTGGTAGTCCTGGATGGCACCCGCAAAGATTTCAGAGGCTGATGCACTGTTGCGGTCCACCAAAACCGCCAGCGGACCATCGTATGCAATACCTGTGTCGAGATCCCGCTCCACTTCGATCTTCCCGAAAGCGTCCTTGATCTGCACCACGGGGCCTGTGTCGATAAAGATTCCCGTCAGTTCGGTCGCCTCCGAAAGGGAGCCGCCGCCATTCTGCCGCAGATCGATAACGACGCCATCCACACCGGTTTTTTTCAACTCGGTAATCAGCTTACGCACGTCTCTCGTGGTACTGCGAAAATTCTCTTCACCTCGCCCTTCCGCCGCAAAATCCCGATAGAATGTCGGCACCTCAATCACGCCGATGCGCAGCTTTCCCATCCCCTTCAAACCTTCGATCACCGAACTCTTTGCGGCCTGTTCCTCCAGCTTGATCTTGTTGCGAACCAGTGTCACCAATTGGGTTTTGCCGCCGGAACCGGCATCTTTCGGCAGAATCAGCAGTCGTACGACCGTACCCTTGGGTCCACGAATCTTTTCCACCACATCCTGCAGGCGCCAGCCAATAATGTCGAGGATATCGCCCTCAAGCCCCTGGCCAACCCCGACAATCCTGTCACCGGCATGCACATCTCCACTAAATTTCGCCGGGCCTCCGGCCACTGTTTTCTGTACCACAGTGAACTCATTATCCATGCGCAATACGGCGCCTATACCTTCTAGAGAGAGGCGCATGCTGATATCGAAGTTCTCTGAAGTGCTGGGCGACATGTAACTGGTATGAGGTTCCAGACTCAAGGTGTAGGCGTTGATGAAGGCCTGGTAGATGTCGTTTGAATCAAACTGGCTGATCCTGCGCTGAAGCCCTGCATAACGTTTTTTCAGGGTTTTACGAATCTCATCGTCTTCCTTGCCGGTCAAACGCAGGTTCAGAAAGTCATTTTTGACCCGTTTACGCCAAATATCCTTCAATTCGGCACGGGTTAGGGCCCAAGACGCATCTTCCCTGTCAAACTGGTAGACCTCATCAATCGCAAAATCGAAACCGGCGTCCACCAGTTTGAGTGCAGTTTCGACCGCCTCATCGACCCGCTTCCGGTAAATGCGGAATATCGCAAATGCCGGTTCCAGCCTGGCATTCTGCAGATAGTTATCGAGTTTATCCCGGTACAGGGAGATCCCTTCGATATCTTTGGCAGTAAAAAAAGATCGGTTGGGGTCGAGCGAATCGAGGTATCGATCCAGAAGCTGCTCCGACATCTCATCGTCCAGCTTCACTTTCTTGTAGTGATACTTGTTTATCACCTTCAGAATGATCATGGTGGACTGACGGTGTTGCTGAGTTGGCTTGAGCTCATCGAGTGGCAAGACACGTCTTTCACCCCACGCCTGAGAAGACGCGAGAAACAGCGCAAGCAGGGTATAGACACTCTTCCTAAAAAAAATCATTCATCCACCTGTATGGGATCTAAATTCAGCGAGCTGCTGAAAAAACACAAATCAACTCTAGGTTCGACCTCAATCCTGCGGTGCAGGTTCCTGAGAGTCTGTTGTTGGCTTAATAATATCTTGTGCCACTCTATGGAGGAATCAAGACACTTTTCGAGAAGTGTTACAACTTCTCATGCAATCCCTCAACGATCTCCAGATAGTCCGGAGCACCGGGGGACAAAAAACCATGTCTGATCAAAAAATCGATAACGACCAGGTTACAGTTCAATTTGAACTCATCGGTTTGCCTTACGATCCGCGCCACCTCTTCCAGATCCATAAGGTAGAAAGTCTCAACCTCACCGTCTCTGTTTTGCGGTACGAAATCCTCCGGCAGTTCCAGATCATAGCAGTATAGCGTATCTGGTTTTAATCCTGTTTCCGTTTCCCGACAATAGGTTAGTGCGCCAACAGGAATCGCGCTGAGAGCCAGTTCACAGGGTACCGCAGCTTCCTCCCAACACTCCTTCTGCAGATTCTCCGCAAGACTCAGGCTCTGCGGCAGGCCGCCAGCCACCATATTGTCCAGTTTACCTGGATAGATCTTGCGATCCGAGGCGCGCCGGGCAATCCAGAGTTTGATGCCTTCCCCACTCCGCACATAACCATTCAGATGCTGGCCGTAGGCACGGAGACCAAAATAGGGGGCCGCTGTGCGGTCAATAGTTGCGAATGCATCCTCCCGGCCAGACGCAGTAACGGGGTATCGTTCCCCGTGGCTATGGGAGATGACCCCCTGCTCCACAAGTGCATTCACTGTTTCGTCCAGCACCCGGGTACGATCATCCATCTCACTGATTTCACTAGTGAAATTGATGCGGCTTTCACTCATAGAAAACAGCTTCGGCCACTGAGTGAGCGCTTTCACCATCTTGGGTTTCAGCCTGCCGACACGCCTGTCTTCGATATAGAGTGGCCGGAAATTCTCCGGATTCCAGTGATTGCAGTCTCTGATATGCCGCAGGTACCCCTCTACTTCCTTTATTTCACGCTTCATGTTGTTCTCTTTTTGCGCCCATCGATTTGGCTTCTTCCCACAGCTGGTCGAGTTCCTCCATTGGAAGCTGCCGAATGGCTTTCGCCTGCGCTCTAAGCCGGCCCTCCATGTAGGTGAAACGGCTGGAAAACTTGCGGTTGGCATGCCGCAAGGCATTCTCAGCATCCACGCCGGCATGACGGGCAAGATTAACGCAGCTGAAGAGCAGATCGCCAACCTCTTCTTCGATCTCCTGTTTCACACCGCTTTGAAGTGCGGCTTGGCACTCCGCCAGCTCTTCACCGACCTTCTGGCTGGGGCCCGTTATATCCGGCCAGTCGAAACCGGCACTGGCCGCTCGCTTTTGCAGTTTCTCCGCGCGCATCAGAGCTGGCAATGCCGTGGCAACGCCATGTAATGCCCCTGAGTCACTATTTCCGGCTTTTTTCTTACGCTCCAGTGACTTGTGGCCCTCCCAAGCCTGGCGTTGCTGGTGCCGATCCCCTGGCTTTTCTTCTGCAAAAACATGGGGATGACGCCGAACCATCTTGTCATTTATCGCACAGACAACATCATCGAAGACAAATTCGCCTGCCTCTTCGATGGTATAGGGAACCACGGTTTCGAAGGTCTGTTCGCGATCCCAGGGACACCCCTTCTCCGGATCGCGAAGCCTGGCCATTATTTCGATCAAGCGTTCCAATGCAGCCGACATCCGCACCTCTGCCAAGGAAATAGTTTGCTAAGGAGCCTCTGAAATAAGTCTGGACACAAGATACGAGTCATGACCTGTTCAGCGGATTCCTAACCACTGACACAAATATTTACAGCCGCCAGCATGAATTTCAGGGAAAATTACAGGATATTTATTCATATAACCAGACTTGCTACTCTTGCCTTAGATTGTGACCCAGTTCACAATACATGCCACATGGAGCAGTAGGGGATTTAGGTATGAGCCCTTCAATGGCGCAAACAGCACTTGCATACACTGCCGAAGAGGCGCCTGTCCACCCGATGGATCTGGCGCCTGTTGATAAAATTCGCTATTACGAACATGAGATCACGCGCCTCACGCCCGCATTGACGCCTCTTGAGCGCAACCTGATTGAAACCTATCGCTACCTGCTTTGGGAGTGTCGTGAGCAGTTGAACCTCTCCTGACATCTTACCGAATCACCAATCACCCGATCTGACTGACGATCTCCATCATCCGATGGATTTAGAGTACCGCCTGCTTTTATCTCTGGAGCCACTATCTTAGGCATTCAAGGCTGAGATTGACCTACCCTTCGAGCGAGCCGTGCCGGGAGAATATCCTGGGATGACTCTGTGCCAGCGGCGCCCATCAGACCGCCTCGAGTTTTCTCAGCGGCTCCGGCAGCAACTTCAGATCAACCATTCCGCTCAGCAGTGCTGCAAGGAAAGTCGCCTCATCTTCATAGACCAGTTTGTAGTATTGGACCTTCATGGTCAGCGCACTGCCAAGAATAATGGAGGCCAGCGCCAACATCGATCCAATGGAAAGGGTTGAAACACCGGAGATTCCCTGACCGATGGTGCAACCAACCGCCAATACGCCTCCCACCCCCATCAACACGGCACCGATGGCGTGATTGATGAAATCGCGCAGATCATAAAACCACTCGATACGAAAACTTCGGCTCACCAACGCATAGGCAAAACTTCCAAGCAACACACCCACCAAGGCGCCAACCCCGAAGGTGATCAGCAGACTATTGCCGGGATTAGCCATGTAGGCAAGCGTCTCTCCCATCGGGTTGATAAAAGTATATGATTGGACTCCGATCCCCACCGGGCGCTCATCACCCTCCAACCACTCTGTTGCCTCCAGCCAGGTACCCTCTTCCCCAAACAGCAGACTGCCGGTGATATACCAGGCAAACAGAACACAGATACCTATAATCAAACCGCTCAGGAGTATCTCCCCGCTGCGTCTGAAATCAGCGGAGCGGAAGATGACAAAAGAGATAATCGTGGCCAGCAATCCGCCCATTACCAGGCGCAGCATGCCGGCATCTGCGCCGGTAATGACAGCCAGCAGACTGCCCAGATCCTGGTTGGCGGGCAAATCCAGCGTGAAATGGCGGGTCCAGGGAAAGAAAATAATGGAGTAGAGCGTTTTATCCGTCTCGGCAGAGAGGGTGTGGGTCATGAAGTAGGCCATAGTACCGGCAATCAAAAAGACAATAATCGATTTGATATTACCGCCCCCGATACGCAGTAGCGTTTTATTACCGCAACCGCTGGCCAGCGTCATGCCGACACCAAACATCAATCCGCCCAATACGTAGTCGACCAGAGGGAACATGCTGCTGCGATAGGGCGGGCGGGTGGAATCGAGGCTGAAAAGATCGAGGCCTTCAAGCACCATCACACCAACGATGCCCACCACCATAGCCAAAAACCAGGTGCGCAGACGGTTGGTATCCCCCATGTTGATCCAGTCGGAGATTGCACCCATGGTGCAAAAATTGGTTTTGGCTGCCACAAAGCCCATGATGGAGGCAACGACACCTCCAAGCAGAATCACCTGAGTCGTAACATTGAGTTCCATCGCTTATCCTGGAAAAAGTCAGAGTTGATCAAACCAGCCTGAAAGCTGACCGGTATCGTTGGGCAAAGTTTATTGAAGACAACCGGTTAGCACAATCAAACAATCATTTTCGCCGGCGTCATCGACTCATCCGCCAGATTTCTCTACCGCTCATGTTACTGCCTGTAGGGAGAACTCTGTTGCAGATTTGCCCTGTAATCCTGGATAGCCAGTCTCTCCCGACCCAGGAAATCGCCGATTGCCTCCCTGAAACCTGCATGGGCAATCCAGTGGCGCGACCGGGTAAAGCTCGGCAGAAAACCACGCCAGATTTTATGTTCTCCCTGAGCTCCGGGTTCGAACAACTGCAATCCTTCTCGAATGCAGTATTCGATACCCTGGTAGTAACAGGTCTCAAAGTGAAGGCTGTCGTACTCATGACTACATCCCCAATGGCGTCCGTAGAGTACTGTATCACTGCGATACATCAACGAGGCCGCCACACAGCTCTCACCGTCATAAGCCAACACCAGGATCACATGATTTCCCATAGTCCTGCCAATCTCAATAAAGAACCCCTCATTGAGTGTCGCCAGACTAAAACGTTCCTCGAAGGTCTTGGCATAAAAACGGGAGAAAATCCGCCATTCATCGATGCTTACCTCACCACCGTTCAACACCCGAAAATGGAGTCCGGCCTCGCTGACCCGACGACGTTCCCGCCTAATATTCTTCCGCCGTTTAGCCGTCAGCGATGCGAGAAAATCCTCAAAACTGCCATACTCCCGGTTATGCCAGTGAAACTGCACATCCAACCGCTCCATCATGCCGAGTGACCCCATCTGGCGGCTCTCTGTTTCCGAGACAAACAGCAGATGCAACGAGGAGGCGCCAAGTTCAGCAGTGAGTTCCACTGCCCGCTGGTAAAATTGCGGCAATATCTGATCAAGCGACAGCCCGGCCGCTGTCATTACCCTTTCTCCTGTTGCGGGAGTATAGGGGATAGCGCTGACCAGCTTGGGGTAGTAGCTCATGCCATGGCGCCGATAGGCATCGGCCCACGCATGATCGAAAACGAACTCCCCATAGGAGTTGTGTTTCAGGTAGAGCGGCATGGCTGCCACTAATGCCTCCCCACGCCATGCGACCAGATGTTTAGGCAGCCAACCAAAGGTTGGACCGACACAGTTATGGCGCTCCAGTGCGCTGAGAAATTCATGTTTCAGAAAAGGGTGGCTATCCCTGACGAGCCCATTCCATTGCGGCGCGGCAATCTCATCGATCTGCTCACAGACCTCGATTCTCAGAGGTATCTCCTCTCCCTGGCCCAATTTATCGGACATATTTCAACCAGAAACCTGTCGGATTTTGAGGGCGACCTGGCCCCGGTTGCTGTTTCATATCCATGCCATGACTTTAGAAAAGACTTATCTGCGTATGCCACGCGACAGCACATTGATACCATATTTATCCGTTATCTCATCCATGGTGGAATAGAGCTTTTCCTCTCTCTCCCGGTTCGATTCAAAAAGATCTGACATTGGCTCCTCACTGCCAAAATCGCTGATGCCGACGCCAATCAATCGAACCGAACGCCCCGCCAGACCACTCTGCTCATAGAGCTTCCAGGCATGCCCGAAGATCTCCCCATCGGCATTTACCGCACTGGGCAGCCTGCACTGACGGGTGTGGGTCTCAAAGCCCTCAATGCGTATCTTCAGGTTGACCACTCTACCCTTGAGGCTCTTGTGCCGGGCGCTACGCCCCACCTCTGCCGACAGTTGCCTCAGCTGCTCCCGCAACTGCCGCGGACGGGTAACATCATGCTTGAAAGTCTTCTCCTTGGAGATAGACTTACGCCCTTGCGTTCCGCCAACACGGCTGGAGGCGATCCCACGCGCCTGATCGTAGAGATAGCGTCCCCCTTTCCGGCCGAAATGAGCGCTGAGGATCTCCAGTGAGTATTGTCTGAGTTGGTGGACCGTGCGAATGCCCAGTTTCTGTACGATTTTGTCGGTCTGTTTTCCCACGCCGCGCAGATTCGAGACCGGCATGGGGTCGAGAAAGGCCAGCATGTCCTCATGCCGAACAACCGTCTGACCATTGGGTTTGCGATATTCCGAAGCCAGTTTGGCAATCAGCCTGTTGGGACCGATGCCGACTGAGCACCTCAATCCCACTGTCTCGCGAATCTTCTGCCGGGTCAGCGATGCGATCGACTCCGGCTCTCCGTTCAGGCGCTCCAGCCCTGAGGCATCAAGATAGGCCTCATCGATGGAGACAGGCTCCACTACCGGAGAGATGGATTGCAGAACCTGCATGATCTTCTGGGACGCCTCCACGTAACGTGGCATATCCGGCCGCAGGTAGATCGCACCGGGACAGCGGCGCCAGGCCTCCGAGATTGGCATGGCGGAACGGATGCCGAAAGCCCGGGCCTCGTAGGAACAGGTGGCAACCACACCACGACCACCCGGCAAGGCCCCAACGATCACCGGCCGATAGCGAAACTGCGGATTATCGCGCTGCTCCACCGAGGCGAAGAAGGCATCCATATCAACATGCATTACCCAGTTGCGCCTCTGCCTGGTTTTGCCCGGTTCGCCTACCATGCGCTCCAGCCACGACTCTCTCTGTTCATACCCGGAATATCTCTCAATTAACTGCCTGAACTCAATTCAACTCATGCGGCCCGTTGGTATACTCTTGCAATCTTCATTATAGGGGGTCGGATCAGACCCTTGAATATTTTGACAGGAGGTACCATGGCCAACTACGCCACCCATGACATCCGCAATATCGCTTTTGTCGGGCATGCAGGATCCGGAAAAATAACACTTATCGAATCACTCCTGCTGAAATCCGGTGCCATCAGCAGCGCCGGCAGTGTCGAACGGGGGGACACCGTCTGTGACTATGATGAACAGGAGCAATCATTTCAGCACTCTCTTGACATTGCTATCACTCATTTAAGCAGTGCAGGCAAACAGGTCAATATTATTGACACCCCAGGATATACCGATTTTATCGGGCGCAGCATCAGCATCCTGCCTGCGGTGGAGACTGCCGGTGTCGTGATCAACGGCAGCAACGGTATCGAATCAATCAGCCTGCGCATGATGGAAGCCGCTAAAAGACGCAATCTCTGCCGTATCATTATCGTCAACAAAATTGATCAGGACGATGTCGATTATGAAGCCTTGATGGAGAGTTTCAGAGAGACATTTGGCGACAACTGCCTGCCTATCAATCTGCCGGCCGAGAAGGGTTCCAAGGTGATCGACTGCTTCTTTCAGCCGGGAGGGGAAACCACGGACTTCTCGTCTGTTGCAGAGGCTCACAGCCGCATCATCGACCAGGTCGTTGAAGTCGACGAGGCGCTGATGGAGCTCTATCTCGAACAGGGCGAAGAGTTGGCGCCTGAGCAGTTGCACGACCCCTTCGAAAAAGCACTGCGCGAAGACCACCTGATCCCGGTCTGTTTTGTCTCAGCGCAAAATGGAGCCGGGATTGATGCACTACTGGAGTTCTTCGCAAGACTGATGCCCGACCCAACCGAAGGCAATCCACCAGAATTCATGAAGGGTGAAGGCGCAGACATGACCCCGATCGAGGTCTCAACCGACCAAGAGAAGCATGCACTGGCCCATGTCTTCAAAATCATCAACGATCCCTATCGTGGAAAACTGGGAATATTCAGGGTTCATCAGGGCACCCTGCAACCCAATAGCCAGCTATTCGTCGGCAACGCCAGAAAACCCTTTAAGGCAAACCATCTGTTGCGTCTGCATGGCAAAGAACAGAGTGAGATGGAGAGAGCCATTCCCGGTGATATCTGTGCTGTGGCCAGGATCGACGATATCCATTTCGATGCAGTCATACATGACTCGCACGACGAGGACCATTTCCACCTCCGCTCAATTGAATGTCCCCTGCCGTTGTTTGGTTTGGCGATCAGCCCCTCCAAGCGTGGCGATGAACAGAAGTTGAGTGACGCCCTGCACAAACTGGAGGATGAGGATCCATGCTTCCATGTCGAGCACAATACATCCCTCAACGAAACCATCATGCGGGGCCTCGGTGATCTGCATTTGAAGGTATTACTGCAAAGACTACACAGTCAATACCACGTGGACATTGAAACCCATCTGCCCAGCATTGCCTACCGGGAAACCATCACCCGTCCTGCAAAAGGTCAGCATCGGCACAAAAAACAGACCGGTGGCGCCGGACAGTTCGGTGAGGTATTTCTGCGTATCGAACCCATGGAGCGCGACAGTGGGTTTGAGTTCGTCAACAAAGTGATTGGCGGCACCATCCCAGGACAGTTCATTCCTGCAATTGAAAAAGGGGTGCAGCAGGCAATCAATGAAGGCGCCATCGCAGGTTTTCCCATGCAGGATATCCGGGTGACCCTTTATGATGGAAAATACCACGCCGTGGATTCCAAAGAGATCGCCTTTTCCACTGCGGGAAAGAAGGCTTTTATCGCTGCGGTTGAACAGGCCACCCCCGTCATTCTGGAGCCTATTGTTAATATCTCGATCACTACACCAGGCGCATTCATGGGTGATCTGTCCGGCGATCTGTCCGGAAAAAGGGGACATATCAGCGGCACCGACAGCGGCAGAAATAATCAAATCATCATTAAGGGTGAGGTACCTCTCGCGGAACTACAGAGCTACGGCACCGAACTGCAGGCGATCACCGGCGGAGAAGGCAACTATAGCATTGAGTTCAGCCACTATGAGGCGGTACCCGCAAATATCCAACAGCAGTTGAAGCAGGAAAGTAAATCCAATTCTGATCATTGATCGATACGATCTTCTGTGGCAATAAAAACGGCCCTGAGCATCAGGTTCAGGGCCGGTCACCGTCCGCAGTTACGCGCCTGAACTCGTGACTCATTTTGCGGTTTCAAAGTCATTTCTCACCTGCGGTATTTTGTCAATCTACTGAGCATGGCACTAAGTACAGAAGCAAGTCGGATTGAGGCTGCAGGGAGCAGGCCATAATTGGTAGTTGAACGAAGCAGAATCCAGATTTGGCAGTGATGTGATGGTCAGTACATTTACATTCTTGGTCGAACACCACTCGGTAATTTAGTATAGACTCTGCTCTCAGATTCAACCAAAGCCCATCATAAAGAGGCTCGCATAGGAGGAAAGTAATGAAAACGATCTACGGGATCATTGCGCACACACTATTTGCACTAACCCTGACACTTTCTCAAACGGCGGCTGCCTCCGCTGAAAACCCCGAAAAAAATGCAGGGATTTCGGGGGCGGTGAAGCTCTATTCCCAGGCACTTCCCTTGGATATGGACTCTTCTGAAAAGGCCGAGCTGCTGGATCAATCTGCAGCAATCCTGAAAAAAGTCATAGCGAACGATCCCCAATCACTGGAAGCTCATCGTAAACTGATGGGAGTCTATCTGTTAAAGCAAGACTACAGTAATGGGATCCGCACCATGCAGGATGCGATCAACCTCTCCCCCGAGGATCCAAAGCTGTTTATTTCCCTGGCCTTCCTCTATGAGCATTCAGGCGCCCTCGAATACGCGCTGGCAATGCTGAACCAGGCATTGGCGTTGGACTCCAAACAAAAACTTGCGATGGAATACAAGGTAGCTATTCAGAAAAAAATGGAGAAGCTGAATATGGAAGATGCACATGAGGGAAAGAGTGTGATGGGGGCAAATCACGGACAATTGACTGAAGAAACTGCTCACTCCCCTAATAGTGCAAAGCCTTAACAAGGCATCTCCGGTACGCACAGAAAAGACTATATCCCTCTCTCTGAACCCTGCATTCTGCAGGGTTCAGAACCCACGCCGGTATTCCTGATTCAAAACCCCAAGGGTTACCATGATGAATTTCCACCAAAGTGAAGAGACCACCCGATGAAGTCATTGAAAATACTGATTGTCGTCGTTGCCTCTGTTTTGATCTGCAACCCGGTGCTGGCGGATGAGAGGGTACTGAAGCAACGCATCTCTGATTTGGAAAACCGGGTTACTGCACTTGAGCAATTCATGGAGGAGACAAGTTCAAAAACCCTTTGGAAAGATCTCATTCTCTGGCAACGGATCAAGAAAGAGATGAGCAGCGAGGACACCCGGAAACTGTTAGGCAAGCCTGGTCGGGTCGAGGAACAGATTTTTACCACTTGGTACTACCATCCAACCTCCAAACTCCACAGTTATGTCTGGTTCGACGAGGGCAAGGTATTGGGGTGGGAAGCTCCGAACGAGTGAGTGTTCGTCCGGAAACACAGTTTTAACCACGAAGGACACGAAGAGCACGAAGGTAAAAGATTGATTAGCAATGAATTTTCTTCGTGCGCTTCGTGGTTAGATGTTGGTTTCCGGATAGACACTAACTACTCTCACCTGGCTTACTCAGCACGATCAACGAGTTGTATCACCAAACTGATGTAGACCGGTTCAAGCGTAGCGGAACCGGCAACCTTACTGTTCTGCCAATTCGAAAATACCCGATCCGCTACGCTTGATCGCGCCTACACATTGAGCAATAAAAAAACCCTCCACCCCGCAAGGGGTGGAGGGTTTCACGTCTTAATAGACAGTCGTTCGTCGAACGTTACTTAGTGCTTTATTTTGTAACGGTTCTTGAA
The DNA here is from genome assembly GCA_003660235.1 of bacterium endosymbiont of Escarpia laminata. GTDB lineage: Bacteria > Pseudomonadota > Gammaproteobacteria > Chromatiales > Chromatiaceae > QGON01. The sequence goes on along the minus strand of QGON01000061.1, from coordinate 19,084 downwards.
ATCTGTCTGGCGGGCCTTACGCTTTGCAGCATCCGCTTTGCTCATCTTGCCGAGGAACCACTTGTGCGAATCGGCATTCAGCACCTCAGACAGAACCCTTTGAAGGTTCTTTGCTGCCTTCACATCAGCATCGCTACCATGCATGCCGTGCTCGACCAGCTCTTTCAGCTCAGGAACCAGCTCAGTGTAGAAGTTCTTACCCAGATCGTAAGTACCTTCCCAGTGAGTGATATCCGGACCCATCATGGAAGCCGCCATACGTGCACGACGACCCTCATGGTGCCACAGTTCGAACCAGATAAAGTCGATCTTGTTGGAGAACTTGGGTCCTTTGATCAAAGGCTTGGCAGCCTTCATCAGTTTCAGCCCAGGCTTGCCGTACTTACGGTTATAGAGCTCGATCATGCCGTCATACTGGATGTAGAAGTTCTCGGTCCAACCCTCTTCATGACAGGAGGTACAGACCTCTTTCATCTTGTCACGACGATCTTCCCAACTAGCAGTGCCTTTGATCCAACCCTGCTTCTTGGAGACGGGAGGACGGTTGTTCCAGCTGATACGATCACCGACGTTATGGGTGATGCCCTGCTTACGGGTTTCACTCATGTGGCAGGTGGCGCAGGTAGGAGCCGCATAGTAGTCTTCGCCTGGAATCCACTTGGAGTTGTCCAGGTTCATCTTCTCACGGTTGGCGCGATAAGCGATGCCGTGTTTGGACTCGTCATAGATCTCTTTCTGTGGATGGTCTGGACCCATGTGGCACTTGCTGCAGCCTTCAGGCTGACGCGCTTGCGCTACAGAAAACGCGTGGCGTGAGTGACAGGCTGCACAGGTACCCTTGGAACCATCAGGATTGATTCGGCCGATACCGGTGTTAGGCCAAGTCGCTGCATCCAGCGAACCGTCCTTGAGCACCTTCACGTGGGAACCATGACACTGCCAGCAGCCATTGACTGCGGCCGCAGATACACCCTCGGGGAAGCCTTCGGTAATCATGCCCATATCACCCTCAACAACCTCTGCGAGCAGGTTGTCCAGAGAGCCCATAATATTACCGGCCTCTGCGTGGTGAGATGCTGTCATCTGTTTCTCTTCCTCCTCATGACAGTTTGCACAGTCTTTCGGAGAGACGATAATCGAGATATTTTTCTTTACTTTCTTGTCATCGTGAATGAAAGCATCCACATCTTTGGCATCTGCTTGATGACACTCGTAACAACCAACATTGGCGCCATAGTGCTTGCTTGAACCCCACATCTGAACCAACCCGGGGTTGTTTTTCTTATGGCACTTAACGCACGCTTTGGTCTCTTCTGACATTTGTTTTGGTGGAGCTTTGACCGCAGCCATTGCAAACCCTTGGGTCAACAACAGTGCGGCGCCAATCCCCATTAGCCACCATTTTCGCATTTGTAGTCTCCTTCAATTGCGGTATTAAAGTTCCGACTCCGGTAGCCGGAAACCTGATCAGGAATGCGAAAGAATCAGAACTAGAAAAACAGCGTGATATCCCGACTCCCAACAGAGAAGGAACTGCTATCCAAAAACAGGGTCAGATGTAACTGGACACACCTCAACCCGGTCAACCGTGAATTTTTAGAATAATAAGGCAGGGAGAACTGCTACCCCATCCAACCCTTTGTGATACTGCAGTCAAGGGACTACATGGTTCCGCAAGGTGCGCGAAATCCGTATTTTTTCTTATAACTATCGCACTGACGATCCTCACATTGAGGCAGAAAAATAACATTGATGCAAATCAAGTTTTCCGCCATATCCTAAGGGTTTACCGTAATAGCGGCAGAAAAAACTTCCCCTGACCCATCCTCCCGGGTGTGAGATAATTTTGCTTTTTTCAGCGCCCTTCCAGATGCCCGTAGCACAAGACAATAGCCACGCCCTATTTAATCCCGCGCTGCCGGCCAAGCCAGGTGAACAACTGCAGTGGGGGCAGCTCTATGGGGGCAGTTCTGCACTCGCCATCGCCAACGCCGCAGAGGCCTTTAATGGTGTCGTACTGGTCGTTGTGGATACGGTGCAAAGGGCAGCGCAACTTGAAGCGGAGCTCGTTTTTTTCCTTGGAGACGATAAACTGCCGGTGCTCAGTTTCCCCGATTGGGAAACACTGCCCTACGATCTCTTCTCCCCGCTCCCGGAATTGATCTCACAGCGACTGCTCTCTCTCTCCCGTCTGCCACAGATGGAGCGATGCATTCTGCTGGTGCCGATCGCCACGCTGATGCAACGTCTCTGCCCGAAGGCGTTTCTCGACCACCACTCCCTGATCGTGGACCTGGGACAACAACTCAATCTGGATAAGACACGCCGGCGCCTGGAGAGAAGTGGTTATCAATGTGTCTCTCAGGTACTCGCCCATGGCGAGTTTGCAGTTCGCGGTTCCCTGCTGGATGTATTTCCCATGGGCAACCTGGTGCCCTTCAGGATCGACCTGTTCGATGACGAAGTGGACAGCATCCGCACCTTTGACCCAGAGACCCAACGTTCACTGGAAAAGATTAATCAGATTAAAATGTTACCAGCCCGGGAGTTTCCCCTGGATGATGCGGGCATCTCTCTCTTTCGCCGCAACTACCGCAATCAGTTTGAAGGTGACCTGCAGCGCAGTCTGATCTACAGCGATGTCTCGGAAGGGCGGGTTCCCAGTGGTCTTGAATACTATCTTCCCCTCTTTTTCGAGACCACAAACACACTCTTCGATTACCTGCCGGAGAATCATCTACTCATCCAGTCCGAAGACATCCGGGAGCAGGCAGACAGTTTTTTTGAGCAGGTCAAAGGCCGTTACGATGAGAGGAAACACGATCTTGAACGGCCACTGCTGCCACCGGGAAAAATCTACCTCTCCACGGATGAACTAATCTCCTGCATGAAGTCTCCGGCGGGGGTTTCGGTACAGAGACACGAAATCTCCAGCCGAAAAAAAGGTTATGCGGGATTCGCCAACTTCGCCACCCAACCCCCCCCTCCCCTGGGTATACAGGCACGAGCTCAACGTCCTGCAGCACTGCTGCAGGACTTCCTCTCTTCCAACGATGGCAGCACGCTCTTCGTGGCAGAGAGCGCGGGAAGACGGGAGATGTTATTGGGTACGTTGCGGGATTTCGGCATCAAACCCATAGTGGTGGATAGTTGGCAATCATTTATTGATGAAAAACCCTCTGTTGCCCTGACCGTTGCGCCCATCGAACAGGGGCTTTGGTTGCAGGATAGCGGTATCACCCTGATCACCGAGAGCCAACTCTACGGTGAGCAGGTGCGGCAGACACGGCGGCGGCAGAAGGCGACCCGCGACCCGGATCAGATCGTACGCAATCTGACGGAACTCCATATCGGCGCACCTGTGGTGCATGAGGATCACGGTGTCGGCCGCTATCTGGGACTGCAGACCATCGAGGTCGGCGGTCTCGCGACCGAGTTTCTGACCCTGGAGTACGCCAAAGGCGACAAGCTCTATGTACCGGTCGCTTCACTTCACCTGATCAGCCGATATGCGGGTGCGTCACCCGACAACGCCCCTCTCCACCGCCTCGGCGGAGAGCTGTGGGAGAAGACCAAGCGCAAGGCCGCCAAACAGGTTCGGGATGTCGCCGCAGAGTTGCTGGAGATCTATGCCCGCCGTGCCGCACGCCAGGGTGTTGCCTTCCCTGAACCTGCTGACGAATATCAAAGCTTCAGCGCCGCCTTTGAGTTCGAAACGACGCCGGACCAACAGCAGACCATCGACTCGGTGTTGGAAGATATGGCCTCACCTCAACCCATGGACCGGGTCGTCTGCGGGGATGTGGGCTTCGGCAAGACCGAGGTTGCCATGCGCGCCGCCTTCATGGCCACCCAAGGCAACAAACAGGTGGTGGTGCTGGTGCCTACCACCCTGCTCGCCCAGCAGCACTATCAGAACTTTTCCGACCGCTTTGCCGACTGGCCCGTCAAGATCGAGAGCCTCTCCCGCTTCCGCACCGGGAAACAGCAGCAGAAGGTCATCGACGGACTGGCCGACGGCACACTCGACATCGTTATCGGCACCCACAAACTGCTCTCCGAGGGCATCAAGTTCAAAGACCTCGGACTGGTGATCATCGACGAGGAGCACCGCTTCGGCGTACGCCACAAGGAGAAGCTCAAGGCCCTGCGCAGTGAGGTGGACCTGCTGACGCTGACCGCCACCCCGATCCCCCGAACCCTGAACATGGCGTTGGCGGGGATGCGCGATCTTTCGATCATCGCCACCCCTCCGGCATTGCGTCATCCGATCAAGACCTTCGTCAGTCAGTGGAACGACACATTGATTACCGAGGCCTGTCAGCGCGAACTGAAGCGCGGCGGTCAGATCTACTTCCTGCATAACGAGGTCAGCACCATCGAAAACATGGCGGACAGGCTTGAAGCCCTGCTGCCCGGCATCCGACTGCAGGTGGCCCACGGCCAGATGCGCGAGCGCAAACTGGAAGGCATCATGCGTGACTTCTACCACCAGCGCTTCAATCTGCTGGTCTGCACCACCATCATAGAGAGCGGCATCGACGTCCCCACCGCCAATACAATGATCATAAACCGGGCGGACAAACTCGGACTGGCCCAACTGCATCAGATTCGCGGCCGGGTCGGGCGCTCCCACCACCGTGCTTACGCCTATCTGCTGACTCCGCCCGCCGGGGTGATGACCGCCGATGCAAAGAAGCGGCTGGAGGCAATCGAATCCCTGGAGGACCTGGGAGCCGGTTTCACCCTATCCACCCATGACATGGAGATCCGCGGCGCCGGAGAGCTGCTCGGCGACGAACAGAGCGGTCAGATCAACGAGATCGGCTTCACCCTCTATTCCGAACTGCTGGAGCGGGCGGTGAAAGCCCTCAAGGCGGGGGAGCAGCCGACACTCGACCGCCCCCTGGACCACGGCACCGAGATTGAGCTGGGCATTGCCGCGCTGTTGCCGGAAGACTATCTGCCGGATGTGCACAGCCGGTTGGTGCTCTATAAGCGGATCGCCAGCGCTGCGACCCATGACGAACTGCGCGAACTACAGGTCGAGATGATCGACCGATTCGGTCTGCTGCCTCAAACGGCCAAGAATCTTTTTGCAATCACCGAACTCAAACTACGGGCCCACCCTCTGGGTATCCGCAAGATCGAAGCGGGCCCCAAAGGGGCGCGTATGCTATTTGATTCAGATCCCAAGATTGATCCGGCAAACCTGATCCGCCTGATCCAAACCCGTCCCCAGATGTATAAAATGGACGGTGGCGATAAACTCAGATATATCCAGGATATGCCCGACCCAATCGAAAGGGTGAACGAAATAGATGTCCTGATCGATAGCCTGATAGGCTAGACTGGCAAGTCTTAAGAAAACAATATGAGTTGAAAGGTGCAGAATAGACACAAATATTGGTTGCCAGTAGCGCTCATCCTGAGCCTGGCCGGAACGATTGCTACTGCTGAAGAACAGCCGGAAGAGGAAATACCACCCTGGTACCAGTTTGAGGTTCTGATATTTGAACGTATCAGCGCCGGCGCCGGCTCCACTGAGTTTTGGCCGGAGGATCCCGGTACGCCATCACGGCTGAATGCCATACCCTTAACCGAGGCCCTGGCTCAGGAAATCGGTCTGCGGGAGCCGATCGAAACAGCAGCGCCACCCGCACCTGAACCTGAACCTGAACCTTTTAGACCACTTGCCGAGTCTGAATGGCAACTCAGTGAACAGCATCAGCACCTCTCCAGATCCCGAAATTACAAACCTCTGCTGCATGTCGCCTGGCGTCAGCAGGTTATCGAGCCTGACCAGTCCCAACAACTGCTCCTGGAGTTGCCCAGGTCTTCAAACCCACAATCGGCCATTGATGAACCCCTACGACTGGAGGGCACGATCAGGGTCGGCGTCAAACGCTATCTACACCTTGAGACGGATCTGCTACTGCGGCAGTGGGAGACGGAAGATGGAATGACGGGTGACAGCTTAGAGTTTCGTCCCGCTTTTCGCACCTTTCGAATGCAGTCACAGCGCAGAATGCGCAGTGGAGAGATCCACTATCTCGACCATCCCATCATCGGGGTGCTTTTTCTGGCAAGTCGTTACGAACTTCCCACTGAACCTGTCGAAGACGAGACACCTGTCGATGGAGAGGTCGAATCCCAACCGAAGCAAGAACCTGTGAGCACGTCGAGCTAACAACATCCGATTATTGCCCGTAGGGATCGGCATCATACTGGCGGGGAATTAAGATAGAATTCAGTGGATTTGCACTCCCACCCCTTCACAGCTGCTTTCTCAGCAGCGCTTCAAGTCGTCTGGAGAGGTGCTCCAGTGCGCGACTCCCTGCCGCAACAATGGCCTCGGGTTCCGGCCCCTCGATCGGCTCAGAAAGGGTTACCTGTCGCGTATCGAGTACCTTGCCCTTTGCTCTATCCAGCAGCATCCAGCGCGCTTGCAGGATCACCTGCAAACCGTCCACCGCATCGAATCGGCTGAAATAGAGCGAAATTTCATAACTGGGCTTCAGGGAGCTGTGCCATGGGTAGGCAACCACCCGGTTCTCTCCCAACGAAGCGGAGAGATAATCGACCAGCACCTGGATGATATTTTCCTGCAGGGTTCCCGCCCATTGATCAAACTCGTTCAACTGCAATCGGTATAAACCCGTCCGATTGACGATCTGTGGACGATCGAGATAGCTGGAGAGATGAACCGGGCCCAGCCCAACTTCGGGTAATCGTGTCTGAGTGGTTTCAGCCGGAGCCGGTAAATCCACCGCTGCGTTCAAACGATAGAACCGCGTTGGCTGAGATGGGCTGGCACAACCGGCCAGGTGAAACATCGAGGCAATAATCAGCAACGCCACTGTGTATTTCCATAGGGGTTTCATCACTGCTTTCCTCTGATCAATGCCTCGGGGTGGCGTTCAAGATACTCCGCCATGATGCGGATCGAACGCGTGGCAGCCGCCAGTTCCCGCAGCGCAACTCCGACATCCCGCATCACAGGTGAATCCTCCGCCACTAACGATTCAGCGGATGACAGGGTCTTGCTGAACTGGGAGAAGGCCTGCTCTCCACTGAGAAGCGTCTCGTCCCAACTCTCCACCGCATGGTCAACTTTTTTGTCCATCCGATCAATCATGGTTCGGGAATCCTGGGCCACGCGAGTCCACTCCCCAATAAGAGGTTCAAGCTGCGTCTGCAACTGTTCCACCAGTTTGCGGGTCTCATCGATCATGATCACCGATCGCCGGGTCAGATGCGGGACAGAGGTTTCGAGTTTCCGGGCGAGACTATCGAATCTTTTTATGGCGGAAGCAAGATGGGCAAGCATCTGCGGCAAATCCGGAGCATTAACAAGCTTATCGATTCCAGCCAGGATCTCTTCGGTCCGTTTGGCGATTCGTTCGAGCGGAAGATCCTCCAGGACCCGGGCAATCTTCTCCATATTCGAGGGTATGGTCGGTATCTCAGGATACTCCCTGCTCAAACCCCGCATTTTTACCTCGCTATTGGGATGAAATCCCAATTCGACCTCCAGTTTTCCAGTCACCAGACTCTGAATATTCAGACGTGCCCTCAGGCCCTGTTCGATCAGACGGTCCAGCAGCGCACCATCTTTTTCTCTCTTCATTCCTGCTTCAAAACCCAGCTTGGATCGGGTAACACTGATAATGACGGGTATATCGAATGAGAGGTCTTTGCTGTCGAAAACAACAGCAATATCCTCCACCTGACCGATCCGTACTCCCCGCAAGGTAACCGGCGAACCCACATCGAGCCCTTTGACATCCCCCTCAAAAAACAGGATAAGCCGGGGCTTCTCTTCATTCAGGCCGGCATCGCCAAGATAGAAGATGGCAAGAACACCCAATGCCAGTGCACTGAGCACAAACATCCCGATAATGGATGGATTGGCTTTTACGGTCATTGACGACAGTTCCTCTGTCCAAACCCGTTTAGATATAGTGTATTGGCTTTTCCCACTGAAAATTCACTCATGGATATCCCTCTTCGCCACGGGTAAGGAATTTTCTCACGATGGGGTTGTCCGTTTCCGCCAGTAACCGCTTGGGATCCCCCTCCGCGATCATTGTTTTGCTCGCCGCATCCAGAAAGACGGAATTATTGCCGACGGCAAAAATACTGGCCAGTTCGTGGGTCACAATCACGATGGTCGCACCCAGGCTATCCCGCAGCTCAATGATGAGATCGTCCAGCAGGCGCGCACTTATCGGATCCAGACCGGCTGAAGGTTCATCGAAAAACAGGGTCTCGGGATCCAGTGCCATCGCTCTGGCAAGGGCCGCCCGTTTCTGCATACCGCCGCTGATCTCGGAAGGATAGTAGTCTTCAAAACCTTTCAGCCCTACCAGTGAAAGTTTGTATGAAACAAGCTCATTGACCTCCGTGGGAGTGAGTGACGTGTACTCTTCCAGTGGCAGGGCGATATTTTCAGCCAGCGTCATGGCGGTCCACAAGGCCCCGCCCTGATAGAGCACCCCCATCCTTCGCATTAACGCATTCCGCTCATTCGGCGCCAATTGCCAGAATGAACTTCCCTGATAGAACACCTCCCCGGCAACGGGGGGATGCAGCCCGACCAAATGGCGCAGAAGCGTGCTTTTCCCGCAACCGCTACCACCCATAATAATAAATATATCTCCTTGATTTATAGTGAAATTTAGATCTTTCTGAATCAGAAAATCACCATACGCCATGGTCATCCCCCGCACTTCGATATGCGCCAATCCCGACCGGTTTCCTATTTTAACCTGGGCACCATTCGCCATGATTCATATCCCCAGACGGTTGAAAATGATGGTTGTAAGCGCGTCCCAGATGACGATCAGCAGAATTGCCGTGACCATGGCAGAGGTGGTCGCATTGCCCACTGCCGCTGAATTACGTCCGCTCTGTAACCCCCGCAGGCATCCTGCCAAGGATACTACAACAGCAAAAATCAGACTTTTTATGAGACCGGTGGCGATATCAGTAAGGGTGATAGCCTCTTTGGTCTGCTGTAAATACTCCAGCAATGTGATGTCCAATATGGAAACACCTACCAGCAATCCACCCAGGATACCCAGAGCATCCGCCCAGAGGCAGAGTAGCGGCAACATCAAAATCAGCGCCAGGGTGCGGGGCAAGACCAGAAAATCCATCGGTGAGATTCCCATGGTACGTAGTGCATCTATCTCCTCATTCACCTGCATGGTACCCAACTGGGCCGCGTAGGCCGATCCAGTGCGACCAGCCATGATGATAGCCGTCATCATCGCCCCCATCTCTCTGACGACACCAAGCCCCACAAGGTCGGCGACGTAGATCTGAGCCCCAAACATCTGCAATTGCACGGCCCCGACAAACCCAAGCACAGCCCCTACCAGCAGGCTGATTACGCCAACGATAGGCAGTGCACCAGCACCGGCGGAGTGGAGAAAACGGTTGAAATCAACCCATCTAAAGCTCGCTCTGCCGGTAATAAATCTGCCGATCGAAAGCAGCCACTCACCCAGAAATGCGGCTAAACCGGTAAGTTCTTCAACCCCGCCCATCGCCCATTTTCCCAGGCGATACACCAATGACCCGGTCCCTGTCCGTCTGCGGGCACCGCTTCTCTCAGGCACCTCCGTTGCCAGGCGCAAGAGTCCTTTCGCCCCATCGGGCAGACCGTCCCAATTGACGGGTATATGCCGGGACTGAGCATATGCGTCTAATTTAACCAGGAACAGCAGCAGTTTGCTGTCCCAGTTCTCAAGGTCAGAACTGACAAAATCTATTTCCTTAGGCGGCTCTGGATACTGTTCAAACTGTGCCTGGAGTGACTGCCACGTCTCGACTTCACAAGTCAGACACCAGTCGCCCAAGAATGATATTTCTACTGAATTATCAGTTAGATAAGATATTGTTAAAGACTTGCTTTGCATCTGAATCTCAGGCCGCCCAGCAACTTCTGATGACAGAATCATCCGATTCAAATAGTTTTCCGTCAAGGATTAAGTTTCCCTTTATGCTGCCGTTACAGTGTTGAGAACAACCACAACACCACAAATTGACAGATTTCAAAAAACCATGTCAGCGACTCAAACAGAAGTTCAGAAAAGCAAAACCACCGGCCGGGCCTTAATCGCGGACGATGAACTATCCAATAGGGTAATTCTGAAGGCTTTGTTGAAAAAACTCGGCTACGAAGTATGCCTGGCTGAGAATGGTGCAGAGGCTGTTGAGCTTTTCGAGAGAGAATCAATCGATATGGTGTTCATGGATATCATGATGCCGGTTATGGACGGCTATATCGCCACTGAACGGATTAAAGCATCTGCCGGTGAAAAGTTCATTCCTGTGATATTCCTTACTGCCATGACGGACGAATCGGCACTTGCACGTTGCATTGAGGTCGGCGGGGACGATTTTCTGACGAAACCGTTCAGCCATACAGTACTCGCTGCCAAAATCAAAGCTATGGAGCGGATTCAAGAGCTTCACCACGATGTCATCAGCCTCTACAACAGAATGCAGCGGGATGAGGAGATCGCTGAAGAGGTCTTCAACGGCGCTGTTATTGCCGGAAACGTAGCACTCGACCACATACGTCAGCTCGTACGTCCCGCAAGTATTTTCAGCGGTGATATCCTGCTGACTGCCTATGCGCCATCCCATGACCTGCACGTACTCATGGGCGATTTCACTGGACATGGCCTGGCCGCTGCCCTTGGCGCCCTGCCTGCCTCGGAAGTTTTCCGTTCGATGACGGCAAAAGGCTTTTCTCCACAACAAATTCTTCAAGGCATCAACAATAAACTCAACACGCTTCTGCCGACAGGAATGTTCCTGGCTGCCCAGTTCGTCAAAATAAGTAATACCCTGGACCATATCACCGCCTTCAACTGCGGCATGCCCGATTTTTTTCTGCTCGACGGAAAGACGAGGGCAATCAAACATCGCATTTCCTCTCGCAGCCTTCCACTGGGGATCACATCCGAAATCAGTTTTCACGATGCGGCGGTGCACATCAGAACCCAATATAATGACCATGTGCTTTTGGCAACAGACGGCGTTTCAGAGGCAAGAAATCCAGATGGCGAATATTTTGGAATAGAAAAACTGGAAAATGCCATCACCCACAGTTATGACGACGACTACATTCTAAATACCGTTTCCCGCATCCTGGAAGATTTTTGTCTGGACGCGCCTCAAGATGATGACATAAGCCTTGCAGAGATACCCCTTATACCAGAACTGCTCCCGGCATGGGATCTCAACAGTCTATACGACGACAACAAAAAACAGACGTCCGACGAATCTCCTCTGGAACATGAATCAGACAGCGTGGAATTTCATATCACGCTTCGTGGGAGCCAACTAAGACAGGCGGACCCAGTCCCAATGTTGATCAACTACATACAGGAGATGGTTGGTCTTCACGAACATAGACGCCCACTCTTCACTATCCTGACAGAGCTTTTTGTCAATGCCCTCGACCATGGTGTGCTTGGTCTGGACTCTAATATAAAAACCGGACCGGAAGGGTTTACCCGCTACTTCGAAGAGAGAGAGCGACTATTGAATGAACTCAAAGGCGGTTTCATCCGAATAGGCTTGCGCATTCACCCGTTTGAACAGGGTGGAAAGATGGTAATACAAATTGAAGATAGCGGAACTGGTTTCGATTTTTCAAAGAGATCGCAAACAGAAGACTCTGCATCATTAAAACCCAGTGGCCGGGGAATCCAGCTTGTTCAAGGCCTCTGCGAATCAATTCAATATGAAAAGCCTGGAAACAAAGCTGAAGCCATCTATGTATGGCAAGAATGAATGAACAATACAAAACCCTATAAACATGCGCCTGAATCTGCTGAAAACAGCGGAGATCTGATCGCGCAAGAGCAATTAAAGATCCTCTTTGAAAGCCTGCCAAACTCATTGGTTGCGACTATTGTCGCCACTATCCTGACAACGTTTCTTTTATGGGATTTCAGTGACAGAACATCATTAGTCGCGTGGGCATGTTCGATGAACATCATCGTACTGATCAGGTGGTTAATCTACAGGAGGTATTTAAAATCCCTGCCAATTTACAGAAACCTGAAAACCTGGAAGTTTCGTTATGCCGCAAGCACTTTGATGGCGGCTTTTACATGGGGGAGTATTGCAATATTTCTATTTCCTGAAAATAACTTCGCCTATCAAGCCATGATAGGTTTTCTTCTTATTGGTATTGCAGCAGTTGGCATATCATCGCAGTCTGCAATAAATATGATCGCCAGCGGATTCCTGCTCCTGACTCTTGCACCGATTAGTTTTCGTTTCATCATAAATGCCGAACAAACTGGTTGGTCGCCTGGACTATTGGTCGGGCTATTGTTGATTCTGCTTCTCAGTCTCTCCAAACATATTAATAAAGTTATCCTGCAAAATATTACACTTAGATTTGAAAGCGCAAACAGAGAGGAAAAATGGAAAATTTCAGAGCGAAAACTTTCTCATCACATTCATAAAACACCGCTTGCCGCCATTGAGTGGACGCAGGATGGGTATATAACGCAGTGGAATCCCAGTGCTGAATCACTGTTTGGCTATACGAAAAGCGAGGCACTTGAAAAACATGTCAAGGACCTTTTTCCCTCTGCAGAATCTGTTGATAAAGATTCCACAAGCGATTGGAAGAGCCTATTTGAGTCAAATCAGTCTAGCCATGACACACTTGAAATAAGGAGGAAGGACGGTAAGAAACGTATCTGTGAATGGTACAGCACACCACTTTTCGACTTAAATAATATTAGCATTGGCGCCTCCTCATTTTTGATGGATATTACTGAGAGACTGCATGCCGAAGAGGATCAAAAGCGACTCACGGAAATCATTCAGAACTCAACAGATTTTATTGCGGTGTTCACGTTGGAAGGCAACATTCTTTTCATGAATGCAGCTGGACGGCAAATCATGGGCTACGGAAATACGGAAAGTCTCGAGGATAAAAGTCTTGCAGGAATATTTCCCGCTTCGGAAATCGATCGCGTGCTCAACGAGGGTGTGCCAACCGCTTTTATGAGTAGGACCTGGACCGGAGAGACCAATCTGATATCAACCGATGGAGAAGTTATCACAGTCTCACAGCTGATCATTCTGCACGATGAGTCAAAAAGTGGAACCCGGTATTTTTCCATGGTCATGAGAGACATTTCAGATAGAAAACGGGCAGAAGAGGAATTGATCAAAGCGAAGAATATTGCAGAAGATGCTGCCATGGCAAAATCAGAGTTTCTGGCAATGATGAGCCATGAAATCCGCACACCCATGAATGGCGTACTCGGCATGACCGAGTTACTAAAAGACACTGATTTGGACAATGAGCAACAAGAGTTTCTCGGAATCATCCATCAATCCGGAAACTCACTGTTAAAAATAATTAACGATATTCTCGACTATTCCAAGGCCGAGGCTGGAAAGATTGAGTTTGAATTGATCTCTTTTGATTTGGAAAGAGCGATACATGACGTGGTTCGTCTCCTAAGTACAACTGCATCCAGCAAGGGAATAGAGCTGATTATTGATTATCCAATCGATATCCCCAGACAGGTTACAGGGGATGCAGGCAGAATCAGACAAATCATCACAAATCTTACCGGCAATGCAATTAAATTCACATCCTCAGGGCATGTCGCCATTTCGGTAAAATTCATACAGACCGACTCCGAACATGAACATTTTCATATAATGGTAGAAGACACCGGTATCGGCATCAGTGAAAATCAGCAAAGAAAACTGTTCAAGTCCTTTACTCAGGCTGACAGTTCAACTACCAGAAAATATGGTGGAACAGGGCTTGGATTATCCATCTGCAAACAACTTGTTGAATTGATGGGTGGCAGTATTGGTCTTGAGAGCACACCTGGAAAAGGATCTACATTTTGGTTTGATCTATCACTTCCAGCATCTCCACCCCCTGCAATATTCCCTCATGCTGATTTGCGTGGCACACGCGCCCTGGTAGTTGATGAAAACCGGCTTAATCTCAGAGTTTACCATGACCAAATCATTCGTTATGGCATAAATATCGATACAGCTTCGTCTCGGCAAGAGGCAATAAATCTCATCGGGAAATCACTGGAAAATGATCTGCACTATCATATTATTTTACTCGACAGTAACTTTGAAAAAACCAGTGGAGAGTCTCTCGCAGCAGATATTAGTGGACTGGATGAATATTCAAACACACCACTTGTTCTATTAACATCATCCGGCAACAGGGGAGACGCAAAGTTTTTCGAAAATCAGGGTTTTGCTGCTTATCTGGTAAAGCCGGCTCATTCTAACCTATTAAAAGAGACTCTTGAGAGCATCCTGGCCCTTCCAATGGACAAATCAAACTCTTCAATTATCACCCGCCATAACATTGAAGAGAGTCATCCAAATACAGTATCAAAAGAGGTACAATTTAACGCCAAAGTACTGCTCGTAGAAGATGTCATTGCGAATCAAAAGGTCGCCAGTATCGTAATGCGCAAGTTTGGACTTGAGGTGGACATTGCCGACAATGGGCTCACTGCACTGGAACGTATTTCTGAAACAAATTATGACCTTGTATTCATGGACTGCCAAATGCCAGAGCTCGATGGCTATGAAACTACCATCGAGCTTCGAAAACGGGAGAAAAACGTCAACCATCGACTTCCCGTCATTGCACTCACTGCAAACCAGATAGAAACTGAAAAACAACGCTGTATCGCTTCTGGAATGGATGACTTTCTCGGAAAACCCTTTGAGTGGGGTGAATTGGTTGCAATCCTTGATAAATGGCTTAACAAGTCCTCATCACAGCCACCCGGCATATCGGACACCCAACCTCCCGCAACCGTTGACCTCAGTCCACGGACAGTCATTGATGAAGGTCGCCTTGCCTCCATGAAGGAACTCATGGGGGATGACTACATAGAACTGTTCCCTGCTTTTTTCGATAGTTTTTCAAGTCTGAGGGCTATCCTCCCCAGTGCGCTTGAAAATAAAAATCACGCAGAGGTGAGACGTATCACCCATAGTCTAAAATCAGCCAGTAATAATGTAGGTGCGGTAAGGCTTGCCAAGATCGCCCAGAATATGGAACAGGATGCTGCGGAGGAAAAACTCACCCAGACTCAAGACCGCTTGCCGCAACTGGACGCCGAGGCTCAAAAAGTTAAAGATAGACTGAACGAGATCATCAGCGCCTACTGACCCTGAATTCGTTTCAAGCCGGTTCTAAGTTATAATCTTATCGTTACGTGCAAAGAATAGATAATAGGGATGCCGGCAACACATGGCCAAAGTCATCATCGTCGATTCATCTGAAGGCACCAGAATCCCTTTTCTCAGAGGCATTCTCACACGTTCGTTAAGCGAGGCAGGGCTGACCTTCGAACAGGCCTATAAGCTCGCATCCAATGTCAGAGATGAGATCTCCAACGAGGCTGAGGTCACAACTTTATCTCTTCGCCAGCGAGTCAGCAAGCTGCTGAAAAAAATGGAATTTTCAGAGGTTTTGGAGAACTATGAAAATTCAGACTGGGGACGCGTAACCATACAGGTCAGAGACCATCAGGGACAGACCAATCCGTTTTCCATCTCGGATCACCAGCGCTGCCTGGAATCGACCGGCCTCTCTGCCGAAAAATCCGCATCCATCTCTCAGGAGATCTATCAGCAATTGATTGACGACGGCAGATATAAGATCGACTCGAACGATTTGGGTATGCTGACCTATAGTGAGCTGAAAAATAATTTTGGTGCTGAAGCGGCCAGACGTTATATGGTTTGGGTAGACTACACACATAGTGGGCGTCCTCTGATTCTTCTTTTCGGCGGTACCACTGGATGTGGGAAAAGCACCATTGCCACTGAGGTGGCTCACCGTCTTGGCATCGTTCGCACACAATCGACCGATATGTTGCGGGAGGTGATGCGGATGATGATTCCTGAACGCCTGCTGCCCATACTGCACACATCATCTTTTAATGCCTGGCGGCTCCTGCCCGGGCAAAGCGAGCAACCTGAAGGTAACGAAAGCCTGATGATTTCTGGATATCTCAACCAGACTGAACTGTTATCGGTTCCATGCGAAGCTGTCATTCAACGTGCTTTGCGTGAACGGGTTTCACTTATCCTTGAGGGGATTCATGTACATCCATCACTGGTAGGTAAAATTTCCGACAATAGCGATGCTGTCATTGTCCCCATCATGCTCGCCGTTATCAAGCCGGACCAACTGAAGCGACAATTAAGTGGAAGAGGGATATCGGCGCCTGCCCGCGGCAGCCAGAATTATCTCTCAGAATTTGATTCAATCTGGTCGCTTCAGTCATTCCTGCTCTCAGAATCTGATCTATCAGGAATACCCATCATCAATAATGATGATAAAGACAAAGCAACCAACCGGATCATGCGAACGATCATCGATGCTTTGTCAGAAAATTGCGATGCCAGCGTAAAAAGTGTTTTCGCTCAACAATCCGATAAAACGGTGTAAACGTGCTGCAATACAAAGGCCTGATGATCATACTGGACGGCGTTGGAGACCGACCTATTCCCGCCTTCGGCAACCGTACGCCGCTGGAACAGTCTTCTACACCCAACATGGACCAGCTACTTGCATCCGGTCAATGCTGCTTGGTCGACCCCCTTTTACCCGGCTTGCCGGTCGGCACTCATACCGGTACAAGTCTGTTGCTCGGTCTGCCCGTTGCAGAAGCCATAAGACTCTCACGCGGACCGGTAGAGGCAGCGGGTATCGGTTTATCCAGTCAGCCAGGTGACCTGCTGCTGCGGTGTAACTTCGCCACTCTTTCCAGGCACTCCGGTGGCTTTGATATTCTGGACCGTCGCGCTGGCCGTATTCAGGCCGGGACTGATGAACTTGCCGCCGCACTGGGTAACCTTGACCTGGGCAACGGAATCACCGCCATTTTACATCAGGCAACCCAGCATCGGGCTGTACTGAAACTTACCGGACAGATCTTCTCTTCCCGGATTACCGACACAGATTCCGGCCACCGCTATGAGTCTCTCGGACTCCGTCACTGCGAAGCCAATGATCCAACGGATGGCGTTGCTGTTATCACAGCCGGCGCGATCAATCGCTTTACTGAGCAGGCATTTGAGATTCTCGACGCTCACCCAGTCAACAATCAGCGCCGTAAAGAGAACAAACCGGTGGCCAACGGCATCATCTGCAGAAGCCCCGGTACCGTTTCCGCCCTGCCATCGCTGGTCAACCATTTGGGCCTCAAAGCGGCAGTGGTTGCGGGTGAAGAGACCATTCTGGGATTGGCCAATCTGCTGGGGTACCAAACATTACGTGATGACCGTTTCTCCTCACTTCCGGATACCGACATAGACGCAAAGGTGGAGTACACGCTGAAAGCACTGAGAGAGTACGACTTGGTATTTCTGCATATCAAGGGGCCTGACATCTGCTCTCATGACCTGGATCCCGTTGGAAAAATGAAGTTGATCGAGCGTGTTGACAGATCTCTTTCCCCGCTGTTGGATGAAGAGATCGTGATTGGGATTACCGGCGATCACTCAACTGACAGTAACAGTGGCAGGCACACGGGCGATCCACTGCCGGCACTGATAAGCTCGTCTCATGGACGAGTCGATGGTGTGACCCGCTTTGGAGAGAGGGAGTGCGCGCAAGGCGGCCTTGGCCGGATCACGGCTACCGCCTTTCTAGCCACCCTCCTCGACCAGATGAATGTCATGCACAATCTCCGTTCAAACGAAGTCCGTTTCTATTTCTGACCCACCTGCCACTTCGCGGCAGTTTTAGTTTTCTCCACGACTTCTGACTTGAAGCTATAATAACGGGTAGCCGGTTAGTCCAATAAACCACTGCACGTATCCGATATGTCTCAAATCAAACAGCATCTTCTTCAGGCGATCCCCGCTGACAATGACGCCTCAGCGACTATCGACGACGCCTACCTCGACCATCCAGAGCTCTATCTGAACCGGGAATTGACCTGGCTTTCGTTCAACCGCCGGGTGCTTCACGAAGCCGACGATCCCCGCACACCCCTGTTGGAGCGGGTCAAATTTCTTGCCATCGTCAGCAGTAATCTTGATGAGTTTTTCATGAAGCGTGTCGGCGGTCTGAAACAGCAGATTGCAGCTGGTGTCACCAAACCCAGCGTGGACGGCAGAACGCCTGCCGAGCAGCTGAATGAGTGCCTGGAAGTCATCCGGGAGATGCTTGTTGAGCGGCAGCGCATCTATCGTGAAGTCAACGGCCTGCTAGCCGAAAACAATATTCTGATCACCACCTACCAGTCGCTCAACAGCTTACAACAGGCGAAGCTGCGGGAGCATTTTCGGCAGAATATCTTTCCCATGCTGACCCCGTTGGCAATGGATCCCAGCCACCCTTTTCCTTTTATCTCCAATCTCAGTAACTTCTCAAAAACCCGTGGCAAGCAGTAAATAATTACAAAAAGCACTTGACAGGATTTTGGGGCAAAAAACTAAAAATCCTGTCATGGCACAACTCTGGTTTGGAAACTGTCATGGCTGATCTTGTAGCGCGCACTATGCCATTTTCATTCTTATTTCGTACAGGCTTGAGGAATGCTTTTTTTATCTCCTTAAAATGACTCCTGCGAAGTCAAATTTGAGTTTCAAAACCGGTGGTAGAATAAGGCTTATTCAGTGATTACTTTAAAAGTCCGTGAAAAAGCTGCCTCCTCTACCCGACATTCCAGAACAAGATCAAACGCCTGTTGTTAAGGCGTTACTCGGTCTGGTTGAGCAGTTAATTGAACGTGTGCAGCAACAGGATGAAGAAATAGCCTTGCTTAAAGATGAAGTCAATATTCTTAAGGGTGAGAAAAAACGGCCCGTCTTTAAAGGTAGCAAACTGGACAAAAACACCGAACCCGATACCTCATCAGAATCACCCCCTAAAAAACGTCCAGGGTCTCGCAAAAAGAAAAAGACCCAGAAGCTGGTGATTCATGAAGATAAAGTGATTAAGCCTGATGTGCCCGTTCCACCGGGTTCACGATTTAAAGGCTATCGAGATTTTGTTGTGCAGGACTTGAATATTGGTACGCAT
>QGON01000062.1 GCA_003660235.1 bacterium endosymbiont of Escarpia laminata | reverse complement strand
CAACGCTTTGCTACCGAAGGAGCCTTGCTCGGCAGCGTCTTACGACATGGACTGTGTGATGATCTCACCATCGTCAGTGATGATGCCGGGCAGTTCGACATCTTATTACATGCCTTATGCTGGGTGCATACCGAACGACTCATCTATAAAATGCTGCCACTCAACGAGACACACCGACAGGAAATAGCTCAGATTAGAGATCAGATATGGCGCTTTTATGCACAACTGAAGCGATATAAAAGCAAGCCCGATAAAAGTCAGCAAAAAATACTCCGTCATCGATTCGATGAGATATTTACCCAGAAAACCAGCTACGCCACCTTAAACCAGACATTAAAGCGAATCCATAATAATAAAGCTGAACTATTAGTGGTTCTTGATCGACCTGAAATCCCTTTGCACACCAATGGCAGTGAAACGGATATCCGTGATTTTGTGAAGAAACGAAAAATCAGTGGTGGAACCCGCAGTGATGAGGGCAGGCGTTGCCGAGATACTTTTGCCAGCTTGAAAAAAACCTGTCGTAAGCTGGATATCTCGTTTTGGCATTACTTAACAGATCGTTTGGGTATTGGTGAACAGACCATTGCTCCATTACCCGATATCATCACCGAGCGGGCTGCTCTTGCCACGGGTTTTTGAGAAGTTACCTATAACCATAGTAAATACCTTAACATTGCTTAGTGGTAAAACATCATGGGAAGGCGTTCTGATCTCGAAAATCGGGTTTTTGATGTAAAAATGCGGCATGGTTCCAACATAGTATATTAGTTTATGCTATATTAATGAATCATGAACATGCATAACCTAACACTGAGGACACCGAACCAGATCCTGCAGCATAGAAAAGATCTGCAGCAGGTCTATTGCGGCCAGAAGTCTTTCCTCGCACCAGGTAAATCGCAACAGATCCTGGCGGACTATCTCGACTATTTCGAGTCCGAACTCCTGAACCAGACCCCAGAATCCAATATCAGCCAGATCCAGGAGATGCTACTGGAACTCTCTTGCATCATTCGCTCCCGCAACACTCAACTGATTCCTGGGGAGTACAGTAATTTTCTGCAGCGGCTGATCCGCATCTACGGAGCGGGTTTTTCACAGAACCCAGGCAATGCATTTCTCCATACTGCAGCTGACTACGCCGATCTCATAGAGGCAATCAGTAAAGAGTGTCCTAATTACGACTACAGCGAGGCACTCGGCCAACTGCTGCGTTACATGAGCCAGTTGTATAAAGTCAGGAAGAGCAGCTGGAAAACTGTCTACGAGCATATTCTGTCAATGCCCGATTCCATTTCTGCCGTGCAGATGGTGAAGACAGAGTATTTTGCAGAGATCCAGCAGTGGGCCGAAGAGGGTGTCGGCAACCTGTTCCAGATCCGCAAGGATATCTATCAACGCATCGAAGAACTGGAGCAGCAAGCCAACTCCATAGAGAAGCAGATAGAGGCTGAAGGATCAATACTGGCCACTGCCCCCCCTGCCCCGAAGGTAGTCGGGCAGGCCCAGATAATCAATCTGGCGGAGAAAAGGGCACAAAAGCGAATCGAGGCTCTCAGTATGGAGCTTGCTGCAAATGTACGGGATATCCTCAGCCAGGGAGAACTGGTCGCACTGATAGAATCCAACATCCAGGAATTTGATGATAAGCTGCGGGAAGCCCGCCGCGCCTATTCCATTCGTCTGGTACATGCCGCCGAGCTAAACCTCTCTTAACCGAGGCGGCCCAAACCTAAAGGTTTGCTAATACCCGCTTCAGACGAAAAAGGAGAGCTCCCTACAGATCTCCAGAGGGCAGCTGCCCTGCGCGTGCGATAATGGTCGCCTCAATCTGAGCGGCGATGGCCTCTTTTCGTTGCCGGTTTTCCTCCGACCGCATCTCTACCCAAAGACCGAAACGACCCTGCTCCAGCCTGGAGACATACACCTTCAGCGCACGCTGCCGGCGCTCACTCAGACTCGCCTCGGTCCTGCGGGTATTCGACGCTTTAACGACCAGATGAATACGAAGACGTTCGCCTGGGTAGTCCGGGTGCTGGTACCAGTCGATGTCGTAACTCTTGCGCCTGAATCCGGCATGGACCTGGGTCGTGGGCCAGGAGGCGGTGAATTCCTCCACCGCAGCCAGCAGCTGGGAGTCGAGTCCTTCCCCGGATTGCCGCCTGGATTCCGGTATTTGAGCATTTCTCGCCAAACGTTCTGCCGCCCGTGCCTGTTGCTTGTTATATGACAGCCAGGCTGTCTGCCCACCGATAGCGGCGGGCAGCAGCAGTGCAACGGCAACACAGGCCCATCCGAGGCGTCCAAGCCATCTGTTGAGTATGTCGAAAGCGGTGACTTCCAACTGTTCCCCGTCATCGCCGCCTGCTGTTGATAGGCCTTGCCTCACGTCGCGTGACCCGGTCAAGCGATCCCGCAATTCCACCAGATCGCCCCAGAGATCGCCAGCGGCAGCCAGTACTGCACGAGCAGCAAAGATGACAACGCCCAGACCGAACAGAGTCAGACTGGCAAGCAGCATGCGGTCATCCACTTCCAGATCCACCTGCTGGCCCAGCGCCAATAACCAAAACAGGTTCAACTGATCTCCCAAGACTTGCAGAGCCTCCCAGACTGCCTGGTAATTTTCCAGCAAGGAATAGAGCAACAGACAAAGGCTGATCAACGCCAGCCAGCCGGTATGCTTTTTACTTAGTGGTGCCAGCCACTGCCAAAGCCGTTTCACCAGCAAACTGACAGCTGTGACAGTTACAAAAAGAGCGCACAGCCAAAAGAGATCGAGTGGCGCCTCAAGCGGCCACAACTGGAGCAGGACAATCAACACTAATAACAGATAAAAGGCCCAGGCGTTCGACCACCAGGGGACAGTGCGATGTTCGAGTAGTGCTCGGATCTGTATCCCCAGGCTGCCAAAACCGAACACATACAGAGGCGTGCTCAGCGAGATATAGGGTCTGAATTGTGACAGTTCGAAATCTGACCGCAGGCCGCCTTCCAAGCCCCACATAACCACAACGCCAGCCAGCAGCGCCACCAGTCCGGGGTAACCCAGATACCGACCGGCAATAAGCGCAGCCAGTGGTATGGCCTCCGCCACGCCAAACCAGCGCCAGTAGACAGGCAACTTCCAGAACCTACGGTAATCGGGATCGACCACGGCATTCACCAGCCAGAGATTCAACTCGCGCCCCAGACCCAGAAGCAGCAGCCCCAGCAAAACAGCGGCAAGGCCCGGATACAGGGTCTGTGGCATCGCGGCATGCTGTGGCGGACGAAGCGTGCGTCCCAATAGCAGGTAGCCGGTGGCAGCCAGGAGCTCTGCCGGCGTATCCAGGATGAAGGCCAGTCTCAAATACTTCAGCTCGGTCAATCCCAGCAAAGGCAGATCGGCCCGGATGGCACCCAGCCATACTGCGGCATCGCGCGGTAGCTGAAGCCCATCCAGTAGTACGCCAAACAGGGTAACCCCGATCAGCAATCCCAGGACCACACCCAGGGAGAGGCGGGAGAGTCCCAGCGAGAACACAAACAGATAGAGTAATACCCGGAAGTGCAACACCGCCTGCAGCTTGATGTCGCCACTGTAGCTCTCTCCCCATAATCCCAGGCTCAGAGCCAGCAATCCCAGGATCAGGGGCAACGCCCAAACCGGGAGGGTACGGCTGGCCAAGCGCTGCAGCGGTTCTGGTCTGCTCGCTAACCAAGCGAGAAACAGGGCTGCGAGATAGATATCCGGGTGTGCCGGCAGACTAATAGCATCGTAGGAGATATATAACGGCAGCCCAAGACCACCGATCGCCACCACCGCCAACCCCATCTTGCCGTACCTTTGGCCCAGCCACAGCGCCAAAGGCAGGATCAGCCAGGGTGCCGACAATTTCACCATGTCCGCCAGCTGAACATGGCAGGACAGCAGCAGGATTAATGGCAACCAGGCCCAAGCCCGCAACCCGTCTCTCACCCGGCCAGTTCCATGTCCACTTGGCATGCTGCATCCCTCCCCTGATTGTTGGTGCAAAAACCGAACCTGCCTCACTAAGGTTAGCGCTTAAATAAACTTAGGGAACCGCCCTTGACCGAAACGGGTCGAAATCTCAAGAGCCTGCTAAAATACCCCCTTGAAACGAAAAGGAGAGATCGTATGAAAAAAATGGTTCTTACCCTATTGGTACTACTTTTCTCGGCCCCCCTTGTTTGCCGATGAAATCCAATCAACGATCGAGAAGTTCAAAAAAGCCCCGGATACCCACTCTTTCTTCAAGAACGCTTATGGTTATGCTGTTTTTCCCACCATCGGTAAGGGGGGAATCGGTATTGGAGCCGCTCATGGAAAGGGAAAGGTATTTCGTAAAGGAACCTATACTGGCAATTCCAGTATGACTCAGATCAGCATCGGTTTTCAGCTGGGTGGGCAAGCATTCAGCCAGATCATTTTTCTACAGGATAAACGGGGCTACGATGAATTTACGGGCGGTAGTTTTGAGTTCAGCGCTCAGGCCTCAGCAGTCGCGCTTACCGCGGGAGCCAATGCACAAACCAGTACCGCGGGTAATGCTGCAGGAGCAGGGGAGACCAAGCAGAAAGCCAGCTATGTGGGTGGCATGGCCACGTTTACCCTGGCCAAAGGCGGCCTGATGTATGAAGCCGCTATTGGCGGGCAGAAATTTAATTTCAAACCCAAATAGGTGGCCCGGCGGACGCTGAAATCCGCATTACTCCCGTTTGAGAAAATACTCAACAATCAAACCAACAGGCAATTCAGCCTCGGCGATATGAACTTCGCCGTGTCCTGTACGCTCCATCAGATAATCAAGAAAAACCAATCCGGGCAATATTTTTTCTGCTTTTGGCAGAGACGCTTTCAAACTATCGTACTGAGCCGGCGAAAGACCCTGGAGCTCGGACATTCTATTATTCAGGGCGTTTCTGGTAAGCGTTCTATTATTGCAGCCAGTCATTTTCTCTCCGACAACAAAAGAGGTAATGGTGTTCGCGGCCAAGGCGATAATTTGATCCGTGTTTTCCGGTAATTCCTTGAAGTTACCGTCAAGAAATCTACTGAAATTTTCTTGTGTTTCAACCAACGTGGAAGCACGTTCCACAAAACTCTCATATGCGAGTTCGTAACCAACAGGAATTGAGCGTGATTGGACTTTATCGGTGTTCCACCAGGCGATCTGAATACTCTTAGGGCCGCGGAAAAAAATAACTATCCGGAATTTGCTACTTATTCAGGACGATGGTTGTTAAAATTCACCCCATGATCAACCCACGGAAAAATCAAATGTAGAGGTAGTCTCTTTATGGAAAAATACTGCATCGCTGCTCAAGGGTAGTGATCGGCGTCAATTCATGGGGAGTGTAGTCAACCTGATAGGCCGTGGCGGCCAATGTTTTGCTGAAGAGATTCTGGGGTGGAATCGTGTCACTGTTCGCAAAGGGCAAACTGAGCTTCGAAGCGGAACAACCTTTGAAAATCGTTTCAGCGCACGGGGTAGGCGGCGAATCGAAGAATGTCTACCTCATCTGCTCGATGATATACGCTCGATAGTGGAGCCGTCGGGGCAAACTGATCCCACTTTCCGCAGCACCCGTATCTATTCACCACTTAGCGCCGATGAAGTGCGTCTACGGCTGATCGCACAGCGAGGTTATTCAGATACCGAACTGCCGTGTACACGTACTCTGCGAAACAAACTCAACGACCTCGGTTACCAGCTGCGCAAGGTCAGAAAGTGTCTGCCGTTAAAGAAAATCCCCGAAACAGATGCGATCTTCAAAGAGGTTCATCAAGTCAACCATGTGGCTGATCAAGACGATGGCATATTGCGGATCTCCCTGGATACCAAAGCAGCGGTAAAAGTGGGGCCGTTTTCCCGCGGCGGCTACAGCAGGCAAGGGGAAAGGGCCTGGGATCATGATTTTCAGCCCAAGGCGACACTTACCCCCTTCGGTATCCTGTTACCGAAAACCGGAGATAATCACCTGTGGTTTAGTCAAAGCAAGGCAACGGCGGACTTCATGGTAGACCGTCTTGATGAGATGATGCCACAGTGGAAAAAACGTTTTGCTCTTCACACCCTAGTGATCAATGCCGATAACGGCCCGGAAAGTAGTGGCCGTCGTACCCAATGGCTCAAACGCTTGGTTGAGCTTTCCGATGCTCACCAACTAACCATTCAACTTGCCTACTACCCGCCCTATCACAGCAAGTACAATCCAGTGGAACGCTTGTGGGGTGTGCTGGAGAACCACTGGCAGGGTGAACTCATCGATTCTATAGATAAAGCTCTGGGGTTAGCGCGAAGCATGACGTATCGAGGCATCAAACCTACGGTGCGCAAGGTCACGAAATCCTACCGCAAAGGAGTCACCGTGGCGAAGAGGGCCATGCTGGATATTGAGTCTCGACTGGAGCGCACTACTGGCCTGGAGCACTGGTTCATCAAAATAGCTCCGCAGCCCCAAACCGGATAGTTATTTTTTTCCGCGGCCCTTACTCCCGGAATCGCTAACGAGCTTATTGGGTACACCGCCAGTGGCGGCAAGATAACCCACCTCACCTTCTCTTTCACCTTCAGCGACTTCTATGGCTATGCCGATTTCACCGGCCAGATCGATAACCTGCTGGTGGTTTCTGGCGTTCCTTATGGCGCTGGTGGCTATAGCAAGAACTGTCTGTGCGCCTCTGTCCCTGCAATAGCTCACAAATTGAGAGAGGGTATCCTCTATCTGCCTGAATTTTCTCCGGCCGATCATCCCGTGGTTTTCCGTAACCTCTTTTCCAATCTCCAGCTGTTCTTTCCTGATCAGTTCTGTCGTGACTCTACCGTTAACTTTCTGCCCAAAGACAAACTTGAAGTTCTTGCTTCCCATGTCAATTGCACCAACCATACTTGGCCCTTCTTTGGCACGGGATAGTTGAGTAATGGTGCTTTCACTGATCATGGGTGATTGGAGCTGATAAGAAGGTTAGAGATGCGCTTAGGTTATCCAGGGTTCAGGCGTCATGGGCACCAAAATATGCCGTCAGAATCAGAGTGAAAGCCAATGCAATCTAACCTGCATCTGGTTTAGCCATTCTCTCCAGTTTAGACCAAACCAGAGGTTCTCGTTTTTATCGGAACCGGCCTACAGAGAGTCCATAACCGATGAACCCTGTGCTACCAAGACCAAGATTCAGTTGCCGACACTCTGCTGACGCTCATGCAATCAGTGGTACATGGCAGGTCGCCTGCACAGCCAGTGGTAACAAAATATTTCATACAGGCTATTTTCTGGAGTTTATCCATTTTGCCATCGTAATGAACATCAAATCAGGATTGACCGGCTTGGCAATATGGTCATTCATACCGACCGCCAAGACCTTCTCCCTGTCCCCTTTCATCGCATTGGCCGTCAAAGCAATAATAGGCAAATCCTTGAATTTCTTCTGCTCTCGTATCTGGCGGGTCGCTTCATACCCATCCATGACCGGCATCTGGCAATCCATTAGAACACCATCGAAGTCCTCCTTGGCCAATAACTCCAGCGCTTCCTGTCCATCGAACGCCGTTTCAACTGTAATCCCACTCATGGCAAGGATATCCAGCACGATTTCCCGGTTTATTTCGTTGTCTTCGACCAGCAGAACCTTGGCACCCCGCAAACGTACCGTGGCTTGGTCGACATCCATCTCATTTTGATTGCCCAATGCCTTGTTTTGCGAAGACTCACTCTGTTGAGTCTTCAGGCGAACCGTGAATCTGAAAGTACTACCGACGTCTTGTTCACTTTCCACCGTTATTTCGCCATCCATCAACTGGACGATCTTCTTGGAAATGATTAAGCCAAGGCCAGTGCCCCCATACATACGGGTTGTCGAGCTGTCAGCCTGACCAAAGGGTTGAAACAGTCCTTTCAGCTGTTCCTGGGACATGCCGATACCAGTGTCCTCCATGGCAAACTGCAAAACGACTTCATGGTCACTCTCTTCTTTCAAGGCAACATTCAACGAAACACTATCACCCGCATCGCCGAACTTCACTGCATTGCTCCCCAGATTGATAAGAACCTGGCTTAAGCGTAATGGATCACCACTCAGCGCCATAGGAACATCCCGTTCGATTCGGACAGAAAGCCGAATACTCCTTTCCTCGGCCTTGAATCGTAGCAGGTTAACAAAGTTATCGATGACATCCTTGAGATAAAAATCGACTACTTCAAAATTTAGCTTGCCCGCCTCGATCTTGGAAAAATCAAGGATGTCGTTTAGGATCCCAAGCAGGTTTTCAGCTGAGCGGTGAGCCTTGCCTATATAATTCCTTTGCTTGTCGTCCAGCTCAGTTTGCAATGCAAGATATGTCATGCCGATGATGCCATTCATCGGTGTACGAATTTCGTGGCTCATGTTGGCCAAGAAGTCACTTTTCGAACGATTTGCTGATTCAGCGGCCTCTTTTGCTTCCGCCAGCGTCTGCTCAGACGCCTTGCGTTCAGTGATGTCTTGAACGGTACCTTCAGAGCGAATGATCTCGCCTGAGTTATTGCGGTGAAATTCGCACCTCTCCTGGATCCAGCGAATATCATCATCGAATGACTTCCGGACAATCCTGTATTCAAAGATATGAAGGACTTCGTTTTCCATAGAGTTCTCGCGCTGCTCCACAACATAATCGCGATCATCAGGATGAACAAGGTCGAGGTACAGTTCGTACTCAAAGTCGAACTTCTCCGGATCGACACCGAAAATACGGAAAGCCTCTTCCGACCAATGCAGTTTGTCAGTGGTTAAATCGTGGCTCCAGTTTCCAGTATGGGATATGCGCTGTGCCTCAGCCAATTTCTGCGCATAGTTATCAGCTTCTCTCTCTGCGAATTCAGCTGCTACAACGCGACCTTGCAGTTCCTGGCTTAGTTGCCTGTAATTGGTGACGTCCTGACTTGTACCGCGATAGCCTGAAAAAACACCATCAGTGAAATATGGCTTTGCCGTCACATTGAATTGAAGGACTTGGCCGAGGAAGTTCTCTATCTTGCACAGAACCTTTTTGATGGGGTGTCGGGTTTCAATATTTTCAAGGAAGGCATTGATGTCAGGTTGATCGGGGTCGGGTGAAATCAACTCATGAATCTGCTTGCCAATATAGTCATTTGGATTGATGCCGGTTATATCTTTCATTCGGAATGAGATGTCAGTGAAACGCAATTGTGAATCCGTTTCCCACAACCAGTCAGATGCAGTTTCCCTGAAATCGGCAAGTTTATTATTAGTTATATTCCAACCTTTCCGGGCAAGTCTGCTGCCAGCGACTCCCCAAGAAGCTAACGCTGATACAAGAATCAACAAAACGATAATGACAATGCTTTCGCGATGTCTCTTGATAATGGCGCGGTAGACTGATGCCAAGTTTATTTGAGAAGCGATTGTTAAATGATTATCACCGACAGCCACATTCCTGAAGGTAAACAGGTACTGATCACTCTCTATTTGACCATTTGAAGTAGAGGCAACGTACTTAAACACCTTGGGAAAGTCTGTAGGGAACGCAGCTTCTTTACCGAACATAAAGCTCCATTCCGCCTCTTCTGTAGGGCCGATTAAATAGTGGCCGTTTTGGTCAAGAAGCAGTGGAAATCCCGATGATGTGGCAGGTATCATTTCACGGATTGTCTTCAGTAGATAATGACCGTGATAATTCATCACCAATACGCCGATTTTCCTGCCAGAAGGGGAGAAAACAGGTGCAGACACTCGCAAAGTCGGTTTATAAGGTCGCTCGATTGCGCCTTTTTCCATATTGAGGTCAAATTGTGAAACGAAGTGCTGACCCTGTCCCTTGGCCACTGCCTCCTTGAAGTAGTAACGGCCAGATTTATCCTGGAGTTGCGCGTTGGAAACACTGATGGGTGCGCCGTCATTGTAATTGACGCGGACAACCTCCCTGCCATCGATATCCAGTATTCGAATCTGATCGAAAACCTTTTTTTCTCGTGCAAAAATCAGGAGTTTATTTGACAGACTTACCCTGGCTTCAGGCACCTTCATTTCCAAGGCATCTTGTAGATCCTGATCCTTGGATAGAATGCGAAGATCGCTGATCACATCCCCAAGTTCTTCTCGGAAAAACTCCGCCGCCAGTCTAACGTTGCTTTTGGCGGAAGTATTCAATTCAACAATAGATACTTGTGCCTGGCTAAAGAAAACACCAAGTGCCAGCAACAAAATTACCACTACAGCAGGAAAAAATAGCTTTAGGGCTATTTTTAGCTGTTCTTTTGTAGAGACCTTGGGCATTTTCCTCACCCCACAACTTAAATATTCTACTATTGATTGATGGTTTTAACAGCCGCTTCGAAAAAGGTTCGAATGCCAATCGGCTCCTCTATGCAGTGAGTCGCTCCAGCGGTTAGTCCCGACTCCATGGCTCCGCGCTCCTCACGCGCTGAAATCAGCAACACAGGGATACCGGCAAAGGAACCACCCTTGATTTCACGTAATTTTTCTATAAATGGTATTGCTTTCTGGTCATCTTGCTTCCAACCATAAACAATGAGGTTAGGTATGTGGTTTTTGAGTGACTGCATTGCATCATCTGCATGAGAATATTGCTGAATTCCCCTAACATCTGCAATTTCAAGGATGCTAGCGATGATGTTTCTGAAATTTCGGCTCTTACTGACGATCAGGATTGTGGTCTCATTCCAGTTGATGGACTTCGGGATCAAATCATCGGTGTCCAGCATATCAGGCTGTTTTGAATCCGTTCGTAGGGATGCAGTTATACCAAAAACCTCGGGGTTATTTTCCGCATACGGACGAAATCCTATGTCTTGTTTCAGGATGTGATCAATGAGCCAGTTTTTCAGGAAGTCCAGGAGTTCGTCTTGAACGATATCGTCTTTTTTCTCAAAAAAACGGTGCGCGATATCTGCGACCTGATCTGTGAGCTTTTCATGTTGTCGCTTGTGATTCTCGAATGAAGGGTATCTGCATGCCATCATCACCCGTTCTTCACGGGAAAAATGATACAGGGTGTAATCAATCAACGTATTAAGGGCACTGCCCAAGGCCTTTCGATCCTCCACTGCGCCGATTTGATGATGAATTTGATTGATCAGTTTAACAATGATTTTATGATCCTGATCGATCAAAGGATTGCCGACGCTCATAGACTCCGACCATTCGATAAAATCCACAGCCTTACTCCACACGATTCATGGCCATCTAACATTTTGCCCTTCCAATAAGGTGCAAGCAAGGTCAAATAAGTGCCTGCGGTTATTGGAAGATAATTTGGGCGCACTGTTTTGCCGTCACCACGGCCTTCGACAATCACACGTTGAGCTGTAGACTGCAACTGTCTAAGCTGTTCTGTGATCCAGGAAAGTTTCAGGAGAGATCCTCCATTTTGCAGGATCCACAGCACTAATAATCTTAATCTTATCCCCCTTTTGCTTGGATGAGAGATCTATGTCCTGGGGAGTAAGGAACTGACGTTTGATGGAATCAAAAACGACCCTGATCTTCGGGGACATTTTTTTGTAACGGCCGGTCACATACTACCTGTTGATCCATGCCGCACAAGCCCGCTAAATCTGCTATTTAGCCTGCAAGCATGGAGGGAGGAAACCGCAGGGCGAGGCACCTTAAGCCTGTTTTAGTGGCATCGTATTTTGCGCGTCGTATCGCAGTAAAACAGAAGTCGCGCTACACACCTCCAAGTCATCCAGCCACCACCACAATGGCAGGAACAGCGTCAGACCTGGCGCACCAATAAAAAAGGGTTACGCGAAATCACGTAACCCTTCAATAAATATGGTGGCCAGGGACAGAATCGAACTGCCGACACGGGGATTTTCAGTCCCCTGCTCTACCGACTGAGCTACCTGGCCATAAATCAGAGCGCGTATTACAGCGATCTTGGGGCGGTTAGTCAAGTGGATACGGGATATTTCTCACCTTCCTCAAACAGCACCAATCCACTGCAATTTCACGAACCGGGCGGAGTGAACTCCGGCGGCATCTCAGCACCTTCGCCAAAAAAGAAATTTTCCATCTGATCCTCGAGAAATTTCCGCGCCTTTGGATCTATCGGACTGAGGCGGTTTTCATTGATCAGCATGGTCTGAAACTTGAGCCACTCTGCCCATGCCTCTTTGGAGACGCTATCGAAAATCCTCTGACCCAGATCACCGGGATAGGGTGCGCGATCCAGCCCTTCGGCTTCACGATTCAGTTTGATGCAGTTTACGGTACGGCTCATGGAGGCTCCTCCTATGGGGATACGTTTGGGAGAAATACCGCCGCCAGCAGGCCGGTCATCCGTGCCAACAGTTGAATACTTCTCCAGCTCATTGATGATTCGTGAAACCGGCGCAGCCAGTCCCAGTCCAGAGGAATCCGGGGTTTTATACCAGATACGATCACCTGCATCCAATACTGCATTACTGGGGTTATTGGCGTACATCCGCAATGGCGTTATGTCGAGATGGAAGTGGGTGAAGGTGTGTCGCCTCAAAGGCATCTCCCGCAGCACACCTGCCTTGATCGCGAAATGCTCCCGGCACCAGTCCGCTGGTTCCCGGGATGCAGGACACTCCGGAAAGCTCCAAAGTCCACCCCAGATCCCTACCGGCGGCCTCCGCTCCAACAACACTGCACCCTCGCCATTTTGTACGACCAGCATCTGAGCCTGCTTCACCGGCAATGTTTTCTTTGGACGGGGAGAGGGAAACGCCCGCTGATGCCCGCTCGCATTGGCCATACATTGCCGGTTCAGGGGACAGACCGCGCAATCCGGCTGCCCGCGCCGGCAAACAGTAGCGCCCAGATCCATCATTGCCTGATTATAGGCCGCAACCCGCTTTTCCGGCGTGTAGGTTTCCGACAGCTGCCAGAGCTCCCTTGCAACCGCCGACTTGCCTGGCCAACCCTCAACTTCAAAACAGCGAGCCAACACCCTTTTTACATTACCATCGAGGATTGGATGGGATTGCCCCAACGCCAGAGAGAGGATTGCGCCGGCGGTGGAACGTCCAATCCCCGGCAGGGACTCAACCTGATCGATATCCTCGGGGAA
This sequence comes from bacterium endosymbiont of Escarpia laminata, assembly GCA_003660235.1. GTDB lineage: Bacteria > Pseudomonadota > Gammaproteobacteria > Chromatiales > Chromatiaceae > QGON01. Next base: position 107,398 of record QGON01000062.1, on the reverse strand, counting down.
TTGGCCGGCATGACTATCCCGGATGACTGCTGCCGCCTTATGCAGGTTACGGGCGCGGGCGTAGTAGCCCAACCCCGACCAGTGGTGCAGTACTGCATCCTGGGAGGCATTTGCCAGCTGTACCACATCGGGAAAACTGGCTATGAAACGCTCAAAGTAGGGAATAACCGTGGCCACCTGGGTCTGCTGCAACATGATCTCGGAGACCCAGATCCGGTAGGGATCCACATCCCGCTGCCAGGGGAGATCCTTACGGCCAAATTGGTCGAACCACTCAAGAACAGCTTGGGAGAACTCACGGGCATGCATGGAGAGAGCCGCAGCCCGGATGGCACATGGCGCCATCCGGGCCAAAGGGAATCAGAATAGGCCCTTCAGGCCCCCTGGTAACTTATCCATCAAACCTCCGGGCAGCTTCTCATTCAGTTTCTCTTTGAGTTTAGCCTTCTGACTCTCCGCCAACACCTTGCCAAGATCGATGTTCCACTGCGGATCCGCCCAAGCGCCTTGGATATGCACAGGGATCGGCACGCCTTTGAGTTCCTCCAGCCCTTCTCCACCCTGACCCTTGCCGGTACCGACTATCACCGGCTTGACAGTATAGTCGAGTGACTCTGCCACGAGGTTCACCTTGCCAGTGCCCTCCACCCGCAGAAATGGAGACTTGGCCAGCAGATCACGATTGTCCAGTACACCATTGCGTATGGTCGCACTGGCGCTCATCTCGGAGAAGTCGGTCTGCTCCGGCTCATTGGTTGCGCTGGGCGTTTTACCCGTCAGTTTCGCCTTGGCGTCACGGAGCATCTTCGCCAGATTGATGCCTTTGACCGCGCCGTTGCGAAAATCGAAATCGAGCTTGCCGTTGAGGGTCTTTTTAAGCTGACTGACCGTCTGACCGGCACTCGTCAGATTGGCGTTGAAGCCACCCAGGCCCGCCAACCGATCCTGGCCTGACACGTCTTTCACCAAAGGACCGGCCTGAATACCGCTGGCGCTCTGGTTGATCTTGAGTTTCGGCGTCTTGCCACGCACATCAAGATTTACCGTTCCTTTGAGAGCGCCATCGTAGAAACGCCCCACCTTCTGGTCGATATTCAGTTTGCCGCCTTTGCTCTTCACCTTGACCTGAATCGCCTCGGCACGGATGTTGCTCACCTTTACACTGCCCAGCCGCAGAGTGCCGTCGAGATCGAGCTTCCGCAGCATCTCCACCGGAAACAGGGGCTCCTCTTTGCCTGGCTTGCCGCTGGACGGCTGACTGCCGCCTGCCTCATCTGCGGGCTTTTCCGACTTCGGTGGCAGATAACGGTCCAGGTCTATCTTGTCGATATCGAGGGTGAAGGCATAGGCCGGATTGGCAGGGTCGATCAGTTCAAACTCACCTTTGATCTGGGTGTCGTCCAGCACCATCTGCAGATCCTTCAACGCCACCCGTTTCTGATCTGCCACGAAAGCGAGCGTCAACCCCAACCGGTTCAACACTTTTGGATCGGCAGTCTCAGGCACCGGCAGTCCAAACTTCTCCATCCACTGCCGCAGGCTGAATTCAGCCAGCTTGATCTCGCCATTAAATGCAGGTGCGCTCTGGATACCCTGGCCCTTGACAGCGCCGCTCAGCTTGAGCTTCCCTGACTCCAGTGTCAGATTCTTCACCTCCAGGGTTTCGGCCTTCTGGTCGACATAGAGATCAGCACGCAGTTCGACCTCCACGCCCCCCTTGGGCAGATCCTCTCCGGTGACCTTCAGCAACAGCTTCAGGGTTTCTACCGCAATGCTCCCGGCTTCCGGGTCTGCGTTGAGAGTGCCGGACAAGCCGATCTTGCTCTGCAGGGACGGCTGGGCGCTGTCGAGTCCCAAACCCAGGGAGAATTCAACCGGCTCTCCTGGACTCATAGCCCCGGTTTTGACTTCCAGATCCTTGATTTCGAAACGATCGCCGGTCGACCTGTCATCCCAGACGATGTGCGCACCACTGATTTCGATCCCGCCAATGGAAAATGCACCCATCCCCTTGTCTGCGGATTTTATCTCAGCCTCAGGGGCTTCTGCTGCTCCGGTATCAGCTGCCTCTTTCTGACCTGCTGCCGTAAGATCATCCCAATTGCTCACGCCACTCTTTGATTTCGCCAGATTCAGCTCCAACCCCTCAACCTGCACCTTATCCACTTCAAGGATCTGCTTTAGTATCAGGGGGATCAGATTGACCCGCACCTGTACATGATCAAGCGCGGCAAAAGGCTGATCACCAAAACCGGGGGCATTGCTGAGACTCAGTCCGTTGAGTTCAAGGCCGAGCCAGGGAAAGACCGAGAGGCCGATATCTCCGTCGATGGTCAGATCACGCCCAGTGGCTTTTTGCACTTCGGCGATGATCTCCTGTTTGTGGTCGTTGGGATCCACAACCATCGGCACAATGATCACTGCGGCAACTATGAGTACGACCAGTAATACCAGCAGCCCGAACAGCACTTTCAGGACCTTGCCCATTCATCATCTCCTTATTTTTACTATCATCTACGAGGTGTAGCACAATTCCAGCACAGATCGAAGTCCGCATCGACCTTTTCGCCGCATTTTGGGCAGACCCAAGCAGTTTCTCCAACAGCCTGGATTCGATTATTTGTAAAATTTTGTAACAGAATCTTCGCCCGCGGCAGATCTTCGTCATTCACCAGCCAGAGCGCCGGAAAGATATTGGCCGCCAACTCTCCGGCGGCACCAGACAGGTACTCGCCCAGCATCACCGTTTCGACCCCCTGTTCCAAAAGGAAATCCTTGAGCATCTGGGCTTCGATACGGTCAGCCGCCTCATAGAGTTTTAACATGGCAGGCTCTCATTGATCAGCTGTAGGGTATCAAAAAAGGAAGAAACTGCCGGCGCTTAAAAATATCGCAGGTAAATGTAGATACTGCTCACCAGTATCGACATCAGCATCAATGGGAAAGCCATCAACATGAAAGGCAGGAAGCGTATCGGCTGTCCGGCACGTTCGGCGAACCCCGCCACGATAAGGTTGGCGCTTGCCCCGACCAGACTACCGTTACCGCCCAGGCAGGAGCCCAGGGCAAGAGACCACCACAGAGGCGCCAACTCCTCGGGACCGCCAAAAGTTACCTCCATGTTCTCGATCAGCGGGATCATTGTGGCGACGAAAGGGATGTTGTCCACCACAGCTGATGCCACAGCTGATGCCACAGCTGAGACCCAGAGGATGGCGATGGCAGTGGTTGGCTTGTCCCCGCCTGTGAGATCCAGCACCTGATTCGCCATCATCTCCAGCAGGCCAGTGGTTTCCACACCATAAACTACGATAAACAGGCCGATAAAGAAGAATATGGTGATCCACTCCACCTCGCAAAAAGCTTTGTGTACCCGCTTGGACTGCTCACTGGGACTCTTCGGCAGGTTGATCAAAATCAGCAGCACTGCAGCACCGAACATGGCAATGGTAGCCGGTTGCTGGCCGATATCGTGGGCCAGGATGAATCCGGCCATCACCAGAACCAGTACGAGCATCGACTGCTTGAGCAGGCGTGGATCGGTGATGGCATCCGCCTCCCGATAGTTCATGACCTGCTGGCGGCTCTGCGGATCAGCGACGAGTTTTCGCCCCCAGATGAGGTAGATGGGAATCAGGGTCAGGGGCAGAACAATCAGTGACAGGGGAGCGAGATTGAACAGAAAATCATTGAAACTCAGTCCTACGGCAGAGCCGATCATGATGTTGGGAGGATCGCCGATCAGGGTTGCCGTGCCGCCGATATTGGAGGCGAAGATCTCGGCAAACAGATAGGGATAAGCATTGACCTTGAGCGCATCGGTGATAAGCAGGGTAACGGGGGCGATCAATAATACGGTAGTGACATTGTCCAGCAGTGCAGAGAGTATCGCAGTAACCAGGACCAGGGTGACCAGAATGCCCCAAGGATCGGCATTGACCCGCTTGGCGGACCAGATGGCCAGATACTGAAACACCCCTGAATCCTTGGTGATTCCAACAATGATCATCATGCCGGTCAATAATCCCAGGGTGTTGAAATCCACACCCTGAAAAGCGGCTTCCTGAGTCAATACGCCGCCAAGTATCATCAGGCAGGCCATAGTCAGTGAGACGACAGCGCGATTCAGGCGCTCGGTAAGTATCATCGCATAGGTGAATACGAATAAGGCTCCGGCAAACCAGAGTGGATCGAGTCCAAAGATCACATCTGGCTGATGGATGTTATGCATTTGCGATCATCCTTCTGCAGAGAGGATCTTTTCGCCGACATCCCAATAGGAAATCATGCCAAGCAGTTTATTGTTTTCAGGATCCACCACCGGAATGCTGGTTCGGTTGCGGTAGAGGACCAACAGAGTCTCCACCAAGGAGGTGTCGGGTGCGACAATCTCGACATCCTGTTTCATACAGATGGAGATCGGCTCATGTTCCATGCCTTTAAGACGTTGGTGAAGATCACCCAAGGTCTCGTAAACAAAAGAGAGACTGGTGAGCCCTTTTTCCATGATCGCGGCCTTGGGCAGAACCAGTTTCAGCAGGCAGTTGACCCCGAACACACCAAGAAAGCTCCCGTCCTCTGCAACTACCGGCACCTGGCGATAGCGGTGTTGCATAATCTCCTGGATAGCTGTGCTGATAGTGTCGGTCGGTTTCAGCACAGTGGGACTTGGATCCATTAACGAAATTGCAGTCATGGGAAGAGCTTCCTAATGAAACATATGATGGGAACAAGTGTGTTGTTTTTGTCAGTACCATCATAGCCTCCAAATGAAATTATGCATGGAAAGATCCATCAAACACGGAAACATCGACACCCACTCCCCGATAAACCCAGACAGACAACAAATATCCACTGACCCGGACAGACGAATTCATTTGTAGTGGGTATCAGTTTGCGGACGCTGCCTGGGAAGCCAAACAGAAGCATGAAATGGAGCGGGTAGCGAGAGTCGAACTCGCCTCACTAGCTTGGGAAGCTAGGGTAATACCGATATACGATACCCGCGCAACAGAGACGATTCTAGCAAGCCAAAGACGCTGTGTCAGCGACAGATCATACTGACCCAGGCCCACTCTCGTAGAGAATTTCCATTTCTCCTGCACAGTGTTCCAATACCACCGGACGCTTGACCTTCAGGGTCGGCGTCAACATGCCATTATCCACGGTCCAGGGTTCCAGCAATAACGCCACCCGGCGAATCTTGGCGTAACCGGGAAAACCACCAAGGGCAGCCTTGATACGACTCAGCACCTCATGCTGAAGACGGCTCTCTTTCAGGCTCTCGGGATCGGCGGCGTCCAGGCCATACTCATCCGCCAGACCGGGCCAGAGATCTGCATTCAACACCACCAGCGCACTCATGTAGGATTTGCCCTCTCCCACCACCATCACCTGTTCGACCAGCGGATCCAGGGCAATCGCCAGCTCCATGTCTGCGGGAGGGATCTTCTCGCCATTGGAGAGCACCAGAATATCCTTGAGCCGGCCCGTGATATAGATATGCCGATCTTCATCAAAGCGCACTTGATCACCGGTATGCAGCCAGCCATCCGCATCGATCATCTCCGCTGTCGCGGCATGATTATTCCAGTAGCCAAGCATCATGCCCGGCGTTTTGACCAGCAGTTCATCGTTTTCGCCGATCCTTGTTTTGATTCCCCGCAACGGGATGCCCACACTCCCCAGCCTGATGTCGTTCAGCGGGTTGACGCTGATCACCGGACTGGTCTCCGTGAGACCGTAGCCCTGTACCATCGGCAGCCCAAGGCCAAGGAAGATACGGGCAATCTCCGGCGATAATGCCGCCCCACCGCTGACCGCACCACGCAGGCGGCCACCCAGTTTCTGCAAAACCTTCTCCGCCACCAACCGCCGTAACAACGGCATCAATAACAACGAAGGCGACCAGCGCCGGCGTCCCATCCGCCGCTCAAAATCCTTGAAGCCAATAGTGACCGTCAGGTTGAACAGCAGGCGGGCGATAGCCGGTTTTTTCTTCATCTGATCATGCAGCTTGGCATAGACCCGCTCGAAGATGCGCGGCACCGCAATGATGATCGTTGGCTTGATGTTCTGCAGATCCTCCGCAAGCTGTGTAACGGAGCGGGCGTAGGCGACTGAGGCACCAGCCATCATCGGCAGATAGTAACCGGCGGTCCGCTCCAGGGTATGGGAGAGCGGCAGAAAGGAGAGAAAGCTGTCTTCCCGATAACAGTCCACCACAGTCAGCGAGGCGTGGGCAATGGAGAGCATGTTCATGTGACTCAGCATCACGCCTTTGGGACGCCCTGTGGTGCCCGATGTGTAGACGATTGAGGCAAGACTGTCCGGGTCGGCATTCCGTTGGGTCAGCGGTTCGCCTTTCACCGGCAGCCAGTTATCCGCTGTCAGGACCATATCGCCCTCTTCGCCCATCTGTTTCGGCTCTTTGTTCGCCTCCAGCACCACCACCCGCTGCAACTGCTGCAGATCCGCCAGCGCCGGGGCCATGCGGTTCCAACGGCCGGCATCCTGCACCAGCAACAGCTTTACCGCTGCGTCCTCCATGATGTAGGCAATCGCTTCGGCACGATCATCGGTATAGAGCGGCACCAGCACAAGTCCCAGAGACATGCTGGCCTGATCGAGCATCACCCACTCCGGGCAGTTGCGCAGCAACACTGCCACACGATCACCGGATTCGAGTTCCTCTCCGGCAAGCGCCTGGCGCCAGCGAGCCACCTGCTCGCCCATCTCGGCCCAGGTCAGGTCGTACCAACGATTCTCTTTCCTGTCGTAACTGCGATAAGCGAGGGCATCCGGCGTACGCCGCACCCGCTGAAAGAACATCCCGTCGAGCGTACGTGCACGCTCGACGGGGATTAGATCTTCACTCCATTGTTCCAAAAGACCCGCTCCCCAAACCTTGAGATCAATACTTCCGTTGCGTCTCCATTTATATGCGCCGCCGGATTGGTGTAAACTCGCCGCTTGGCTACATCCAGCCCTTGATTGTCAGCGCAGAGACCTGAAGATGCAGATTTATATAAACGGCGCAGAAAAGCAAATCCCCGATGACACGGACATGGTAGGATTGATCGAACAACTTGAACTCACAGAGCAGCGGATCGCCGTCGAGGTCAATGAGGAATTGATTCCCCGCAGCACCTTCAGCGGCCATCACCTGCATGCCGGTGACAAGATTGAGATCATCCACGCCGTCGGCGGCGGATAAAGCAGATCAACCGATATCACCCACGTCCAGCCATTCAAACTTCCGATTAAAGAACATGTCCAACGAAAATACCAGAACCGACTCTTTTACCGTCGCCGGTCGCGAATTCACCTCCCGCCTGCTGGTGGGTACCGGCAAGTACAAAGACATGACCGAGACCCGCGCCGCCATCGAGGCCAGCGGCGCCGAGATCGTCACCATCGCAGTGCGCCGCACCAACATGGGACAGAACAAGGACGAGCCGAACATCCTGGAGGTACTTCCGCCCAGTGAATTCACCTATCTGCCCAACACCGCCGGTTGCTTTGATGCCAAAACTGCCGTGCGCACCTGCCGCCTGGCCAGGGAACTGCTCGATGGGCACAACCTGGTGAAGCTGGAGGTTCTGGGTGATGAGAAGACGCTTTTCCCCGACGTCATTGCGACTCTGGGTGCCGCCGAGGAGCTGATCAAGGACGGCTTCGACGTCATGGTCTACACCAACGACGACCCTATCGTCGCCAAACAGCTGGAAGAGATAGGCTGCGTTGCGGTGATGCCGTTGGCTGCGCCTATCGGTTCCGGACTTGGCGTTCGCAACCGCCTGAACATCCGCACCATCGTGGAGAATGCCAATGTGCCGATCCTGGTGGACGCCGGCGTGGGCACAGCCTCCGACGCTGCGGTTGCCATGGAACTGGGCTGCGACGGCGTGCTGATGAATACCGCCATCGCCGCTGCCAGAAATCCGCTGCTGATGGCCTCCGCGATGAAGAAAGGCATACAGGCCGGGCGCGAAGCCTACCTCGCCGGACGTATGCCCGCCAAGCGATTCGCCTCCGCCTCTTCGCCGCTGGACGGGCTCTTTTTCTGATTCGTGACGAATGACAATGCACGCTAGTTTAGTGTCATCTAAAAACCCATAACCAACCACAAAGAACACGAAGCACACGAAGGTAATAAATTGATTAGCAATAAATTTTCTTCGTTTACTTCGTGCGCTTCGTGGTTAAAACAGTGTTTCCGGACGGACACTGGTTAGATGGAAGAGGAAGCAGCGACAACCTATCCCCCGATCCGCAGCTTCGTGCTGCGCCAGGGCCGCACCACCCCGGCCCAGAGACGGGCCTTCGAGGAACTCTGGCCCCGTTACGGACTGGAGCTTCCCGCCACAGGCCCGATCGACCCGGCCACCATTTTCGGCAACGATCACCCCCTGTTTCTGGAGATCGGCTGCGGCAACGGAGAGACGCTGGCCGCACTGGCGGCATGCCACCCGGAGCGGAACTACCTCGGTATCGAGGTGCACGGCCCCGGTGTCGGCAGCCTGATGCTGAAGCTGGAAGAGAACGGCAGCGACAATGCCCGGGTGCTGAAATGCGACGCCATGGAGCTGTTGCGCCACCATCTGCCGAGCGGCTGCCTGGATGGGCTCTACCTGTTCTTTCCCGATCCCTGGCCCAAGAAGAAACACCAAAAGCGCCGCATCGTACAACCGGAGTTCACTCAGCTGGTACAACAGGCACTCAAGCCCGGCGGCTTGCTGCATATGGCCACCGACTGGGAGCACTATGCCGAACAGATGCTGCAGGTACTCAGCGCAGCGGGGGGATTTGAGAACAGCGCAGGCCGGGGAAACTTCTCCCCGCGTCCCTCGGATCGCCCCCTGACCCACTTCGAACAACGGGGCCAACGCCTGGGTCACGGTGTCTGGGATCTGATCTTCCGGCGTTGCGACTGAGCAATCCCTCATGGGCAGCCTGACCCTCAAAGCCTTCCAGACACCTCTGCTCACCGCCTTCGATCTCGAACTGGCGGCCGGGGAGTGCATCACGCTTAGCGGCCCCTCGGGTAGCGGCAAGTCGCTTCTGCTGCGCGCCATCGCAGATCTCGATGCGCAACATCAAGGGGAGGCATTCGTCGACCAAGCGCCTCGCCAGTCACTCAGCGGATCTGAATGGCGCAAACGGGTCGGCCTGCTGCCTGCCGAGAGCGCCTGGTGGGCTGAACGGATCAGCGACCATCTGCCGCGGCAGGCCCCCTCCCTGCTGCAATCTCTCGGTCTTCCTCCCGAGAGTGAAAACTGGAGTGTCTCCCGTCTATCCAGTGGTGAAAAGCAGCGTTTCGGCCTGACCCGGCTACTGCTCAACCACCCCAAGGTGCTACTACTGGATGAACCCACAGCCAATCTGGATCAGACAAACAGGGAGCGGGTGGAAACGCTCATCGAGTCGTGGAGAAAAACCCAACATAGCGCGGTAATCTGGGTCACCCACGACCCGGCGCAGCAACAGCGGGTTGCCCACCGGCATCTGCAGATTGTTCAGGGCAGCCTGCAGGAGACGACATGGAACTGATCCGGCTCAGCGCCCTCGACCTTGGCCTGGCAGCCAGCCTGGTGCTGCTGTTGGCGATACTCAGCTTTCGCCTCTCTCTCGGCGTGGAACGAAAACTGCTGATCGCCGCCCTGCGCAGCATCGTGCAATTGACCCTGCTGGGGCTGGTATTGAAGAGCCTCTTCGCCCAGTCCCACCCTCTGTTTATTGCAGCTCTGGCGCTATTCATGCTCTTTATGGCGGGTTACGAGGTCATGGCCCGACAGGCGCGGCGCTTCAGCGGGATCTGGGGCATGGGGGTGGGTACCCTCTCCATGTTCATCTCCTCCTTCAGCGTGACTATTCTGGCGCTCAACGTGATCATCCAGGTGGAACCCTGGTATTCGGTACAGTACCTGATACCGCTACTGGGGATGCTCTTGGGCAATACCATGTCCGGCATCGCCATCAGTCTCGATAACCTTACCCACAACGCCTGGCAGCAGCGCCATCAAATAGAGGCGCGATTGATGTTGGGCCACGATTGGCACAACGCCATCGAAGAGATTCGCCGCAACGCCCTGCGCAGCGGCCTGATTCCCATCATTAATGCCATGGCCGCCGCCGGAGTGGTCAGCCTGCCAGGCATGATGACCGGCCAGATACTCGCCGGCAGCCCCCCTTTCGAAGCGGCCAAGTACCAGATACTGATACTGCTGTTGATCTCTGCCGGCACCGGCTTCGGCGCCACGGCGGCAGTCTGGCTCGGCTCCCGGCGGCTATTTGACGAACGCCAACGGCTGCGGCTGGATCGTCTAAAATCGTCATAGGAACCGGGGTCTAGTGGCGCTGACTTAGGGCAATAATGTTCATATTGCCAATGACTTGCCAAATACCTCAAAAAAAACAGCCGGTCAGCGTAGCGTAACACGACGATAATGGCGCATATTGTAGGGTTACGGCCAAAAAGACGGACTAACCCAATCTACCCGGACTCAAACCCTTTGCCGTCACTCTTTAAACAGGCAGCTGGAAAAAATGCACGAATACGGAAACCTGCTCATACTTGCCACGCTCTGGTTGCTCTATTTCCTGAGCCACTCACTGCTTGCGTCTCTCACAGCCAAGCACTGGGTTGCAAGACATTTTCCCACTTTCATGCCCTGGTATCGCATCAGTTTCAACGTGCTCGCTGTGCTGTTACTGCTGCCGCCGTTGGGATTGATGTGGCATTGGCACAGCTCACCTCTGTGGGAGTTCAATGCTGCCCTGACCTGGTTCACCTACGGCCTGACACTGCTGGCGATCCTCGGTTTTCTATGGTCGATGCGTTATTACGATAGCGGAGAGTTTATCGGCCTGCGCCAGCTGCGGCTGCGTATCCGGAAGGTTCACGACCAGGAGAATTTCCACATCTCCCCCCTGCACCGCTTCGTCAGACACCCTTGGTACAGCCTGGGACTGGTATTGATCTGGAGTCGGGAAATGGACGCCGCGATGCTGGTCTCAGCGATTATGATGACGCTCTACTTCATCTACGGCTCGCGTATCGAGGAGCGCAAACTGGTGGTCTATCATGGAGAGGTCTATCAGCGATACCAGTCACTGGTGCCCGGTTTGCTACCCAGACCCTGGCGTTACCTGAGCCGGGAAGCGGCAGAAACGTTGGTGGCTGGCGCCAGGCGGCAATAAAGCGAAGTGTAGGCCGGTTCAAGCTTGCGGAACCGGCTTCACAGGTTTTCTATTTCAAACCCGGGTTGCCCGATCCGCTACGCTTGATCGGGCCTACGCCTCATCAGCGGCGTGGATCCCAGAAGTCGCCTTGGGGACCGTATCCAGCTCCCGGCCCCATCATACGGCCTGGACCAAATCCACGCCCTGGCATCGCCGGCATTTGAGGGCGCTGCATCATGCCGCGACCCGGTCCCATCTGCCGCATATGGCGACGATGCATTGCATGGCAAGCGGCACGCTCTTCCGGCGTCATGCCGTCGATCACAGCCTGCTGCCTGGCCCACTCATCGTCCTGATTCAATTCAGGTCTTGCAGGACGATCTTTCCACGGGGGCTTCTCGGGCAGATCAAGTCCCACTTCGGCCGCACGTTCCCGCATCTCCTGATAACGCTCAAGGCGATAGGCTTCCCGCCCTTCTGAATTCATGTTGCGGAGCGCCTTCATCCTCTCCATACGCTCTTCCATGGAGGGACGCAGATCCGCCAATTCAGGTTTGTCCATCCACGCGGGATGGTCTGGGAGCAGCACGCCCGACTCGAGGGCCCGTTTCTGCAGCGCTTCATAGCGTTTTTCACGCGCTTTCATTCGCTCTTCCATGGATTGCATCGAACGGTGATGCGCCATCATCCCTTTGTCGGCGGGTGCGGGGGCTGCCACAGGCGCAGGTGCCTCGGCAGGGGCTGCGACACTCTCCTCCAGCACGGGCTCAGCTGGCGCAACCGGGGCAGCTTCAGCTGATGCCTCCTCGGTGGCCACTTCCGAGTCTGCGATAACCTCCTGCTCGATAGCTGTTGCATCGGCAGCGGCATCCGGGGCGGCGGTGGCATCGGCAAAAACCGTTGCACTTACAGGCAAAAACGCCGCTATTGCGACAGTGATGAGTGTCTTTCTAAACATGAAGCTTCTCCTTCGGATGATCTTGTTATTGGAAAAATCTGTGCTATCTGGAATCAATGGGGTTATCTTGAACTACGCGGGTGTAGGTGCATTGGCTACACTACAGCAAGTGTAGCAGTCTCAGAAGAGGGTGTTTGCACACCTGACAAAGCTATTGCACGGGTGTCTGCTTCGACCTTAACTTAGCAACCTTCTGCTGCAGTTGCTCAAGCAGACCATCCATCCCCTTCTGCTTGACCAGGTTGCGAAAGCTCGTTCTGTAGTTACTGACAAGACTGACACCATTCACAATCACATCATAGACGAACCAATCATCCTGTTTCTGTCGCAGTTTGTAGCTGACCGGTATCTCAGCGTTACTGGTAACGACAAACGTCTGTACTTGTGCCCGTTTGCCCTTTACCCGCTCCCAGCCCAAACGTGCGGTCTGGCCTGAATAGCTGTCCAGAGCGGAGAAATAGGTATTCTCCAGCAACTCACGGAACAGTTCGATAAAACGCGCCTGTTGATTTTTGGATGCATTTCTCCAGTTGGTCGCCAGAATAATCTGTGACATTGCCTGAAAATCGAAGGTTTCATCCACGATGGTGCTGACACGGTCCCGGCGTTCTGCGGATGTCAGCCCCTTGTCGTTCAGAACCCCCACCACACCATCCATCGTATGCTGCACCATTTCGGAAGGCCCGATACTGGCACTGGCAATTGCGGGTAGAGCCCCACTCATCAGCACTAAAAGCAGTGCGAGACGAATTAACATCTGTATAACTCCTTCTCCATCCCTGAAGTTCGCGCCCTCAACAACACCCATTCCCCCAAGTAAGCTCCCAGCTTCAGAGACCTTTGTATGCAAACCCCTGCAAGGGCTTCTCATCACTCGCAGCCCTCGAACCCGTGGATGTTAACATGCCCTGAGCGTCCCGCCCCTCTCTGACCCGGGCCACACCAAGCAAACGGGTACCGCTGCCACCTGCATTTCGAACGAGCCGACCGCTATCAACCAACCACACGACCTCTCCATCCGGTTTGACGATCCTGTACTCGATGCGAAAATCGGCGTCACCCTGCAGCGCTTTTTTGAAGGCTGCCACTACGGCTTCCCGATCATCGACATGGATTCGACCCAGGTAGGCATCAAATGTTCCATCGAAACTTCCCGGCCGAAAGCCGAATACCCGCTGCAGATTGTCGTCCCAACGCAGCCGCTCCCTCCTTACATCCCACTCCCAGCCGCCAAACAGAACCGACAGCCCCAGCAGGCTGAGATGATTTTGGGCCATCCCACTGTCACGCTCTACCTGCGCCAATCGCAGTCTTAATCGTTCGCGATCCTCCTTCAGCTCACTCTCAACCCGCCGCCGCCGGTGGAGAGAGCGCTTCAACCCAGCGGTTCTGCGCACCACCTTGCGATCCACCAGACGCCTGAAACCCCAGATCCAAACACCGGTCCAAAGCAGTGCCAGCAGGATCAACAATATGACCACCACTGAACTATTCTGCAACAGCGGCGGCTGATCGAGCACCTGCCAACGCTTACGGATCGCCAACTGCCCTTCGGGGGAGATGCTGTCCAGCCCTTTCTGCAGGATGTTGACGAGCATTTGATTGTCCTTGCCAACCGCGAAGGAAAAGTCTCTTGAACGCCCTGCCAACACCACCTCCATAACGCCAGGGGCAGCCCCCTGCGCCAACTGGTGCCTGGCAGTCGCAGTATCACCAAGATAAGCATCCGCTTCACCCATGGCGACACTCAACAACCCCCTGGCAACACCCGACACCTTCACCAGAGTGGTGTCTGGAAACTCCCGCATCAGCCAATCCTGCCAGACGCTCAGTTCCACCACTGCCACCCGCTTTCCAGGCAACTCCTGCAGCGTCAGTTGGGGCATGCTCCCAGACGAGTATAAAGCGCCGGGCAGATTGATATAGGGACGGGTGAACAGCAGGAACTCAGCGCGGCCCGGGGTCCATTCGTCCACGGCCGACACGTCCAAATCCCCGGCCATCATCGCTGCATCAAGGGCCGACCTGTCCTCGAAAGGAACAAGTTTCAGCTCCAGGCCCATCTTCCGGCTCACAAAGCGCAGATAGTCAGCAGCGATACCCGATGGCTGACCGTTTTCTTTGTATGAACTGATGGGCGCCATCCCATCTATCAACCCCACCCGAACCTGCACCTGCTGATCCAGCCATGCTTTTTCCTGTACGCTGAGCGGCACACTCCCCCCCACCGCACTTAACGACAGCAGCAACAGAACCAACAGCGCAATAAATTTAAATGGAGAGAAAACCATCCTGCAACTCTCTTTCGTCACACCTAACACCAAGACAGATCGATATTTCACAAATTTTAATGATTTTCTCAGTAAAAAGGGCATATTGAAACAAACTGATGAATCTATCGCCTCAAATGTAGTCGCCACACCCAATTTCCGGTATCTTTCGCTGTTCTCCACAGCACTATTGCAGGTTTGATATGAGTACAGCGTTTGTCGCCGTTTTGATGGGTTCAGATTCCGACTTGCCGGTCATGCAGGCAACTCTGGAAGTTCTAGGCTCTCTCGGGGTCCCATACGAAGTAAAGATCACCTCGGCCCATCGTACGCCAGATGTCACCCACAACTACGTGAAAGATGCAGACGATCGAGGTTGCAATGCCTTCATTGCTGCCGCTGGACTGGCGGCCCATCTGGCCGGGGCCGTGGCAGCCGCCACCTTGAAGCCGGTGATTGGCGTACCCCTTGATGCCGGGCCATTGAAGGGTATGGATTCCCTGCTCTCCACCGTGCAGATGCCAGGCGGCATCCCGGTCGCAACCGTTGCAGTGGGCAAGGCTGGCGCCAAGAACGCAGCCTATCTCGCTGCCCAGATCCTCGCGCTTGGTGATGAGGCGCTGGCGGTACGCATCCGTGAAGAGCGGCAGGCCAATGCCCAAGGCGTCATGGACAAGGACGCCAAGCTCCAGGCCGAACTTGCCGGCTAAGCCTGCCATTCACCCCTGGCGCCTCCGGCTGGCCGTCCGGACGGTGCTCGGGGGCGGTCTTATCGCCTATCCCACCGAGTCGGTCTATGGACTGGGTTGCGATCCGCTCAACCCTCTGGCGGTGTTCCGCTTATTGGCGCTGAAAAAACGTTCCGTCGAGAAGGGCCTGATCCTCATCTCGGACAGCTTCGAAAGCCTGCGGCCTTACCTGGCTCAAATTCCACAAACAAGACTCAAACCGGCGCTCGACAGCTGGCCCGGCCCCTTCACCTGGCTGCTGCCCGCCGCCGCGGATCTGCCCGTCTGGATACGCGGAAAACATTCAACTGTGGCGGTCAGAGTCACCGACCATCCAGTTGCCGCAGCCCTCAGCCGCGCCTGCGGCAGGCCACTCATATCCACCAGCGCCAACCTCAGCTCACGCCCTCCAGCCCGTAACACACTACAGGTGCACAGCCGCTGCGGTAGCGCCATCGACCTGATTCTGCATGGCGAGACCGGCGACCTGAAACGCCCAACCCCCATTCGTGATCTGTTTTCCGGCCAGATCAGCAGGAGGTAGAACAGAAAGAATTAAATTCCCGCCCGGACACCAAACCGGTCAAGAAACTGCGCCATCGGCCGTTATGGGAATTTGAATCAACAAATTACGTTAAGCTGTCAGCATCGAAAAGGATTGCGGCAAGTACCATGGAAAAACGGCAGGACCGTACAACAGGTATCTCGGTCAAGGACTCTCCCTGGCGCCTCCCCTTGGCGCCGGTACTGTTGCTCGCCTTCAGTCTGCTGCTATTTTCATCCCATCAGGCTTTCGCTATACAACTAATCACCCATCCGGGTACTGAAAAGACAGAGATCAGCCGTAGCACCGCCCGCGCCATCTTCAGCATGCGCCGCCTTGTCTGGCCCGATGGCGCCGCCATTCGGGTCTTTGTCTTTCCCGACAAACACAAACTACACAAAGCATTCGCAAAACAGCTGCTGGGGGTGTTTCCCCATCAACTTCGCCGCGCATGGGACAGAAAAGTCTTTTCTGGGACCGGACAGGCCCCCGACACCGTCCAGTCAGAGGCGGAAATGCTTGAGATGATAATAAGGACTCCCGGTGCAATCGGTTATATTTCCGAGGACAACAGAGATGAATCGGTACAGATTCTGCAAGTGGAGTAGGCGGCTCGTCCTGCTCAGTTGGCTGCTGCCGCCGCTGGCGGCGGCTTCCCCCCTTTTTGGTGATGAAAACCTGCAGATCCACGGTTTTCTGAGCCAGGGTTACACTCACACATCCGCCAACAGCTGGTTCGGTGACAGCAGCAACGGCAGTTGGGACTTTCGCGAACTCGGTCTCAACGCCTCCTATCGGCTGACCCCGCAACTACAGATCTCCGGTCAGCTTCTTTCACTCACCGCAGGTGAGATGCAGGACGGCTCACTGAGTCTCGACTACGGTCTGCTTGATTACAATTTCGCAAATTTCGATAACGGAAACCTTGGCCTGCGATTCGGCCGCGTCAAGACCCCCATCGGTCTATACAACGATACCCGGGATGTCGCCTTCACCCGGACCACCAACTTCCTGCCCCAGTCGATCTATTTCGACAAGGTGAGAAATCTGGAGCTCTCCAATGACGGTTTTCAGATTTACGGCGACCTGCTGACCGATTGGGGGGATCTGCTGTTCCAGGCCGGCATGGGAAAGCCAGTGACAGATGAAAATGTGGAATACGCCTATCTTGGAAATGATTGGCAGGGCGAATTGAGTGGTGATCTCTTCTTTCTTGGCCGGGTCATATACGAACTTGAGGGTGGCCGCATCCGGCTCTCGGCCACCATTGCCGACGGCGATCTCGACTTCGAACCCGGTCCCACAGACCCCTTCAGCAACGGCACTATCGGCATCCAATTGCGGGTACTCTCGTTCCAATACAATGCTGAGGCTTGGCACTTCACCACAGAATATATGCAGGAGGATGTGATAAACCGGGACCTGGGAGCCTTCCGGCCCGATGGGGACAACACCGCCGAAGGTTACTATCTACAGCTGGCCCATGATCTCTTCAGCGACTGGGAGATCATCGCCCGCTACGACGTCAGCTATCTTGACCGGAACGACCGGGACGGCACCAGACAGGAGGCCGGCCCCTTCGGCATACCCGCCCACAACATGTTTGCCAAAGACTGGACCCTGGGACTGCGCTGGGACATTACACCCGCCTTCATGGTGCGCGGCGAATACCACTGGGTTGACGGCACCGCCTGGCTCTCATCAAGGGAAAACAACCTTTTACAAACAGAACGCCACTGGCAGATGTTCAGCCTGCTCGCCTCCTATCGATTCTGATTCAGCGGATACGGGCGCATGACAACCAAGCGGCAACCACGCAAACCTCGTTTTTTCAGTCTTAAGTGGAAGTTGTTGATTCTGCTCAGTCTTTTATTAGTCCTCATCAACGTCTCTTTAACGACTATCGCTTACCTGAAGCAGAAGGATCAATTCGAATTACAACGCACAGAGGTCCGGGAACAACGCGCCAGGGAAGTTGACGGATTGGTGCAGGGAACCTATTCAAGGCTTCTCAGCATAGCCGGCCTGATACCCGAACTTGACATCGATACAGAAGAGGAGCTGGATCTTGCGCAACGGATCAGCGTTATTGTTAGTGAACACGGCTCTCTGCTACAGATTGAGTGGGGGGTGGATACCATCCACTATTTTTCAAAGGCGGGCGCACCGCTGTTCACCTGGGGACGCAACATCGGCCCAACGCTGAGCCACACCCTGGTCGATCATGTCATCGAGAACGAAGAACCTGCCAGCACATTCGCCTGCCGACGTGAATGCCGACAGTATGTCGCCGTCCCGATATTACAGGGCCGCAGCACGGCCGGCGTATTGGTCGTCGGCGAACTGGTTGCAGACACTGTGGTCAGACTGCAACGGATCACGGGGGCCGATATCGCTGTCCTGGTCAGAGAGCAATCAAGCAATGCAGCTTCCAAAGGCTTTCTCGCGCCCTGGGAGATGCGGGTAACGGCACTCTCCGGCGCCCACGCCAGCCTGCAACGCCTGAACAGGGCAGCAGAACAACTGCAGTTTGCCGACCTTTCACAAAGCGAACAGCTACAGTTGGAAAACCAGACCCTGGAAATCACGGCCTTTCCACTGACCAATGATGAAACCGACACGCCGGCACACTTGCTGATCACCGAAGACATCTCCAGGCACATCCAGACAATGGAGAGCGCCCTTCACAGCAACATCACTGCCGGTGTGGCAGGGATTCTGCTCACCGAGCTGCTGCTGATGCTGTTATGGGGTCCCATGGCGCGGCTGCAACGGGTGTCAAACACCCTGCCGTTGCTGGCAAAGCAGGCCTACGGCCAAGCCCGTTCGTCACTGAAATCCACCACTAATGAATCATTCTCTCACGATGAAATAGACCAGCTCGGAGAGACAACGGAAACACTCATCTTCCAACTGGAGGCCCTGCAGTCCGAGATCAACAACCGCACCCGCCACCTGCTGCAGCGCACCAGTGAACTGGCCCAACAGCGCGATTTCGTGCAGGGCCTGATGGATACCGCCCAGATCATTATCATCACCCAGCGCACAGACGGGCGGATAAACAGCATCAACCATTTTGCCAGTCAGTTGACCGCCTACGACCTGGAAACTCATCCGTCGCTCCACTTCGACCAGTTGCTTCACCCCAAGAACCTTGCCCCCGAGACCATCGTAAAACTCTTTCAGCTGCGTAATGCCAGTCTGGATCACTACCATCATGACTGCGACATAGTTACCGCAAGAGGTGAAATCCGCACAATCTCCTGGTTCCATGCACGGCTTGATGTCGCAAGAGAGGATGATCCGGCAGTACTCTCCGCCGGCATCGATATTACCGAACGCCAACAGGCTGAGGAGAACCTGGCCTGGCTGGCCGACCATGACCCCATGACGGAGCTGTTCAACCGGCGTCGTTTTCATATCGAGTTCGAAGCGATACTGCAGGCGGCAAAGCGCTACGGCCACACCTCCGCACTGCTCTATTTCGACCTCGACCAGTTCAAGGATATCAACGATACCAGCGGCCATCAGGCAGGGGATGCACTGCTCAGAGTGGTGGCTGAACGGCTGCGTGCAGTGACCCGGGAATCCGACCTGCTGGCCCGGCTCGGCGGCGATGAATTTGCGCTGGCCCTGCGGGAAACGAGTAAGGAAGAGGCTATCAGCGTGGCACAAAAGATTCAGGAGGAACTCAGTAGAGTCGAGATGCCGGTCCGTGGCAACAGGCATAAGGTTTCCGCCAGCATCGGCATCGTACTCTACCCACTCCACGGCATTACTGTGCACGATCTGATGGCCAATGCAGACCTTGCGATGTATCAGGCCAAGGATGCCGGACGTGACTGCTGGCACCTCTTCTCTGCTGACGAAAACATCCGTGAGCAGATTGAAACCAAGATCAACATCAAAGAGCAGATCGAACGGGCGCTGCTGAAAGAGAGCTTTGTTCTCCACTTTCAACCGATCCAGCAGATCAGCGATGGCCGTATCTCACACTACGAGGTGCTGGCCCGCATGCAGGGGCAGGACGGCTCACTGATCCCGCCGGGGCTGTTCATTCCGATTGCGGAAACCACTGGGCTGATCCACAAGATCGACCGCTTGATTCTCAAGAAAGCCCTCGAGCGGCTTGAGCAGCTGCAGCAGTCACAACGCGACATCACCTTCTCCGTCAACCTCTCGGGCATGGTGGTGGACGATCCCCGACTGCTGCCCTACCTGAAGAAACAGCTGGCGAAACACCAAGTCGACCCCGGCAGTCTGGTATTTGAAGTCACTGAAACCGCCGCAGTCTCCAGCATCACAGCGGCAAAACAGTTGATGGAGCAGATCAAGGCACTCGGCTGCCGCTTTGCACTGGATGACTTCGGCGTCGGTTTCTCATCCTTCTTCTACCTAAAGCAGCTGCCGGTGGATTATGTAAAGATCGACGGCTCCTTTATCCAGCAACTCGCCTCCAATAAGGAGGACCAGATCTTCGTCAAGGCACTCTCCGAGGTTGCCAAAGGATTCGGCAAGCAGACTATCGCCGAGTTTGTCGAGGACGAAACCACCCTGCAGCTGCTGGCGGAGCTGGGGGTCGACTACGCACAAGGTTTCCATATCGGTAAACCTCTGCCGGAACTCCTTCCTGAATAGACCGCTTTCCCGCGCAAAAAAAACCCACCCGGGGAAGGGGTGGGCCTAAACAGCGCATTTTTCAGCGCCGGAGGAGTATCAATTCATTTGTCGTCCGTTACTTAATGTATCGACGCCCCTGCAAGATTCTTTAGACATTTATTTTCAACTGTTGATTTACTGTCATACATTCTCATCTTTATGTTTTTATTGGTTTTTTTACAAGAAAACAGGTATTCACCCCTCTATTTGAGAGTACATTTAGAATACTCAGTCGTTTAATTCTTGTTTTTACAGGCAAATCGCGCTGCCAACATCCCGTAGACCTGAACAAACGCAACGGATCCGGCAAAATGTGCTACGAACAAACGCCTTGCGCCGGATCCGCTACGCTTGATCCAGCCTACATTTTCACACAGCCCGACTGACCAGATAGTCGGGCAGATGCTCTTCTATCCACTCCCGTAACCAGTGGCTGGCGCGGGAACCATGAAAACGTCCCAACTCTTCCCCGTGGTGGAACAGGATCACCGTGGGGAATCCACGCAGACGGTAATGACCTGCCAGACGCATATTGTCATCCACTTCCACCTTGGCCAGTTGCACAGCCCCATCCAGTTCTTCGATCACTCTCTCCAGTGCTGGGGCAAGGGATAGACAGGGCGAACACCACTCCGCCCAGAAATCCACCATGATCGGCAGTTCTGTCGAGGCCTGGATCACCTTCTCCTCGAAAGTCGCCTCTTCCACGATGAAAATATGGGGGGAGTTGTTCTGCTGTTCCATGACCGGTACTGCCTCATTTCTATACACGAAAACCTTTCGGAGCGGCAGCTTGCCCGTCTTGATAGTGGCCGCAGAGCAAGATCGATCCGAAGAATTGGTTAACAGCCTGCATGATAGGGTATCTTACAGGGTTTACCCAAGCACTCAGGAATCTATCCATGCCGAGCAACAGCAGCCGTTCGCCCTTTCCTGCCACCCGCATGCGCCGCATGCGCCGGGACGAATTCTCCCGCCGTCTGATGCGTGAAACGATCCTCACCCCCGCAGACCTGATCTATCCCGTTTTCGTGCTTGAAGGGAGCGGTGAAACGGAAGCCGTCGCCTCCATGCCCGGCGTGGAGCGCATGAGCATCGACCTGCTGGTGGAGGAGGCGAAGCAGGTGCACCGTCTCGGCGTACCCATGATGGCACTGTTCCCGGTGACGCCTATGTCCGTCAAGACAGAGGATGCCAGAGAGGCTTTCAACCCGGATGGGCTGGCCCAGCGGGCGGTGTGGGCACTGAAAGAGGCGGTGCCGGAACTTGGCGTCATGACCGATGTCGCCCTCGACCCTTTCACCACTCACGGTCAGGACGGCCTCATTGATGAAACCGGCTATGTTTTGAACGACGAGACCAAAGCGGTCCTGGTCAAACAGGCCCTCTCCCACGCCGCAGCGGGTGCTGATGTGGTCGCCCCCTCCGACATGATGGATGGCCGCATCAGCGCCATTCGGGAGATACTCGAAGACAACGGGCACATCCACACCCGCATCCTTGCCTACTCGGCAAAATATGCCTCCAGTTTCTATGGCCCGTTCCGGGATGCCGTCGGCTCTGCCGCCAATCTGGGGAGCGGCAACAAGTACAGCTATCAGCAGGATCCCGCCAATACAGACGAGGCGCTGCACGAGGTTGCCCTCGATCTGCAGGAGGGGGCCGACATGGTGATGGTAAAGCCGGGCATGCCCTACCTCGACGTGGTGCGCCGGGTGAAAGAGACCTTCAGGGTTCCGACCTACGCTTATCAGGTCAGTGGTGAGTACGCCATGCTCATGGCCGCCGCGCAAAACGGCTGGCTCGACAAACAGGCGGTGGTGCTGGAGTCCCTGCTCTGTTTCAAACGCGCCGGCGCCGACGGCATACTGACTTACTTTGCCAAAGAGGTGGCACAGTGGTTGAATGAGTAATCACCCATGACCGACAACTACGCCGTCATCGGCAACCCCATCGAACACAGCAAATCCCCGCTGATCCACGCCGCTTTTGCGCGACAAACCGGGGAGTCCATCGAATACACCCGCCTGCTCGGCAACCTCGACGACTTCGAGGGCGACGTGGCACGTTTTATCAAGGATGGCGGCCAGGGGCTCAACATTACCGTGCCGTTCAAAGAGGTGGCCTGGCGTCTGGCGGATGAACTCAGCAAGCGGGCCCACACCGCAGGCGCGGTCAATACCCTGATCCGCCTCGAAAACGGCAAATTGAGGGGCGACAATACCGATGGTATCGGCCTGGTGCGCGACCTTACCATCAACCACGGTTTTCGCTTCAAAGGAAAGCGGGTGCTGATACTCGGCGCCGGTGGCGCGGTCCGTGGCGTGGTGCGCCCCCTCCTCGAAGAGCAGCCGAAGCGGCTCATCATTGCCAATCGCACTGCGGCCAAGGCCTATTCTTTGGCCACCGGCCTAAGCTGCTTCGGCCCGGTGGCGGGCTGTGGACTGGATGAACTTGAGGGCATGCAGTTCGATCTGATCATCAACGGCACTGCCGCAGGTCTTGCTGGAGAGGTGCCGAAGATTCCCGAAGGCGTACTGACCAAAGGCGGCTGGTGTTACGACATGATGTACGGGGATGGACCCACTGCATTTCAAAAATGGGCGCGGGTGCATCATGCCGCCCGGGCGATGGATGGTCTGGGCATGCTGGTGGAGCAGGCGGCCGAATCCTTCCGGCTGTGGCGTGATATCCTGCCTGATACCGTTCCGGTTATTCAGATGTTGCGCGGTTAAAACGGCGTTCCCGACGATCCCAATCCCGAGCCGGGGCATTGCAATCGGCGCGTTTGATAAACTCGCGGGCGGTGAGGCGACAGCCATCGAAGATTTTACCGTTCAGTGCCTCGATCAACGCCCAACCCTCATTGTCCGATGAGGTGAAGACGATGAAGTAGTGATAATTCTTGTCGAAGCAGTCGCGTCCCATGCGGCGCTCAAAGCGAGTATGCACTGACTGGCCACCCAGCAGATCCTGTATCTCCAGCAATCTGGCTTCTGCCGGCAGATTTCCGATAAACACGTCCATTTTCCGTCCTTCGATTAATCGTCCATATTTAGATTAGTAAGTACGGCAGCATCTCACAGAAGCAGGATTCAAACCGATCTTCTATTTTTCCGCATGTCTCTTCATCAGCCGTACATAGTGTGCCGCAGAGTAATCGAGATATTCCAACTCCTGATCGGTGAGGTGCCGCACCCGCCTTGCCGGTGTTCCCACCCAGAGATAGCCCCCTTCAAGGTGTTTTCCGCTGGGGACCAGCGAACCGGCGCCAAGCATGGAGTAGGGATCCAACACGGCGCCATCAAGAATAGTGCACCCCATGCCGATAAAACAACTATCGGCAATATTACAGCCGTGCAGCACCGCCTTGTGCCCCACCGTGACCCGGTCACCCAGGGTCAATGGCGAGCCACCCGGCTGGTATTTGCTGTCGTGGGAGACATGCAGCACACAACCGTCCTGCACATTGCTCTCACTGCCGATGCGAATCTCGTGCACATCGCCGCGAATGACGGTCATGGGCCAGACCGAAGAGTGAGAACCGATGCTCACATTGCCGATCACGACGGCGGTTTCATCGATCCAGGCATCAGTGGCAACCTGTGGCATGCTAGATTCAAAGGGTCGGATATTGGACATAAGTGGAGTTGAATAATGGAAATTGTACTGTTTGTGATTGCCGGCATGGTGATCGCCACGCTCATCTACGGGATAATGATCTACAACAATCTGGTGCGACTCAAGCATAGCGTAACCCAGGCCTGGTCGAATATCGATGTACTGCTGAAGCAGCGCCATGACGAACTGCCCAAACTGGTGGAGACCTGCAAACAGTATATGAAGTACGAGCAGGAGACCCTGGAGCGGGTGATGCTGGCCCGTTCCGCCGTCGCCAGCGCCCGCCAGCGGGGGGACGTTGGGGCCGTCGGCAGCGCTGAGAGCGCGCTGCGCCTCGGTCTCGGCAATCTCTTCGCCGTGGCGGAGAACTACCCCGACCTGAAGGCCAACGACGGCTTTCGGCATCTCCAATCCCGCATCACCGGCCTGGAGAACAGCATCGCCGACCGGCGGGAGTTCTACAACGAGAGCGCCAACAACAACAATGTGCGCATCGAGCAGTTTCCCGATATCCTGCTGGCCAGTCGTTTCAATTTCAAGGGGGCGGAACTGCTGGAGTTTGACGAGGAGGAGATCCGGGACGTAAATGTCGGGACCCTGTTCGGTTGAACTGAATGTCCGCCGATCTGCTTGCCATGTCGACCCTGGAGTTCTCGGTCTGGGCCGCTGCACTCTCCCTGTTGAGCCTCGCCGCACTCTTCTTCTCGTTCCGAAACCTGATACGCGCCCGGGTCATCGAGGACACCCCCACCTCTCGCATCCGTTCAGCCCATCAGGGTTATGTGGAGCTAAACGGTGAAGCGGCGGCAATGAAAGGGGAGCCCATCATCACCCCGCTCACCCACAGCCCATGCTGCTGGTTCCGTTTCAAGATCGAACGCAAGGGAGAGAAGGGGTGGCGCACCGTTCGCCAGGGTGGTAGCGAGGGACTGTTTCTGCTCAAAGATGACAGCGGCGAGTGTATCGTCGACCCGGATGGCGCCGATGTCACACCCAGCGAAAAGAGTGTCTGGTACGGCAGCAACAGCCTGCCTCAAACCGGGCCTGCGACGGGAGGGCTTGATTACAACAGTTCAACCACCCTCTTCGGACTCCAGCTCAACATCCGCAGCTACCGCATGGGCAGCCACTACCGCTATACCGAGGAAACCATCTACCCCGGCGATCCGCTCTATGCCATCGGCCTGTTTAAATCCTTTGGCGAGGCGAACTGGCTGGCCATGCGGCAGGATATGGTGCGTGAACGCCTGCGCCAGTGGAAACAGGATCGCGCTGGATTGCTCGCACGTTTCGACCGGGACGGCAATGGCGAGATCGACATGGATGAGTGGGAGTCGGCCCGGCGCAAGGCTGAACGCGAGGTCGCCAGTGAACAGATACAAGAGGATCAACAATCCCTGCACACCCTGAGCCGGCCCGACTCCAATCGCCCTTTTATTATCTCCTCCAGCGCAGAATTCGTCCTCGTCAAACACTACCGCCGTTTTGCCTTCGGTTTCATCGCAGGCTTTTTCCTCCTTGGCGGTGTCAGCACCTGGATGCTGGCCACGCGGTTTGCCGCATGATCCATCCCGGCATGGTAATATCCCCGTCCAGGACTGTTTTGACCTGAACTTTACATCACCTTTCCAGGATCAATAGATCCGAACCAAGCGCCAGACCTGCGGTCAAATCCGTGACAATGAACTCCAGGAACACCATGCGTTACCGATACCTCCCACTACTGCTGCTCGCACTTCCCCTGTTGTTGAACGCGAAAGATCGTCCATTTATCGATCAACCCACCGACAGACCCAACCTGAGGGTTGAAGAGTATGTCTGGGAGGAGGGTAAGGTCACCCTGCCGAAAGATCTGAACGAGGATCAACTGACCGAATTCCAGGTCACTGACAGCAGCGGACGCTTCCGTTTTTTTATCGATCGCAGCACACTGCAACCCGGGGAGGACAATGCCATCCGCGTGCTGCTCGCCATCCGCTCGAACCGTGGCGCTCTCAACACCTCTTACGAGGGTTTCCGCTGCGGCGCCCGCGAATACAAGGTCTACGCCTACGGCAGCCACAAGGGTCTGAAGGCCCTGAAAAAACCGCTCTGGAAAAAGATTGTCGTCAGCGGATCAGATAACTACCGGCATACGCTCTACAATCAGTATCTCTGCGACCTGAACAAGGGCGTTCCCTATGAGCCAAACAATATCATCCACTATATGAAACAACCCACTCGGGTGGAACAGACACCTTTTTTCAACGACTAGGCGCTGCATCGACGCTTTTGCCTGATCCGCTGTGTTTGATCATGCCTGCCCCTCTATTTATCGGGGGTTGGTTTTCACCGGGCCACCCCCATCTCCCCACTATCATTCGTTTTCTCAATCCCGGAGTTATCACAGATGAACAATCCCCTGCTGGAGATGGACGGCCTACCGGCCTTTTCCCGGATCAAACCTGATCATGTGGAATCCGCCCTGGACCATCTGTTGTCCCACAACCGGGAACAGATCGAGGCACTGCTCAAAGGAGAGCAGCGGTTCACATGGGACAATCTGGTGGAACCGATGGAGCGGCTCGACGACCGGCTCAGCCGCGCCTGGTCTCCTGTCAGCCACATGAATTCAGTGGTCAACAACGAAGCGCTGCGAAGCGCCTACAATGCCTGCCTGCCCAAGCTGAGTGAATACGCCACCGAGATGGGGCAGAACGCCGAGCTCTTCGCCGCCTTTAAGGCTGTCGCCGAACAGCCGAACGACCTGAACCCGGTTCAGCGCAAGGTAATGGATGACGCCCTGCTCGATTTTCACCTCTCAGGCGTCGACCTCTCTGCCGACAAAAAGGCCCGTTTCAAGGAGATCAGCCAGTCGCTGTCGACCCTCACCACCAAGTTCGAAGAGAACCTGCTCGACGCCACCAATGAATGGAGCAAGCTGATCACCGATATGACAGCGCTTGCCGGAATGCCTGAGTCCGCCCTGGCGCTGGCACAACAGACCGCAGAGCAGCGTGACCGGCAGGGTTGGCTGCTGACCCTGGAGTTCCCCTCCTATCTGCCGGTGATGACCTACGCCGACAACCGGGAACTGCGCCACGAGGTCTACGAGGCCTTCTCCACCCGCGCCTCCGATCAGGGCCCCCATGCAGGCAGATGGGACAATAGCGAGGTGATGGAGCAGATCCTCGCGCTACGCCATGAACAGGCACAGCTACTCGACTTCGACAATTTTGCGGAACGCTCCCTGGCGCGCAAGATGGCCCGCTCCACCGACGAAGTGACGCAGTTTCTCACCGATCTGGCCCTGCGCGCCCACACTCAGGCGGTAGAGGAGCTGACAGAACTCCGCGCCTTTGCCGCAGAGCAACACGGCATGACAGAACTCGAAGCCTGGGACATCGGCTACTACAGCGAAAAGCTACGCCAACACCGTCACAACATTTCCCAGGAAGAGCTGAAACCCTACTTCCCTGAGACAAGGGTGATACCCGGTCTGTTCGCTGTTGTGGAGCGCCTCTACGGCATCAGGATTCAGGAGATCCAGGGCGTCGACAGCTGGCACCCGGACGTCCGTTTCTTCGAGATTCGCGACGCCGACGGAGAGGAGCGGGGGCAGTTCTACCTCGATCTCTATGCCCGCCCACACAAACGGGGCGGCGCCTGGATGGATGAATGCGTCACCCGTTTCTTTACCGACACCGTCGACCAGTTGCCGGTCGCCTACCTCACCTGCAACTTTTCGCCACCGATTGGCGACAAACCGGCGCTCTTCACCCACGATGAGGTGGAGACCCTGTTCCACGAATTCGGCCACGGCCTGCACCATCTGCTCACCCGCATCGACTACCCGGCAGTGGCAGGTATCAACGGCGTGGCCTGGGACGCTGTGGAACTGCCGAGTCAGTTCATGGAGAACTTCTGCTGGGAGAAGGCGGCCCTGGATCTTATCTCCGGCCACTATGAGAGCGGCGAGCCGATTCCCGAAGTCCTGTTTGAGCGCATGACCGGCGCCAAGAATTTTCAATCCGCCATGACGATGGTGCGCCAGTTGGAATTTTCCCTCTTCGACTTCCGCATCCACCAGGAGTACGACCCGAAGAGGGGTGGGCGCATCTACGAGATCCTCAACGAGGTGCGCAAACAGGTCTCGGTGATAACCCCGCCGGAGTGGAACCGTTTTGCCCACGGCTTCTCCCACATCTTCGCCGGTGGTTATGCAGCAGGTTACTACAGCTATAAATGGGCGGAGGTGCTGTCGGCAGACGCCTTCTCTCTGTTCGAGGAACAGGGTGTTTTCAATCCGGAAACAGGCAATGCCTTTCTGACGGACATCCTTGAGCAGGGCGGTTCCCGGGATGCCATGGAGCTGTTTGTCGGCTTCCGTGGCCGCGAGCCAAAGATCGATGCGCTGTTACGTCACAATGGCATCACCGGCTAGTCAGGTAGGTTGGGTTAGCGTAGCGTAACCCAACCTACACGTTGATTGCCGCCTAAATCTGCAGTGCCTCAACCGTCCAGCCGACAGCGCCAATCTCCGCCTCTGGATGTAATCTGCGGATCTCACGACCGATCTCCGACACCCGCCAGCGGGGTACATCGACCATCAGGAGGATCTCCCCGTGCTTCAATGCGCTCCGGCACTCGTCCATATGGGCGTGCGGCACATGCCGAACGAAGTAGCTCCCGGCCAGATAGGTGGCGGACATGACCAGACCATTCAGCAGCGCCCACCCCAGCAGACCGACGAACAGACTACCAATCAGCAGTATCAGGGCCAGAAAAAAGGTCAGGAGGTTCAGGTTCCATAAGGCGCGTTCCAAACGTGCGCCAAAATCCGTGCGCTGGCGTACGGATGCCTCGGGAAGCCCGGAGATATCAATGCCTTCCCTGGCAACGGCATGCATGTGGCGCCTGTCGACGCCCAGCCGTTGCAGATCAGGCAGCGCCTGTTCAACATGGTACCGTTGCGGAAACAGCAGATAGATTCGTCTCAACATGGCACCACCTCAACCTTCGGCAACGTAATCATCTGTATCGTTTCCCTGCACTATCTTGCGATCCTCAGTCTCCATCTCCATATAGAGACGTTTGTTCTCCTCATTTTCGAAGTAGATCTCAAGGCCGTTCTTGCCATCCCCATCATAGAGGCAGGGGTGGTGTTCAGGATCAGAGACTTCGTGCAGCGTGATGGGATCTGTTGTCGTACGAATATGCATGATTCTTCCCTCAGAATGTTGACTATGTACTGCCTTTATAGGAATACCAAGCAATTTAGTCAAGTATAATAGCGCACCGAATACTGACGCAGAAATCATGGCTTTTCAGGCCGAGGGAAGGCGTTTCATCTAAAGATGTCGAAGAAGAGAGTATAGAACAGGCTGGCCAGAATCAGGCTGAAAAAGGTGGTCGGTATGCCGATGCGCATCCACGCGGCAGGCGTGATACGGGCGCCGGGAATATTGGAGTGCTCGGACTCCGCCACCGCGATAATATTCGCCGTGGCGCCGATGTGGGTGCCGTTGCCGCCCAGACCCACGCCCAACGCCAACGCCCACCAGAGGGGCGTGATATTGACCCCGCTGGACTCCAGTCCCAGGATGATGGGAATCATGGTGACGGTGAAGGGGATGTTATCCACCACCGCGCTGAGAACGGCGGCAATCCACATCAACATCAGGCCCGCCAGCAACAGCTGACCCGGTTCCCGCGCCATCTCCGCCAGTGAGTCGCCGAACAGGTTCAGCAGTCCCGAGGCCTCCACCCCGCCGACGATCATGAAAAGCCCGGCAAAAAAGAACAGCACCGACCAGTTGACCCCGTTGAACAGCACATCCATGTCGGGCTTCATCAGCACCAAGGCCAGCGCCAAGCCGATAAAAGCGGCGTAAGCGGGAAAAAAGTGAAAATGGTGGTGAACGAAAAACAGCCCCACGACCAGCGCCAGAGAGACAAGAATTTTTTGTAATCCAGCCAAGTCCTTGATGGCATGCGTGTCGACCAGCTCCCGAACCTCTCCAACGCCACAGCGCATCTGTTTACGGAAAAGAAAGAGCAGTAAGAGCACAGTCCCGACCCAGACCACCACCACCGGTGGCCCCAGATGGAACAGGAAATCGTTGAAGCTGATATCCCCTGCACTGCCGATCATCAGATTGGGTGGGTCACCCACAAGGGTCGCCGCCCCGCCGATATTGGAGAGCATCGCCTCAGCCATCAGATAGGGCATGGGATTGAGTCTTAGCAGACGGCAGATCAACACGGTCAGGGGCGCAAATACAATGACCGTGGTGACATTATCCAGGATCATACTGATCAGGCTTACCGCAAGACTGAGGTAGATCAACAGCAGACGCGCATCGCCCTTCGCCCAGCGGGTGATATAGACGGCCATATATTCGAAGGCGCCGGTGGGACGCAGCAGTGAGACCAGCATCATCATCGCTGCCAGCAGCAGGATGGTATTGGCGTCCACCGCCGCTATAGCCTCTTCCTGAGTATAGAAATCCATGCTCATGCCGACGCCGATCATCACCACCGCACCCAGTATCGCCGCACTGGTACGGTGTAGTTTTTCCGAGAAGATCAGCGCATAGGCCAGCAGCAGAATCAGCGCAGAGACCAGCATGGAGTCACTGAAATTCGCCATGCTTCAGCAGCAGCCCAGATTCAATACCAGACGGGCAATCCCCACCCGGGTAATAACCCCTTTGTACTTCTCTCCGTCAGTCAGAAACAGATAGCCGGTATTGAACTGCTCCATGATTGCCAGCGCCTTAATTACCTGGGCGCCGGGGTTGAGCTGGATGGCATCCTCCAGCACATACCCTTCGACAGGTTGCGGCAGAATCATTTCCGCTTTCTCCTCGGCCATATCCATATAGTCGAGATCGTCACCCAGCAGGTGCGCGCCCTGAATATAGTCCCGGGGCACACAGGTGAGGCGAAACGCATGCCGCAGGGAAAAACGGCCGACGATCTTCCCTTCTCCATCCACAAAGGGGATGCCCGGCACATTCTGTTTTACACACTCCGCCAGGGCGTCGCCGAAGCTCATGCCGGCATGGGCCACTTCCGTCGGGATCAGGATCTCTTCCAGGTTCATGGGTCGGCTTGCTCCGGACGCTCGTCCATCAGGGGTTTCATGGCATGCAGCATATTGGCAAACAGATGTTTGTTCTGCCGCTCCTCTCTCGCCAGCAACTGCTTCATATAAGCGCGTTGGGTGGGTGCCGTAAAGCAGGCGGGGCAACTGTCGGGTATCACCGGTAGCCCCGCCTCCAGGGCGAAGGCCCCGGTCTGATTCTCGCGGCAATAGACCAGCGGGCGGATGATGCGGATATCGCCATCGTTGTTCTGATAGTGCGCCTTCATGGTGCGTAACTGCCCGCCGTGAAAGATCGACATCATCAGACTCTCCGCCAGGTCATCGAGATGTTGGGCCAGTGCCAATACATTATAGCCCTCACGGCGACAGGTGGAGTACATGATGCCCCGCTTCATGCGGGCGCAGTAGGCACAGAATGAGTCGCCATCCAGACCTGTCCTGGCCTCTTCCATGATCGGCTGCTCTGCATAGATCCAGGGTAGACCCATGTTTTCATAATAGGCTTTTAGCGGCCCGGGATCGAAACCCTCCACCTCAGGATCGACAGTGATGACGCCCAGCTCGAATTTTACCGGCGCATAGGTCTGCAGGTGACTCAGTATCTGCAGCAGGGAGAGAGAATCCTTGCCGCCGGAGACGCCAAGGAGTATCCGGTCCCCCTCGCGGATCATGTCGTAATCGGCAATCGCCCGGCCGACTTTGCGCAACAGGGATTTGGGGGGTTTGGCATAGTGTGTCATGGGACTATTGTGACACGCGGAAAACCAAGGATTCCAGCAGGATTGCCAGTGCCCAGGAAACCGGGACAGGGGTCAACGGGCACTAACATTAGGCAATATTATTCGTATTATCAATAATTTGCCAAACACCTAAAAACTGTAGGTCGTGTTAGCGCAGCGTAACACGACAATAGTCGCGCACATTGTTGGGTTACGGCCAAAAAAACGGCCTAACCCAACCTACCCAAGCGGTTGATTATTAGTGCTTTTCGCGGCGAGGGCGCCGTTCTACAGGATCTGCTGCAACGGCGGTTTCTGTAACACGGAACGAACCCCCAATACCCCGGAGGCTCCCATCAGCAACATGCCGCTTAGCAAACTGACGGGCCAGATCCAGAGGTTGCCCTGGTAGCTGAGGCCGAACAGCTGGTCGGCGATAAGCGCGGCGATAAGCGTCGCACCCAGGGCGGCCAGCAGACCGGCAATGGCCCCAAGCACCATGAACTCAGTGGCGATGGCGGTGCGGATCTGCCCTTTCATCGCCCCCAGGGTGCGCAGGATCGCCGCCTCGCGGATGCGCTCATCAAGGCTCGACTGGACTGCAGCCAGCAGCACCACCAGCCCTGCCAGCAGGGTGAAGAGGGAGACGAACTGCACCGACAGAATCACCCGGTTGATGATCGAGCGCACCCGCAACATCAACGCCCCCACATCGATATCGGTAATGTTAGGGAAATGGGCGATCAGCCGAGTCAGGAACGGATCCTCGCCGGGAGGCAGGAAAAAGGCAGTGATATAACTCGCCTGGGTGACATCGAGCTGCCCCGGTGGGGCGATGACGAAAAAGTTCACTTCAAAAGAGTCCCAGGCCACCGTCCGCAGGCTGGTGACGAGCGCACTGACCGTCTGCCCGGCAATCTCGAAGGTGAGGCGATCGCCAAGTTGTATACCCAGAGTGCGGGCGATACCCTTCTCCACCGACCAGCCACGTTCATCCGTCCGGCTCCACCAGTGACCTGAGACAAGCCGGTTGCTGGTCGGCATTCGTTCCATCCAGGAGAGATTGAACTCCCGCTGAATCAACTGTTTGGCACGGGGTTGAGAGTAGCTTTCAACATCAACAGGGGTACCGTTGAGACTGTGCAGACGACCACGAACCATCGGATAGATAACAGGGGTGGGGTGCTTTTGCTGGCGGAAGAACTTTTCCAACGGCGCCAACTGATCCGCCTGAACGTTGATCAGGAAGTGATTGGGCGCTTCAAAGGGCAGGGTGGCACGCCAGGCATCGAGCAGGTCGGTACGGATCAGGATCAGCAGCAACACCACCATCATGCCGAGACCGACGGCGACCAGCTGAATGATACTGACCTCTGGATGACGGGCAATATTGGCCAGACCCAGCCGCCAGGGCTGGCCGCCGGAGGGAGCGACACGCTGCAGCATACGGGTCATCAGCCAGGCAACCAGAGCGAGCAGGCTCAGGGTAGCCAGCAAACCGAGACTGACCAGCAGGGTCAGCTGCCAGTCGGCGGCCTGCCAGGCCAACAATCCTGTGAGTACAGCCAGGGCGGGGCCATAGATTGCCAGACGACTGAGGCGGGGTATGGGCATCTCCCGCCGCAACACCCGCAGGGGTGGCGTGTTGCGCAGGGCCAGCAGGGGAGGCAGGGCGAAGCCGGTGAGGGTGACCAGGCCGATCAACAGCCCCAGCAACAGCGGCTGTAGCGTGGGGGGAGGCAGCTGCTGAATAAACAGACCGGCCAAGAGTGCAGCAAGCAGATGCTGCACCAGATAACCGAACAGCAGTCCGAGCAGCGAACCTCCCAGACCGAGCAGCAGAAGCTGCCCCGTGAAGATCCGGCTGATGAGTTGGCGGCTGGCGCCCAGGCAGCGGAGCAGCGCTGTATTGTCGAGATGGCGACGGGCGTAACGGTTGGCGGACATGGCAATCGCCACAGCCGCCAGCAGCAGACTGACCAGCGAGGCGAGGCCGAGAAAACGTTCGGCCCGCTCCAGGGCAGAGGTCAGTTCCCGGCGGCTGTCCCTAGGCCCAAGTAGACGTTGCCCGGCCTGCAGCCGGGGTTTGATCCAACCACGGAATGCATCGAGGGTCTCCGCCTCACCCGCCAGCAGCAGGCGGTATTCTGCCCGGCTGCCGACAGTCAGCAGGCCAGTGGCCGGCAGATCCACCGGATTCATCATCAGGCGCGGGGCGATGTTGAACAGACTCCCACCCCGATCAGGCTCCTCGATAATCAGGCCACTGATGCGGAACCCGGACTCTCCCAACTGTATGTCATCGCCCGGTTTCAGTCCCAGACGATCAAGCAGCTGGCGCTCCAACCAGACAGAGCCACTCTCCGGCGGGGTTTGGCGCTGTTGTTCCGAATGCCCGGATGCCTCCGCCACCAGCAGTCGGCCCCGTAGCGGATAACCACGGGTCACAGCCTTCACCTCGGCCATCTGCAGCCGTTCACCCGCCAGGGTCATGGAGCGAAAGCTGGTGGTTTCGGCCAGTTGCAGGCCCATCCCAAGGGCCGATTGCTTCCAGGCTTCGGGCAGTGGACTGGAGGATTGAACCAGCAGATCGGCAGCCAACAGTTCACCGGCCTGATGGGTCATCGCCTGATGTACCCGCTCGTTGAACAGTGCCACTGAGGTGAAGGCACCGACACCGATGATCAGCCCGAGCAGCAGCACCCGCAGTTCACCGGATGCAAGTTCCCGCCAGAGTGATCGCAGGGTGAAGGCTAGCATCCTGATGCCTGCAGCAGACGGCCCTCCGCCAGCTCCAGCCTGCGGCTGCACTGATCCGCCAGTGCGGCATCGTGGGTGACCAGAATCAGGGTGGTGCGGTGTTCACGGTTGAGTTCGAACAGCAGGTCGATCACCTTGCGGCCAGTCTGCTGATCGAGGTTGCCGGTGGGTTCGTCAGCCAGCAACAGTTGCGGCGAAGTGGCAAAGGCGCGGGCAATGGCGACCCGCTGCTGTTCGCCACCGGAGAGCTGATTGGGACGGTGCAGACGCCGGGGTTGCAGGCCAACACGCTGCAGCCACTCCTCCGCCAGGATGCGGGCATCACTGTTTCCGACCAGCTCGAGGGGCACCATGACATTCTCCAGGGCGGTCAGGGAGGGCAGCAGGTGGAAAGACTGGAAAACGAAACCGAGCAGCTCCCGGCGTAAGCGGGCGCGGCCATCCTCATCCAGATTGTTGAGATTTTGGCCATTCAGTTCGACTCGCCCCCGGCTGGGCAGGTCGAGGCCGGCGAGCAGACCCAGCAGGGTCGATTTGCCTGAACCCGAGGCACCGACCACGGCGAGGGTTTCGCCGTGCTGCAGGTCGAGATTGACCCCTTGCAGAATATCCAGCGGGCCATCGGGACTGCTGACTTGTTTTGAGAGATCCTCTGCCCGCACAATGGGGCGGCGCTCTGCACGCTTCTGCTGACTCATGGATATGGTTTCTATGTTCCGACTGCTGCCAAGTTTACTGCTCTGCTCACTGCTGCTCCATCTTACGGCGCTATTCGCAAATGATAGGCCAGTAATCCTGCTGTTGGGCGACAGTCTCAGCAGTGGTTATGGCATCGCCCTCTCGGAAAGATGGACAACCGCTTTGCAGGATCGTTTAACCAACCAGGGATTTGCACACCGGTTGGTCAACGCCAGTGTCACTGGCGAGACCAGCCGTGGCGGCCTGAGTCGACTGCCCGAGCTGTTGCAACGCCATCGGCCCCGGTGGGTGGTCATCGAACTGGGTGGCAATGACGGCCTGCGTGGACTCGGCTTGGCGCAGACCCGGCAGCACCTTCAGCAGATGGTCCACCTCTCTCGCACGAAAGGCAGCAACGTGTTGCTGATCGGCATGAAGATTCCACCCAACCTGGGTCCGGTTTACAGCCGCAGGTTTGAAGCAATCTATACCGGCATCGCCCGTCAGGGGCAGGGGCAGGTGCCGCTGGTGCCTTTTCTGCTGGAAGGGGTGGCGGGTGATTCCGCGCTCATGCAGACGGATGGTCTCCATGCCAATGCCCAGGGCCAGGCTATTATTTTGGAGAATGTCTGGACGGTTCTGGAACCTCTGCTGGAGTTGGGCACAGAGTGACCACTCCAAAAATGCAGCAATGCCGGCATTTTGTAGGATGTGGTGAGGAACGAACCGCATCGATCGCGAATGATGCGGTTCGCAGGCTCACCAGCATCCTACGTCCTGCATTTTCGTTATGAAGGATTTGATCCAGCCGCAGCCGACTTGATCGAACTGTTTTGATGGCTGATCACCGGAGCCTCAAGCTCCAGCGTTGCCAAAACAGCACCATCCTCTTGCGCAACGAAGAGCCGGGCACCCCGACCTGGCAACATGGATTTGACCAGTTCCAGCCCGGTGCCAAACCCGACACCAGTGGCATAATCAAAGGCCTCAGGTAGAGAACCACGATTTCTGACCGAGAGTAACAAGCGATTCTCTTCCTGCCATTGGATCGTCACCACCACCGGTGGTGGTGAAATCGCCTTGTCGCAGTGTTTGACCGCATTGATCAGCAGTTCATTGATCACCAGGGCGATGGCAACCGATTTATCCTCGACCACCCGGCAATCCTGAACCGGTTCTGTCACTGAGCCGCGTTCAATCACCATACCCGTCAAAAACTCAACGGATGCCACGATACTCTCCAGCATCTCGGCAAAATCCAGCACCCGGTCCTGTTGCCTGCCCAGCAGGCCGTGAACCAGCGCCACACTCTCGACCTGACTGATGGCATCGTTGAGAATATCGTACACGTTGGGGTGCTGCTGAGCACGCTCCCGCAACAGTCCGATAACCCCCTGCAGGTGATTCTTGATGCGGTGATGAACCTCCCGCGTCACGGCATTTTGTTGCACCAGACGCTGCTGCTCCACACGCCGTTTCTCGGTGATATCCTGGAGCAGGGCGACCCCGGATGATTTCTTCCCGGCTTCATCACGAATATACCCCATTGAGACCAGACACCAGATGGGGGAACCATCCTTGCGCTGGTGGCAGACTTCCACCTGATACCCGGAAATCTGCTCTTTGAGTGCATCGTTGATGCGTGTCCGGGAGGTTTCCCGATCATCCGGATGAATCACGTCCAGCACGCTTTTGGTCAGTAGCTCCTCTTCGCTATAACCGAGCATGCGGCAAAGCTCCGGATTGACCCGGGTGAATCGCCCGCCGGGATAATCCGCCATCGCCATGCCCGCTGCAGCGTTGCGAAACATAGATTTGAGCCGCGCCTCACTCTCGCGCAAGGCCATCTCTGCCTGCTTCTTGGCAGTGATATCCTTCATCGTAAGGACAAAACCGGCCAGCTGGGTGGTATCATCCCAGATGCCAAAAACCCGAGCATCGAAGTATTCGGTCCGAGCCTTCCCCTTCCGGGTAATCGGGTAGTCGTAACTACCCATACCCGGAACCAGTCTGGCGCCGTGTTTGAAGATTCCCGCATCCATACCGGAACGGCTCAGAACCTCCGTCAGTTTCTGACCATAGACGTCATCCTGAGAGTGCCCCAGCAGACGATCCGCCAACTGGTTACAGAAGGTGATCCGGTAATCAAGGTCGGTAGAGATAACCGCGATATCGCTGGATGAGCGCAACAGATTGTCCAGCAGGTTTTTTTCGCTGAGCTGTTTGCGAACCTGCTTCAGCGTCCCTGCCTGGCGCGCAATCACCTCTTTGAGCAACTCGACATATTTCCCGTGCACGCCCTTGACGACGTCGTGCTCAGTGACCAGCCCTTCGATCAAGCCCGCCTTATCCACCACCACCAGACGACGAACGCCCAACCTCCGCATCCGTACAGAGGCCTCATGAACGCCGATCCCCGCATCCACCGTGTGTACGGGTGAAACCATCACCCGCTCCAGAGGGACCGAGGAGAAGTCGATACCGTCATCCAGCAGCCGCACCGCATCCCTCTCCGTAAGCATACCCAGCGGGAAACCATCCTCTTCCACCACGATGCAGCTGATCCGCGACGATGACATCCGTTCAACCGCCTGATTCAGGGACTCCTTGGGGCCAAGCGTCGCCACGCTGCGGGTCATGACGCTGGAGAGCCCCGTGTACTGCAGGAAATGCTCCAATCCCATGTGACGCATGATATCCGTTTCAGTAACGATGCCAGCAAGTCTGCCACTATCATCCACCACAACCAGATGGCGGATCTGGTTCTCAGCGAAGCACTCATACGCTTCGCGATAGTCCAGGGTTTGCAAGGCGGTCACCAGCCCTTTACTCATCACTGAACCGACCAGATGATGCTGTATATCAGCTACCGACGACGCATGCCGCACCAGATCACGTTCCGTGATGATGCCAATTGGCAGATCGTCCTCCTTGACCACCAGGCAACTGATTCTTTTCTCCACCAGAATATGCAGGGCAACAGCCAATGGAGTATCCGGACTGACAGTCACCACCGACGAGGTCAGCAGATCCGCCAGGGTCTTAACTGGCTTCATGTTCTGTCTTTGCGGGATTTGTGATCCACATCCCGCTCGACAGCTGTTAACTCATGGAGTGAATCCCAGGCTTCCAGCAGTTCCGCCGCCACATCACGTACCTTGCGGCGCTGCGAACGGGCACGCGTGCGGATGATCTCAAAGGCCTCCTGCCGGTTGATACGCTGACGTTCCATGATCAACCCCACCGCGACATTGACCAGATTACCGGTATCCAGCGCATGGTTCAGGCGCTCACCAACCAGCTTCAACTCTCCCAGCTCCTGGGCTCGTCCCAGCGCCGCCTCGATGGTGGGTATCATCCGTGGTACGTCGATGGGTTTTACCACATAACCGAGCGCCCCACCCACTACGGCTGATTCGACGAGCTCCCGGTCGTCGTAGGCGGAGAGGAATATCACCGGAACACCGATTTTACGCATCTCCTGTGCCACTTCGACACCGGACATACCCGGCATGCGCACATCCAGGATGGCCAGATCGGGCCGGTCATTTTGCGCCAAACCAATGGCTGCCTCCCCCGAATCGGCTTCCATTACCGCATAACCCGCATCCCTGAGTCCTTTTCCGAAGGTTGCCAACACCACGCCGTCATCATCTGCCAACAGTAAGCGTGTCTCTTTCATTTCAAACTCATACCCATCAATTCATCATCCAACACTCGGGGGAAATCTCCCGCAGAATCAACCTGACTCACAACATTTCTTTTTTTTCGCTTGGTACATTGCGCTATCGGCATGCCTTAACAAGCTTTCGCAATCGCTATGATTGGGGTAGAGCGCATATCCGACACTCATGCCGATGGTCAGTTTCTCACCACTTTCAAGATAGAAAGGGGGAGCAATGAGATCATTCAATTTCCTTGAAACCACTGTCGCATCCTCCGCTTCCGATATATCTTCCAGGATGATCGCAAACTCATCACCACCAATACGGGCAACTGTATCCATCTCCCGCACGGCAAGTCGAAGCCGCTTGGTCACTGATTGCAACAACCGGTCCCCTGCATGATGCCCATATTGGTCATTGACCGGCTTGAAGCGGTCCAGGTCGATATAGAACAGTGCCAACAAGGACTCTCTGCGCCTTGCCCTGGCAATACCCGCTTCAAGCCGATCCAGAAACAGCGTGCGGTTGGGCAGCCCTGTCAGGTGATCATGCTCTGCAAGATAGACCAGCTGCTGCTGCATCGACAGGCGTTCGGTGATGTCGAAAAAGGTGACGGAAAGACCGATGATCTTTTCTTCGTGGAAGATAGGGTAACTGCGGTACTCCACCGGGAAGCTCTCTCCACCGGCACGCAGAAAGCGCCCATCATCCAGGCAAACCCCGCAACCTGAATCCAAGGGTTCGTAGATCCGCCCTCTATTTTCTCCGGAACGGGAACCTGCCCCGTTAGCAGGCAGATGCAGATTCATGCTGCTGCCAATCATCTGTGACGGCTCTCTGTAACCGAGCAGATCTGCGGCAGAGGGGTTGGCAAAAGTGCAGCGTCCATCAAGGTCAAGCGCCACTATCGCCGCACCTGTGGATTCCAGTAATCGCCGGAGCTGCACCTCGCTATCACGCAGCGCGCTCTCTGCCCGCCGTCTCTCGGTAAAATCCCGGCTCACGATGTTGAGCAGTGGCTCCTCACCTTGCCCACTTCGCAGATAACGGATCCGCGTCCTCATCCAGCGTGGCTTGCCGTTCTTATGTATCTTGCGGCACTCAATCTCCGAATAGGGGGTCTCCCGTTGAAAGATTTCGGCCAGCAACCTGCGCACCCGTTTCAGATCGTCCCTGTGGAGCAGTCGCCAGACTGAAGATCCGATCAACTCCTCTCTGCTGTATCCCAACAGATCGACGACGGAAAGATTGATCTCTCGAATCGTCCCATCCTCTCTGACGGTAAGCAGGATATCCGGGGCATGGTCGAAAAAACCACGGCACACTGCATCACCCGGCATCGAAGTCGAGCCCATCGTTGCAGTCTGATTGTTGGATTCGACCCGCTTCATCTCGTCAACAACACAACCTTCTATAGGCAGCCCCGACGGGGCAGCCTCCCAGGCCAACCAAGACCCTGGGTTCACTTTTCAGCCAGGAGAAGTGGCTATATGAACACTCAATCGTTGAGTGGAGGTGGCGGGAAGACGGCCGAAACAGTCACCGAACCGCTGCTATGCAATGGCAGTGGGCGGATCCGGAAAACGAGTCTATGCGACCCGGTCAGAATCGGCCATGCCTTACTCAAACAGCGGACACGGCGATTCTCTAACACTTAGAATAAATCTAGCACATTTTAAGATTCACGTCGAAAAAATGCTCTGCGTCATTTTCGTGACATTTGTCAGTATAAACCGAATAAAACCTCACACTTATGCACGCATCAAGCATTGAAATAGAGCCATTAATGCCCCATTCTTTATCTTAACCCGCTTTATTCAATCAAGGAGTTCCGTCATGGATGTATTTGTCATTGCCGCGCTGGTCCTAGCCATCGCTATCGTCGTCATGGGCGCCAAGCGCGTGCCACAGGGCATGGAGTACACGGTGGAACGTTTTGGACGCTACACCAAAACTCTGCGCCCTGGTCTCAATCTGATCATCCCTGTCATCGACCAGATCGGCCAAAAAGTGAACATGATGGAGCAGGTGGTGGATGTGCCCTCCCAGGAGGTCATCACCAAGGACAACGCCATGATCACCGCTGACGGCGTGATCTTCTTCCAGGTGCTGGATGCTGCCCAGGCATCCTATGAGGTCAACGACCTCTTCCGGGCGATTCTCAACCTGACCATGACCAACATCCGTACCGTCATGGGTTCCATGGATCTGGATGAGCTGCTGTCAAAGCGAGACAAGATCAACACTCAACTGCTCAACGTGGTGGACGACGCCACCACCCCCTGGGGTCTCAAGGTGACCCGCATAGAGATCAAGGATATCTCCCCACCCCGCGATCTGGTTGAATCGATGGCCCGTCAGATGAAGGCAGAGCGGGATAAACGCGCGGCAATTCTCGTGGCTGAGGGACAGAGGCAGGCAGAGATCCTGCAGGCGGAAGGCGAGAAGCAGGGCACCATCCTCAAGGCGGAGGGGGAGAAAGAGGCCGCCTTCCGTGAGGCCGAGGCGCGCGAAAGGCTTGCCGAGGCTGAGGCCAAGGCGACCACCATGGTCTCTGAGGCCATCGCCCAGGGCGACATCAATGCCATCAACTATTTCGTGGCGCAGAAATATACCGAGGCGCTGACCAAAATCGCCTCTGCTGAGAACCAGAAGGTCATCATGATACCGCTGGAGGCCTCCAGTCTGATCGGCTCCATCGGCGGCATTGCCGAGATCGCCAAAGCGACTTTCGCCAAGAAGGATAGCTAATGGAATTTCTACCGCAGATGGACTATTGGCACTGGTTCATCCTGGGTGTCGGCCTGATCATTCTGGAGATCTTCTCACCCGGTGTCTTTTTCATCTGGCTGGGTTTTGCAGCAGGTCTGGTGGGGCTCCTGCTATTGGCCGTGCCGGAAATGGAGTGGCAATACCAGCTGCTCGCTTTCGCTGCCTTCAGCATAATCAACATCCTCATCGCCCGCACCATCCTGCAACGGCGGCCGATCAAGACGGACCAACCCAATCTCAACCGCAGGGGGGCACAGTACACCGGGCGGGTTTTCACCCTGGAGGGACCCATTATCAACGGCGAGGGTAAGATCCATGTCGACGACAGCACCTGGAAGATCCGGGGTGAGGACTGCCCTGCCGGCACACAAGTGAAGGTCGTCGGTGTTGAGGGGGTAGTGTTGCTGGTTGGGCCTGCCGACTGAGCCTTGGTGTAGGATGCTGGTGAGCTTGCGAACCGCATCGATCGCGAATGATGCGGTTCGTGCCGCACCAGCATCCTACACTAAGGCACCAATACCAACTTACCCTGCAGGTGCCCGGCTTCGACTTGGCGATGCGCCTCCGCCGCCTCTGCCAGCGGCAAACGCCCAGCCACTTCGATATGCAGACTGCCTGCATCCACAAGCTCACCACAGCGTTCCAGTATCTCGCCGTGATGGGCGCGGGCTTCGGGCAGGTCACGCAGCATCGGCGTCAACATCAGGGTAAAACCGATCCGCAGGTTGCGATTGCGAGCCTCTTTCCACGCCATATCCGCCCCCGGATCGAGCAGGGTCACCAGATCGCCATAGTGCGCCACCGCCGGAATAGAGCGGCGAAAGACCTCGGGGCCAACGGTGTCCAGCACCACGTCGGCACCCCGCCCACCGGTCAGATCGTTTACCACCTCGACGAAATCCGTCTCTGGATAGAGAATGACCTCATCCGCGCCAATGGATTTAACAAACTCCGCTTTCTGGGTCGTACTCACCGTGGTCAATACCCGCGCCCCGGCCTGTTTTGCCAACTGAATCGCCACATGACCCACACCACCCGCACCGGCGTGGATCAATACCGTCTGCCCCGCAGTGACGCGGGCGCGGTCGAACAGCGACTCCCAGGCAGTTATCAGCACCAGCGGCCCTGCTGCTGCCGTCGCGAAGTCGATGGAAGTGGGCTTTTTACGCACCACGGAGGAATCAACCAGCACAAACTCGGCATAGTTGCCCTGCACACCACCCAGACCACCACTGCAAAACCAGACCGCATCCCCCGTCTTGAACTCACCGGCCTCAGCGCCCGTCTCCACCACCACACCGGCCCCATCACAGCCCAATACCGCCGGTAGTCCGGCAGGCAGAAAAACACCCCGGCTGCGCAGTTTGGTATCGATGGGATTCACTCCCACCGCCTCGATACGCACCTTGAGCTGGGTCTCTGTCATCCGTTCAGGTTCCGGCAGCTCCTGCAGGGAAAGTACCTCCGGTGCACCGGGTTCGTTCATCACAACCGCTTTCATGACGCCTTTTTCTCCAAGG
Source organism: bacterium endosymbiont of Escarpia laminata (assembly GCA_003660235.1). Classification (GTDB taxonomy): domain Bacteria; phylum Pseudomonadota; class Gammaproteobacteria; order Chromatiales; family Chromatiaceae; genus QGON01. Next base: position 64,230 of record QGON01000062.1, on the reverse strand, counting down.
GGGCCAACAGCGCATAGAGTATCCAGGCGAACCAGGAGACAAACAGCACCGCAAGCAGCCAGAACAACTTCTCCATACCCGAGGTTTTGTCAGAGCGCAGGATCAGCACAATAGGCAAAAACCAGATAAACAGGGCGATCAGCATGGCGCCGACCCCCAATCCCAAAATCATCTGCATCAGTTCAGTTCCAATGTTCCGTAGGTCGGGTTACGTCGCACTCAAAGTGTGGTGTCAGATTCAAGCTGTTGTGCTGCCGTGCGACTAACCCGACCTACATTCTCAATACGACGGTATAATTTCTGTTAGTTTAACGCCTCATGATCACCCTTCAAGCCATCAAACAGCACCAATCGAATCTGCAGACCTGCCGACTCTGTCCAGACATGACCGGGCCGGTGGTCATCTGCCAGCCCGTCATCTCTCCCATCATGCTGGTCGGCGGCGCCGGGCGACAGGGAAGGCCCCGCAGGAAAACCCTTTGCCTGGACCGCCGGAAAGACCCTGTTCAAATGGTTCGACGGCATTGGATTGGATGAAACGCAGTTTCGCAGCCGGATCTATATGACTGCAGTCTGCCGCTGCTTTCCCGGGAAAAACCCGAAAGGCGGTGACCGGGTGCCAAGCAAGATTGAGATAGCGAACTGCAGCCGCTGGATCGACGCGGAGGTCGGACTGCTCAAACCCCGGCTGCTGATCCCTGTCGGCAAACTGGCCATGGCTCGTTTCATGAAGGTAAACAAACTGGTCGATATCGTGGGCAAAACCCATCAGATCGAAATCAATGGCCTGACCACGGACGTAATTCCCCTGCCCCACCCCTCCGGTCTCAACACCTGGTTCCGCACCGAACCCGGCAAGACACTGCTGCAACAGGCCATGTCACAGATAGGGGCGCATCGCGCCTGGCAGTCGATTCTCGATGAATAATCGAATCGGCAAATACCGTCTACCCTCTTTGGATAGAGTGTAACCTCTCAATGATCTACAAAGGAGATTGTTATGTCAGAAGTCGGTCGTTTCACTATCCACCTGGAGCAGGAGGAGGGTTACGCCTTCAGGGTCAAATTCGATCTCAAAAAAGCACAGGACATCCTGTTGGATGAACCCCCACCACTGGGTGAACGCAACGGTCCCAACGCATCCCGTCTGCTGGCCGCGGCTACTGCCAACTGCCTCAGCGCCAGCCTGATGTTCTGCCTGGCAAAAGATGACGCTCCAGCACACAGCATCAAGGCCGAGGCCACCTGCACCATGGTGCGCAACGAGAAGAAGCGCCTGCGGGTGGGCGGCATCGAGGTCAAAATCACCATCGACGACGAACTGGCGGAATCCGCAAAACTGAAACGCTGTGCAGATCTGTTCGAGGATTTCTGCGTCGTCACCGCCAGTATTCGTGAGGGCATCCCGGTGGGCGTCCAGGTGGTGGACAAGGCGGGCCAGCTTCTGCACCAGGCAGAGTAGGGAGTAGCTGTGGATCAACCTAGGCCGGATCAAGCGCAGCGGATCCGGCGCGACCCCCTACGCAGCCTCGATAAAGGCCTCGACCACCGCGCACCAGGCGGAGGCCAGATTTTGCAGATTATAGCCACCCCCTCCCAGCGCCAACAGCCTGCCGTCACAGTGACGCTGCGCCAACCGGCGAAGACGTGATGCGGCATGGCGATGAGCATCGTCTGAATAGCGCAGATCGGTAATGGGGTCACCCGCCAGGCTGTCGGCACCGCACTGAAAAAGGATGAAGTCGGGCTGCGCGCGATCTATGAATGACTCGGCAACCTCCCACGTCTTGAAAAACTCCGTGTCACCCGCCTTCGGCGGCATCGGGATATTGAGCTTGCTCCCCTTCGCCTCACCGCGCCCTGTCTCGGTCACCGAACCGGTGCCGGGATAGAGATAGCGGCCATCTTCATGCAGGTCGACGAAGATGAGATCCGGGTCATCCTCGAACGCATAGAAGACCCCGTCACCATGGTGGGCATCTATGTCCACGTAGGCCACGCGCCTTATCCCATGAACCCGGCGCAGGGTCTCGATGGCGACGCCGCAATCGTTGAAGACACAGAAACCGGCAGCACTGTCACGGCGTGCATGATGCAGACCGGCGATAGGCACAAACGCCCGGCGGCAATTACCGGTGACGATATCGTCCACCGCCTTGAGCACCGTGCCCACGACCCGGGCAGAGGCCTCCATCACGCCGGGAAAGGCCGGGGTATCACCTGCATCCAGCAGACCCTGGCCGTCCACCGAGGCCCGCTCCACCCGATCGATATAATCCATCGTATGAAATCTGGCGATCGCCTCCCGGTCAGCCAGGACCGGTGCTTCCACAGCGCAGCGCGCCTCGAACCCCCGCCGCATGAACTCGTCGAAAAAGGCATCGTGACGGGAGGGACCGAATGGGTGATCGGCACCGAAGTTGTACTCCCCAAGTCGTCCTCCTGCGTAGATGGCGGTGTCTGACATGGGAACAGATACTACGGGAAGCTGACGCCGGTTCCACCCAGACCACAGTAACCCCGGGGGTTCTTGGCCAGATACTGCTGGTGGTAGTCCTCGGCAAAATAGAACTCGGTGGCAGGTTGGATTTCGGTGGTGATCTCCGAATGTCCGGCTGCGGTCAACTCAGCCTGAAACAGCGCCCGCATTTTTTCAGCCTCGGCCAACTGAGTCTTGCTGTAGGTATAGATGCCGGAGCGATACTGCGTCCCTGCATCATTGCCCTGGCGCATGCCCTGGGTCGGATCGTGGGACTCCCAGAAATGCTTCAATAGTGCCTCGTAGCTCACCAGGGCCGGATCGAAAACCACCCGCACCACCTCGTTGTGGCCGGTTTTGCCGGTGCAGACCTCGTCATAGGTCGGGTTCGGCGTGAACCCCGCTGCATAACCCACAGCGGTGGAATAGACCCCCGGCAACTCCCAGAAGCGCCGCTCCGCCCCCCAGAAACACCCTAAACCGAACAGGGCGAATGCCATCCCTTGCGGAAATGGGCCTGCCAATGAATTGCCGTTGACAAAATGCTCCGGCGACACGGGCATAGGTGTCTCCCTGCCGGGCAGGGCCTCCGACGGCATCGGCATCTCACTCTTTTTGCCCAATCCGAACATGGGACTCTCCCGGGATCGATCTGTTAGCTTGAGGCGTCGATTCAATTATAGAGGATCAACCCGGCTGCCACCGCCAGCAGCAACACCGTTATCCCCAGATAGAGCAGGGTCCGTTGACCCCGCTTGCCGGCCTTGCTCTGTGCGCTGTCTGCCGCATCACTGAAACGCCGATCGATGAGTGCTTCAGCCGTTTCGATCGCTGTATGGTGCGCCACCTCCTGTGAAACCCGGGTGGCCGTTTCTGTTGCCAGCGCCTCCATGGAACCCTCCGTAACCATGCGGATATGTTCGATCATGTCGTTCTTTTCCGGCACCTGCCCCAAAACCTCGCTGCGGAACGCTTCAAGCTGTTGAGTTATCTGTCCGGAGACCTGCTGCCACTGTTCACGGAAATGGGTCTCTATCACCTCAGCCACGATGGAATCGTTAACCTGTCTGACGATACCTTCCAGCTCCCCGCTGACCTGTGTGGCGATCTCTTCACGCAACTTGCCGACGTCGATCTCCAGCGGCTGTTCTGCCAGCCGCTTCTCCACGGCAGCCTCCGCCAGCGGTCCTATGACCGCCTCGGCCGCCTGCTGCGCCGCCTCCCTGGCAATCGTCCGCACCTCTTCCGCTGTAATGACAAATGCCGGAGTGGTCGGTGCGGCTCCCGCTCCAGTGGTCGCCGCTCCTGGAACAACCGCACCTTTAACACCATCGATGAGTTCAATTATCTCCTTGAGACGCTGTGTGGTCGGCGGCTTGGTAAGTATCCCCATTGCACCGTAGGATTGGGCCGCAGCAGCGTAGTCGGCCCCCTCGTTGGCGGTACACATGAAGACCGGAACCTTAACCAGCCGCTGATCCTTTTTGATCGCAGCGATCGTCTCCAACCCATCCATGCCATCCATCTGATAATCGACAAATATGGCATCCGGCACCGTATCCTTGAGCAGTTCGAGGGCCTGCTCACCCGACTCGGCCATCACCACCTCATCAAAGCCGTGCCGGCTCAACAAACGACTGAGCACGATGCGCGCAGATTTGGAATCATCAACCAGAAAGGCTTGTCTCGCCACAATTCATTCTCCGTGTGGATAGGGAAGCGCCGAGATGCAAAAAACAAAGGGATTCGCCTACATCAACGCAAGGTCTTATAATTGTCGGTTCCGTACCAAATTCTGAGTTCCCTGAATGGCCGATCCGCACAGACAAAATACTACTCCGGAAATCGAATCGATTCTACGCCAGCGCATCCTCATTCTGGACGGCGCCATGGGCACCATGATTCAGCGCCACAAGCTCGACGAGGCCGACTACAGAGGCGAGCGTTTTGCCGACTGGCCGAGCGACCTGAAGGGTAACAACGATCTGCTGGTGCTGACCCGGCCAGCGCTGATCCAGGGCATTCACGAAGAGTACCTGGAGGCAGGCGCCGATATCCTCGAAACCAACACCTTCGGCGCCAACCGGATCTCCATGGCCGACTACGGCATGGAAGCACTGGCCTACGAGATGAACGTTGCTGCCGCCCGGCTGGCCCGCGCTGCGGCTGAAAAGCATACTACCGAAAACAAACCCCGTTTTGTCGCCGGGGTACTCGGCCCCACCAATCGCACCGCCTCCCTGTCACCGGACGTCAACGATCCCGGCGCGCGCAATATCACCTTCGACCAGCTGGTAGAGGCCTATGCCGAGGCGGCACGAGGCCTGATCGAGGGCGGTGTGGATCTGCTGCTGATCGAGACCATCTTCGATACCCTCAACGCCAAGGCGGCGATCTGCGCCTGCGAGCAGGTGTTCGATGAGGACCAGTTGCGGCTGCCGATCATGATCTCCGGCACCATCACCGACGCATCCGGCCGCACCCTCTCCGGCCAGACCACCGAGTCTTTCTACAACAGCCTGCGCCACGCCAGACCGATCTCCATCGGCCTCAACTGCGCCCTCGGCCCCGAACTGATGCGCCAGTACGTGGAGGAGATGTCGCGCATCTCCGAGACCTTCGTCTCCGCCCACCCCAATGCGGGCCTGCCCAACGAGTTCGGCGAATACGATCTCGACGCGGCCCACATGGCGGAGTATCTCAGCGAGTGGGCCAGCGCCGGTTTTCTCAATATCATCGGCGGCTGCTGCGGCACCTCACCATTGCACATCCGTGCGATTGCCGACGCGGTGGCCGACAAGGCCCCGCGGCAACTGCCGGAGATCCATCCCGAGTGCCGCCTATCCGGCCTGGAACCCCTCAACATCGGTCCCGACTCGCTGTTCGTCAACGTGGGTGAGCGGGCCAATGTCACCGGCTCCGCCAAGTTCAAGCGTCTGATCCTCAACGAGGAGTATGAAGAGGCGCTGGACATCTGCCGCACCCAGGTGGAGAACGGCGCCCAGGTGGTGGACGTCAATATGGACGAGGCGATGCTCGACGGCGTCGCAGCGATGCAGCGTTTTCTCAATCTCTGCGCCAGCGAGCCGGATATCTCCAAGGTGCCGGTGATGATCGACTCCTCCAAGTGGGAGATCATCGAGGCGGGGCTGAAGTGTGTGCAGGGCAAGTCCATCGTCAACTCCATCTCCATGAAAGAGGGAGTGGATAAATTCAAGCAGCATGCCGAACTCTGCCGCCGCTACGGCGCGGCGATCATTCTGATGGCCTTCGACGAGACGGGTCAGGCCGACACCCAGGCGCGCAAGGTGGAGATCTGCAGCCGCGCCTATCAGATTCTGACCGAAGAGGTGGGTTTTCCGGCGGAAGATATCATCTTCGACCCCAACATCTTCGCCGTCGCCACCGGCATCGAAGAGCACAACAACTACGGCGTCGACTTCATCGAAGCGACCCGTGAGATAAAAGCGGCCTGTCCCCATGCGCTGATCTCCGGCGGCGTCTCCAACGTCTCCTTCTCCTTTCGCGGCAACAATCCGGTGCGCGAGGCGATCCACGCGGTCTTTCTCTACCACGCCATCAAGAACGGCATGGACATGGGAATCGTCAACGCCGCCCAGCTGGCTGTCTATGATGACCTACCCGCCGAGTTGCGCAACGCGGTGACGGACGTGGTTCTCAACAAAGATCCTGAGGCGGGTGAGCGGCTGGTGGAGATCGCTCCCAACTACGCGGGCGATGCCGTAGGCGGCAACAAGGTGGAAGACCTGGAGTGGCGCTCCTGGTCTGTCAACAAGCGGCTGGAGCACGCCTTGGTGAAAGGCATCACCGAGTACATCGACGCAGATACCGAAGAGGCCCGCCAATCCGTCGACAAGTCCCTGATGGTGATCGAAGGTCCGCTGATGGACGGCATGAACGTGGTCGGCGACCTGTTTGGCGCCGGCAAGATGTTCCTGCCCCAGGTGGTCAAATCGGCCCGCGTGATGAAGAAATCGGTGGCCTACCTGAACCCCTTCATCGAAGCAGAAAAGTCGGAGTGCGGCGTCCGGACCCAGGGCAAGATACTGATGGCCACGGTGAAGGGTGACGTGCATGACATCGGCAAGAACATCGTCGGCGTGGTATTGCAGTGCAACAACTACGAGGTGATCGACATCGGCGTGATGGTGTCCGCCGATACCATCCTCAAGGAGGCCCGGGAGCAGAACGTCGACATCATCGGTCTCTCGGGCCTGATCACCCCATCACTTGACGAGATGGTCCACGTCGCCAAAGAGATGAAACGACTCGGCATGACACAACCCCTGCTGATCGGCGGCGCCACCACCTCCATCGCCCACACGGCGGTGAAGATCGAACCGGCCTGTGACCACCCGGTGATCTACGTGCCGGATGCCAGCCGCGCCGTCGGCGTTGCCAGTAACCTGCTGTCGAGTAAGCAGCGGGACGACTATATGGCCAAAATTCGCGCTGAATACGAGGCTGTTCGCCAGCGCCGGGCCAATAAGAACGAGGCACGCAACCTGATCCCCATCGAACAGGCCCGCGCCAATGCGACCCCAATCGACTGGTCCATCTTTGAGCCCGCCACGCCCGTCAAGTATGGCATCACAACCCTCATCGACATCGACCTGAACCAACTGATTCCTTATATCGACTGGACCTTCTTCTTCCATGCATGGCAGATGAAGGGACGCTATCCCCAGATCCTGGAGGATGCAGCCAAAGGCGAAGAGGCGCGCAAGCTGTTTGCAGACGCAGAGGCGATGCTGGCAAAGGTCAGCGACGAGAAATGGCTGCAAGCCAACGCTGTTGTGGGGATCTTCCCCGCCAACGCCGTGGGCGATGACATAGAAGTCTATGCCGTACAGGGAAGTACCAATGCCGCGGGAGGCACGCCTCCAGGGATGGAGGTGGTAGAGTCGAGTCGGGAACAGAGACCGAGGACGCCGGGAACGGCTGATGACGAATCCCGTGCGCAAACGCTCACTACGCTGCACAACCTGCGCAAACAGGGCAAACAGCCCAGCGGCAAGTACAATGAGTCACTGGCAGACTTTGTCGCACCCAGGGAGAGCGGCAAGCGCGATGCCATCGGCGGTTTTGCCTGCACGACCGGCATCGGCATTGATGAAAAAGTCGCGGAATTCGAGGCCGATCACGACGACTACTCATCACTGATGCTGAAGGCATTGGCTGACCGTCTGGCCGAGGCCCTGGCCGAATGGCTGCACGAAAAGGTACGCAAGGAACTCTGGGGCTATGCGGCAGATGAGCAGCTCAGCAACGCGGAGCGCATCGCTGAGCAGTACACCGGCATACGTCCGGCAATGGGTTATCCGGCAAGTCCGGACCACTCCGAGAAGGATCTTCTCTGGACACTGCTGGATGCGGAGAAGAACACCAGCATCTGGCTCACAGAATCCAAGGCGATGGTGCCCACAGCCGCAGTCAGCGGTCTCTATTTCGCCCACCCGGAGGCCCGCTACTTTGCCGTCGGCAAACTCAACAAAGACCAGGTAGTGGACTATGCCGGGCGCAAAGGCATGGATCTGAAAGAAGCAGAAAAGTGGCTGTCACCCAACCTGGCCTATGAGCCGGGAGTGTAAAACAGAGGGCTTGGGCCGCTTCTCTTACTGACAGCCTCCCAGTATGCCAAGGTAGGTAATCTGTCTATATTTTCAGCATCAAGCCCTATCTCTGCCCCAATCTCAATTTTTTCCAGGTCCTGGAAAACATCTATTTTTTCAACTTTCTTATTACGTTACACATATCTTGGCATTCCAAATAAACACTTTAAAAAATAAGGGTAGGGTTTTTTCCCCGCAATGGTAGTAGTTCTGCCCAAGGTCAAATCTTATAGATTTTATAAGGTTGTTTGTAGATTATTGGCAACAGCAGAACCAAGCCAATAATCACAATATAACTAAATTATGATTCTGGGGAGGAAACATGACCATAGGCACAAGCAACACGCTTCAACGTATTTCCCTAACGGGTTTAATACTATTAAGCGGAGTTTTCACGATACATAAAGAAGCTTCGGCAGTTCCGGCCTTTGCGCGGCAAACAAGCATGCCCTGTACCGCATGCCACTTTCAACATTTTCCTGCGCTCAACACCTTTGGTCGTGTTTTCCGTGCTGGCGGTTACACAATGACTGGCGGCCAAGGGCTGATAGAGGGAGACGACCTCTCCATGCCTGCAACACTCAATGCCTCAGTCATTGCAAAGCTCCGCTATGTCAAAACCAACGGAAACTCAGATCAGGGAACAGACCGGGGAGCAATTGAGTGGCCCGATGAAGCCGCGCTGCTTATCGGCGGACGACTGGCAGAAAAAGCAGGATTTCTCATGGAGCTTGGCCTTGTCAGCGGCGTTGAAGATGACACCGCCAACGCTTTCCTTTCGACAAAGGTTCACTTTAATATTGCGCAAGTGGGCAACACACAACTCAGCGCCATCCCCTTTTCCACCGACGGCCTTGGCTCCGCTTATGGCTTTGAGCTTCTCAATACCGGCGCTCAACGCTCCCAGCGACCCATCGAAGATCGCAAGGGATTCAGTGCTGCTCAGGCACTTGGGCTTGCAAGCGGGGCTGCCACAGGTCTCGCCTTGGTGGCTTCCAGCAATAACTACTTTCTCAACTACTCGCCTTGGGTCCCTGGATGGGGTGGTACCGATATGGAGGTCGCACCATCCGGACTCGCCCACTACTTCAGGGCTGCCTATACGCCCTTTATCGGAAGTTGGGACACCGGTTTTGGCGTTCAATATTGGACCGGCGATGCAGAAGTGGCAGATGGCCCTGTCGATAAGATCATAGCGACAGATGGTTGGGTCATCGACGGGCAGGCGCAGGGCAATGTGGGCGGCATGCCGTTGGGAATCTACGCAAGTTACGGCGAGTGCTCGCGTGATGATGGCCATTTTGTCGGAAATTGCAGTAATGCCAATAACGCGGATTCTTTCGCTATTCTGGGACAGCTCGGGGTAATACCCAACAAGGTTGACATCTATGCCGCCTACCGAATGTTAGACGATGGATCGACTACCAACTCTGAATTCAACTCCGTTACACTCGGCGCAAACTATATGTTTGCACAGAATGTCCGCCTTGAATTCTACTACGTGGCTGAAGATGGTTCCGGTGTGGATGCACGTGCCGACGGCCACGACAATAAGTTTACTCTGCAACTGTTTGCGGGTTTCTGAGGGTTAACCTCATCTGTTCAGAACAACTATCAATTGTTCGACCAGCCACCACATGTGCTAGTCGCAAATAATGTTGCAGGAGTTTGAGATGATTAAACGACATACCGTTATACTGGCATCGGCACTACTTGCCGGCGCACTTTTCACTTCACCCGTCTTTTCCGCATCATCCAAGGCGTATGAAGGAAATAAACTGTTCAACACGACCTGTTTTCTTTGCCACGGCAAAAGCGGCAAAGGGGATGGCCCGCTGACTGAAAAACTGGACACGCCTGTCACGGACCTTACCAACGGCGGCCACGTCAGCCAATTGTCGGATAGAGAGTTATTCCGAATCATACAGGGAACCATGGCCCACGGAACGGTCAACAAGAGCATGCCAAGATGGGGTTTGGCTATATCCGAACCGCAGATACACTCACTGGTTGCCTACATTCGGTTTCTTCACCGATCAAAACACCAACTTGTCGGGGATCCGGAGCTTGGGCAGAGTGTGTATCAAAAAAATTGCGCAACCTGCCATGGGAGCGGCGGCAAAGGGGACGGCGCATTGACCAATGTCATTACAATGACGCCCGCAGACCACACTGATGGGGTTACGATGAACCAAATCAGTAACGAACAGATGCGCAAAGACATCACCATTGGAAGCACTGGAAAGGGTTTGATGCCTGGCTGGAAAGGCTTGTTATCTGATGCAGAGATTGACGGGGTCATCAGTTACATCCGGTTGCTATCCAACCATTAACTTCCGACTCTAGGAGACATTGCCACGTCCCGTTCACCCAACCGGTAAGCGGGACGTTTTTTCTATGGTTCTCACAGTTCATTCAGAATGCGATTACGGATTGTTTGATACTCTTTCTCGGAAACAAGACCTTCCTCATACAGGTCGTTCAAGCGGATAAGACGCTCTTTACTTGTCTTCGGGGCAACCTGCTCTACCGCTTGCGCGGCTTGAGGCTGGGACGCCTTGGCTGCCTCCGGCGAGACTTCTTTTTCCACTGGAGTTGCAACCGGCGCGGCAGCAGCGGCAGAAACAGCGCCTTTTGACTCGCCACACTTTAACCTGGCATCAACTCCGCGACTGATAACCCGTCCGCTTACACGCTGGGAGAGTGGCTCACATCCATCCATCTCCAGTTGAATGATTCCGTAGAGTTCTATCTTTTCCGGATCGTAGACCACCGGAAACACATCCTGCTGCTTCACATCGACCGGCGTATTCCCCATCGATTTACCCATGACATAAACCGCTGCCCCTGAAGGCTCGGAACGAACCGGTATGGTGTCAGTATTCGAAATAATCAGTGAACTACCGCACCCCTGCAACAGCAGTGCTGAGAAAAGAATAGAATATTTTTTGAACATATCACTGACTCCTCGCCGTTATTCTTGTGTCCTGCATGAATTAGTCAGGGCAGGTTATCAAACCATCATTCGCCCTCATAACCGATTTGTACCAGTTCCCGGTGAAAAAATCGACGATTGCCTCTCACCTCGCGTGATATAGATCATACCAACATAGCTTATCTTTGGGGACGATATATGGGAACGCTTTGAACCCGGTTTTTCGAACTTAACGGGGAGAATGAGAACTCTCTACCTGACCGGGATGACGTTATCGCTTTTTTCAAAACAACTTTAGAACGCCTCCACCCTGGAAGGGGTTTTCCATGACAAGAACTCTCCGGCTCACTCTCTTGTTACTGCTCGGCACCCTGCTCGCCAGCCCCGCCTATTGCCTGCCATCCCTGCAGCTGTATATTGACCTGACGCCTCTCGGCACCACCCTGCGACCACCTGCAGGCATCTATCGCGGCCCAATCGTCATTTCACGTCAGATCACCCTCGACGGCCAGGGAGTGGTCACCATCGACGGAGGAGGCAAGGGCACAGTCCTCACCGTAAAGGCTGATAATACGGTTATCCGCGGACTGCATCTCACCAACTCAGGGGAGTCCCACAATGCCCTCGATGCAGGTCTGCAGCTTAAAGCAAATAAGGTAATCTTCGAGCAAAACACCCTCGACAATGTACTGTTCGGCATCAACATCCATCAGGGAGACGGCAACACCATTCGTGACAATCGCTGCCAGCCATGGAGAGCGAAGCGAAGGCTGGTAGTCCCCGGTAGCCGCGAGGCCGCACTGCTTACCCGGCGTGCCTTGCGCCAGAGGGGAAGCAAAGTAGGCATCCGAGCGCGGCGTCCAGTCATCGGGAGCTGGCAACGGAGCGGCAACGAGCTTGCGAGGTTGTCGCGTAGTGCCAGTGACCGGGACGGCCGGGGCACAAACAGGTTGTCGAAGGCCGAGTCGATTTTGGGGACTGGGATGTCCCAAAATCTATCACGAGGTCGAAGACTCACTTGCGAATCTCCTCCAAATCTGTCGTATCCAGCTTGCGCGGCGAGGGAATAAGGTTATGGTACAGCCGCAACAATCATATTGAAGGGAACGAAATTATCGGCGTGCGTGACCTGCTTCTGATCAACTCCCCAGACAACCACATCATCGGCAACAGGCTGCAGAACAATCGCATCAGCATGGAGTTTATCTTCTCACCGGGGAATGAGATACGGGACAACCATATCGGTAACAACGACACCGGCATCGTCGCCATCTATTCAGATGAACTGGATATCCGCAACAACCGCATCGAACACATACGCAATACCGGCAGTTCAGCGCTTGCCATCAAGGAGAGTTCCCAGGTCACCATTGCCAACAATGAGATCGTGCACAATGCCGTGGGACTGACAGCAAACTCACCGGTTCACCCGGAAAACATCCTCTATCTGCGCGGCAATCACTTCACCTACAACAATATCGCCATCTATTTTTATGGCGAGAAGGGTGGCCACGTCATCCATAACGAATAAGGTTAGATTGTGTGAGCGAAGCGAACCACAATCTGAACCGTTTGTTGGACGAGCCCGGGTATACGAAATTGGGGGAATAATCCGGCGGTACTAGGGGTAGCCAGAAAGGCACTTGACAACGCGGAATAATGTGCTATTTAGAAAACATCTTTTTCCCGGTCGTTTCCATCGGAAAAACAAAGGGTTACGTTTTTCCAGATAAAAGCCACAAACATAGGATAACGCGGTGCGGTCGATTAGACAAGAAGCCTGCGCCCGTCGGAGGCAACCGGGCTGGCGCAGGAGGCGAAATGGATCTGGCCGAGCTTCGTTGTTGGCGTATTACTCGGATGCGGCCGTTCTTGGGCCATGCTGATAAACGCCTCGCCGCTCGTTTGGGAGCTACAGCGGTTAACCGCAGGCGTGGGACTTTTCTCCGCGATAGCGGCTTCGTCCAACAATCATTTCGACAATAACCTGACGTCCGTTGCGGTGAGTGCGCCAATCAGTGCTCGTTATAACGATTGGCGCAACAACCATTGGGATAACTATGAAGGTTTCGACCTGGACGGGAACGGCATTGGAGATCTGCCTCACGATATCTATCTCTATGCCGACCGGATATGGATGGATCGGCCAACAACGCAGTTTTTCCGCAGCACACCCACAATGGAGTTTATCGATTTCATTGAACGCCTCGCCCCCTTCTCTGATCCCGAACTGATCCTCAGCGACCCAGCCCCCCGCACACGCTGACATGCACTACCATCCTGGCTAGCGCTATACTAAGAAGATAGTAACTATTCAGCGACCCCACGAAAGTGCGGAAAATACGGAATCGTAGGATGTGCTGAGCGTAGCGATGCGCATCTGTCACGATTGATGCGGTTCGTTTTACTCACCACATCCTACACGTTACTTCAGTGTTTACCATGCGCTGAATAGATACAGGAGACATACGGACAAGTACTGAAGGAGTGCCATGTTACCCAAGGATCAACCCGATCAACGGCTCTGCGTCGCCTGCAGGGAACCGATCCACCAAGGCGCTGCACTCTGTCCCCATTGCGGCACCCCGCAACATCAGAGCAAATGGCACTATTTCACTCTCTCCCTGAAGTGGATCGGTGGTTTTACCGCCATCCTCTCGCTGGTGATCGTTGCCAACCAGACTCAGGAACTTCTCGGCCAGTGGAAAAACACCCAGGAGACCGTTAATGAACGGGTGGAGGGGGCGAAACTGCAACGGGAGATAGGTGACTTCAGCGGTGCATTTCAGCAGTTGAAACAAGCGCTTGAACTTGACCCCTCATCCAGCGAGGCGCGCAAGTTCGAAGTAGAGCTGGCGATGGAGCAGTTGCGCAGAATCATGGCGATCGACGAACGTCACAAACCTCTCGAACAATACCAGTCCATCCAGGACAATCAACTCAGCCTGGTACTCTACCGTGGAGCCGTCTCCGCCACGAACGAAGAGCGGGCAACCATCATGGCCCATCTCGGCTGGCTCGATATTCTCAGGCATCGCAGTGGCATCGAAGGCCTGAATATCGACCTCCATTTCAGCAAGGCGCTGGAACTCGATCCCAACAACCTCTACGCGAACGTCATGTGGGGGAGTTGGCTACCCAACCGATATAACCCGACCGAATATACAGAGGACAAAATAGCGCTCTCCCGCAAACATTTCGCCAGGGCTTTGCAGCAAAATAAACAACGCCGTTATGTGCGGAGGCTGCAGATACTTGCCTACCAAAACCACGATCTTGAGCTTTTGCGCATCGGTCACGAGATGTCCCAGTCAGGAGAGTTTCCTGAACTCCAACCCTATCCCACACGGCCGTTTGTCGATCTGATATCCCAGGCTCATCTACGCAAGCGTAGCTGGGAAGCCCTCACACAACAGCTCTCACTGCAGGAACTGCTCACCCTCACCGAGTGGTTGCTGGCGGAATATCCCGACTTGGAGGATGAAAGCGGCGTCTATGCCAGCCAGCAGAGGAAAGAGGCGCTCTACTACGCCAAAGGCAAGATCCTTGTCGAAATGGGGAAGGATAAAAATGCACTGGATGCCTTCCTGAAATCCCAGAGCCTATTCATCGAACGGATCAAATTCACCAGCACCCGCTATGCGGAGAAGGAACTGCAGAACCTCATCAATCCCCAACTTGAGGCACTGGCGAAGAGACTGGACATGCCCCTAAAACCCGCCTTGGTCTCCTACGGGGGATATGCAAACGGCAGCGCCATGACCGCAGGCCTGGAGAACGGCGACTTGATCCTTTTCTTTAACGGGGTCCCCCTGCATTCGCAATCGTTACTACCCGAAAGAGGCAGCGACCCGAAAACCGCTTCGATCGAGGCATTGCGATCAGGCAAGTTGCTGATGATCGAATTTCAGGCCAATCGCCACGGCATCAACACCCGGCAGATCCTCGTGCCTGCAGCACTATGGGATAGGGAAACGACCGAGATGCAACGACTGCAGTTGCACCAAATCTGGATCAACCCTCATGAGACTATTCCCCCTGACGCAGGATGAGGATTTTGCCTTTCTGCACCAATTCGAGATGTTTTAGAAAACTCATCCCCAGCAGCACTTCATCGCCCCCCATACCGGGCATGATGGTGGCACGCACATCCTGTCGAATGATGGAACCGAGCTGCACCTGGTCCAGCCGCGTCAGCCAGGTTCTGACCCGGCCGTTTGCGGTCAAACTGATCGACTGGATGCCACGTTTGAGAGCGAGGCGCTCGGCCAGCGCGGCAGGCACCGCGACATTGGTCGCACCAGTATCAAGCAGGAAAATTACGCGGGTGCCGTTGATGAAACCGGGGGCGATATAGTGTCCGGCCCGGTTGCGCAACAGGGTGATCTCTTGGGGGCCGGATTCCGTTGAGGTGTTCACCAGGTCCCGGTTTGGATTGTACTGCTGCTCCAGCAGATTGGAGAAGAACATGGCCAACAGGCCAAGCAGCAGCGCCCAGGCGGCAAAGATCATCCAGCGACCCATTTTTTCACCTGGACGCTTTGGACCTCTACCTGGTTGCAGTGATGGTCTTTTCATGAACAGTTACACTCTCCAGCAAACGCGATGCCGGATCCGCTACGCTTGATCCGGCCTACACCGCACCCTGGTTTTGAAGCCCTGCCGGGCCGCAAGTTCCTTCGGACACAAAAAAGCCGGAGCCGAACCCGACCCCGGCCCTTTTATTCCCAGCTCAATCAGCTGCGATAACCGCGCCTCTGACCTTTATTACCCCGCCTCTGCTTCGAAAAGTGCTGCCGATAGTAGGCAAGGGCGCTGGTGCCGTTGGCGGAGACATCAAACACCTTCCAGCCGTCTTCAGCATGATAGAAACGAAAATCTATCTTCGCCGGATAACCGCCGGAATTGAGGATACCGACGCTCACCTTCACCTCGTTTCGTCCCGCGCGGCGGGGACGATAGAAGCGCACATCCTGGTCTTCGTAGCTGCTGAGGCGTTTGGTCAGCGTGCCCAGCAGCATCTCTTTCACCTGCTGGCTCAGAGCCTGACGTTGACCCACACTCATATTGCGGTAGGCAGGTCCGGCCGCCCACTTCGCCATATAGTCAAAATCGAAATTGGGCGCGATTACAGTTTCGAGAAACGCCGTGACCTGCATGGGGTTGCGCTGTTCCTTGGTGCGCAAAAACTTCAACAGCTGGGTCAAACCCTCGCGTACGATCGTATCCGGGCCGACTTCCTGCTGCTGTTGGGGCTGTGGATAACCATAACCCGGCATGGCGTGTGCCTGCACAGCGGCGAAAAGCATCAAAACACATACTGCAACCAATCTTAACTTCATAATTTCCTCCAGTGGTCAAAATATCTTCGTCCCTCTTCGTGGCCGTTGTTTGTGCTCTTTCAAGGGTGTGCAGGGAGGTTGCCTACGCAGCCGAAGAAAATCAAGCTGTATCAGCTCGTTATTCTTTTATAAATATCTGAAACTTTGAGGGGGAGTTTCTCCACATCCTTCACAACTGCGTAGTTTGCCGCGCCATACATATGGGGCAGATAGTCCTGCCCTTCCTCATCGATGGTGATGCAGAAGGCGTGGATACCGTCACGATGGGCTTCATAGAGTGCCTGTCGCGTATCCTCAACACCGTACTCTCCGCGATACTGGTCGGGATAGTCCTCCGGTTTTCCGTCGGACAGGGTTATCAGCAGCTTGGTGCGCGCCTCGACCTCTCTCAGTAAATGGCTGAGGTGGCGGATCGCCGCCCCCATGCGAGTGTAGTCCCCCGCCTCGATACCGCTGATCCTCGCCTTTACCTCATCGTCGTAAGGTTCGTCGAAGGTCTTGATCCGATAGATTTCGCAGCGTTTGCGGCTCGACCCGGTGAATCCATAGATGGCATAGCTGTCACCAAGGGTCTCCAGGGACTCCGCCATCAGCACCAGCGCCTCTCGCTCCGCCTCGTTGACCCATCCCTTGGTGGAACCCGACATATCCACCATGAACATGACCGCGATATTGCGCTCATCCCGGTGCATGCGGGTAAACAGCCGATCGCTCATCTCCAGCCCGACATGCACATCCGCCCAAGCCTCCACAAAGGCATCGATATCCACGCCGTCACCGTATATCTGGCGCTTCAGCAGCCGGTCCTCGTCCCGCATCGCCTCGAAGGTCTTACGCAGACTGCCCAGCAACCGCCGGTACTTGATCACCACCCGATCGGCAAACCCATCGTGGGAGGGCTTGGCCGGCAACTCGCGCACCACGCACCAATCCTTGCGATAGTGTTTGCGGCGAAAATCCCACTCATGGTAGAGAAACGCGCCCTCCTCATGGTAGGTGCCGCCCCAGACATCTTCAGGGTCGAGCCGCTTCTCCTCATAATCCTTCAGCTCGTATTCACCGGCCCCCGCCGGGACCAGATATTCATCGGGGATATCGCCAAGATCCTGCAGGATCGAGGTCATGGTGTCCTGCACATCATCCGGTATAGGGATGGACTTGCCGTCCAGCAAGAGTTCAATCTGAAACCCCTCCGGCACCGACATATCAGGCTTCTTGTCCACCTCGAACTTTCCAGG
This sequence comes from bacterium endosymbiont of Escarpia laminata, assembly GCA_003660235.1. GTDB lineage: Bacteria > Pseudomonadota > Gammaproteobacteria > Chromatiales > Chromatiaceae > QGON01. The sequence goes on along the minus strand of QGON01000062.1, from coordinate 46,603 downwards.
CGGGGCCTCTTCATCTTCCCGCCACTCCTTCAGTTCATCCTCGATCAGCTTCAGGGTCACCCGCAGTTGCGCCTGCTCGCGCTGCAGGCGTTTTTCCAAAACAGCCGTCACTTCTGCGGGTTTCAGGCGCCCCTGGTAACAGCTGGTTGCAGGTAACCGGCTGCCGATGACTTTGTCGACCAACCGTAGCGCATCCGCCGCTGTGGCCTCCCGCCGGGTCAGCCCGGCGGTCACAGAGGTCCAACCATCCGGCACATCCGCATCTCCAAGCTTTTCCCGCAGTAGTGCCATCTCCCGATGCAGACCAGGCAGTTCACGAGCGATACAGGCATCGAGACGCGCCGACTCGAGTGCATGAAAACAGCGTAGCGCCAAATCGGGCGTCGGATGTGCTGCGATGTATTGTTCGAGATCGACCCGAAAGGTGCCGAAACGGGCCTGCGCCCAGAGGTGCGCCACTGCCGCCTTGTAGAGCTTGAAGTTGTCCTGCTTGTCGGGCAGATGGGCCATCACAGCCGGTAGAAAGATCACTTCGCTGTCGGTAAAAGTGTGGTCGCCCTGCTCCACCTTCAGCTTGCGCCCGGAGAGGCCCTGGACAAAGGGCAGCAATACCCCCGCCTCCTCCTCAAAAACACAGCCGGATGCCCGCTCCCGCCCCTGGCGCACGAAGAGATCGATCTCCCGAATCACCTTCAGACCGGGATAGAGCCCGGAGCGGTCGTAGATATCCATGGCTTGCAACACCCAGGCCTCGATCATGCGCTCATCCATCAGACTCAAGGCACGGGTGGACTGCTCGACAAACTGGAAAGAGATCTCGACATGCGTACTGGCGATACGCCGTGTCCAGTCGAGTACAAAGGCCTGTTCACCCGCCGACATCTGCGCGAGGGCCGCGGCGAGAACACCGGTATTACGAAAGGTGAATTCAACCTCGAACCAGTCGTCGAGCAGGGGTTGGATTTGGTCAGCGGTTAGTTGAGTAAGGGGCGCCATGGGAGAGTCGGGTTACAAGGTGACAGGTGACAGGTGACAGGTGACAGGTGACAGGTGACAGGTGACAGGTGACAGGTGACAGGTGACAGGTGACAGCAGGATTGTTGGCGATCCGTTTTCAGTATCAAGGACAACCTCATCATTTTCCTCCGCTCCGACTCATATGGAAATATCCCCCTCCCCATCGGGGAGGGCGCGACTGCATGGATGCAGGAGGTAGAGCGAAGCAGGAAGCCGGAGCCGAGGGAGGGGGCCAATCACTTCTGCCACCTGTCACCTGAAACCTGTCACCTTTAAAAAAGCGAAGCGCTAAGCTCATTCACCGCCGTCAGCATATCCGCATCATCGGTCAGCGCCTGGGCGATGGCGGCCCGGCAGGCAACCACTGGATCGACGCCATCGTGAATCAACTTGGCAGCGTGTACCAGCAGACGAGTGGAGGCGCCCTCGTCCAGACCGCTGCCTTTGAGGTTGCGGGTCATATGGGCGAACTTCACCAATCGATGCGCCATCTCCGGCGCCACTTCGGCCTCGTTTTCGATGATCTTCTGCTCCAGCCCCGCGTCTGGATAGTCAAACTCCAGGGCAATAAAACGCTGCCGGGTACTCTGCTTGAGATCTTTCAGCACACTTTGGTAGCCGGGGTTATAGGATATCGCAAGACAGAAGTCAGCATTCGCCTCCAACAGCTCCCCGATCTTCTCCATCGGCAGCACCCGCCGGTCATCCGCAAGGGGATGGATGACCACCGTGGTGTCCTTGCGCGCCTCGACCACCTCATCCAGATAGCAGATGGCTCCAGCCCGAACTGCAGCGGCCAAAGGTCCATCCAGCCAGACTGTCTCACCACCCTTGATCAGAAACCGCCCCACAAGATCGGATGCGGTCAGGTCATCGTGACAGGAGACAGTGATCAGCGGACGTTTGAGCCGCCAGGCCATGTGCTCCATGAAGCGGGTCTTGCCGCAACCCGTCGGCCCCTTCAGCAGAACCGGCAGTTGATTGCGATAGGCGGCCTCAAAAACCTCGATCTCGTCACCTACCGGCTGATAGTAAGGCTCTTCGTTAATAAAATACTCTTCAGGCTTCAGGATGCGCGCTTCCAACTGGACTAACCTCTTCCACAGAATCAAAGTATGTATTGAAGTATCAATTCAGCGCATAGTGAACACTATGCGGATACCCATCGCTACGCTCAGTACATCCTACAATCCCATGTTTTCCGCACTTACGTGGGGTGGCTGAATAGTTACGTAACGAATATTTAACCCGGAGCAGGTCTCTTTACAAGAGGAGTGTCCTGTTTGAACCCAGATAATCCGTGAGGCAAAACCTCTCTTTGCTGAGCGCATATTCCTGGATTACCCCATTCAAAGGTCAAGTATTAATTAGCGAATGCTAATAAACTATAACTGCTTTCTATCAAAGCATTGGAAAATTCGATGGGGAATTAGCAGCTTTTATATGGCGGGGAATCCCGAAGGCGGGTATCGTATCGAGTCCAGAATCTGGGCGCAGTAACGCTGACGCCAATCATGGAATGACCTAGCAGGCAAGTCAAGTATTATTGCACTGCCGGTTATTTCGGACTTTGAAACGCCATTCCGCGACGGAGGAGATTCCATGACGGAAGTAATCGCAACCAATGAGACCATTCTGGTGGTCGGCGGCGGGATCAGCGGCATGACCGCTGCCCTTGAAGCTGCTGAAACCGGAAAAAAGGTCGTACTGGTTGAAAAGCGCCCCTATGTTGGCGGTCGCGTCACCCAGTTGTACAAATATTTCCCTAAGCTCTGCCACCCCACCTGTGGCCTGGAGATTAACCAGCGCCGGGCCAAGATGAACCCCAATCTCACCATTATTACTATGGCTGAGGTAACGGACATCAAGGGCGAGGCCGGCAATTACACTGCCACGGTGAAGATCGCCCCCCGCTATATCAACGACAACTGCACCGGTTGCGGTGATTGCGGCAAGGTTGTCGAGGCCGAGTTCGACGATGAGTACAACTACAGCATGGGCAAACGCAAGGGCGCCTATCTGCCACACCGCATGGCCATGCCCCAGCGGTACGTCATCGATCCCGCCATCATCGGCACCGGCGACGCGCAAAAAGCCAAGGACGCCTGCAAAGTGAACGCAGTCGACCTGGACATGCAGGAAGAGACCATCGAATTCAATGCCGGCGCCGTGGTCTGGGCCACCGGCTGGCAGCCTTATGATGCCAACAAGATCCAGCCTTACGGCTACGATCGTTTTAAGAACGTCATCACCAGCGTCGAGTTCGAGCGTCTGGCCGATCCCACCGGCCCCACCGGCGGCAAGCTGGTACGTCCCTCCGACGGCAAAGAGGTGAAGAGCCTCGCCTTTATCCAGTGCGCCGGCTCCCGCGACAAGAATCACCTGCTGCACTGCTCGCGCATCTGCTGCATGGCCTCTCTCAAGCAGTGCACCTACCCAGCTGACGACGTGGACATCTCTGTCTACTACATCGACATCCGCGCCATCGACCGTTTCGAGGACTTCTATGAGAAGGTCAAGGCGAAGGATAACGTCAAATTCATCAAATCCAAGGTTGCCTCCATCGTCAACGGAGAGAACGACAGCCCCGTGCTGCACGGTGTGGACACCGAGGGTTACAACCGCTACGCCGATCAGCACGACTTGGTCGTGCTGGCCGTCGGCATGGAGCCCAGCGTCGATAAAGAGAGTTTCCCGGTGGATATCGTCATCAATGAGGAGGGCTTCATTGAGCCTGCCTCTGAGAATGGCGGCATCTTCGCAGCGGGTTGCTCATCCGACGCACTGGATGTAAACCGGGCGGTACAACACGCCACCGGCGCTGCACTGCACGCTATCCAGGTCATTAACCGCGTAGCTGGAACGGAGGGCTAACCAGTGGCTGAAGAAAAGAAAATGGCAGGATTTATCTGCACCGGCTGCGGCATCGGCGAGCGTCTCGACGCCGGCCAGCTGGAAACCACCTCAACCCGTGACGGCAAGATGAACACCTGTGTACAGCACGAGATGCTGTGCAGCAAGGAAGGTGTGCAAGTGATCCGTGACGCCATCGACAACGACGGCGCCACCCATATCATGATCGCCGCATGCTCCCGTCGTGCCAAGGTCGAGGCCTTCAACTTCCCTGAAGTCGCCATGACCCGCGCCAACCTGCGTGAAGGCGTCATCTGGGTTCGCCCGGACACCGACGAGAATAAGGAGACCACCCAGGAGATGGCGGACGACTACATCCGCATGGCCTGTGCCGAAGCCAAGTTCAGCACCAAGCCGAGCAAATCCGGTGAGCAGGAGCTGAACAAGACCATCATGGTGGTTGGTGGCGGTATCACCGGCATGACCTCCGCGATGGAGGCCGCTGCTGCAGGCTACCCGGTTCACCTGGTGGAAAAGAGTGGCGCGTTGGGTGGACGGATCGCTGAATACTATAAGGTTCTGCCGACCCGCTCCCCTTATGCTGAGCCTCAGGAGAGCGGCATCGCCGAGATGGCTGCCGCCATCGAGGCCGACGACAAGATCACTGTTCACCTGAATAGCACCCTCGCCCAGACTTCCGGCGCACCCGGACGTTTCAGCGTGGATGTTGCCACAGAGTCCGGTTCCACCAGCAACTTCACCTGCGGTGCAATCGTTCAGGCTTCCGGCTTCACGCCCTACGATGCCAATAAGCTGCCTGAATTCGGCTATGACAAGAGCGCCGACGTAATCACCAATCACGAACTCGAAGCGCTGGCCAAGGCAGCCAACGGCGGGCCGATCAAACGTCCTTCCGACGGCAAAGAGATCACCTCCGTTGCCTTTGTACAGAACGCCGGTCAGTGTTCCGATGAAGAGGGCAAACTAGCCTACTTCTCCGGTGTCACCGACCTGGTCTCCATCAAGCAGGCGATGTACTTCAAGGAGCTGAACGGCGACTGTGACACCACGATCCTGTTCAACAACCTGCGCACCCCAGGTGCCGCAGGCGAAGATTTCTACCGCGCCGGACAGGAAGCGATGGTTCTCTTCTCCAAGGGTATCGTCTCCGAAGTGGTTCCCGGTGATAGCCTGACGGTCAAGTTCAAGGACCTGATCCTGAACGAAGATACGGAGATGGATTGCGATCTGGTAGTGCTGGCAGTCGGCATGGAACCCAACTCCGGCCCTGATCCCTACTACGCTACCGAAGGTGCAGGCGCGCCGGGGCCAGGCGAAGAGGCCAACCCAAACGCTGTACCTGAAATCAGCGTCGACTCCATCCTCAACCTCGACTACCGTCAGGGCACCGACCTGCCGCAGCTGAAGTATGGTTTCAACGACTCCCACTTCATCTGCTTCCCCTATGAGACCCGCCGTACCGGCATCTACGCCGCCGGTCCTGTGCGCCGTCCCATGGATATACAGCAGGCGCGTGATGACGCTGCCGGCGCCACCATGAAGGCAATCCAGGCGGCAGAGAACGCGGGCAAGGGTATGGCTGCCCATCCCCGTGCCGGCGACCTCTCCTACCCGATTTTTCGTAAGGAGGGCTGCACCCAGTGCAAGCGTTGTACGGTTGAGTGCCCCTTCGGCGCCATCAACGAAGACGAAAAGCGTTATCCGTTGTTCAACGAGGCCCGCTGCCGTCGCTGCGGCACCTGCATGGGCGCCTGCCCGGTGCGTGTCATCTCCTTCGAAAACTACAGCATCGACACAGTCGGTCAGCAGATCAAGATCGTCGATATCCCGGAGGAGTGGGACGAGAAACCCCGCATCCTGGTGCTGGCCTGCGAGAACGACGCCTACCCGGCGCTCGATCAGGCAGCCATGAACGGCGTTGAGATCAATCCCTGGGCACGTGTCATCCCGGTACGTTGCCTCGGTTCTGTGAACCTCTCCTGGATCACCGACTCACTCAACAACGGCTACGACGGCATCGTTCTGATGGGCTGCCAGCGTGGAGAGGACTACCAGTGCCATTTCGTACGCGGTTCCGCCATGGCGGCCGAGCGTATGAGCAAGGTCGGCGATACCCTGCAGACCCTCAACCTCGAACCCGAGCGTGTTGTGGTCTACGAGGTTGCCATCACCGATATCGAACGTGCGCCCAAGCTGATCAACGACATGGCTGAGACCATCGAGAAGATCGGCATGAGCCCATTCAAGTTCTAAGGGAGCCTTCAATGAGCACAAATAGTCAAAAATACCGCAACAGCTTCCTGAAGGAAGTTGAGGCGAACGTCGAAGAGGGCGAATGGGTCAAGATGTGCATGCAGTGTGGCGTGTGCGCTGGCTCCTGTCCTTTAGGCAAGCACTGGGACCACCCGCCGCAGGAGATCTTCATGATGATCCGTGCGGGTAAGCGTGAAGAGGTTCTGACCTCCGACTCCATGTGGATGTGTACCTCTTGCTACAACTGTATCGCACGCTGCCCACGCGGCCTGCCGATCACCCACATCATGCACGGTCTCGCCACCTACGCGAAACGCCTCGGCCTGGCGCCGAAGAACCAACCGACTCAGGGATTCTCTCAACTGTTCTGGGACAACCTGATGAAGAAGGGCCGCGTAAACGAGCTCAAGATGGGCCTCTCCATGTACTTCAAGGACGGCTTCGCCCAAGGCGTCAAAAACGCCATGGCCAACCAGAAGCTGGGACAGAACATGATGAAGGCCAAGCGCATGAATGCGATGGAGATCATTGGTGGTCACGGCGTCAAGAATCCTGGAGATCTGGCAAAGATCATCAAAAAGGCCCAGGAAATCGAAGACGGCAATATCCAGGACTTCAGCTGAGCGAGGACATACCCAAATGGCTAAGATAGAACTTTCATTCTACCCGGGGTGCTCCTCACAGACAGGCGCATCCTCATCCAACTACCTCGTCTCTGCACAGACCATGTGCGAGGAGCTGGATATCACCCTCAATGAGATCCCCGACTGGAACTGCTGCGGCGCTTCCATCGGCTACGGCGGCGGTGGCGAACTGCCCCGTCTGACCCTCTCTGCCCGCAATATCGCCCTCTCCGAGGAGCACAATGCCGGTCAGGAGATCGTCGCCACCTGCGCCGCCTGCTGGCTCTCCACCCGTGAGGCAAAAGAGCGCCTGGCTGAAGACGAGCAGATGTTCAAGGATGCCAACACCGCGCTGGCGGAAGGCGGACTTCGCTATAAAGGCGAAGTCGGCGTCCGCCACATGGTTGAGGTATTGATCGAGGACATCGGTTTCGACGCCATCAAGGAGAAGGTCAAAAAACCCCTCGAAGGCATCAAGATCGCCGGTTACGTCGGCTGTCAGACCAACCGCCCCTTCGGTATCGCCGGTGAATCTTTCGAAAATCCGCAATATCTCGACAAGATTGTCGAGGCTGTTGGCGCCGACTCGATTCCCACCTACGAGAAGAAGGTACAGTGCTGCGGCGGCGCCCTGGCATTCTCCGAGCCTGAAAAGTCTCAGGAGATGATCCACGGCATCATCGAGGCGGCCTACGACAACGGCGCGGATATGATCGTCACCCCCTGCCCGCTCTGTCAGGCCAACGTTGAGATCTATCAGGATCAGATCAACGAGACCTACGGCACCAAGTTCGACATGCCCGTGGTCTACTACTCCACCCTGATGAGCGTCGCCTTCGGCCGCAATGCCAAAGACGCCGCACTAAACGGCCACATCATCAAGGCCAAGAAGCTGGAAGAGATCGCCAACAAATAGGCCGACCTTCACCAGCGCCCCACATGGGGCAGACAGAAAGCCCGCTTCGGCGGGCTTTTTTTTGCCCGGCCCTAAACGACACCTGAGGCGACGAAAGGATATCAACGCTCCATGCTATAGTGAAATGCAACCTTCGCACAGGCATCTCTTTATGGTCACTCCAACGAGCCCCGCTCCCTGGGCAAAACTCATCGAACTGGCCCTTCTGTTCTCGCTTGTGGCGCTGCTCGTTACGCTTTATACCCAAGGCTACCTGGATCGTATTCTCGGCAACATCCTGACCCTGTGGTTCTTCTGTATCATTCTCTCTATCGTCGTGCTGGTCGAATCCTTTGCCTTCGCCGGGCGTGACGCCGATGACCACTTCTGGTCCTGGCTGACGACCGGGCTTGGCATGTTGGGTACGGTTCTTGGGTTTTCCATGGCGCTGGCCGGACTTGAAGTTGACGCACTGCATGACTCAGCCACCCTGTCGGCCGAGATCGGGCGATTCCTGAAAACCGTCTCATTCGCTATCGATACCACCATGATCGGCTTGTCCGCAGCCATGACGATGGAGGCCATGAACAAGGTTCGCAAGCTGCTGTATGGCGAAAGAACTGCCGAATCCAACACACATGCGGTTGCCTCAGAGAGGGATTAAGCCATGATCCGGCAGCGCGAAGACAGCATGTCCATTGTTTTCCGTGATCTGCTGATGCTGCTGGCGCTCCTGATGCTTACCCTGGTGGTGTTGTTGATTCCTCTCATAGAGGTCAAGCAGGAGACCACACAGACCGAGATAGAGAAGGCTGCAGGGGATATTATCGCCGAGATCAGCTGGGCCTCGGACAGCCCTGCCGATATCGACCTGTGGACCGATCCACCAGGCGAAGAGAAGGTCGGCTACTCCATGCCCTTCGGCAAGATATTCAACCTGGTGCGGGATGATCTTGGCCGCGACGTGGACTATTCCGGCCTGAACTACGAGTTTTCCTTCTCCCGCGGCATCCCCGATGGCCGCTATCGCTTCTCCATCGTCTACTACACCGACAACGGCCAAGGCGAAACGCCGGTGGATGTGCGCATCTCCATCCGGCATCGCCAGGGAAAGCTCATGATCCCGATATACGAGGATGTGATGACGCTGGACTACCCTGGGCAGGAGAGGGGCGTCGTGACCTTCACCATGGAAGATAAAAAACTGGTCCCGGATAGCAGATCATTTGAGCCATTTGATATTTTCCACAGCACACTGATGCAGAGCCGGACAAAGAGCAAATAGATGTTCCCCGACCCGCTAACGCTGAAATATCTGCTGCTGGCTGTTTTCGCCATCTGGGGAAGCTTGGCTGTCATAGCCACCAAACGCAGCTTCGCCTCTTTTCTGCTGGGTGCCTGCGTGTTTCTCATCATCGCCTACATTGCGCTGGGGTCCGGTTTCTCTATCCGTCTACCTTACCTGCACGAAAAGATGGAGGTTATCGTCTACACGGTTCACAATGACCGTGTTCACGCCCTCGCCCACCCCCTGAATCGTCCCGGCGAACCCATACACATCGTCTTCAGTATCGACCCGGACACCCGCGCTGGCGCCCAGATGCGCAAGAGCTTCTTCGATGCAGTCCGTGCCCGTGAAGGCAATCGCCACCAAACAAAAATTGTTATCGACATGCGTGGCCACTTCACTGATCTGGGCGTCTACAAATATGAGATGCCGCCAGCCATGCCGCCGAAGATGCCGCGGTAGCACTCAAAACGATAGATTGAGGCCACCTTCGGCAAAACGGTGGCTTAGCTACCCGCTGAAGACTCAGGTTTCATGTTTCACTCAGCCGCAAACAGTTTGATATCGATACGTTGGTTCTGGCTGGCAACCTGGTTCCAGGCAGCGACATCCTGCACTGCATAGGGCTCTGGATAGGGCACCTTCGTCGCGTCAAACCCCGACGCCTCCAACTCGATGAATATATCTCCATTGATCAATGAAGGGGCATTATTCAGATAGTTGGAAAAACCGATCGTTGGAACCGCCTGCTTTTTGCCCTCGGTTTCTGCCAGATCACGGGCGAACACACAGTCTGCAAATATTGTCTCTCCGAAAGCAGGCACAAACCGGCTCTGATCGTTTCTGCTCAGACAATAATTACCATAGTTGGCCACCAGCCTTACGGTTCCGGTAAAACCTGCTGCAGCCAGATGATCGATGATCTGAGACAGCCAGATGACCCGCTTATCACTAAACGGCCCTTCGCCATAGGGGAAACGCGAATCACGATTGACCGCCCACTCAAGCAACGGTAGCGCTTCTGTTCCAACCTGTTTTATATCCTCCAAGCTGCTTTTCAGCGTCTCAATGGCTGTTTGCTGCTGCTGTATCAGCGCATCCACTTGCGTGACTTTTTCTGTCAGAATATTACGCCCTGACTCCAGCAGCAGCAGGTTTTCCGCCACATCCCTCTGTGTCCTGTCGATAGTGTTATTCCAGAACCATACCGTTGCCGAGATCGCCAGACAGGCGGCGAACACCATCAGCAACCACTTTGGGATACCCCCCTTTTTGGGAAGGCTCGCAGCAATCGATCGCTGAGTATCATTCAGACGTTCATTCACCTCGGAAAATTGCTGCTCCATGGAACGCAATGACCTTGCAGCATTCGCAGCCATGCTCTTTGAAAGCAACTTATGCTGTTGTGCCAACAGCAACGCCATCTGTTTACGGCTGCCCCCCTGCTTAAGTGATTGCTCCACCTGTTCAACCAGGCCCTGAAATCGATCGATATATTCTGCGTCGGCCCTGACTTCATCACCACCATTCACAGCCCCCACTACTGCGTGTGTATAACGCGCGACCAGTGAATCCTGATTGGGGTTGAGATGTAACGCCTGAATGACTTCATCGAGATCCTGCGTCTCCAACTCCTTCGGCAGGACTCCCAGCGCACCTAGTGCCCGCGCCTGACCAATCGCCAACCCTCCCGCTCTGGAGGTATACATCATCACTGGGATCGCTGCCGTATTGGGATTGGACTTGATCGCTTTCAAGGCCTGAAAGCCATCCATACCTGGCATCTCATAATCCAGGAAAACCGCATCCGGAATATGCTCACTGAGATAGTCTATGGCGGCACCGGCTGATTCTACGGTATCGACCTCGATATCGTAGCCAGCCAGACGCTTTGCAAGCACCTCTCTGGCAGTTTTGGAGTCATCAACAATGAGCGCATGTTTGCGTGCCATATCGATTACCATCTGAATTCGACTATTCCATAAACAATAACAGTATTTATCTTCCAAGAACTATCGAATAATTCGCATCCTGTGAAGTCTCAAAATTAGAGGATCGGTAAAAAATGTCCACGAATGAGCTGACAAGCGTCCATTGCGAAGCCTGCAGGGCAGATGCACCCAGGGTTTCAGATAATGAACTCGCCAGTCTGATAAAAATGATTCCAGATTGGAATATAGAGGTCAGAGACGGCATCATGCAACTGGAAAAATCTTTTTCCTTCAATAACTTTGTTGATGCAGTCGCCTTCACGAACCGGGTCGGTGAACTGGCGGAGTCTGAAGGGCATCACCCTGCACTGCTGACTGAATGGGGCAAAGTGACTGTGACCTGGTGGTCCCACAAAATCAAAGGACTGCACCGCAACGATTTTATAATGTCTGCAAAGACCGACCGGATTGCGGCCTCCTAGAGAAACAAAAAAGCCGCACATCTGTGCGGCTTTTTCTGGATTCGAGGAACGCTCAGGAGATCGCGTCTTTCATCTTCTCCGCTTCCCTCTGGCGATGAATCTCCGCCTCGGCCTCGCGGCGCATCTTCAGGATATCCTCCCGCTCTGCCATGCGCTTTTCATAGGCCCCTGCTTTTTCCGGGATAGTCTTGTCGCCAAACAGTACCTGTTTGAGCAGACGCGCACCAAACAGCATCAAGGCAACGTCCTCTTTTTCGACAGTCGCGTAGAAAGCCTCTTCAAGGTCGTAAGTGGCCCGGAAAGAGTCATTCATTACATAGCAGCGCAGCCGGTCTACATCATAGGAACACATGAAGAAGAACTGCAGACTGGTGTCCGAAGGACGGCCGATGCTGGGACCCGCCGAGCGCTTTTTAAGCATCAGATGCAACCACTCACGGTTGATCTGGTCGTACTGCTCCACACCCTGCTCACGACGGTAGGCATCGATAGAGATCTTTCGATCCTCGTTATGCCCCATGCAGTGATCCTCCTTGATCATGAAATACCGGGCTTCATCCTCAGTCGCTCCTGCCTCGTGCAGCGCCATATGACCCAGCGGATAGTAACGGCAGGCGGTGGGGCGGTCAGCATAGACACTGCACCCTTCATCGGTGACAAACAGGCAGGCACCCTCATCGTCAGTGCGCAGCTTAACGCCGGGTATGCCATCCTTATCCATCTCGAACGGCACCGTGTGATTCTTCAAAAACTCGGTTCCACTGATCCCCAGATTATCCTTCAGACGAATGATGTCGTAGGGCATCAGCTGAATATCTGCGCGGCGGCAGCACTCATTGAAACAGGATATGCCCTTGGAGCACTGAAACTGGATCTTAGTACCCGGATCCAGAATATTTGGCACCAGGTCACTTTTGAAAGGGATATCAAACTTTTCGCTCATTTTTCTCTCCGCTGGATCAATTCGGCAAAGGAGCCTGCCGAACCCTAATCAGCCAGACTATATTGATTGACTATCGGATTATCATAATCCGCAAATGAATACCGATTACCCTACAATTTACAGGCGTTGAGAAACACTTGATAACACAGGATTACCGTCCTTCATTTACAGACTCGCTAGAGGCAAAAAAGTCCGGATGCCTTGCGACACCCGGACTTTTCACGCCATCAGGCTATCAAGTAAGACTTACTTGAACAGCTTGGACTTGTCGACCAGATCAACGTGGGCGCGCTTGAAGCAGGTCCACTCTTTGGTCTCTTTGTTGTAGATGGAGTTCACGAAGCAGTGCCAGTTCTCTTCGTCCACGAAGTTCTTGTCCATGCGGTAGTAGAAGCCCGGGTAACGGGACTCCTGGCGGAACTGGATGTGTTTCATGTGGGCTTCCGCAGTGAGGATGCGGTGATAGTTTTCCCAGGCACGAAGCAGCTCGTGGAGATCCTTGGCACGCATTCTCAGAGCGTCCTCTTTGAGGTCGCTCAGCTTGCCCTCGGCAACTTCCAGCATGTTGGCGTTGGTGGTGTAGTAGGTAGCAACACCGGCAACGTACTCATCCATCAGTTTCTGCAGACGGAACTGCAGCATCTTGGGAGTGATGTAGTTGGGGTTAACATCGATCGCGGTGCTGTAATCCTTGTGCTCAAGGTAGGTACGAACAGGGCGATAGATCTCTTCAACCAGCTGATCAACCGAAGTATCCAGCTCAGGCTTCCAATCCTTGTTGTCCATGACGAACTTGACCATGGACTTGGCGCACATGCGACCTTCAGCGTGAGAGCCGGAGGAGAACTTGTGGCCAGAGGCGCCAACGCCGTCAGCTGCGGTGAACAGACCGGTTACGGTGGTCATGCCACGGTAGCCCCAGTTCCAACCAGAAGGCAGGTGACCAGGAACCTTATCAGCTTCAGCGTGCCCTTCTTCAGTTGGCGCGCCAACATCGTCAGGACCGGAAACCCAGATGCCGCAGCAACCGGAGTGAGAACCCAGCAGGTAGGGTTCGGTAGGCATCAGCTCGGAGTTCTTCTTCTCAGGCTCGATGTTCTCACCAGCCCAGATACCGCACTGGCCGATACACATGTCGAGGAAGTCTTCCCATGCCTCTGCTTCCAGATGCTTGACCTCACGAGGAGTCAGGGTCTCACGCAGGTTGGCGAGGGCGGTAACGGTGTCCATCCAGATGGGGCCACGACCTTCCTTCATCTCTTTGAGCATCAAGTGGTTACGCAGGCAGGATGCGGGAACGGCAGCCGCTCCGTAAGGAGGATAGTCGTTCAGCATCTCCTTGTTGCGATCCATGTACACTTCGCCGAAGGCGTTGGTGGCCTTGGACTTGAAGAGCAGGAACCAGGCGCCTACCGGACCGTAACCGTCTTTGAAACGGGTCGGTACAAAGCGATTTTCCATCAGGGTCAGCTCGGCACCGGCCTCGGCAGCCATGGTGTAGGTGGAACCGGCGTTCCATACGGGGTACCAGGCACGGCCCTGACCCTCACCCACAGAGCGGGGACGGAAGATGTTCACACAACCACCGGCAACCAGCAGGCAGGCCTTGAACTTGTAGACCACAACCTTGTCTTCACGAACAGAGAAGCCAACAGCACCGGCAACGCGGTTCTTGTCGTTCTTGTCGTTAACCAGCTTGACAACGAAGATACGCTCTTCAATGTTGTCCATGCCCAAGGCTTTCTTGGCAGCCTCAGCAACGATCCATTTGTAGGATTCGCCGTTGATCATGATCTGCCACTTGCCGGAACGTACAGGCTTGCCACCGTCTTTCAGGGAGGTCATGCCTTTGGAGCCGTCGAAACGCTCGCCGTTCTCATCAGTCTTCCAGATGGGCAGGCCCCACTCTTCGAACAGATGTACGGATTCGTCAACGTGACGGCCCAGATCGTAAGCCAGATCGTCGCGGGTGATACCCATCAGATCGTTGGAGACCATACGGGCGTAGTCTGCAGGATCCTGCTCAGGACCGATGTAGGTGTTGATAGCGGAGAGACCCTGTGCAACAGCACCGGAACGATCCATAGCAGCCTTGTCAACCAGCTTTACGCTGATGTCTGCACCGGAAGCCTTGATCCAGGGACCAAGCTCATAAGCGGCGCCGCATGCACCCATGCCACCACCGATGATGAGGATGTCTACCTCTTCTTCGACGACATCAGGATTACCGAATTCAGCCATTTCTAAATACCTCAGTTAATTCAAGTTCTGTAGATTCTGTCTGAATCCGACTTATTTGCAGATCAGCTCGCTGGGATCGCCAGCGCGGTAGCCGTTCTGCTGATTATGATTGAAGAAACCGACGTCGCCGATCTTCGCATAGTCAGCTTCAGGCGTATCACCATAGGGATCGATAGAACCTTCAGGCGTGGTGCGGATCGGGAACTTGAAACGCTTCATGGTGCCATTGCGGAACTTGATGGTCCACATGATGGAATCAGTACCGCGCAGAGGCTGTACAGAGGCGCCCATGGGTACGATGTCGGCGTAGGGACGCGCTTCGATCGCCTGCTGAGGGCAGATCTTGATGCAGGAGTAGCACTCCCAGCACTGCTCAGGTTCCTGGTTGAAGGCTTTCATGGCATGACCGGTCTCAGAACCGTCCATATCCAGCTTCATCAGGTTATGAGGGCAGATGTACATGCAAGCGGTCTTGTCCTGGCCTTTGCAGCCATCGCACTTCTCAGTACGCACAAATGTTGGCATGGTTTTATTTCTCCTAGGTTTCACTGCAGTGATTTCTGCCGCCGCAAAATGCCACGGCTTAGAAGCACTTTTTTAAGTCCAGTCTCCATCCTTATGCGGTCGAGACCTGCAATGCAGACTGGACTACTGAAGATGGTTTGATCCCCCCATGTGGCCGGCCTTTTCGGCCAAAAATCACGCACACGCGGTCATCAGGGCGGTAAACAATACGGTTTTCCTCCCTGATACGCCAAACAATTTTCAATCTGGCATCATAAAATCCGCTTATTGAGCTAGCTTATTGAAATACCAACCAAAACAGTGGGATTAGTAAATGCTTATTTTCTCTGGAAAAACAGGCCGGAGACCTGCACCAGTACAAACAGCAATCCCGCAGCAACCACCATAGACGGGCCGGTGGGCGTATCCCATTGCAATGACCCCCAGAGCCCTGCTGCAACAGAAACGGCCCCAATAACCGCTGCCAGCAGTGCCATCTGCTCAGGCCCCACTGCAAATCGCCGGGCCGCAGCCGGCGGTATGATCATCATGGAGGTAATCAGCAGAATACCTACAATCTTCATGGATACCGCAATCACCAGGGCGATCAATATCATGAACAGCAGGCGCACCTGGGTGACCGGCACCCCCTCGACCCGAGCCAGCTCTTCATGCACGGTCAGCGCCAGCAGTGGGCGCCAAATCAGCGTCAGTACGA
The DNA here is from genome assembly GCA_003660235.1 of bacterium endosymbiont of Escarpia laminata. Lineage (GTDB taxonomy): Bacteria > Pseudomonadota > Gammaproteobacteria > Chromatiales > Chromatiaceae > QGON01. The sequence continues at coordinate 30,834 of QGON01000062.1, read as the reverse complement.
TCAGCACCAGCAGACCGCCACCATAGATCCAGTAGAGATCGAGGGTGGAAACCGCAAGGATATCCCCGAACAGGTAACCCATGAGATCGACCCGTACCGTCTCCATGAAGGCCAGCAGCACCAGACCCAGGGAGAGCGCAGTATGCGCAAAGATACCCAGCAGGGTGTCACTCGCCAGCTGCCGTTGCTGCTGCATCGCCACCAGCAATACCGCCAGCGTCACCGACACCAGCATCACCGACAGCTGGGTGCTCACACCCAACAGCAGTCCAAGTCCCACCCCCAACAGGGCCGTATGGGACATCGCCTCACCGAAGTAGGCCATGCGCCGCCAGACCACAAAGGCCCCCAGCGGTCCAGCCAGACAGGCCACACCCAGCCCGGCCAGCAGAGCCCGCAGCAGAAAATCATCCATCGGAGTCACCTGTTTCGCAATGCTCTTCGTCCCCCGGGATCACATTGCCATGCAGATCATGGGCATGATCGTGATGGTGAGAATAGACAGCGAAGGCTGCGCCGCCGAAGAGATCCAGATAGGCAGGGTGACGCGTCACCACCTCAGGGGTGCCCGAACAACAGACATGATGGTTGAGACAGAGCACCCGATCTGTGGCGGCCATCACCAGATGGAGGTCGTGGGAGACCATCAATATTCCACAGCCACGCTGGTCACGAATGCAGCCGATTAAGTTGTAGAGCGCGACCTGACCATTGACATCGACCCCCTGCACCGGCTCATCCAGCACCAGCAGATCCGGCTCCCGCAGCAGGGCTCGCGCCAGCAGGACGCGCTGCAGCTCCCCACCAGACACACTCTGCAGGGGATGATCAGACACATGATCGGCACCCACCTCTCGCAGAACCACTGCCACCTTCTCCTTCGCATAGCGGCCGGTGAGGGTCAGAAAACGGGCGACGGAGAGGGGCAGAACCTCATCGACCTGCAGCTTCTGCGGCATATAACCAATACGGAGTCCATCCGCACGACGCAGAGCACCCTCCGTTGGCGTGAGCAGACCCAGCAGCAGACGCACCAGGGTACTCTTGCCGGAGCCATTAGGACCGATCAGGGTAAGAATCTCACCCCGATGCAGGACCAGGCTCACGTGGCGCAGCACCTCACGGCCGCCAAATGTCATACAGACGCCATCGGCCTCCAGCAACAGATCACGCTCAGCCATCTGTCATCTCCTGCACGACTCCCACTTCCACTTCCACTTCCAACTTTGGCATCAACTCAATCACTGTCCAAATTCCGCACTCTCCCTTAAAGAGGAGTGATAATATAGCGCTCCAGCCGGTCAATTACCTCCCTCCGCCAAACCACAAACGATAATGACTCACGCCAGACTTTCCCTGCATCTCGTCCTTTTGCTGCTTTTTTGCTGCTCTTCCTGGACCCAGGCCGCCGTGCTGGTGAGCATCAAACCGATCCATTCGCTGGTGGCGGGCATCATGCAGGGGGTAGAGGATCCACAACTGCTGCTATCCGGCGGCCAATCACCGCACCGCTACACACTTAAACCCTCAGATGCGCGAAACATCCAGCAGGCGGATCTGATCATCTGGATAGGGCCGGAAATGGAATCTTTTCTGCCGAGAATTCTGACCGCTTCAGAACGGCCCAATATCGCACTGCTGGATCTGCTCAAGATTGAGAACAAGGCAAACCACAATCACGACCGTGAAGACCCTGCCGGGCGCGACCCCCATCTCTGGCTGGATCCTTTGCTGGCAAAACGGGTCGTGCAGCTGATTGCCGTTCGCCTCAGCCTGCTGGATCCAAAACACCGCGGGTCATATGAAAAGAATGCACGGGCACTACAGCAGCGCCTGGAGCGGCTACATCAGGAGTTGGAGTCACGTCTGGCGCCTGTGCGTACTATCCCCTACATCGCTTTTCACGACGCCTATGGCTATCTGGAAGCACGCTACCGGCTCAACTCAGTCGGCACGGTAACCCTCGACCCTGAACGCCTGAGTGGCGCCCGGCATATTCACGATCTCCAGCAGAAGATCCGCCGCATCGGAGTGGACTGCATCTTCACCGAGCCACAATTTGAACCCCGGCTGGTGGAATCACTCAGCGAGGACACGGCGATACGCAGGGCGGAACTCGATCCATTGGGGAGTGATCTGCCAGCCGGCCCGGATGCCTATTTTCAACTGATGAGAAGGGTTGCCGACCAATTGGTGCAGTGTCTGTCAAACTAGCCCAGCAATGTTGGGTTCGCAGGCCTGATCAAGCATAGCGGATCAGGCAAAATACCAGGCACTTCAAAGGGTGATTGCCGGTTCCGCAAGCTTGAACCGGCCGACAATTCACTATAGTCCGTCGATACAGTCCAGTAAGATCACTCACCAAAATAGAGCTTGGGTTTGATCTCCGGCGGCATCTGAAGATGAAATCCCAACTCGGACAGGTTTGCCATTACCTTTGACACATCCTCCCGAGCCAGGACTCGGCCAGCATGCAACTCCAGTTCCATCACCAGTGCAGGCGCGCCGAAACGCTCCAGCAGTGGCGCAGGTACCTGATCGAAGCCCTCCTCCTCCCTGAGATAGAGGTACATCTGCTCGTTACGCGGGCTGCGATAGACCCAGCAATTAAGCTTGCCTTCCGTCATGGTTACGCCGGGGTAACCGGTGGCGCCGTCACGGGCTCCAGCCGCCAGATATCCCGATTGTACTCTTCCATAGTCCTGTCGGTGGAGAAGTGACCGCTTTTCGCGGTATTGAGGATACTCATGCGCACCCACTCATCCTGATCCTGATAGGCCAGGGCCGCCTGCTCCTGAGCATCGACATAACTGCGGAAATCCGCAGCTGTCATCCAGGGATCATAGGGACTGCGAATCGACTCGATGATAGTGTCGAAGAGTCCAGGTTCGAACTGATTGAAATAGCCGCTCTCCAACAGCTTCATCACCTTCAGAAATGCAGCATCCCTGTCGATGATGGCATTGGGATCGTAGTGACGCCGCTTCGCCTCCACGTCGACGGTGGTCAGGCCGAAGAGAAAGAAATTTTCGAGACCCACCTCTTCGAGGATCTCGATGTTGGCACCATCCAGGGTGCCGATGGTCACAGCGCCGTTCATCATGAATTTCATGTTGCCGGTACCCGAAGCCTCCTTACCTGCAGTCGAGATCTGCTCCGACAGATCAGCAGCTGGCGCTATGACCTCCATCGCCGAGACCCGATAGTTGGGCAGAAAGGCGAGCTTCAGCCGATCTCCCACATCCGGATCATTGTTAACCACCCGGGCAACACTGCTGGCCAGTTTGATAATCAATTTCGCCATCTGGTAACCTGGAGCGGCCTTGCCACCGATCAAGACACAGCGATTGGTCCAGTTCTCCGTGTCGCCCGCCTTGATGCGGTTGTAGAGGTGGATGACATGCAGAATATTGAGCAGCTGACGCTTGTATTCGTGGATACGTTTAACCTGTACGTCAAACATGGCTTCGATGTTGAACTCCACATCGCAATCGGCCTTCACCATCTTGGCCAACCGCGCCTTGTTCTCCTGCTTGATGTTGCGCCAGAGACGCCGAAAGGTGCGGCTCTCGGCCTTTTCCGCCAACTGCTCCAGGTTTGGCAGGTGGGAGATCCAGCCATTACCGATGGTTGCATCGATCAGATCACGCAGACCAGGATTACAGGCCGCCAGCCAGCGGCGGGGGGTCACACCGTTGGTCTTGTTGTTGAAGCGTTGCGGCCACATTCTGTAGAAATCCAGAAACAGCCCCTCTTTCAGCAATTGCGTATGGAGTGCGGCCACGCCATTCACCGAAAAACTGCCCACCAGCGCGAGATAGGCCATGCGCACCATCGGCTCATGCCCCTCCTCGATGATCGACATACGGCGCAGACGGTCGGTATCTCCGGGCCAGTGCTGGGCCACCTGGGTAAGAAACCGGGCGTTGATCTCGTAGATGATCTCCAGCAGACGAGGCAAAAGCTGACCGAAGAGCCGCACCGGCCACCGCTCCAGAGCCTCCGGCAACAGAGTGTGGTTGGTATAGGCCATGGTGGACAAGACGATCGTCCAGGCCTCATCCCACAGCATCCCATGTTCGTCCATCAACTGACGCATCAATTCGGCAACCGAGATACTGGGATGGGTGTCATTGAGCTGGAAACAGTTCTTCTCGGCAAAGCGGGAGAAATCAGCATGGTTCTCCCGCCACTCCCGCATCACGTCCTTGATGCTCGCTGAGGCGAGGAAATACTGCTGCCGCAGGCGCAACTCCTTGCCATTTTCGCTCGCATCGTTGGGATAAAGCACCATGGTGATGTTCTCGGCAGAGTTCTTCGCCGCCACTGCCTCCGTGTAACCTCCGGCATTGAACTCCTCCAGGTCGAACTCATCGGTGGCCGCCGACTTCCAGAGCCGCAGGGTATTGACCGTGCCATTGCGAAAACCGGGTATCGGGATGTCGTAGGGCACCGCCAGCACATCGTGGGTATCGACCCAGCTGACCCGTACGTGGCCATTCGCATCCGTGTGATGCTCAGTACGCCCACCGAACTGAACCCGTTGAAAATACTCGGGACGCTCCAGCTCCCAGGGGTTGCCATCCCGCAGCCAGTGATCCGGGTCCTCAACCTGCTGCCCGTTGGAGATATGTTGGCGGAACATGCCGTATTCATATCGGAGGCCATAACCACGCACCGGCAGTTGCAGGGTGGCACAGCTGTCGAGGAAACAGGCCGCCAGGCGACCCAGACCACCATTGCCGAGACCGGCATCCGGCTCACTCTCCCGAATATCCTCGAGTGTCAGGCCCAGGTCGTAGATGGCTGCACTGACTTCATCTTCGATCCCCAGATTGAGCATGGTATTGCTCAGCGCCCGCCCCATAAGAAACTCCAGGGAGAGGTAGAAAGTACGCCTGCAGTCGGTCTGCTCATAGACACGACGCGTGTTTTTCCAGCGCTCGATGAGGCGGTCACGCATGGCAAGGGCCAGCGCCTTGTAGGGATAGTGGCTCGATGTGCAGTGATCGTCACGCCCCAGGGTGTGGGCGAAATAGCGCCTGAAATCGTCGGAGATCGACGCCTGATCCATCCCCAGCGGGGGCAATTCAACCAACTTTCTATTCTCTGGATCGCATTTATTCTTAGTAGCGCGCTGCTCGTTTCTCTTGGCAGTCATGGATCTGGCTCACCCGATTCTAATAGGGAAAAACCTTCATTATGCCGCCGTAGGGCCAGGCAATGCTAGTGCAGGTCCGCTCAGAAACCCAAAAACAAACGTAGAGCATGGAGATAACCTGTAGGATGTGGTGAGTAAAACGAACCGCATCAATCGCGACAGATGCGCATCGCTGCGCTCAGCACATCCTACAATTTCGTGTTTTCCGAACTGATAACTCATGCACCCATGGGCAATCAAAAAACACCATCACTCATCCCCATCGTCCCCGGCACATCAACATGACCGGTATCCGCCAAACGGATCTTCAACGAGAGATTATTTCGGGAATCGGCGTGACTCAACGCCTCTTCCAGGGTGATCTTGCCTTCCTGGTAAAGTTTGTAGAGCGACTGATCGAAGGTCTGCATGCCACGCTCAGTACCCTGTTCCATCACCTCCTTGATGGCATGAATATCCCCTTTCTTGATCAATTCCGAAATATAGGTGGTCAACAGCAGAATCTCCACCGCAGGCAGCCGCTGGCCGTTTTTCCCTTTCACCAAGCGCTGTGAAATGACCGCCCTGAGATTGAGGGAGAGGTCCATATAGAGCTGTCGCTGCGCAGTATCGGGAAAGAAATTGATGATGCGGTCCAGTGCCTGATTGGCGTTGTTGGCATGCAGCGTGGAAAGGCAGAGATGGCCGGTTTCAGCATAGGCAATGGCATGCTGCATGGTGGACATCTCCCGAATCTCGCCGATGAGGATGACATCCGGTGCCTCGCGCATGGCATTCTTCAGGGCATTTTCGTAGGAGAGGGTATCGATCCCCACCTCCCGCTGATCCACCACCGACTTTTTGTGGGTGTAGAGATACTCAATGGGATCTTCAATGGTGAGTATATGACCGGTCTTGGTCTGATTGCGATACTCTATCATCGATGCCAGCGAGGTGGACTTGCCCGACCCTGTGGACCCCACCACCAGAATCAACCCACGGGGCTCCATGATCAGATCCTTCAAGATCATAGGCAGGTTGAGTTTTTCGAGCGGCGGGATCTCGCCCTTGATATAACGAATCACCATCGCCGCGTCACCGCGCTGTTTGAACACGTTGACGCGAAATCGCCCCAACTTGGCGATGGAGATTGCCAGGTTACACTCATAGGTTGCTTCGAACTCCTTGATCTGTTCGTCGCTCATGATTGCGTATGCCAACTTGCGTACCTGGCCCAACTGAAGCGCCGACGACCCAACCGGACGGGTTTCGCCCTCGGCCTTGAGATTGGGTGGCGCACCAGTGCTGAAAAAAAGATCGGATGCATTTTTCTGCACCATCAACTTCAGATAGGGCACGATATCCATGGGGTTCTCCTCATTGAGCGGACCATTTAGCCATTTGCAGGTACGCCTTGATATAGTTGATCTAACCGGTTAGCGGCAGTTACCCCCGGGAATTGAGTCCGGCAGCGTTAAAAATAGAGGAATTTTGTTCTTTGTGATGAAAACTGCGAACGAGGTAAGCCTTTCGGGATTGATGATCTATCCGGTCAAGTCACTGGCCGGCATCGAATTGCACCAGAGCGAGGTCGACCGCTTTGGACTCCGGCACGACAGGCGCTGGATGGTGGTAAACACTGCGGGAAAATTCCTGAGCCAGCGGAAACTGCCGCAAATGACCCTGATCCGGCAGAAGCTAAGTGCTGATGGATTGACGCTCTCCACCGATGGAAAACCCGATCTGCACCTGCCACTCACTCCCCGGGAGACCGATCGGATCGAGGTGGAGGTCTGGCATGACCACTGCCACGCCACCCCCTGCAGCTCAAAGGCCGACTCCTGGCTCAGCGAGGCACTGGGGCAGCCCTGCCGACTGGTCTATTTCCCAGACGGGGAGGAGCGCCCGGTCGACCCGGAATATGCTGGATCACAAGACCGCACCGCCTTCTCCGATGGCTTTCCCCTGCTGTTGATATCAGAGGCATCGCTGGAGGACCTCAATTCACGCCTCGAACAGAAACTGCCGATGTCCCGCTTTCGGCCCAATCTCATCGTCCGTGGCTGCAACGCCTATGCCGAGGACAACTGGCGCCAGATCCGCATCGGTGAACTCGATTGCCGGGTGGTCAAACCCTGCTCCCGCTGCACCATCACCACGGTGGATCCGAAGACAGCGCAACGGGGGCCGGAACCCCTAAAAACACTGGCCGGCTACCGCAGGCAGGGCAACAAGGTCTTCTTTGGTCAAAACCTGCTGCACAATAGGCCAGGATTTCTGGAGGTGGGCATGCGCATCAAGATTCTGGATAAAACCGATGGATAGCACAGCCGTCATTCGCATCACGGAAAACTGGGTACGTGACGTAGTGGTGGGACTCAACCTCTGCCCCTTTGCATCTGTGCCGCTACAGGCGGGACTCATCCGCTTCAGCGTCTGCACCGGGCAAACCCCCGAGGAGATCTACCGCGCCCTGCTGTCAGAGATGGAGAGACTGGTAAATCTGCCTGAGACAGAAGTCGAGACAGGACTCTTCATCGCGCCGCAGGGAGTGGAGGCTTTCGACGACTACCTTGAGCTGCTCTATTCGGCCGATGAAGCCATAGTGGAAGCAGGTCTGGGCGGCGTCCTGCAACTGGCCAGCTTTCATCCTGACTACTGCTTCGAGGGATCCGAAGAGGACGATCCGGCCAACTATACCAATCGTTCACCCTTCCCCATGTTCCATCTGATCCGTGAAGCGCCGATGGCCCGCGCGTTAAAGCACTACCCCAACCCAGAGCAGATCCCAAAGCGTAACGTACAAAAGATGCGCGAGCTGGGGCTGGATGAGGTGCGGGATCAGTTACAGCGGTGCCGGGAGAAAACCTAGGCCGACTCAAGCTTGCGGAACCGGCAAACATCATGTTATTGCGATGTCTGGCGCCTGATCAGGCCTACGAGGGAATCAAGATATGTAGGGGGGAGGGGGTTAATTATAGATCGCCGTCACCCGCCAGTTCCACTCCTTCAGGGTAAGCCGGGCGTGCACCGGGTCGTCGCCTAGGTCGCCGATACGCAGCAACAGACTGTCGGGGGCGTCGAAGAAGGCATAATCCAGTTGCCTCAGAAAACCGCCTTTACGAGGGTTCGGATTATGCGCGCGCAATTGCGCCGCCGCCCATTCAAGATCGACCAGATGCTCCACTGCGCTGTTGCCGAGGGTCTGGATGCCGTTCTGCAACCAGGTGGCGAACTTGCTGGAGACCTCCCCGATGCCACTCTCCAGGTCTTTGTTCATCTTGCGCTTTATCTGCTCGCGGATGGAAGGGATATCCACCAAACCGGCAAAGGCCTCACGATCACTCTCCTGCATCGCCCGATCCAGCTGAAATACTGCTGTAAAGGGCCATATCATGTAGGCGGCAACGAGCAGAAACAGGAATAACAGCAGACTTTTCATATCGGGATACCAGGAAAAAACAGTTATTAATGTAATCTGTAGGTCGGGTTAGATGCGCATCTCTTCGAGCTTCGATTTTATCACTCCACTTAACGCGCATCGTAACCCGACGGCGATTTGTCGGGTTACGTCGCACACGAAATACGGTGGTGAATTCAGGTTTCATACTGTTGTGCAACTAACCCGACCTACGTTGTTAATATCAATCTTTTCGACTGGCAGATTTAGCCGATTTCGGACTGCGCAGTTTCGAGTGCCTCGCCCGCCTCCAGCCAGGCCTCTTCGGTGTCTGATAACAACGCATCAACCTCCGCCTTCTCCGCCAGCCGTCTGCGCATCTCATCCTTGCGATCATCCTGGTAGAGTCCCGTATCGGCCAAAATCTCTTCCAAATCCTGTTGCTGTTGCTGGCAACGCTCCATCTCCATTTCGAGTTTTTTCAGCCTGTTGCGCAAGGGCTTTAGCTGCCTGCGCAACTCCGCCTCCTGTCGCTTGCGGTCCCGGCGCGCATTGGCGGTATGTTCGCCATCCGCCAACTGTTTTTCGTTGCCGTTGGTCTGGCGTCGCTGCTCCACCAGCCAGGCCGGGTAGTCATCCAGATCACCGGCAAATTCCTCCACCCGTCCACCATGCACCAGCCATAGCTGGTCGGTGGTGATGCGCAGCAGGTGGCGGTCATGGGAGACGATCAACATCGCCCCGGCAAACTCCTGTAACGCCGAACCCAGGGCAAGACGCATCTCCAGATCGAGATGGTTGGTCGGCTCATCGAGCAGCAGCAGGTTGGGGCGCTGATAGACCAGCAATGCCAGCACCAGGCGCGCCTTCTCGCCGCCGGAAAAGGGCGCCACCTTCTCCTTGGCACGATCTCCCCGAAAACCGAAACCGCCAACAAAATCCCGCAGATGCTGCTCAGATGCCAGGGGGTCGAGCCGCTCCAGGTGCAACAGCGGACTCGCCTCAGGGTCGAGCTGTTCGATCTGGTGCTGGGCAAAATAGCCGATGCGCAAATCCTGAGCCGGATGCCTGACTCCCGCCAGCGGTTCGAGTGACCCGGCAAGCAGTTTGATCAGGGTGGACTTGCCTGCCCCATTGGGACCCAGCAGGCCTACGCGGTCGCCAGGCTCGATCAACACGTTGGCCTTGCTGAATACCGGCGACTCATCATAACCCCCATCCACCTGCTCCAGTTGCAACAGCGGATGCGGATTCTTCTCCGGCTCAAGAAAGCTGAAATGGAACTGCGAGTCCACATGGGCCGGCGCGATCAGCTCCATTCGCTCCAGCGCCTTCAGCCGGCTCTGGGCCTGGCGAGCCTTGGTCGCCTTTGCCCGGAACCGATCCACATAACTGCGGATATGCGCCACCTCCCGCTGCTGCTTTTCGTACTCCACCTGCTGGTTTGCCAGCCGGGCGGCCCGGGTCTGTTCAAAGGTGGCATAGTTGCCTGTGTAGAGCTTTGCCTGTTGCTGTTCGATGTGGACGATGTGGTCCGCCACCCGGTCGAGAAAATCCCGATCATGGGAGATCAGCAGCAGGGTGCCGGGATAGCTGCGCAGCCACTCCTCCAACCAGATCACTGCATCCAGATCCAGATGGTTGGTCGGCTCGTCCAGCAGCAGCAGATCCGAGCGGCACATCAACGCCTGCGCCAGATTGAGACGCATCCGCCATCCACCGGAGAAGCTGTTGACCGGCCGCTCCTCCTCGGCTGCGGTGAAACCGAGTCCGTGCATCAACTGACCGGCGCAGCTGCGGGCGGTATATCCGCCTATCGTCTGCAGCAGTTCATGCAGCCAGGCCTGGGCGGCACCATCGCCTGCGGTCTCGGCCTCCGTCAATGCCTGCTCGCACTTGCGCAGTTCACTGTCGCCATCGATAACATACTCGATGGCGGGCCGATCCATGGAGGGGGTCTCCTGGGCAACATGGGCGATCTCCAGCTTGGGCGGCAGATGAAAGGCGCCCTCATCCGCCTGCAGTTGACCCAGGATCAGGCTGAACAGGCTCGATTTCCCCGTGCCGTTACCACCCGTGATACCGGTTTTCCATCCAGGATGCAGCGTAAACGTGGCATTCTCAAACAGCAGTTTGATACCACGACGCAAACTCAGTTTTTCAAAGCGTAACATGGCTGCGGAGTTTACCAGTGCAGACGGAGGCGCGCCTAGTGCAGTGCCTGATTTAAGCGCCAGGCAGGGCGCGGTCAAAACGCCGCAATCCAATCGCTTCACCCAAGTGGGCGGACTGGATCTGCGGCGCGCCCTCCAGATCAGCGATGGTGCGGGCCACTTTCAAGATCCGGTGGTAGGCCCGCATGGAGAGCCCCAATCGCTCCATGGCGCGTTGTAACAGCTGCCGACCCGCCTCGTCCAGCGGGGCAAAACGATCCACCTCCACACCCTCCAGCGCCCGATTGGGTTTGCCCTGGCGCGCCTGTTGCAGCTGCCGCGCCACCACCACTCTGCACCGTACTTGGGCACTCGATTCTGCCGCAGACGACTGCGGTCGGGAGATCAGTTGAATATCCTGCCGGGGCACCTCCACATGCATATCGATGCGATCGAGCAGGGGACCGGAGATACGCCCACGGTACCGGGCGATCTGTTCACTGGTACAGCGGCAGCGGCTGGTGCCGTCTCCAAGATGGCCGCAGGGGCAGGGGTTCATCGCCGCAATCAGCTGAAAATGGGCGGGATACTCCGCTTGGCAACTGGCCCGTGAGATGGTGATCTGCCCCGTCTCCATCGGCTCCCGCAACACCTCCAGCACCCGCCGTTCGAACTCCGGCAGTTCATCCAGAAAGAGTACACCGTGATGAGCCAGGGAGATCTCCCCCGGCTTGGGATTGCCTCCGCCACCCACCAGAGCCACTGCAGAGGCAGTGTGGTGAGGTGCGCGAAATGGACGCTGCCGCCACCGGGCCACCTCCAGCGTCCGGCCTGCCACGGATCGAATGGCCGCACTCTCCAGCGCCTCGCTCTCTGTCATCTCCGGCAGGATACCAGGCAGACGGGTCGCCAACATCGATTTGCCGGTTCCAGGCGGACCGAGATAGAGCAGCGAATGGGCGCCTGCCGCTGCGATCTCCAGGGCTCGGCGGGCCTGCTGCTGTCCCTGGACATCCGCAAGGTCCGGCAGACTCTCCACTATTGGCGTTTCATTGCCGCCCTCCCAGTGCGGAATCTTCTCCCTCCCGCCCAGATGGGCGCAGACCTCCAGCAGGTGGGTTGCAGGGAGTGCCTGCCCACCCTGCACCAATACCGCCTCGGCAATATTCTCCTGGGGCAGGATCAGACTGCGTCCGGCATCTCTGGCGGCCAGCGCCACCGGCAACACCCCTTTGATCGGTCTTAGCGCCCCGGAAAGTGCCAATTCACCGACAAACTCGTAATGATCGAGCCCTTCCTGCGGCAACTGGCCCGAGGCAGCCAAGATCCCCAGCGCAATGGGCAGGTCGAAACGACCGCCCTCTTTGGGCAGATCAGCAGGGGCCAGATTGATAATGATACGCCGGGACGGAAATTCGAAATGGCTGTTGAGCAGCGCCCCACGCACACGGTCTTTACTCTCCCGGACCGCCAGTTCAGGCAGACCTACGATGGAGAGGCTGGGTAGACCGTTGGCGAGATGCACCTCGACGGTGACGAGCGGCGCCTTGATGCCCTCACGGGCGCGGCAATAGAGGATTGCGAGTGACATGGATACCTTCCCTGGCATACCGGTTTAATTAAATTAGGATGTGTAGGCCGCGCCATGCGCACCAAAACAAGCCGCAATCATGGTGCGCACGGCACACCCTACATCCTGGCGGAACCGGCAACCACATTACCAGGCTGGCCATGCAAAAAATGCCCGATCCGCTACGCTTGATCGGGCCTACGCCCCTGGCGACTGTTTTGCCTCCAACTCCCGGATGATGGCTTCCAGTCGATCGAGTTTCTCTCTGGTACGGATCAGCACAGCGCTCTGCACATCAAACTCCTCCCTGGTCACCAGGTCGAGTTTGGCGAGTCCGGCCTCCAGAGTGGCACGCAGATTCTTCTTCAGATCATCCTGCAGGATCTGGATACCGCCAGGCACGCTTCCGGCAAGCCGGTCGGCCAAGTCATCAATGAGTTTCGGGTCAAGCATAAAAGCACCTTAACGGGCAGTCAGGCGCTTGTCCAGCTTGGTTCATCATATTGAAAAGTTGAGTCATTATGGAAATGTGGAGTCTTGTCAGGCACCGGCCAGCTCCAGCAACTCGCTGGTCAATGCTGAACAGACAGCCTTAAATTCCGTATCGAGCCGTTTCAATAAAAAGCTGGCGGTTTCCGTGCGTCCCTCTCTACCCAGTGTTTCCAGTTCCCGGCAGACCTTAGCCAATTGCACTGCGCCTAGATTGGCGCTACTCGATTTGAGGCTGTGGGCGGCCTCCAGCAAGGCAGTGCCATCACCTTGGGTAACCGCCTTGTGGATCGACTCCAGCAGGACAGGCGAACTTTCGAGGTAAATATTGATCACCTTGCCCAGGATGCTGGGTGCACCAGGTCGTTGCATCGTCCGGAGATTATCCAACAACCCTCTCTGTAATACAGCTTCATCCTCATCGGGCGCAACCGCGTTACTGGGAACTGATTGGGTTCCCGCAACGGGGTTTTCCGGGTTTATATCCAGCCAGCGTGTCAGGACGGCCTGTAACTGTTGCTGATCGAAGGGTTTACTCATGTACTCGTCCATCCCGGCGGCCCGGCACTGATCCTCTATCCCTTTCTGCACATTGGCTGTCAGTGCAATAATGGGCATGCGCCTCTTTATCGCATCCGACTTTTCCTGATGACGTATCTCGGTCGCTGCACTAAAACCATCCTTGACCGGCATATGACAGTCCATCAGAACCAAGTCAAAATCAGCATTCAGCACTGCCTCCGCTGCCTCCTGTCCATTCGATGCCACTGTTACCTGGCAGCCCATCAGCTCCAACATGCCCCGGGCCACCTCCTGGTTGACCAGGTTGTCTTCGGCCAACAGGATTCGGGCGTTATACAGGGCGGCATCCGCCTGTTTGGTGTTGCCGGACTCCGCATCGCCGACCGGGCGCACCGGTGCGTTCATGACAGCAGTCAGGCAGTTGAGCAGCGCTTCCTGTCTGACAGGTTTGTTCAGATAGCGGTGGATGCCTACATCAACTGCCCTGGCGGCCTCTTCATCAAAAGCGGCCGAGCTGAGCATAACCATGTGAAGCGCCGGAATCGTCGGATCCGCCTGTATGCGGCGCGCCAGTTCGATGCCATCCATATTCGGCATATGCCAGTCCAGCAGAATCATATCGTAGCTTGCATCTCTTTCTGCCGCCTGACGCAGCATCTCCAGGGCCTTTACCCCGTTATCCGCACTGCCGTTGAGCATCCCCCAGTTGATGATCTGATTGTGCAGGATCTCCCGGTTGGTGGCATTGTCGTCCACGATCAACACCCGTTTACCTCTCAGTTCCTGGGTAAATTGCGGGCTCTCTTCCACCAATTCAGAACGTGCCAGGGTCAGAGTAAACCGGAAGGTGGAGCCTTTACCCAGTTCACTCTCCACCTCAAGTTTGCCACCTAACAGCTTCACTAACTGGTGAGAGATGGCCAGTCCCAACCCGGTACCGCCGTAGCGCCGGGTGGTGGAGCTATCTGCCTGCGAGAAGGAGTCAAAGATTCCCGCCTGCTGTTCCTTTGTCATGCCGATACCTGTATCCGTCACCTCAAGACGGAACGCCATCTGGTCTTCTGTCTGGGAGACCTTATTCATGCGAACCACCACTTCCCCCACCTCAGTGAATTTAATGGCGTTGCCGATCAGGTTCACCAACACCTGACGTAGCCGGTTCTCATCGCCTTGCACCATGATCGCCGGATCGAGGGGCAGCACCGGGGTCAGGTCCAGCCCCTTGTTGTGGGCGCGTTCCGCCAGCAACTCGGTAGTATCTTCCAGCAGGTTGCGTAAATCGAAATCGCGGCACTCCAGTTCCAGCTTTCCGGCTTCGATTTTGGAGAAGTCGAGGATGTCGTTAATAATCGCCAGCAGCGAATCTCCCGATCGCCGGATGGTCTCAGCAAAATGGCGCTGACGGTCGTTCAGTTCTCCTCCCAGCAGCAGTTCCGCCATGCCCAGCACGCCGTTCATCGGTGTGCGGATCTCATGGCTCATGGTGGCAAGGAACTCGCTCTTGGCCCGGCTGGAGGCTTCGGCAGCCTCTTTTGCGATCAACAGATCTTCAGTGCGCTCCTCTACCCGCTTTTCAAGTGTCTGCTGGTACGCTTCAACCTCTTTTCGGGAGAGAGTCAGCTGTTTAACCATGCGGTTGAAGTTGCCTGCCAGATGGCTCAACTCACCACCTGCCGTTACCACCACCTGTTCATCCAAATGCCCCTCGGCTATCTTCTGGGTGGCCTGTACCAGCTGAGCGACAGGACGGGTAATTCTTCGGGTGAGCAGCAGCGTCAGGAGGATTGCCACACCGACAATCAGCATAGTCACCCAGATCGCTGACCAGAGTGCCTCTGTTGCCTGTTGCCGCATCAGATCAGTATTGACTACCAGGCGTACATAGCCCAGGAGTTCCCGCTTGGGGGACTTGGCTTCATCCTCCGTTGGAAATGCATCCAGCTCTGCGTTCTGTGTACTCATCACCGGTAAAAGGAACTTGATATACCTTCCATCAGTGCTGGATACGGCCGTATCATCGGCGCTCTGGCCGTCAACCTGCCAATCAGGGAATACCTCAAGGGACGGATCCAACCACTTTTCTGCCAGCGCCGTCTTATCCGGGCGCAACAGTCCCAGGTAGGTTGTCTCTTCATCACTTCCGCTGGTGAGGATGGTTTTGAGGGTCTCTTCATCTTCAGCAAACAGGGCGTATTCGCTGAATTGGGCGATCAGTTCCACCGTCTCCATGCCATGCGCCACCAGTGCTTCGAAACGGCTGTCCTGCTCTCGCTCAACATCATAGATCGTGACTGCCATAGCGGTAAGCAGAACCAGCAGGATCGAGAGCAGGTTGAATTTCGTTGTCAGACCAAAGCCTTTAGACTGCATCGCCGATACACCCATTATTTGTAAACCTTGGAAGCCCCACCAATCAATGCCTGGCTGATCTCCAGTTTCATATGCTTTGCCGTCTTCATATTGAGCAGGTAGAGTCGCTTGTCAGGCAACTGTGGTTTGATCATTTTGGCCTTTGTCCCATCGAGAATCTTCAACGCGATAGCAGCACACTGCCGACCCAGTTCCGGATAGTCCCAATCGAGCGCGTAGAGTGCTCCAGCTTTGACCCAGGCGCCCGAAAGCCCAATAAACGGGATGCGGTTGCGAAACGAGAAGAGCAGCACTGCTTTAGCCGTTTTGCTGGAATAGACCGTTTTATCGGCTATCCCCAGTATGCTGTCGGCATTGCGGCCCAATAACTTTAGCGCCGATGGCAGCTCTTTGGCCGCCTTTACCGGAACCGCAACGATTTCAAGACCCAATTCGGCCGCAGCAATCTTAGCTGCATCCACCCAGTCCTGATTGCGCTTGGGGTCATAGAGAATCCCGACTCGCCTGGCATTCGGCAGAAATCGGCGATGCCATTCCAGCTGCTTCAGGGGTGAGGTCGTGAGCAATACAGCAGTGGCATGGGATGAATCATTCAGCGATTTGTCGCTGAGAATCATGGTGGCCACTAACTCCCGGCCACCCAGTTTCGCAAGTGACTCACGCACCGCCTTGGTGCCGAGGGCAAAGACCAGTGCCGGTGGTTGCAGCACATTTTTACTGCCCCCTGGATCAGGCCGGACGAACTCAACTCCAGGGCGGGACTGCTTGAGCGATGCTTTAAAACTCTCCAGCGTCTGTTGGTAGGGTTTTGCCGTCTGGCCACTCATGATGGCGATAACCGGCGCCTCTGACCCCAAGACGGGAGCAGCCGTCATCATCAGCAGCAATAATGCCTGGAGTATGCGTAGACGTCCCATGTCGGATGGTTGCACCAGATAGCCTGGAATCAATTAAAGTGCATAATCGAACTTGAGGCGGAAGGTGCGACCATCCTGCTCAATCTGATCCTGTTCATGCTCTTCGAAGCCCGGATTGGCATAGTTCTCGTCGAACAGGTTATAGACACTGGCAGAAACCTTCAGTCCCTGAATCCAGTCCCTGCTGAACAGTGTCAGGTTGGTGATAACGCGCCCGTCGGTCTCATCACCGCTGAGGGTTTTTCGCCCGCTCTCATACTGCAGCTCCAGACCGGCGCTGAAATCATCACCCGCCAGCGGGGCGATGAGATTGAGTTTCGCCATATTACTTGGGGAGTTGACCAGCCGCTCACCCGAGGCGTTTTCTGCCTGCTGATAAGAGTAACTGACCGATCCTGACCAACCGCTCTCCCACTGCCCTTGCAACTCCAGCTCACTACCCGTAGCCGTGGCATCCCCACTGTTTTCGAATGCCAGCAGATCGTCTGCCGGGTCGGTGGTCAGGGCGAGCAGATCTTCAATATTGTTGTGATAGACCGAGGCCACCAGGTTCAGATTCGCATTCAACCGCTGCTCCAGGATGAGTTCATAGGTCTCGATGGTCTCGGGATCGAGTCCATCCGGGGCTTTCTGTGAGATTCCGCCATCATGGAAATGGAGCTCATAGGAGTTGGGCGCGCGGAAAGCCGTACCATAGAGCAGCTTCAGGGTAGTCGGCTCATAGGGTGTCCAGATGACTGCGGCACGGGGATTGATGGTGCTGCCGACGGTGGAGAAATAGTCGTAGCGCAGACCCAGATTGAGGATCAGGCCGTCCCAGACCCGGAATTCATCCTGCAGGTAGGCGGCCCAGGTGTAGCTGTCTGTATCAAGATCCAGAGAGACATCGTATATATCATAACTATACTGTTTCTCCCGCAGGTTGTTCCGGTACTCGGTACCGAGCGTCAATCGATGATTTTCGAACAACTCCTGAGTCATCTGGGCTTCGGCGCCCCACCAATTACCGTCAGCTTCCTCTTTGTATACCACCTCATCCGGTGGATCGCCGGAATCAGCATAATCATAGGCCCAATCGCCATCATACCAGTAGTCGTCATAGAACAGCCGGGCGACGTCGGCCCCGTTCCCCATCAGATGCTGGTACTTCAGGTCGAGATAGGCGTGACCTTCCCAGGTCCGCGTGCGCGAATCATTGAAGAGGGTTTCGTAGGATGCGGTGGGAACCCCCTTCTCGTATTCTTCATACAGGCCGGAGAGGGTGAAATCGCCGTATGATAGTTTGGCATAGAGGTTCCGGTTGTTTGCATCGTCCGCATCCGCGGCGATGCCGTTGTTGCTGGCGGGATCGTCGAACTCGGGGTAGTAGAGCCGATCATCACCCTCGCTATCGTAGCCACTTGCCGAGAGCAACAGCTCAAAACCATTGTCAAACCGCTCTCCGTAGCTGATACGTCCCTGGTAACTGTTCTGACTGCCCACAGCGGCAGAGATCTCAGTCCCCTGGAAATCACGCCCCCGTTTTGTGATCACATTGATCACACCAAAGAAGGCGCTGCTGCCGTAGAGTGAGGAGGCGGGACCCCGTACCACCTCCATCCGGTCGATGAGATCGATATCCACGACAAATCCCCGGTCTACCACAGCCCCGTCGAAGATGTTTTCGTTGATACGGTGGCCGTCCACCAGTATGAGGATGCGCGTGTTGAAGTCGCCGGGGACACCAAAGCCACGGGCACCCAGAACACTGTAGCTGCGGTCGTTGTTGCTTTGAAACCCGGGCAGGGTGTTCAGAATATCCACCAGCGTGCGATGACCATAACGCTGGATCTCATCGGCAGTCACGATGCTGATCCTGGCAGGCGCCTCGGTCACTTTCTGTTCATATTTTGAGGCACTGAAGACCGAGGGGATATCCCCGAACAGCAGCTCCTCGTCATCCAGCGACGACTCCAGATCTGCAAATTCCGTCTCTGCAATCACCTGGCCAGCGAAAAAAGCCCCTATAACCAGCAGGGCAACAAGACAATACAAGGGCTGACGCTTACTCATCCCGACTCTCCGGAAACAATAAATTCCCCGTAAACCTGAAAATGCGCTCAGGGATCAGGGCGCTTGGAACAGTTAATCGGCCAGACGGGGCGGAACTGTAGAAAAAACAGACCTAATAGGTCAGACGTAAGTGGTTGATTCAAGTGTTGAATCATATTGATCTAACACCTCGTCCATTACCCCAAAACTCTCCCGTGTTACCAGGCCACGCACCAAAACAGCGCACCACGGTAGCGCACCACACCAAATTGCACTTCATCTTGGTGCAAGGCAGGTTTTACACAGGACTCAATCAATCCTATAAAACCCCATAACATACTGAAAAATAATATAAATAATAGATTGGCACGACTCCTGCTTAACTAGACCTGAGATCCACTGTTGCAGCGCATAAGTCACTGCACTGAATTGATTTAATTTTCAAACCTTAAATAGGTAGTGAGGAAACGAATATGAAGATGAATAAAATCGCTTTGGCCTGCGGTGCAGTTATGCTGAGTATGTCCGGCCTGTCCGTTGCGGACGATGAGTTCAGCATGAACATTGGCGTCACAAGTAACTATATCCGGCGCGGTGTGACTCAGACAGATGATGGCGCAGCTGTTTCCGGTGGCGTCGACTACGCTCACGGCAGCGGTTTTTACGTTGGCGCATGGGCTTCCAACGTTGACTGGAGCACTGTTGACGGTGCTGGTGCAACAACTCCCAGTCCAGTCAGTTATGAACTCGACCTCTATGGCGGTTATGCCGGTGAGATCGGTGACTTCGGCTACGACGCAGGCCTGATCTACTACACCTATGATGACTCTGCAGACTCCAATTTCCTCGAACTCGGTTTGAGCGGTAGCTGGAAATTCCTCACCGCCGGTCTGAACTACACCCTCAGCGGCCAAGCCGATGACGACACCGGCCTCTACGTCAATGGCGACATGTACTACTACGCCGGCGTGAGTTTCGACCTGCCCCAGGATTTCAGCATCGGCGGTACTGTCGGCAAGTATGACTTCACCAACAGCAGCGATGATGACTACACCCACTACCAGATCGACGTGAGCAAGACCGCCGGTGACTACGGTGATGTCAGCCTGAGCCTTGCGGATACAGACATGGATGGCTCCGACATTAAATTCTTTGTCTCCTGGAGCAAGTCCTTCTAATTCAGGCCTGCATCATAAACCCACGGCCCGCCCACTGGCGGGCCGAGCGAATCAAGGTAAAGCACTCATGAAAATGATTTCCGCAATCATCAAGCCCTTCAAGCTCGATGACGTTCGAGAGGCTCTCTCTGAGATCGGCATCGCCGGCATCACGGTAACCGAAGTCAAAGGTTTCGGACGTCAGAAAGGTCACACAGAACTCTACCGCGGCGCTGAGTACGTGGTGGATTTTCTGCCCAAGATCAAGATCGATATCGCCGTCGAAGAGTCTGCGGTTGACCAGGTAGTCGATGCGGTCACCAAAGCCGCCAAAACCGGCAAGATCGGCGATGGCAAGATCTTTGTCATGCCCGTCGAGCAGGTGGTCCGTGTACGCACTGGCGAAACCGGCCCCGACGCACTCTAGGTCAATTGAGAGGTTAAGCAGATGGAAAATCAGATTTTTGAAATACAATATGCCCTCGATACCTTCTACTTTCTGGTAATGGGTGCACTGGTGATGTGGATGGCAGCAGGTTTTGCCATGCTTGAAGCGGGCCTGGTTCGGGCCAAGAACACCACCGAGATTTTGACCAAGAATGTGGCGCTTTACGCCATCGCATGTACCGCCTACCTGGTTGTCGGTTACGACATCATGTATGACGGCGGTCTTTTCCTGAACTCTATTGCCCTGGATGGGGCGGATAGTGCGGATGCGTTGACCACAACCGTGCTTAAAGAGTCCGCCGAGGCCGGTTTTGCTGGTGATTCGGTCTACTCCAATGCCTCCGATTTCTTCTTCCAGGTGGTGTTTGTGGCGACGGCGATGTCTATCGTCTCCGGCGCTGTGGCTGAGCGTATGAAGCTGTGGGCCTTCCTGCTCTTCGCCGTCGTGATGACCTCTGTCATCTACCCGCTGGAAGGCGCATGGACCTGGGGCGGCCAGTCGGTCTTCGGCCTCTTCAGCCTGGGTGATGACTTCGGCTTCTCTGACTTTGCCGGCTCCGGCATCGTGCACCTGGCCGGTGCCTCTGCTGCCTTGGCGGGTGTGCTTTTGTTGGGCGCCAGAAAGGGCAAATACTCCGCTGATGGCCGGGTGAATCCGATCCCTGGCGCCAACATGCCGATGGCAACCCTGGGCACCTTCATCCTCTGGATGGGCTGGTTCGGTTTCAACGGTGGTTCTGTACTCAAGCTGGGTGATATTGCCAGCGCCAACTCAGTTGCCATGGTCTTCCTCAATACCAATGCGGCGGCTGCAGGTGGTGTTGTGGCAGCGATGCTCGTGGCGCGCATGCTGTTCGGAAAAGCGGATCTCTCGATGATTCTCAATGGCGCCTTGGCGGGACTGGTTGCGATTACCGCTGAACCCTCCACCCCGACTCCGTTGGTGGCAACACTGATCGGTGCAGCGGGCGGCGTCCTGGTGGTCTTCTCCATCGTTACCCTGGACAAGCTGAAGATCGATGACCCGGTGGGTGCGATCTCCGTCCACGGTGTAGTGGGCATGTGGGGCCTGCTGGCAGTACCGCTGACCAATGATGGCGCGACCTTTATAGGACAGCTCGTCGGCCTGCTGACGATCTTTGTCTGGGTATTCGGTGCGAGTTTTGCGGTTTGGATGATCATCAAGATCGTGGTGGGTATCCGGGTCAGCGAGGAAGAGGAGTATGAAGGCGTGGATATCGGCGAGTGCGGCATGGAAGCCTATCCCGAGTTCACCGGCTCCCGCGGCTCAGGTATGTAATCAATAATAAAGATTATCCCTCTATTTCAGGGCGCCTCTGGCGCCCTTTTTTTGTGCCCCGAAAAAAATATAGGCATGCTAATCTTGGATATCAGGCAGATAGGGAAAGTGGCAAATGAGACATCTCTCTCGATGGGCAGCCGGTTTTTTTGCCGGCCTGCTGATCAGCCCCTGCACCCAGGCAGGCATCTATAAATGGGTGGATGAGGCGGGACGAACTCACTACAGCGACCGTCCCGTGGCCGAAAACAGGCAGGAGATAGAGTTACGCACTTCACCCCGTAACGGCACTCCTCCTCCGATCCGCAACGACAGGAAGGCGACCCGGCAGCGCATGCTCGACATCTATCGTGAAGAGCGGGCGGCACGCAAAGAGGTTAAGAAGAAAGCACAACAGAAAAAAGCCGAACGCAAGGCTCGCTGCAAAGAGGCCCGTTCACGGCTGGAGAGCTACACAACCGCCGGCAGCATTTACGATTACAGCGAAGAGCATGGACGGCGCTATTTCAGTTATGAGGAGAGAGACAGATTCATTGAGCAGTTAAAATCTGATGTGGGGCAGTGGTGCAGGAAGTAACCACCATCCGCTCCACCCCCTCGAACAGACTCAATGAACCAGGGTCTCGGTCTCGCTGACAATGCGATTCCGGCCACTCTCCTTGGCGTGATAGAGGGCCTGATCGGCCCGCTCAATAAGTGACTCACGCGAATCACCCGGATGCAGACAGGAGGCACCCATCGAGACAGTAATGCCGGGTAACTTCTCCTTCGTGCTACGTCTGACCAACACTAACTTACTGATGGCCTCATGGAGCTTTTGTGCTACCTCCATCGCCTCATCCAGACTAGTCCCCGGCAGCACTACGGTAAACTCCTCTCCGCCAAAACGCGCCGCGACATCCACCTCCCGCACGCCCTGTTGCAGGGACATGCTCACCCGCCGGATTACCTCATCACCGATCAAATGACCGAAGTTGTCGTTAAAACGTTTAAAATGGTCGATATCCACCATCAACAGGCTGAGTGGTGCATTCTCGCTGGCACCTCGTTCGATCATGGAATCGAGCTGCTGCGACAGAGCGGTACGATTGTAAAGCCCGGTCAGTGAATCCCTGCTCGCCTGATCCTGCAGCTGTTTGACCTGGTCTTTGAGTTCAGAGGTATCCTTCTCAACGGATTCGAGCTGATCACGCATCGATTGATTGGACGATATGGCCTTTTTTGTGGCTGTCAGCAAATTTCCGGCGATCGCCTTCAATCCGGCCATGTCGACATCCCCTTTCAGCTCTTCTGTCTGAGCCTCAAGCACCTTGCCGAAATCGGCTGCACCTGAGCAGGCGCCGGAGACACCCTCCAGCACCTTATAGAGCAGATTGTGCAGATCGGCGATATGCTCGCCCACCTTTTCATCCGACTGCCGCATAAAATGGGTGTCAAAAAACTCCCTAAGGTAGTGCGCATCAAGCGCCCTGCCTCTATCCAGATGCGATTCTATCTCCAGATTCAACTCCGGCTTGCGGCCGGCATCATACTCATAGGCAATCGCGTAACAAATTGGATTTGGAGGGATTCCATGCCGCTCGAGAAAATCGAGCGCCGCAGCGTGATGCTGTTGCGCCTTGTCCGGTAGATCAATGTGAAAGCAGGGCATGAGTTCAGACATATTGTTACCTAATATTTTTTTAATAGTGATGAAGGTATACGACGAAACGCAGGCAACAGGGGGAAGGGTAATATCCCGCGATCAAACATGGCATCGGCAGGGTTATTACTATCTTTAGCAGAAAATCAAAAAAATCCTATTTCGACCATCCATCGCTGCTCCGCTCTCTTTGCAAAGGCCCGGCGACAAACAGGCGGCAGATCGGCTAACATCCTCTCTCTTCCCCACCACGACGACAGGCCATGGCATCCAGCAAACCCTTCATCCTGATCGACGGCTCCTCCTATCTGTTTCGTGCATTTCACGCACTGCCGCCGCTAGCCAATTCGAAGGGCGAACCCACCGGGGCAATCGTCGGTGTACTCAATATGCTGCGTCGCCTTATCGACGACTACAGCCCGGAATACATTGCCGTGGTCTTCGATGCCCCCGGCGGCAGTTTTCGCAACCAGCTCTACAGTGAATACAAGGCGCACCGCCCCCCAATGCCGGATGAGCTGCGTGTGCAGATCGAACCTCTGCACGACATCATCCGGGCCATGGGGCTGCCGCTACTGATGATCGGGGGCGTGGAGGCGGACGATGTCATCGGCACCCTGGCGCAACAGGCCACTGATCTCGGCCTGGAGACGCTGATATCCACAGGCGACAAGGACATGGCCCAGCTGGTCAATAAGCATGTCAGCCTTATCAATACCATGTCTGATACCTTCTCCGACCGTCAGGGCGTTATGGACAAATTTAGCGTCACACCGGAACAGATCATCGACTATCTGGCACTGGTGGGGGACAGCGCAGACAATATCCCCGGCGTCCCGAAGTGCGGTCCCAAAACCGCCGCCAAATGGCTTGCCGCCTACGGCGATCTCGACAATCTCATGACCCATGCCGATGAGATCAAAGGCAAGATCGGCGAAAATCTGCGCCACAGCCTCGACTTCCTGCCCCTCTCGCGCACCCTCACCACCATCAAGCTGGATGTGCCGCTGGAACTTGGGCCGAAGCAGTATCTGCCGACCCCACCGGATATAGAGCTGCTGCGCGAACACTACACCCACATGGAGTCCTCCCGACTGCTCTCCACCCTGCCCGCCGTCGAACCGCACTACAAGACCATTCTGACGGAGGCCGATTTTAACGATTGGCTGAAACAGCTACAGCAAGCGGATCTTTTTGCCTTCGATACCGAAACCACCAGCCTCAACTATATGCAGGCAGAGATCGTCGGCGTCTCCTTTTCCATCGAACCTGGCCGGGCCGCCTATGTCCCGGTTGCCCATAGCTGTCCCGGCACACCGCAACAGCTAGACCGTAAGTGGGTACTCACTCAGCTGAAACCACTGCTGGAAGACTCAGAACATGCAAAGGTGGGACAGAACCTGAAATATGACATGAGCGTGCTGGCCCGCTACAACATCGAACTGCGCGGCATCGCCTTCGACACCATGCTCGAATCCTACGTCTGGGACTCCACCGCCACCCGCCACGACATGGACTCGCTGGCGGAAAAGTACCTGGGGCATGAGACAATCCATTTCGAGGATGTCGCCGGAAAGGGCAAAAAACAGCTGACTTTCGACCAGATCCCTCTTGAACAGGCGGCCCCATACGCCGCAGAAGATGCAGACATCACGCTTCGATTGCACCAGACACTCTGGCCAAAGATTGAAAGTGAGTCTTCACTAACACACGTACTGCAGTCGATCGAGATCCCTCTGGTGCCGGTACTCTCTCGCATCGAACGCAACGGGGTTCTGATCGACAGGGAGATGCTTATGGCCCAGAGCCAAGAGCTGGCGGAAGGTATGCACAACCTTGAGCAGCAGGCCTATGAGGTCGCGGGCCGCCCCTTCAATATGGCCTCCCCCAAGCAGATTGGACAGATCTTTTTTGAAGAGCTGGAACTGCCGATCATCTCCAAGACCCCCAAAGGCGCCCCCTCAACCGCGGAATCCGTGCTTGTGGAACTTGCAGAGCAGGGTCATCAACTACCGGCCCTGATCCTGGAGCATCGCGGCATGTCGAAACTCAAATCGACCTACACTGACAAGCTTCCTGAGATGGTCAATCCCGTCACCGGACGGGTTCACACCTCCTACCACCAAGCGGTTGCCGCAACCGGCCGACTCTCATCCTCCGACCCCAATCTGCAGAACATCCCAGTGCGCAGCGAGGCTGGCCGCCGCATCCGTCAGGCATTCGTACCCCAGCCCGGCTGGAAGATGGTCGCCGCAGACTACTCCCAGATCGAACTGCGTATTATGGCCCACCTCTCTGGCGACGAAGGGCTGTTGCAGGCCTTTGCCGAAGGCAAGGATATCCATCGGGCCACCGCCTCCGAGGTGTTCGGCGCAACATTGGAAGCCGTGACCCCGGATCAACGTCGTTCCGCAAAGGCGATAAACTTTGGTCTGATCTACGGAATGTCCGCCTTCGGACTGGCAAAACAGCTGGGAATAGAACGCAGCGCGGCGCAGGAGTATATCGACCTCTATTTCTCCCGCTATCCTGGCGTACAAACGTTCATGGACCGCACCCGTGAGTCGGCCCATGAATTTGGATACGTCGAGACCCTCTTCGGGCGCCGCCTCTACCTGCCGGAGATCAACGCACGGGGACCGCGCAAGGCAGCAGCGGAACGCACCGCCATCAATGCCCCGATGCAGGGCACAGCCGCCGATATCATCAAACGCGCCATGCTCGCTGTCGATGGTTGGATAGAGTCAGAACAGCCCCCGGTAAGACTGCTGATGCAGGTCCACGATGAACTGGTTGTGGAGGTAAGAGAGGACTATGTCGAAACCGCCAGCGTTATGCTGCGAGAGAAGATGGAGTCCGCCGCCGAGCTGGCGGTGCCGTTGGTGGTTGACGTCGGCATCGGTGACAACTGGGACGAAGCGCACTAAGCATGACTGACCCCGCTTGGAAACGCAGCCGTCTGCTTCGTTATGGGCTCTATTTCAGCCTTGGGCTGCCGCTAGTCTGGTTCAGCCTCTACGAGGGGTTGATCCTGCTTGTACTGATTGGCTTCGTGGTGGAGTTTGCGTGTTTTCCTGGTGCCGATAAGCCAAATTAATAATAGTAATAAAAAAATGGATAATTTTCTCGAACGGATTGATGGCCTTATCCATTTGTTGGATATACCTTAATTCTTGATGGTTCCATCTCAAAATCACTTAGGTCGACATTAAAGTCGAAAGATTGCATTAATCCAAATTCTGTCCAATTTGTATATTCTCTTGCCATTAATTCCCCATCTGAGTCATATACAACCAATTGAACCTCCTTGTATTCATTTACAGGGCTTTTATTTTCCGCTATTAACTCACCAAATACGCACACATTTTTCTTAGTATCATAATACGCTGAACAGCTTTCTATCTTAATTCCAGAATGGTTCTCCATTTGTTTGTTCCGCTCGATTTGTAGTTTTTTTTTCACCATTTTGTCACCATCTAATTCTTCGGCAATTCCTGCAGAGTCCTTATGTGATTTACTTTGAGAATTACTTCTATGTAAATAACCATCTGCGCATCGTAACTCAGAAAGCCAAAATGCTTCTCTATTGTCTACCATATGATTCCAGTCTGAAGCATTAGATTCTTCGGCTTCCTCTTCTTGTGGATCAGGAGGAATATTTCCAATATTGATACCAACATCAACATGTTCAGTAACATCAGGGGCATCGTTATCGACATTCCATAATTTATGGCGATGTATAATTTCATTAAATAAACCTTCAGGTAAAGCATTTAGAAAATAATTTTCTGATTCAGCGTTATCATCAACTTTACTTTTATCTTCTGCCCATAAGGAATATCCGCGACGTGTTACAAATAATTCATCTTTAGCTCTTGTTAAAGCAACATATAATACCCTCCTTTCTTCCTCTATTTCATCCTCTTTGCCAATTGAAAAACTAGAAGGGTAGGAACCAGGAGATACATTGATAACATAGCATCTTTCGCATTCAGTGCCTTTAGCCGAATGGATAGTTATCACCGTTACTACGTCATCATTTTCTTTTCTGTCGATTTGAGTAACATGTACCGGATCAAGCAAATACTCTTCAATAAATCCAAGTATTGATGTGTGTTTTTCAGCAAGCTTTCTTACTAGCTGTATATCTCTTCGACGCTTATCCCATTCTTGTTTTTTATACTTTTCAGCTAGTATTTCCTCAAGTACCTGAAATGAATCAAGAAGCGCATCAGAGACATTATTTTGATTTTTAATCACTGCACCCACTGCATCTGCTGCGGACAAAGGCAATTTATCGCTATCCTTGAGTAACTTGATGACTTGATCATACCCATCTAAAAATAAAATCCTTTCGATAAGCTTGTTTGCTGTTACTTCTCCAACACCGTTCCATAAAGTTAGAAATCTCATCCATGCTATTTCATCTTGTTGGTTTCCAACAATCCTTAATACTGAAAGAAGATCACGAATATGCGCTGATTCAAGTAACTTGGTTCCCCCTATAAACTGATAAGGAATATCTTTGGCTAGTAATGCACCCTCAATTACTCTTCCGGCATATCCAGAGCGGACCAGAACCATATTGTTTTTCCAATCTTCACCCATTTGCTTGTTATTAAATATTTCTTCAGCAATCCAACGCCCTTCTTCCCACTCGTTAATAAATGTGTGTAATTCTGGTTTCTTCCCACTTCCTCTCATGGCTGTGAGGTTTTTGCCATAGCTAAGAGCACTCTGAGATAAGAGCCAATTAGAAGCGTTCAATATTTCTTGGGTAGAACGATAATTATCTTGAAGCTTGAGCGTTATGGAATTATCTACCCTTGATGCAAAACTATGTACATTTTGAAAATCCGCACCACGAAATCCATAAATTGATTGTGCATCATCACCAACGCAAAATAGTGTTACATTTTCTTTAAGTGGGTTAATTAATTTCCATTGCAAAGGGTTAGTATCCTGCATTTCGTCGACAAGCAGGTGGTCATACTGACTGGAAACCCAAATCCTTGTTTTTTCCGAAACAGTCATTTGTTGCGCAACCACATCGAGTATGTCGTCATAATCTAAATAATGTCGTTCCTTTTTGCGCTTCTCATACGCCAGCATGACCTCACTTATCTTTTTAATATTATGCAGGCATTCAGGCGACTTCTTTTGAAGCGTGGCATTAAGTGACTGCACAGTGTTTCGAGCAAACGAATATAAGTCGCAAATTTCTTGCGCAGAAGGTAATTCTGATTTTTGGGCTTTCCCTCGTAATACTTTATATAACTGTAATTGGTCGTCTCGGTCGATTACAGAGTATCCTTTACAACCAAATACCTTCGGTGCTTTTCGAATTAATGAAATACACCATGTGTGAAATGTAGAGGCTTTAAGACCTTGAGCCTCTTCTCCCAAGTGCATCCGAACTCGCTCGACTATCTCTGATGCAGAACGGCGAGTAAACGCCAGAATTTGTATTCTATGTGCAGGTGTGCCATTCGATATTAAATATGCAGCACGAGAAACTATAGTTTTTGTTTTTCCTGTGCCTGCACCAGCTAAGATCAACGCATGTTGACGGGGCATACACGCAGCCTTACGTTGATTTTCATTTAAATCGCTAAGCAATTGATTTATGGTCATATCTGAATATCCTATTCTCTTTTTAGCATAACAGATTGATATAGTAAGTAAAAACGACCATTTCAGGTGATTGCATGTAAACTGCCTAGCTAACAGCAACCATAAACCGGCTTTAATGCTTCCTAGCCAGCGCACACGCAATCACCTAAAAAGGCATCTGCGCCCACGTTGCAAATATAAGCAAAAGAGCAAAAGAGCAAAAGAGCAAAAGAAGAGTAAAAGGGGACAGATTAATTAACCGTACTGCTAATAAAATAAATCTGTTCCCTTTTACGTAAACGCTGAGTCCTCTTCAGGTCTACATGAACAGATTCACCTTGGAATTCTGAGCGATGGCCAGATAGGTGGCTGCGCCAGCCCATTCGGAAATCTCGTCGATGAACTCACTTTTGGGCCAACCGAAAAGATCGAAGGTCATCTGGCAGGCAATAAGCTTGACACCCTCTTCAATACAAATCTCTCGCAACTCGCTGATTGGCGCGACACCCTTGTCTGCCAGAGTCTTACTCATCATGGTTGTGGCCATGCTCTCGAATCCGGGGACATTGGCCATAACCAGGTTCGGTATCTTCCACTCTATTTCACGAAACCAGTCTGGTCCGTATGGCATTTTCATCGGCATGGCTGGATTGCCCAATCCACTGAGTTGAAGATCCAATCGCTTTTTAAGTAGACCCATACCGTAGAAGGTAAAAAACATGGTGACATTCCAACCGAGTGCGCATGCCGTAGAAGCGATAATAAACGGTGGGTAGGCCCAATCCAGGGTCCCTTTTGTAACCATTATGCAAATAGAAGGGTTTTTATCAGGTTCCCTGGCTGCCATTTTCTCTTCGAAGCGCGCATCAAATAACGCATTGAATAGTTTGGCGTCTTTTTCAAGGAAGCTGTGGGTTTCAGTTTGTGACTCTAACGACATAACAAACCTCTCTTCTGCAAAGCAGATAAAACCCCTTTCCGGTAGCGAATACCGTATTGAATTCATTCCCCCAGCTTGATGTGTGCTGTTTTACAGACTACACACCATACATCAGAGACCGACTAATTCTCCATGTCCGTATTTTCCGGTTACGGCATTCAGCAAATCATGTGAATTGGTCTTTTCAGGAATATATTCCACGAGAAACAAATGAGCCGCCTCGATTGAATTGCGTACGCTTACAACTCCATCAATATCCCGTAAAACTTCTTCTATGCCAAAACGCTCTTCTGCACTTACATTTTTATCGACATGGATGGTGACATCAGCGAGTTGAATATCCATTATTAAACCTCCTTATCACATTTCTCACGATTGAATAATTTCATCATTCATTTTCGATTACAAAGTGATACACACTAATAAATCGACTTCTCCTTACTTATATTTATAGCAGAGAAACATGATTTTCGAAGGTTATTGAGTAGTGGACCCCATTAGTCAGACACAATAGCTGAAATTATAAGTGTCTTCTGCGATTATTCTAACTGAAGAGGAGTAAGCAGAAGATGAGAAGGAAAAGACGTAATCATTCATCGGCCTTCAAAGCAAAAGTAGCCTTGTCAGCCGTTAAAAATGATCGGACATTGGCTGAGCTAGCAGAACAGTTTGACGTACATCCAAATCAGATCCAGGATTGGCGCAAACGATTGCTTAACGATGCAGATCAGCTGTTCGGTCGTGGGCAGCAACAGAGTGAAGAGACTGACGAAAAGGTAAAAGAGCTGCATGCCAAGATTGGCCAACTGACAATGGAACGAGATTTTTTAGAACGCGGGCTGGAAAGGATTCACGGTCCAAGCGGCAAGAAATGATCGATCAGGAAGATCGATTGCCGCTTACCCGTCAATGCCAGTTACTGAGTCTGAATCGTTCGACGGTTTATTATCAGCCTGCACCGGTATCAGACGATGATCTCGCATTGATGCGCAGGATTGATGAGATGCATCTGAAAAGGCCATTCTATGGTAGCCGTCGTATCAGGGACTGGTTGCAGGATGAAGGCCATGCAGTAAACCGTAAGCGTGTTCAGCGCCTGATGCGGTTAATGGGTATTACAGCCCTGTATCCGAAGCCTCGAAG